>NZ_JBEZVL010000006.1:292067-587701 GCF_040636975.1 Streptomyces sp. NPDC032198 | reverse complement strand
TGCGACCCCGGACGCCTCTACCTCCCCACCATCATGGACCCGGTCTACGGCTACCAGGTCACCAACGTCGAAGCCTCCATGTCCTCCCCCTCCTCACTGCTGCACTGGACACGCCGGATGATCGAGATCCGCAAACAGAACCCCGCCTTCGGACTCGGCTCGTACACGGAACTTCCGTCGTCGAATCCGGCGGTGATCGCGTTCCTGCGCGAGTACAAGGACGACCTCGTGCTGTGCGTGCACAACTTCTCGCGGTTCGCGCAGCCGACGGAACTGGATCTGCAGACCTTCAACGGACGGCACCCGGTGGAGCTGATCGGCGGGGTGCGCTTCCCGGCCATCGGTGAGCTTCCCTACCTGCTGACTCTTGCCGGACATGGGTTCTACTGGTTCCGGCTGCGCAGGGACCAGGCGTAGTCTCCACCCCTGCGACTCCGGTGCGGGGCGGTTTCCACCGCCCCGCCCTGGGAACTCTCCCCGCACAACCGGCACTCCCGCACTCCTCCCTTGTCCGCACCGCGGAAAGGACGCGACGCCATGTCGGAAGCCGTCACCCGCCCGGGCATCACCGCGGACGCGCTGCTCGCCTCGCTCGATCCGCTGCTGCGCGCGTGGCTGCCACGACAGCGCTGGTTCGCGGGCAAAGGCCGTCCCCTCGCCGAGCTCACCGTGCACTCGGCGACCGAACTGCTGCCCCCCACCTCCGAGTCGGGCCTTCTGCACCTGCTCGTACGGGTCCGGCAGCCGCAGGTGCCCGCGCAGGCGGGCGGCCCGCCGCCGCATCCCGGCGACTGCTACCAACTCCTCCTCGGCGTGCGGCGCGAGCTGCCGCCGCGGCTCGCCCCCGCGCTGATCGGGCATGTGACGCGGGGGCCGCTCACCGGGTTCACGGTCTACGAAGCACTGCACGACTCCCGTATGACCGGGTTCCTCCTTGAGGCGCTGCGGATGCGGGCACGCGTCGGCAAGCTCCGCTTCGAGCGCGACCCGCGCATGGAGATAGCCGCGGATCTCGCACCGCGCGTACTGAGCGCCGAGCAGTCCAACTCCTCGCTGGTGTACGGGGACACGTTCATCCTGAAGCTGTTCCGCCGCGTCGTGCCCGGGGCCCATCCCGACCTGGAACTGCCGCTGATGCTGGCCCGCGAGGGCTGTACGCGCGTGCCCGCTCCCGCCGCCTGGTTCCTGGGGGCCGGAGCGGACGCTGCCGACGAGGTGAACGTCCTGGGCGTGCTCCAGCCCTACCTGAAGGGCACGTCCGACGGCTGGGAGCTGGCCCTGCGGGAGCTCGCCGCGGGGCGCGACTTCAGCGGCGAGGCGCGGGCACTCGGCCGGGCGACCGCCGAGGTGCACCAGGCGCTGGCCCGCGCCCTGCCCACCGTCACGCTGGGCCGCGCCCAGCTGGAGCTGATCGCCGAGGGCATGGCCGACCGCCTGGACACGGCGGCCAAGGCGGTGCCCGCCCTGCAGCCGTACGCCCCCGCCCTGCGCACCACCTTCGAGGCGCTCGCCGACCTGGGGCGGGGCGAGGAGACCTGGACGGCCCAGCGCATCCACGGTGACCTGCACCTGGGGCAGTGCCTGCGCTCGCCCGCCGGGGAGTGGTCGCTCATCGACTTCGAGGGTGAGCCGTCACGTCCGCTGGCCGAGCGCAGGATGCCGCAGCCGCCGGTGCGGGACGTGGCGGGCATGCTCCGGTCCTTCGACTACGCGGGACGCTCCCACGAGCCGTGGGCGCCCCAGTGGGCCGGCGACTGCCGGGCGGCGTACTGCACGGGGTACGCGGAGGTCACCGGCCTCGACCCGCGCATGGACCCGGTCCTGCTGCGCGCCTACGAAACGGACAAGGCGGTCTACGAGGTCCTCTACGAGGCCCGCCACCGCCCCGACTGGCTCCCCGTCCCCCTCGCCGCGATCAAACGCCTCGCCACGAACGGCCCCGCCACCGAAGAGAACTGACCCGCCATCGCCCTGGAGGCTCCCCCGTGACCCCCCGCCCGCAGCCGCGCAAACCGTCCGACGAGGCCAGCAAGAAGGGCAAGCGGAAGCCGGAGCCCGCCAGCCGGGCGCCCCAGCCGCCCCGGCAGAAGCAGCCGAAGCAGCCGAAGCTGCCCGACCCGTCGAAGCAGCCCAAGGCCGGGCCTCCCGAGTCGCCCGTCCCCCAGGACGACCGTGCCCGTCTCCTGGGCGGCACGCACCACGATCCGCACGGCGTGCTCGGCGCCCACGCCGTGCCCGAGGGCATCGCCTTCCGCGCGCTGCGGCCGTACGCACGCTCCGTCACCGTCGTCGCCAAGGACCTGCGGGCGGAGCTGCGGGACGACGGGGACGGGTTCTTCTCCGGGGTGCTCCCGCTGCGCGAGGTCCCCGAGGACTACCGGCTCCACATCACGTACGAGGGCGCCGAGCTGGAGATCCACGACGCGTACCGCTTCCTGCCCGCGCTCGGCGAGCTCGACCTGCATCTGATCGGCGAGGGCCGGCACGAGCAGCTGTGGCACGCGCTCGGGTCGCGCCCGATGGTGCACGAGGGAGCGACCGGGACCCGCTTCACGGTGTGGGCGCCCAACGCCCTGGGTGTGCGCGTGGTGGGGAGCTTCAACTTCTGGGACGGCACCGGGTTCCCGATGCGCTCGCTGGGCGGCAGCGGCGTCTGGGAGCTGTTCGTGCCGTCCGTCGGCGAGGGCGAGCTGTACAAGTACGAGATCACCAGGCCCGACGGCTCGAAGACGCTGCGCGCCGACCCGCTGGCCCGCCGCACGGAGACCCCGCCCGCGAACTCGTCGGTCGTGCACGAGTCGCACCACGAGTGGCATGACGCGGAGTGGCTGGTGCGCCGGACGGAGGTGCCCGTCCACCAGGCACCGCTCTCCGTGTACGAGATCCATCTGGCCTCCTGGCGAACCGGCCTGACGTACCGACAGCTCGCCGAGCAGCTGCCCGCGTACGTCGCCGACCTGGGGTTCACGCACGTCGAGCTGATGCCGGTCGCCGAGCATCCCTTCGGCGGCTCGTGGGGCTACCAGGTCACCGGCTTCTACGCGCCGACGGCCCGCCTCGGCACACCCGACGACTTCAAGTACCTCGTCGACGCGCTGCACCGGGCGGGCATCGGCGTCCTGATGGACTGGGTGCCCGCGCACTTCCCGCGCGACGACTGGGCGCTCGCGGAGTTCGACGGACGCACGCTGTACGAGCACGAGGACCCGGACCGGGCGGCGCACCCGGACTGGGGCACCCTGGAGTTCGACTACGGCCGCAAGGAGGTTCGCAACTTCCTTGTCGCGAACGCCAGTTACTGGTGCGAGGAGTTCCACATCGACGGCCTGCGCGTCGACGCCGTCGCCTCCATGCTGTATCTGGACTACTCGCGCGAGCACGGCCAGTGGACGCCGAACGCGCACGGCGGGCGCGAGAACCTGGACGCCGTCGCCTTCCTCCAGGAGATGAACGCCACCGTCTACCGCCGCGCGCCCGGCGTCGTCACGATCGCCGAGGAGTCCACGGCCTGGGACGGTGTGACCCGCGCGACGCACCACCAGGGCCCCGGCGGCTTCGGCGGGCTCGGCTTCGGCCTGAAGTGGAACATGGGGTGGATGCACGACTCGCTCGACTACGTGTCGAAGGAGCCCGTGCACCGCAAGTTCCACCACAACGAGATGACGTTCTCGATGGTGTACGCGTACAGCGAGAACTACGTCCTGCCGATCTCGCACGACGAGGTCGTGCACGGCAAGAAGTCCCTGGTGTCGAAGATGCCCGGCGACTGGTGGCAGCAGCGCGCCAACCATCGCGCCTACCTGGGCTTCATGTGGGCCCACCCGGGCAAGCAACTCCTCTTCATGGGGCAGGAGTTCGCCCAGGGCGCCGAGTGGGCGGAGGGGCACGGCCCCGACTGGTGGCTGCTCGATCCGGCGTACGGGGCGGAGGCCGACCACCGGGGCGTACGCGATCTCGTGCGCGACCTGAACACCGTCTACCGCCGTGAGCCGGCCCTCTGGCAGCGCGACACCGACCCCGGCGGCTTCGCCTGGGTCGAGGGCGACGCGGCCGAGGACAACGTCTTCGCGTTCCTGCGGTACGCCGACGAGGAGACGGACGAGGCACCGCTCCTGGCCATCTCGAACTTCTCGCCGGTGGTGCGGCACGAGTACCGCCTCGGCGTGCCCGGCGAGTTCACCGCCTGGCACGAGGTCCTGAACACGGACGCCGGGGCCTACGGCGGCGGCGACGTCACCAACCCGGACCCCGTCAAGCCCGAGCCGGTGGCGTCGCACGGCCGCCCCGCGTCCATCCGCCTCACCCTGCCACCGCTGGCTACGGTGTGGCTGCGACCTGCTTGAGCGCCACCGGCAGCTCCTCGGCGTGCAGGATGCCGAGGCGCTGCGTGGCCCGGGTCAGGGCCACGTACAGGTCGCTCGTGCCGTAGCGGCCCGGTTCCACGACCAGGACCGTGTCGAACTCAAGGCCCTTCGCCTGACGCGGGTCGATCATGACGACCGGCCGCGTCAGGTCCGGGGCCTCCCCGGCCGTCACACCGGGGAGCTTTCCGGCGAGCTCCGCATGCAGCTCGCGCGGGGCGATCACCGCGAGGCGGCCGTCGTCCCGTGTCTCGGCCGCCACCGCGTCGGCCACGGCCGCGGCGAGGTCGTCGGTGCGGCGCGCCCAGGGGAGCACGCCCGTGGACCGCACCGAACTCGGCGGCTGGAACTCGGGGTACTCCATGCGGGGCACCTCGGCGGCCACGTCCATGATCTCCACCGGCGTGCGGTAGTTGACGCCGAGCCGGGTGTACTCCCAGCGGTCCTCGACGTACGGGGAGAGGATCGTCTCCCAGGAGCCGCAGCCGCCCGCCTCGGCGGTCTGCGCGGGGTCGCCGACCAGCGTCATCGAGCGGGTCGGGCAGCGCCGCATCAGCAGCCGCCAGGCCATGGCGGAGAGCTCCTGCGCCTCGTCCACGATGATGTGCCCGAAGGCCCACGTCCGGTCGGCCGCCGCGCGCTCGGCGGCGCTGCGGTGGTCGGCCTCCTCCTGGCGCTCGGCCATCCGCTCGGCGTCGATGATGTCGTGCGCGAGCAGGACCTCGGACTCGTCGTCGTCCTTGTCCTCGAACTCGTAGGTACGGGACGCGTACGACACGTCGAGGACGCCCTGCGCGTAGGCGATCTGCTTGGCCCGTTCGGCCTCCGCCATCGCCCGTGCCGCGCTGTCGTCACTGCCGAGCAGCTCGGCGGCCTCGTCGAGCAGCGGGACGTCGGCGGCCGTCCAGGCTCCGCCGCGCGGGCGCCGGATCGTGCGTGCGTCCTCGTCCGACAGATGGGTCGGCTCCTGGAGGAAGTCCGCGAGGAAGCCCTCCGGGGTGAGCTGCGGCCACAACTCCTCGATGGCCGCGTGCACTTCGGGGCTCGCGGCGACCGCTTTGCCGAGCTGGGCCACGTCGTCGGGGCCGAGGAAGTTCGGGCCGCCGTACGGGTCGGCGCCGAGCCGTTCGGTGAGCTGCTCGGTGAGCATGTCGATGATGCGGAAGGCGAAGTGCGGCCGGCCGAGGTTGTGCGGGACGTCCGCCTCTCGGGCCGCCTCGCGCGCCTCCTGGGCGATCGTCCAGTCCAGGACGAGGTCGCCGTCGTCGTGCTCGATGATCAGCGGGGCGCCGGGCTCGGGGGTCTGCTGCCGGTCGCGCAGGGCGGCGGCGAGCACGTCCGCCATCTCCGCGCGGCCCTTCACCTCGGAGGCCTCGGGGGTGTCGGTGCCGGTGGCACGCACCCCGGGGAACAGCTCGCCGACCGTCGAGAGGAGCACGCCCGTCTCGCCGAGCGCGGGCAGCACCTCGCTGATGTAGCCGAGGAAGGCGGGGTTCGGGCCGACGATCAGGACCGCGCGCTTGGCGAGCAGCTGGCGGTGGGCGTAGAGGAGGAACGCCGCACGGTGCAGCGCCACGACGGTCTTTCCGGTGCCGGGGCCGCCCTCGACGACGAGGACGCCGTGGTGCGGGGCCCGGATGATGCGGTCCTGCTCGGCCTGGATGGTCTGCACGATGTCGTGCATGCGCCCGGTGCGGGCCGAGTCGAGCGCGGCGAGCAGCACCTCGTCGGCGTCCGCGCCCTCGTGCCCGGTGCGGGTGGTGTCGCCGAGATCGAGGATCTCGTCGTGCAGGGCCGTCACGTCGCGGCCCTCCGTGGTGATGTGCCTGCGCCGGCGGAGCCCCATCGGCGTATGACCGGTCGCGAGGTAGAAGGGGCGTGCGACGTCCGCGCGCCAATCGATCACGAGTGGGGTGCGTTCGATGTCGGACGCGCGGATTCCGATGCGCCCGATGTGGTGATCACGGCCGTCGCGGAATTCGAGCCTCCCGAAGCAGAGCCCGTTCTCTCCCGCGTTGAAGGCGGCCAGCAGTCCGGACCGCTCGGCCACCAGGACGTCACGCTCAAGCCGGGCCTGCAGACCATTGCCGACCTGCGTCAACGACGCATGCACGGCGGCCTCCGCCTCCTCGCGCAGCGCGTCGAGGCGCGCGTACAGCCCGGAGACGAATTGCTGCTCTTCCCGCAATTCCTCGGTTGACAATTCAGCCCCTCGCCAGTTACAGTGCTCTTATACAGATTCTCGCGATCCCGTCATGCCTAAATGACAGAGTGGTCGCGAAAGGATCCAATATACGCAGAGAAATACCCCGGACGTCAATTCGTCCGGGGTATTTCTCTTTCCGCGTGCGGGTTCCCTGTCAGAGCACTTCGGCCTCGGCCAGCTCGGCCAGCAGCTTGCGCTTGGGGCGCGCGCCCACCATGGACTTCACCGGCTCACCGCCGCGGAAGACCACCAGGGACGGCACCGACAGAATCCCGTACGCGATCGCCGTCCGCGGGTTGTGGTCCACGTCCATCTGCACGATCTTCAGCCGGTCCGCCTCCTCGCGCGAGATCTCGCCGAGCACCGGCGCGAGCTGCCGGCACGGGCCGCACCACTGCGCCCCGAACTCCACGAGCACCGGCCGTTCCGCCTTGAGCACCTCCCCCTCGAAGTCCGCGTCCGTCACCTCGGCCACGCCGTCCACCTTGACCATCGCCATGCTTCCGTCCCCTGTCCGTCCCCGCGTACGTCAGTCCGTCAGCTCGCACCGAGGCTCCGGGCCCCCCGGAATCGCCGCCTCGGCCCGTACGAGCTGCGCACCGACCTGTTCGCGCACCGCCGTCAACTCGCCTATCAGAGCGTCGAGTTCGCCGAGCTTGCGGCGGTACACGTCGAGGGAGGCGGGGCAGGAGTCGCCCGCCGGGTGCCCCGACCTCAGGCACTCCACGAACGGCCGCGTCTCCTCCAGATCGAACCCGAAGTCCTGCAGGGTCCTGATCTGCTCCAGGAGACGGACGTCGTCCTCGTCGTAGGTGCGGTAGCCGTTGCCACTGCGACGAGCGGGCAGCAGCCCCCGTGACTCGTAGTACCGAAGGGTCCGCGTGGTGGTGCCGGCCCGCTCCGCAAGTTCGCCGATGCGCATGCGTACGACGGTAATCCTTGACGCAGGCGTCAAGGCCAGCGTGGATCCGGGGTCAGCCCAGCTTCAGTACGCCGATGGCCTGGTCGGCCATCCCGGACTCGCCGAGGGCGTTCGGATGGACCGGGACGAAGTTGGTGCCGAACAGCACGGGCTCGATCCAGCGCGTGCCCTGCGGCTTGCAGGCGTCGTGCCCCTCCGAGGCGGCGGCCATGTCGACGAACGTGGCGCCCGTCTCGGAGGCGGCGCGCTGCACGGTCTTGTTCAGGTGGGCCTGCAGGTCCCGCAGGTAGGGCACGTCCCCGGTGGCGATCGGCATCTTGGCGAAGCAGCCGGGGTCGGCCTTGGCCGGCACGATCCACGGGTAGCCCAGGACGCCGACGCGCGCGTGCGGGGCCTTGGCCTTGACCGCTCGCAGGGCGGTCTTCAGCGCCGGGTAGGTGTTGGCGTCGATCTGCTTCGTGAAGCTGTCCCCGTTGGCGTCCTTGCAGGGGCTGCCCTTGCCGCCGGACAGCACCCCGGCGGAGCCGCAGGCAAGGATCGCGCTGATGAAGGTGTTGTTGTCGTTGCCGCCGATGGTCAGCGTCACGACATCGGTGTCGGCGTCGACCGCGCCGAGCTGCGGGGCGACACCGGGGTACTGCGACCCCGCGAAGTCCTTGGTCTGGGCGCCGCCGCAAGTCACGTCGGTGAGCCGGGCGCCGGTGCGCTTCGCCACGACGTGCGGGTAGTTGGCCGTCGAGCGCGCGCAGAGGAGAGGCGCGGTCGGGTCGAGCGGAAGGACGCCGGACCCGGCGCTGAAACTGTCGCCGAGGGCGACGTAGTCGAGCGGGTCGCCGCCGGTCGCCTGGGCGGGGGCGGCCAGGCCGAAGGTGGCGGTCCCGGCGGCGGCGAGTGCCGCCGCCAGGCGCAGGGCACGGGTGCGGGGCCCGGTCGTGCGGGAGAGGAAGTGGGCGCGTGCGCGGATCACCATCTGGAGTCTCCTTTGAATCCGATGGGGGGCGGTCCCGGAGAGGAGCGAGCAAGCCACGAGCGCCAACAACCATGCCGTGGGGGTGATTTGGGCAGGCTTCAGCGGCTTTCGGCGGTTCTCAGTGGTGCAACGCTGAAGTTACTGGCAGGTTTGAACAAGAGTCAACACTTTGCGCACGGGCCCACCTGGATGGAGGAACCCTCACCGAGCACGCGCCTTACCCGGGCGCAGAATTCCGCCACCGCTTCCGGCTCCGGCTCCGCGCCCTCGGCGAACATCGCCACCTGGAGGCCGGGCCCGTACGCGGCGCCGTGCCGGTCGATGTCGGACGTACGGGCGGGCTGCACCACGAAGTGGATGTGACCGGGCACGCGCCCGTGGTGGGACCAGAGGCAGACGTAGACCTGCTCGCACTCCTCGCCGACCGCCGTGCGCAGGGCGGAGGTCACGCGGGCCAGCAGCGGCCCGAGCCCGGCGCTCTCGCCCGCGCTCATCTCGTGTACGCCGGTGATGTGCCGCAGCGGCTTCACGACGAGGGTGCCGACGCCCAGGGGGCCCACGCAGTGCTCGACGGTCCAGTGCGGTGTCCGCAGCAGGGTGCCGCCGGGCAGCGGGCGGGTGCCGTCGGTGAGGTCGCAGGCGACGCAGCCGCCGCCCTCCGCCGGGGTCACTTGTCCGCTCGGTACAACCGGAGTTCGCGGTTCACGAAGAGCTGGACGTAACCGCACCGCCAGCAGATGAGGCCGGTCGCCGACTCGTTCGCCCATGCCAGGTTCATCAGCTCCATGCCGGAGCTGTTGAGCTTGACCTCCCGGTCACGGAACAGATCCCCCTTGCAGACCTGGCAGTTGATCCACATGTCCCCGATGGCGGCTCGCCTCGGCTTGGCACCCATGACCTCCGCCCCCTTTACCCGTTCCCCGTTGGCCCGTTCCCCGTTGGCCCGTTCCCGGGTTTCCCCGTGTCCGGCTTCCCTTGAGGCTATCCGGCGGGCCACCGGACAGCCTCAAGCGTCGCTCCTCGACTACCGGCGACCGGCGGCCTCGGGGGCCTTCACGGCACCGGAGGCCTCCGTGGCCTCAGCAGCCTCCGTGGCATCTTCGGTCTCCGTCACCGCCGCCGCCTTCCGGCGGCCCGGCAGCAGCACCGCCACGACGACCGTACCGACGCCCAGGATCACCGCACCGACGAGGCTGGTGTGGGCCACCGCGTCGGAGAACGCCGAGCCGACCGCGTCAGCCATCTGGTGCGCGCCCCCGGCGAGTTCCTGCGCCTGCGACTTGAGCTGCGCCGCCTCCTGGGGCGACGACGCCCCCGCCGCCTTCTCCGAGAGCTCACGCGCCTGCTCGGCGATGCCCTGCGCCACGCCGTTGCCCGCGCCCACGGAGTCCTGGGCCGTGTCGAGCGCGGACGCGGGAAGCTTGCTGCCCGATGCCCCGTCGGCCAGCTTCGACGAGTACGACCCCGCCAGGACCGAGCCGAGGACCGCGATCCCGAGCGAGCCGCCGAGCTCCAGCGAGGTGTCGTTGACCGCGCCGCCCACGCCGAGCTCCGACTCGGGGAAAGCGCCCATGATGACGTCCGTGCACGGCGAGACCGCGAAGCCGAGCGACAGGCCGAGGATGATCAGCGGCGCCACGAAGTCCGCGTACGTGGAGCCCGCGTCGATCTGCGTCAGGAGCGCGAGCGCCACCGTGCCGCCGACCATGCCCGCCACCACCATGATCTTGCCGCCGATGCGCGGGGCGAGGATCCCGGTGACCGCCGAGCCCACGAACACCGCACCGGCCAGCGGCAGCATGCGGACGCCCGTCTCCAGCGGGTCGTATGCGAGGACGAACTGGAGGTGCTGGGTCAGGAAGTAGAAGGCGCCGAACACCGCGAGGAAGAAGAGCGCCACGGCCAGGTTCGAGCCCGCGAAGCCACGCTGCGTGAACTTGCGCACGTCGAGGACCGGGCGCGGGTGCTTCAACTCCCAGACGACGAAGGCGATCAGGCCCAGACCGGCCACCACGGCGGCGGAGACCGCGCGCACGCCCCAGCCGAAGTGCGGGCCGTCGATGATCATGAAGATCAGGGAGCCCACCCAGACGACCGAGAGCAGTCCGCCCACGTAGTCGATGCGGCCGTGCTGCGCCGCCTTCGACGGCGGCACGAGGACGAACGCGCCGATGATCGCGAGCACGGCCACCGGGATGTTGATCAGGAACGTCGCGTGCCAGCCGTTGTCACGGAGCAGCGCGCCCGCGATCAGCGGGCCCGCGGCGATCGCGATGCCGGACGTGGCCGCCCAGATGGTGATCGCCTTGGCCCGTTCCGCGCGCGGGAAGGTCGCCGCGAGCAGCGACAGCGTGGCGGGCATGATCAGTGCCGCGCCCACGCCCATCACCGCGCGGACCACGATGACCGCCGTCGAGCTGTCCACCACCGAACCCGCGGCGGCGCCGACGGACATGATCACCAGGCCGAGCACCAGCGCGCCCCGGCGGCTGTACTTGTCGCCGATCGCGCCGAGCAGCAGCATCAGCGCGGCGTACGGGACGGTGTAGGCGTCGATGACCCACTGCAGATCGGCGCTGGACAGACCGAGGTCCATGGTCATGTCGGGCGCGGCCACCGTCAGGGCGGTGTTCGCCATCACGGCGATCAGCAGACTCAGACAGAGAACACCCAGGGCCCACCAGCGGCGGGCGTACGGACGGTCCATCCGTTCGACCGGTTCCTTGATCAGCAGAGGCATCTCGATTCCACCCATCCCATCTTGCACAGTCATGTGCAACTACACACTGCTGTGCAAGGTATCGATGTTGCACATCTTTGTGCAAGTGGGGTGACCGGAGGACCGGTGGAGTGGGCAGAATGGGGCCATGAACCCCCGCCCAGCGAGCAGCGTCCGAGCTGATGCCAACCGCCGCCGCATCCTTGACGTCGCCGTCGCGGAGCTGTTGCGCGACCCCGACGCGTCCATGGACCAGATCGCGCGCGCCGCGGGCGTGGTGCGACGGACGGTGTACGGGCACTTCCCCAGCCGTGACGCGCTGATCGAGGCGATCGTGGAGCGTGCCGTCGAGGCGGTGGAGAGCGCGCACGCGGCGGGCCGCGAGGGCATCGACGATCCCGCGGAGGCGGTGGCGAGCTCGCTGCTCGCCGTCTATGACGTCGCCGACCGCTACCGCCTGCTGCTCTCCCTCGCCCAGCGGAGCGTGACGATGAGCGGCATCCGCGAACGGCTCGGCCGCGTCCACGACTCGGGCATGGAGATGTTCCGACGCGGCCTGGAGGACGGCACGTTCGTGTCGCCCCTGCCGACGCGGGCGCTCGGCTACGTGCTCGAAGGGATCCTGTTCGCCATGATGGAGGCCGTCAACGACGGTGTCGTACCAGCGGAAAAGGCGGGCAGGTCCACCGCGATCACGTTTCTGACCGCGGCGGGCCTGCCCGCCTCACAAGCCACCGAGCTGGTGACGAGGGTCGCCGACCGAAGGGCCGCGACCACCGACGGCTAAGCCGTCAGGGACTTCTTCTCGCTGCTCTCCGGCTGCGACGGGACGCCGTCCGCCGTCTCCTGGCCCGCGCCCGCCGGCTCGGGCTCGGGAGCGTCCTCGTCGAGCAGCGTCCTCTCGTCGAACGGCAGCTTCCCGGCAAGCACCAGGTCGACGCGCTCCCGGTCGACCTCCTTGGTCCACGTACCGATCAGGAGCGTGGCGACCGCGTTGCCCGCGAAGTTGGTCAGGGCGCGCGCCTCGCTCATGAAGCGGTCGACGCCGATGATCAGGCCGACGCCGTCCACCAGGGCCGGCTTGTGCGACTGCAGGCCACTGGCCAGGACCGCGATGCCGGAACCGGACACACCGGCCGCGCCCTTCGACGCGATCATCATGAACAGGAGCAGCGAGATCTGCTCGCCGATGCCGAGCGGCTGGTCCATCGCCTCGGCGATGAAGAGCGACGACATGGTCAGGTAGATCATCGTGCCGTCGAGGTTGAACGAGTAGCCCGTGGGGACGGTGATGCCGACGACCGGGCGGCTGACGCCCAGGTGCTCCATCTTCGCGATGAGCCGCGGAAGGGCGGACTCGGAGGAGGAGGTGGAGAGGATCAGCAGGAACTCGCGGCCCAGGTACTTCAGGAGCTTGAAGAGGTTCACGCCGGTCACCAGGCGCAGCAGCGTACCGAGCACGATCAGGATGAACAGCGCACAGGTGACGTAGAACCCGATCATGATCGTGGCAAGAGCCTTCAGGGCATCCGTGCCGGTCTCACCGACCACCGCCGCCATCGCGCCGAACGCGCCGACCGGGGCGGCCCACATGATCATGCCGAGCACGCGGAAGACCAGCTTCTGGATGTGCCCGATGCCGCGCAGGATCGGCTCCCCGGAACGGCCCATGGCCTGCAGCGCGAAGCCCACGAGCAGCGCGACGAGCAGCGTCTGCAGCACCTCGCCCTGGGTGAAGGCGGAGACGAGCGTCTTCGGGATGATGCCGAGCGCGAAGTCGACGAGACCCTTGTCCGCCTCTTCGGCCGCGTCGTGCCCCGCGCCCTTCTCGGAGTCGGAGATGTCCATGCCCGAGCCCGGGTGCAGGATGTTGCCGACGAGCAGACCGATGGCGAGCGCGACGACCGACATCGCGACGAAGTAGCCGAGCGCGAGACCGCCGACCTTGCCGACCTTGGCGGCCTTGCGGACCGAGCCGACGCCCAGGACGATCGTGCAGAAGATGATGGGCGAGATCATCATCTTGATCAGGTTCACGAAGCCGGTGCCGACCGGCTTGAGCTCCTTGGCGAAGTCGGGGAAGAGCAGACCGACACCGATACCGAGGACCACGGCGATGATGACGGCGATGTACAGATAGTGGGTTCGGTCCCGCTTGGCTGCGGGAGCCTTGGCCACCTGGCTGTCGGTGGTGTCGGCCACGAGGGCCCTCCTTGAACGACTACGTCGGCGTTTTCGGCCAGTGCGTGCGGCTCACGTCCTGGGCAGGCGAATCTCGGGTGACTATCTCTCGCCCTGTGAGGGCGGTCACCCTTGCGTTCATTTAGTTCGCACTTATACGGCCAGGCAGACTGGCAGCATGTCCCTCGCCCGCCCGCCCCGGCCCCGCAGCCTCGCCGGGCAGCTCTTCGCGATGCAGATCGTCCTGGTCACCGTCGTGGTGGCCGGATGTGCACTGTTCACGTTCCTGAGCGACCGGCAGCAGGCCGAGGAGGGCGCGCGCCGGCAGGCGACGGCCGCGGCACGGGCGGTCGCGGACTCCCCTTCGGTACGTGAGGCCGCGCGCGGCAAGGATCCGACGAAGCTCCTCCAGCCGTACGCCACCGACGTACGACGCCACACCGGGGTCGACTTCGTCACGATCATGGACCCGGACGGCATCCGCTGGACGCACCCCGACAAGGAGCGGATCGGCGAGCGCTTCCTCGGCCACCGGGCGGACGCGCTGCGGGGCAGGACCTTCACCGAGACGTACACGGGGACGCTGGGCCCCTCGGTGCGCGTGGTCACGCCGATCCTGGCCGACGACGGCACGGACCGCATCACCGGTCTGGTCAGCGCGGGCATCACCATCGAGGAGATCAGCCAGAAGGCGCGCGGCCAGCTGCTCACCCTGCTGGGCGTCGCGGCGGGCGCGCTCGCGCTGGGCGGACTCGGCACCTACGTCATCAACGCCCGCCTGCGCCGCCACACCCACGGCATGAACGCCGCCGAGCTGAGCCGCATGCACGACTATCACGAGGCCGCGCTGCACGCGGTGCGCGAGGGGCTCCTGATGCTGGACGGGCAGCGGCGCATCGCCCTCATCAACGACGGGGGGCGTGAGCTGCTCGGCGTATCGGGTGACCTGGTCGGCCGGAACGTCGCCGAGCTGGGCCTTCCCGCGCCCCTGACGGGCGCGCTGCTCGCGGCCGAGCCGCGGGTGGACGAGCTGCACCTGACGGCGGACCGGGTGGTCGTCGTCAACACCTCACCGGTGTCGAGCGGCGAGCGACGCGGCACGGTGGTCACCTTGCGCGACCATACCGAGCTCCAGGCGCTGACCGGTGAGCTGGACTCGGAACGCGGCTTCACGCGGGCGCTGCGCTCGCAGGCCCACGAGGCGGCGAACCGCCTCCACACGGTGGTCTCCCTCATCGAGCTGGGCCGCGCCGACGAGGCCGTCGACTTCGCCACCGCCGAGCTGGAGCTGGCCCAGACGCTGACGGACCAGGTGGTCGCGGCCGTGAACGAGCCGGTCCTCGCGGCGCTCCTCCTGGGCAAGGCGGCCCAGGCCAACGAACACGGCGTGGAGCTCGTCGTCTCCCCCGACAGCAGCATCGACGACGGGATGCTGCCCGCGGACCTGCCCGCGCGTGACCTGGTGACGGTCCTCGGCAACCTGATCGACAACGCGGTGGACGCGGCCCAGGGCTCCCCCGCGGCCCGCGTGACGGTGACGGCACGCGCGGACGGGGCCGGACTGACGCTGCGGGTGTCCGACACGGGCCCCGGCGTGGACCCCGCCCACACGGAGGCGGTCTTCCGGCGCGGCTGGTCGACGAAGGCCACGGCGGGCCGCGGCCTCGGCCTGGCCCTGGTCCACCAGACGGTGACGAAGCACGAGGGGACGCTTAAGGTGCGGGAGGCGGCCGGGGGTGGCGCGGAGTTCGAGGTCCGCCTCCGGACGGCGACCGCTCCGACGGGGCCGGGTGCCGGTGACGAGGCGTCCCGTACGGAGGCGTCCAGTACCGAGGCGTCCCGTACAGAGACGTCCCGTACGGCGTCCGGCGCAGGGGACGCAGCAGACGGAGGCACCACATGACAGAGCCCATCCGCGTCCTGGTCGTGGAGGACGACCCCGTGGCGGCGGACGCCCACGTCCTCTACGTGAACCGCATCCCCGGATTCCACGCCGTGGGCAAGGCGCACAGCGCCGCCGAGGCGAAACGCGCCCTGGACCGCACCGAGGTGGACCTCCTCCTCCTGGACCTGCACCTCCCGGACGGCCACGGCCTCCAGCTGGCCCGCACCCTGCGCGCCGCGGGCCACCGCACGGACGTCATCGCCGTCACCTCGGCCCGCGATCTCACCGTCGTACGCGAGGGCGTCTCCCTCGGCGTGGTGCAGTACGTCCTGAAGCCCTTCACCTTCGCCACCCTCCGCGACCGCCTCACCCGTTACGCCGAGTTCCGCGCCGCCGCGGGCGAGGCCACCGGCCAGGACGAGGTGGACCGCGCCCTGGCCACCCTGCGTGCGCCCAGCCCCGCCGCTCTGCCCAAAGGGCTCAGCGGCCCCACCCTGGAGAGGGTGACCCGCACCCTGCGCGACGCGCCCGCCGAGGGTGTCACCGCCGCTGCCGCCGCCGAGACCGTGGGCATCTCCCGCATCACCGCGCGCCGCTACCTGGAGCACCTGGTCACCACGGGCCGCGCCGCCCGCACCCCGCAGTACGGCCACGTCGGCCGCCCCGAGTACGCGTACCGCTGGCTGACGTCGAACACCTGAGCCCTCAAGTCCCCGCCGGGGTACGCCGATTGTCACTGTGCGGGCACCCCGGTAACGCCCTGGCGCCGCCTCCAATAACAACGTTGTCACGTTGATGACAAGGGGCGACGCACGGGCATTGACCTTGCTCCGAGCCCGCCCTTACGTTCACCGGGCAGCCCCGCGTTGCGCCCTGCGTGGTTACCCGGCCGTGTCGGCCAGTAGGAGGTCGTGCCCGTGCGTCCCACCACCCCTCTGCTCCTCGCCACCGCCCTGGTCGCCGCCGCCACCCTCACCGCGTGCGGCGGGGACTCCGGCGACGACCCGGACACCGTGAAGGTCTCCTTCAAGCAGTCCACGGACAACCAGGTCAAGGTCATGGACACCTTCCTGGCGGACATCAAGAAGCAGTTCGAGAAGGCGAACCCAGGCAAGAAGGTGAAGCTGGTGCCGATCAAGGCGCCGGACTCCGAGTACTACACCAAGCTGCAGCAGATGATGCGCTCCTCGAAGACCGCGCCCGACCTGGTCTACGAGGACACCTTCCTCATCAACTCGGACATCACCAGCGGGTACTTGAAGCCGCTCGACCCGTATCTGAAGAAGTGGAAGGACTGGGACCAGTTCATCGGCACGTCCAAGTCGGCGGCGAAGGCGGCGGACGGGAAGACGTACGGCGTGCCGGACGGCACCGACACCCGCGGCCTCTGGTTCAGCAAGAGCATCTTCAAGAAGGCCGGGCTGCCCGCCGACTGGCAGCCGAAGTCGTGGGACGAGATCCTGCAGGCCGCGCGCACCATCAAGAAGAAGGTCCCCGGCGTCACGCCCATGAACGTCTACACGGGCAAGCCCGCGGGCGAGGCGGCCACCATGCAGGGCATGGAGATGCTCCTGTACGGCACGGGCGAGGACCCGATGTACGACTCGCGGTCGAAGAAGTGGGTCACCGGCAGCCAGGGTTTCAAGGACTCCCTGGAGTTCGTCGAGACCGTCTACAAGGAGAAGCTCGGCCCTGACGTCTCCGACGCCCTCGACCCGAACTTCGCGACCCGGGTGCGCGGCGAGCTGCTCCCCGAGGACAAGCTCGGCATCAACCTCGACGGCTCCTGGCTGCCGCAGGACTGGGGCAAGGGCGCTGGCCACGAGTGGCCCGAGTGGTCGAAGAAGCTGGGCCTCGCCCACATGCCGACCCAGAACGGCCAGGCTCCCGGCAAGGTGAGCATGTCCGGCGGCTGGACCTGGGCGATCCCGTCCGAGGCGTCCAACCCCGGCCTGGCGTTCAAGTTCATCGAGCAGATGCAGACCAAGGCCAACGCCCAGAAGTGGTACGTGGCGAACTCGGGCATCGCGGTCCGCAAGGACGTCGCCGCCGACCCCGCGTACCTCAAGGCGCAGCCCGGCCTGAAGTTCTTCACCGACCTGGTGCCCACGACGCACTACCGGCCGGCGTACCCGGCGTACCCGAAGGTGTCCACGGCCGTGCAGGAGGCCATGGAGAAGGTCACGACGGGCGACGGGTCCGTGGACGAGGCGGCGAGCGGATACGACAGCGAGGTCAAGGCGGCGACCAACGGCAAGGTCATCGAGAAGTAGACGGAGGGTATGTCGTGGGGGTGGTGCGACGACCACCCCCACGAGGGCAGCCGCCCGTACGCGCGTCCGTCACGCCCATCGCATCCGTCACGTCTGTCACGTCCGTCACGCCACCGCACCCCTCATGTCCGTCGCATCTCTCACGTCCGTCGCACCCCTCATGTCCGTCGCATCTCTCACGTCCGTCGCATCCGTCACGTCTGTCGCATCCGTACGCAAGGGAAGTGAGTGCCCGAGGTGACCACCGCACCCCCCGCCGGGCCGGGCGACATCGCGAAGACCGCGCCGGGCCCGGGCGCCCCGCGCCCCGCGCGGCCCCCGTCCCGCCGCAAGCTGACGGGCCGGGCCCTGTCCCGCGCGCTGCCCGTCTCCCCCGCAGTCGTCCTGCTGCTGCTCTTCCTCGCGGGCCCCATCTGCTACTGCGCCTACATCGCCTTCACCGACCTCCAGCTCACCGGCCAGGCGGAGTCGAGCTTCGTCGGGTTCGACAACTTCCGTAAGGCCTTCGGCGACGAGGCATTCCTCAACGCCGTCTGGCTGACGCTGGTCTTCACGGTCGTGTCCTCGCTCATCGGGCAGAACACCATCGGCCTCGCGCTCGCGTCCCTGATGCAGCGGGCGTCCAAGCCGATCCGTACGATCACCGGCGCGATCGTGATCACGGCGTGGGTGCTGCCGGAGGTGGTGGCGGCCTTCCTCCTGTACGCGTTCTTCCGCCGCGAAGGCACCCTCAACGCGGTCCTGGACTTCCTCCATCTCCCGTCCCAGAACTGGATGTACACGCTGCCGATCCTGGCGGTGTCGTTCGCCAACGTGTGGCGGGGGACGGCGTTCTCGATGCTGGTCTACTCGGCGGCCCTGAACGAGATCCCCAAGGAGATCACCGAGGCGGCAGAGGTGGACGGCGCGGGCGGCTGGCGCCGCATGTGGCACATCACGCTGCCGATGATCCGCCGCTCCATCGGCACGAACCTGATGCTGAACACCCTGCAGACCCTGTCGGTCTTCGGTCTGATCTGGGTGATGACGCGAGGCGGTCCGGGAAACCGCAGCCAGACGCTCCCCCTGTTCATGTACGAGCAGGCCTTCCAGAAGAGCATGATCGGTTACGGCACGGCGGTGGCTCTTCTGCTCCTGGTCGTCGGCTCACTCTTCTCGCTCGTCTACATGCGCCTGCTCCGCACGGAGGTCTGAGTGCCCGCGAATACCGCCAACACCGCAAGCACCGCAAGCACCGCAAGCACCGTCAAGTCTCCTTCCCGGCGCCTGCGTTCACGCCGCACGACGAGACGCCTGGCCGCGGACGGGGGCCTGCTGGTCGTGGCGGCGGCGTTCGTGCTGCCGCTGGCCTGGGTGATCCTGTCGTCGCTCGACACCAAGGCGGACCTCAAGGTGAAGGTCCCCGACGGCCTCACCCTGGACAACTACGACGCGGTCCTGACCCCGGAGATCACCTTCACGCCGCTCCTCAACAGTCTGCTGCTGTGCGGCGGTGGCACTCTCCTGACGGTGGTCTGCGCGGCGCTCGCCGCCTATCCGCTCTCCCGCTTCAGGTCCCGCCTGAACCGCCCCTTCATGCTGACGATCCTCTTCGCGACGAGCCTGCCGATCACCGCGATCATGGTCCCGGTGTACGCGCTGTTCGTCCAGGTCGACCTGATCGACACGATGCAGGGCACGATCTTCTTCTTCGCGGCGTCCCAACTCCCCTTCGCCATCTGGCTGATGAAGAACTTCATGGACGGCGTCCCGAAGGAGCTTGAGGAGGCGGCCTGGACGGACGGCGCCTCGTCGTTCCAGTCCCTGCTGCGCATCGTGCTCCCCTTGATGGGCCCCGGGGTCGCCGTGGTGACGGTCTTCTCCTTCGTCATGATGTGGGGCAACTTCTTCGTCCCGTTCATGCTGCTCCTGACCCCGGAACAGATGCCGGCCTCGGTCAGCATCAACGACTTCTTCGGCAACAAGGGAACAGTGATCTACGGCCAGCTGGCAGCGTTCTCGATCATCTACTCAACCCCGGTGATCCTCCTGTACGTCCTGATCTCACGCCGCCTCGGCGGGGGCTTCGCGTTGGGGGGTGCGGTGAAGGGATGACCGGCCTCGCTTCGGCCGTCCGACCCGCTGGCTAGGATCACCGGGTCTGAGGGAGGGCACATGCGGGGGCGTTCGCTGAACGGCCGGTACGAGCTCCTTGAGCGGCTCGGCGCGGGCGGCATGGGAGAGGTCTGGCGGGCACGGGACCGGAGCCTGGGGCGGGAGGTGGCCGTCAAGGTCTTCGTGCCGGCTGACTCCGCCGGTGCGGACGAGCTGGAGCAGCTCCTTGCCCGGTTCCGGCAGGAGGCGCGTGCCGCGGCCTCGCTGGACAGTCCGTACATCGTCGCCGTCCATGACCACGGCACCGACGAGAACACCCCGTACCTGGTGATGGCCCTGGTGCAGGGGCGCTCGCTCGACCACGTGCTGCGCGAGAGCGTCCGCGTGCCCGTGGTGGACGCGCTGCGCTGGGCGGCGGACATCTGCCGCGCCCTGGACGCCGCGCACTCGGCGGGCATCGTGCACCGTGACATCAAGCCCGGCAACGTCATGATCACGCCGGACGGCACGGCCAAGGTCGTCGACTTCGGCATCGCGACCTTCCTGGAGCGCGCCGCGGGCGACTCCCGCCTCACACAGACGGGGCAACTGCCGTTCGGCAGCGTGCCGTACCTGGCCCCCGAGCGGTTCCGCCAAGAGGCGGGCGACGGACGCACCGACCTGTACGCACTCGGCTGTGTCCTCTACGAACTCCTCGTCGGCAGACCGCCGTTCACCGGTACGGCGGTCGGTGTGATGTACAACCACGTCAACGACGCACCGCTGCGGCCCTCGCGGGCACGGGCCGAGGTGACGGCGCCGGTCGAACGCCTCGTACTCGACCTCCTCGCCAAGGACCCGGCCGACCGGCCGACGGACGCGGCTACGACGCTCGAGCGGATCCTGGGTGTCGCGGTGGGGGCGCGGGGCGGCTCCTCCGCATACGAGGCTTCGGCTTCGGCGCCGGCTTCGGACGACGTGCAGGATGCCGTTCCGGGTGCGGCCGGGCCGTCCCACCCGCTGACGGTCCGCTCGGAGGACCGGCCCGAGCAGACCGCGCCCGCCGCTGCCCGGGGCGCGAACGCCCGCACCGAGCCCGCCTCCCGCATCGAGGACGCCCGCCCTCACCCGCCATCCGTCCGCAAGGACCCCGCTCCCGAGCCCCGCCGCCGCTCGCGCGGACGGCGTCTGCTGATCCCCGCCGCGCTCGTCCTGGCGGTCAGCATCCCGACGGGCCTCGGCATACGCTCCCTCGCCGCATCCGACACCGGGTCCGCGTCCGGCGCCGGTGACGCCCCGGCCGTCTACACGATCGGCGTCGCCCACAGCTACCGGCACGTCGGCGCCGAACACTCCGGGGGCGGGGACACGTACGAGAAGTCGGAGTACGGCCAGTTCACGACGCAGCAGCGGCGCACCGTCGCGTCCGCCTTCTCGGAGGCGCTCGGCACGAAGAGCCGCAGCCGCTTCCGGCTCGTCCCCGTGTCCGCCGACCCGGACACGACGTCGCGCAAGATGCTCGCCGAGCACCCGGACATGCTTGCCGTCATCGGTGACACCGCCGACTTCTCCTGGGTGCACGACACGGACGAGGCGTTCCTGCCGGAGATCAGCACGTGCTCCGAAGTCGCCCACGCCGAGGGCGCGTTCGCGATCCCGGCCGATGACGCGCGGCAGGGCGAGGCGATGGCCGAGTACCTCCGGTCGGAGACGAAGGCGCGCCGGGTACTGGTGGCCGAGGACAAGCTCTGGGTGAACCGCGAGGACGGCATCGGCACCGCGCTGCGCAAGGGCGGCGTCACCCCGGAGGCGCTGGACGTCGACCCCCACAAGGTGACGGCGTCGCAGATCCCCGCGCTGGTCGCCGGGGCGCGCGCGGACGCGGTGGTGGTGCCCACGGGCACGTCCGCCGGTGTCTGGGCCAAGGCGCTGAAGGCGGACGGCTTCGACGGCCCCGTGCTGACCCAGAGCGGCCCGGTGGGCATCTGCGAGGACTCGGAGGAGCGGGCCGCGGCCGAGAGGCGGGACAAGTCCATCCCCGAAGGGGTCCTGCGCGCCCGCAACTACGCGGGCGAGCCCGACGACAACCTCCCCGCACGCGGAAACCAGGAGCTGTACGACGGCGCCCTGGCCCTGGCCACCGCGCTCAAGGAGCTCCCCGCCGGGGGCGCGGCCACGTCGCTGCGGCACACCCTGGACCGCGGGATCCAGCGCGTCTCGGTCAACGGCGTACTCGCCGGGGTCTCCTTCGAGAAGCGCCGCTCGGCCCGCGAACGGCCGGTGTGGTTCGACCGCCGGGGCGGGCACGCCTGGAGCGAGATCGGCAAGGTGGACAAGAGGTACGAGCCGACGAAGCAGTAGGGGCCGTGGCCATGACCGTGGCCGCTAGGACTCGACGGCGGCCCGGATCCGCGCGGCGAGGTCGGCCAACTCCTCCGGCTCCGCATCCAGTACACCGTTCTCGGTCATGAGGACGTGGAACTGCTGCTCCTCGTACGGGACTCCGGGCGGCAGGGCCGCGATGTGCCAGTGGAGGTGGCTGTTCCCTTCCTGACTGCCGAGGGAGTAGAGGTAGGTCCGCTCGGCGCCGAGGACCTGCTCGACGGCGAGGGCGACCTTCCGTACGACGAGCATGATCCGCGTGTACGCCGCCTCGTCGAGGTCGCGGACGACGTGCTCGACGTGGGCTTTCGGCGCGACGAGAACCTTGCCGGGGAGGGTGGGCCACCGATCGAGGAACGCGACGTGGGCGTGGTCCTCGTAGACGGTGTGATGGGCGTAGCCGGGGTCCCCGGCGACGAACGCACAAACAAAGCAGGGGCCGCTGCGCGCCCGCTCCATATATCCCTCAAGGTCCATGGCTTTCCGGTCCATACCCATGAGCATGCACTCCCCACTCGACTTCTGACTGCCCCCGGTCACAGACCGGTGCGTGAGCCCTGCGATGAATACCCCGCCCGGATTCACCGGGATACGCACCTCCCGCCCCATTGCGTAGCAGATATCTCTCTGGTGCCGCCGATCAGTGCCCACTAGCGTGCTTAGCTCGCGCCAACTCCCACCCTCACCAGGAGCCTCCAGTGAACCGCCCTATCCGTCTCGCGACGGTCGCCCTCACCGCGTCCGCAGCTCTGCTGCTGACTGCTTGCGGAAGCGGCGACGACGAGTCCAAGGACAACGACAAGATCGCTGGAGCGGAGCAGGACGCGAAGAAGTCACCTTCGCCAAGCGCATCGAAGGTGACTGACGTAGAGCGCCCGAAGATCAAGTTGCCGTCGGATCTCCACTACAAGTTCGAGTGGGCCAAGACCGGCGACGAGAACAAGGACACCGTCCTGTCCGACACCGAGGAGTACCTCAAGGCGGTCGACATGGCCATCGCCGAACAGGACGCGCTCCACAAGTCCTACCGCTTCTACTCCGAGGGCGAAGCAGCCGCCGGGAGTCAAAAGTTCATTCAGGAATTTGTCCAGTACAAGGACCGGATCACGGGGACGAAGCGCTTCTACAACGCCCGGGTGAACGTCACGGGCGGAAAGAAGGCATCGCTCGTCTACTGCGAGGACCAGGGCAAGGCATTCAACAAGAGCCTCAAGACGGGGAAGACCGATGTGACATCCCCGTCGAAGGATGACCTGGTCATCTACACCAGCCGCCTGCACCTCAACAAGCAGGGCGTTTGGATCACCGAGCAGACCACATCTGATCGCGGGAGTGCCGCATGCCAGTCATGAAACCGGGACGGCTCGCTGTCGTCATGGCCGTAGCACTGGCCTCGTCCCTGTTCGTCTCCGGACAGGCATGGGCAGGCTACGGGCACGGTGGCAGCACGAACGGCGACGCCGAGGGCCCGGACAAGCCGGGAGGCGACGGAAAGGCCTCCGCCACCGCCTCCGGCATCGTCTACGACCGCTCCAAGAACGGCACCGGAGCCAAGGCCGGCGCCATGACCCCCGCCACGAACTGGACCCCGCCCGCCTGCTGGTATGCCCCCAAGTACTCGCCGGAGGAGTTCAAGAAGTACGTCGAGCCGATCTGGCAGGCCGAATCGACGGGCTACCAGTGGGACTTGGAGCAAAAGAAGCGGTACGTGGACGGCGAGCCCTACAAGAACTTCAACCTGGACAAGGCGGGCAAGGGCTACTGGTGGACGTCCTTCTCCAACGAGAGCTACCCACCCGGCTGGGACTCCTGCGAGAAGCCCACCTTCTGGGTCGACAAGGGCGACCCGCCTCCGGCGGACATCCCCGAGGCCATCACCCCTGAGATCCTCGCGAAGCTCGCGTACGCCGAAGTCCGCGTACCCGGCACCGAGGTGACCCTCGCCCCGGAAGGCAAGACGAAGGTCAACCTGCCGACCTGGGCCTGGCTGAACGACGCGGAGTTCAAGCCGGTGTCGGTGACGGCTTCCGTCCCCGAGCTCGCCATCGAGGCAACCACAACCGCCGAGCCGATCTCTCTCAAGATCGACCCGGGAACGAAGGACGCCGAGACGTACCCCGCCTCCGGGGTGTGCCCGATCGAGAACGGCAAGATCGGCGAACCGTACGCCAAGGGCAAGTCCGACCAGACCCCGCCCTGCGGCGTGAAGTACCTCCGCTCATCCGGCGACGGCTCCTACCCGCTCAAGGCAACCGTCACCTGGAAGATCCACTGGACCGGCACGGGTGTGACCGGCGAAAAGCCCCTGCCTGACGGCGAGTTCGGGGCAGATCAGGACGTGATCGTCGAGGAGATCCAGTCGATCAACCGATAGCCGACCGGTAGGTCTGAGTCAGCAATCGCCGGTCACCACCGAAGAGATACCGGCCAGTTGAGCGCACCGAAGCCGAAGTGGGACATCCCGGAAGACACGCTCGCCCGTTCCATCTTCGGGCCCCTGGGGGGCATCGTCGAGATCGGGACGGTTGCCGCGGCAGGGACCTGGGACCTGGCGGACGTGTCCGTGGGTGGGTTCGTGTCGGCCCGGCAGGGCGATGTGGCGGGGCTTCTCGAAGTGGTCCAGGAAATCGGGGACTTCGGGGAGCAGGTCATGGGGATCTTCGACGAGCTCGGCTATCTGCGCGAGCATCACGTGGAGACGCCGAACCTGCTGTTGTGGTCCTCGGGGTACGAGGACGTGCGGAACCCATTCGATGCGCCCGACGCGCCGCATGGGCGCGGACCTGCAGCTGACACGGTCCCTCCAGGCGCTGGTCAACGCGGCGATCGCCCGGGGCCTCGATGTCGCGCGCGGGGCCGGGCTCGTCGCCGAGGCGTTGCGGATCACGGTGGGGCTGGTCGGCGGGGCTAGGGATGAGGGACCTGGTCCCGCCCACGGAGCCCACACCGTCCTCCGGATGCGGCCCGTCGCCTTCCTCGCCGATCTGCCGCTTCCCGATTTCGGCGGCGCGGCTCGACGCCCGGGCACTCTTCCGGGGGTACGGACATGCGCTTGAGGAGCTGCTGGGTGCGTAGCCGGAGGAGGATCATGCATGACGCGCGCACACCACCTCATGTAACTTCGCACCTGCGTACGGTTGTCGTAATGACGAACGCAGCGGGGGTTGCGGCATGGCAGGGAATCGTCCGGCGGATTGGCATGTCCTGGACCTGGACAAGGATCCGACGCCCGGTGATCCGGACCGGGTGCGGAACCTCGCCAAGAACCTGCATGACTTCGCAGACGACGTCTCCAAGGTCCTCCGCGATATCAAGGGGATGGCGGGCGAGGACGCGATCCTGACCTGGGCGGGCAAGACCGCCGAATCCTTCACCTCGGAGTTCGAGGACGCGCCGGGCAAGCTGAAGAAGCTCAAGAAGAGCTACGAGATGGCTGGCGATGCCCTCTCCACCTACTGGCCCGAGCTGGAACGCGCCCAGGCCCTGGCCGACAAGGCCCTGGCCAAGGGCCGCGAAGCGCAAGGCGACTTGAGCAGCGCCCAGACCCGCCTCACCTCCGCCGACTCGTGGATGGACAAGGCGGGCAAGGAAGCCGACAAGTACAAGGACGACGACGGCGGTTCCAAGTCCAAGGACGTCCCGAAGCCCGACCCGGACAAGGTCAAGGCCGCCACCCGCAACGCCACCTCCGCCGAGAAAGCCCAGACGGCAGCGAAGTCGGATGTCTCCGCCGCGAAGAGCAACCTCGACGCCGCGAAGAAGATGGCCGAAGACGCCCGCAAGATGCGCGAAGACGCCGCGGGTACCGCCAAGAAGAAGCTGGAAGACGCCTCCGACGCGGGCATTCAGAACCGCAAGTGGTGGGAGGAGGTCGGGGACTGGGTCACCGACAACTGGGACACCATCGTCGCCGTCTGCAAGGTCGTCGTCGCCGTCCTCGGCGTCATCGCCATGATCATCGGTGGCCCGATCCTCGGCGCGATCGTCCTCATCGCCGCCCTCGTCGTCCTCGCCGACACCCTCAATAAATACGCGAAGGGGGAAGCAGGCCTACTCGACGTCGCCTTCGCCGCCCTCGACTGCATCCCCGGCATGAAGGGCCTCACCTCCCTCCGCGGCCTCGCCAAGGGCATGAAGGGCCTCAAGAGCGGACTGAGGGGGCTGAACTCGGCCCGTGGCGCGCTGACGAAGGGCGCGAAGGGTGCGTTCAACCGAGTCAAGAGCAAAATCAAGGGCTGCGGAGACCCGGTGGACGTGGCCACCGGGCAGATGTTCCTGAACGAGACCGACCTCACTCTGCCGGGCACGTTGCCGCTGACCTTCACCCGCCGTGTCGCCTCGGGCTACCGCACCGGCGGCTGGTTCGGCCCCACCTGGACCTCCACCGCCGACCAGCGCCTGGAGATCGACGAGCACGGCATCGTATTCGTCACCGAGGACGGCATGCTCCTCGCCTATCCCCACCCCGAGGGCCCGGACACTTCCGTACTGCCTGCCTCCGGCCCGCACTGGCCGCTGGAACGCCTCGACGACGGCAGCTATCACGTCACGGACCCCGTCGTCGGCCGGCGCCGTCATTTCGTGACCACCCGCGACGACCTCGCCTTGCTGGCGCGCATCACCGACCGCAATCACAATGCCATCGACTTCGACTATGACTCCGAGGGCACCCCGCTCACGATCCGGCACTCGGGTGGCTACCACCTCAATCTGACAGTGGACGACGGCCAGATCACGTCACTGATCCTGGTCGGAGCCGGTGCCGGTGCTGACTCCGACGCCGCAGTCGATGCCGCAGCCGCATCCACCGAGCGCCCCTCCCAGCTCTGTATCAAGCAGTACGGCTACACCGACGGCAACCTCACATCGATCGTCAACTCCTCTGGTCTGCCAATAGAGTTCACCTACGATGAACAGTGCCGCATCACCTCGTGGAAAGACACAAACGACAGTCGCTACCACTACACATACGACGACCAGGACCGCTGCGTCGCCCAGGGCCACGAGGCCGGGTATGTGACCAACACCTTCGCCCACGACGTCGTGGATCCGGCCTGGCCCGGCCATCGCGTCACGGAAGTCACCACGGCCGAGGGCGCCATCTCCCGCTTCGTCATCAACGAAGACTGCCTCGTCGTCGCCGAGATCGATCCACTGGGTGGCACGATCCGCACCGCGTACGACACGCACCATCACCTCGTCTCGTCCACCGATCAGCTCGGCCACACCACGCGCGTCGTGAACAACCAGTGGGGCCAGCCCGTCGAGGTGACACGGTCGGACGGGGCCATCGTCCGCATCACGTACAACGACCTCAATCTCGCCACGTCCATCAGCCTGCCGGACGGCACTTCCTGGCGACACCGCTACGACGATCGAGGCAATTGCACATCCATCACGGACCCGGGGGGAAACACCTCCCGGAGCACCTACAGCGCGTCAGGGCATGCCCTGACGGTCGACGACGCGTTGGGCCACACCATCGCGGTGCGGTACAACGCCGCGGGGCTCCCTGTAGAGGCCACGGATCCGCTGGGCGCCCTCACCACCTGGGAGCGTGACGCGTTCGGGCGCACCGTCGCCCTGACCGACTCCGTCGGGAACACCACTCGGCTGGAATGGTCGACGGAGGGCAAGCTCATCCGGCGCACCGCGCCGGACGGTGAGGTCGAGACCTGGACATATGACGGAGAGGGCAACTGCACCAGTTATACCGACCAGTTGAGACAGGTTTCCCGCTACGAGTACACGCATTTCGACCTCCTCGCGGCCCGCATCAGTCCCGACGGCGCACGCCACGAGTTCGCCTACGACACCTCTCTTCGCCTGACCGAGGTCACCAACCCCCTTGGTTTCGCCTGGAGTTATGAGCATGATGCCGCCGGACACCTGAGGTCCGAGACGGACTTCGACGGCCGAACCCTCACCTACGAGCACGACGCCGCCGGCCGTCTCACCGCCCGCACGAACGCCGCGGGCGAGACCGTCACGTTCGATCACGACGAGCTCGGCCAGATCATCCGCAAGGATGCCGCCGGATCGGTCACCACCTTTGCCTACGACCTCTTCGGCCAGCTCAGCCAAGCCACCGGGCCTGACGCCTCGCTGACCATCGAGCGTGACCATGGCGGTCGGCCGCTCTCCGAGACCGTCGACGGCCGCACGCTCACCTTCGCCCACGACGCGATGGGCCGCCGCACACGGCGTACCACAGCCACCGGAGCGACCAGCACGTGGACGTATGACGCCGCGGGTAACCACGCCCTGCTCAGCACCGGTGGCCGCACCATCAGCTTCGAGCACGATCCTTCGGGTCGGGAAGTGGCCCGGCACGTCGGTGCGAACCTCACGCTGGCCCACGCCTTCGACGAGGTGGGCCGCCTCACCGCGCAGTCGGTGACGACCGCCGACAGGCGATCGGTGCAGAGCCGCGCGTACACCTATCGCGCCGACGGTCACCTCGCGAGCCTCGACGACCAGCTCGCAGGGACGCGCCGGTTCGACCTGGACGCGGCCGGCCGGGTGACCGCCGTCCACGCGGGCAACTGGACCGAGACGTACGCCTATGACGCGGCCGGGAACCAGACACAGGCCACCAGTCCGAGCAACCATCCGGGCCACGAAAGCAACGGTCCGCGCGCCTACACCGGCACGCGCATCACCCGCGCCGGTCACCTCCGTTACGAACACGACGATCTCGGCCGCGTCACACTGCGCCAGAAGACGCGGCTGTCCCGCAAGCCGGACACCTGGCACTACACCTGGGACGCCGAGGACCGGCTCATGGCCGTCATCACACCGGACGGCACACGCTGGCGCTATCGATACGACCCGCTCGGGCGTCGCATCGCCAAGCTGCGCCTGGCCCCCGACGGCGAGACGGTGCTCGAGCAGACCGTCTTCTCCTGGGACGGCACCCTTCTCTGCGAACAGACCACCACGTCCGCGGAGTTGCCCAACCCGGTGACCGTGACGTGGGACCACCAAGGTCTGCACCCCATCGCCCAGACGGAACGGGTGTCGGCCGCCGACATGCCCCAGGACGAGATCGACTCACGGTTCTTCTCGATCGTCACCGACCTGGTCGGCACGCCCACGGAACTCATCGACGAGACCGGGGACATCGCCTGGCGCGCCCGCAGCACGCTCTGGGGTACGACCGCCTGGACGGCCAGCAGCACCACATACACACCGCTCCGGTTCCCCGGCCAGTACTTCGACCCCGAGACGGGCCTCCATTACAACTACTTCCGCCATTACGACCCCGAGACCGCCCGCTACCTCACCAACGACCCTCTCGGCCTCGCGCCCTCCCCCAACCCCAGCGGCTACGTCCCGAATCCCCAGGTCTGGACCGACCATCTCGGGCTTTCGCCGGATGAATGCACCCAGTCCATCTTCAAGGCTTCAGCGAGAGGGAAGGGCGATGTCCACGAACAGCACGGGTACAGCGCCGACGACTTCCCCGGTGACCCGCGTAAGTCCGAAGGCATGTACCCCAACGGCCGGGCATACTTCGGAAAGAAGCGGGACATCGCCGAGAAGTACGCCCAGTCGTACGGCGAGGGCGTCATCGAGATCAAGATTCCGAAGTCCGAGTACGATGCCAAGTGGGCGAAGTACGAGCAGGATTACATGGACAGCCCGGGCGACAAGGAACTGGTGATTCCGAACAATGTCGTCGAGGACTTGAACCAATACCCGAGGATCAGACACAAGTGACGAAGGAAATTTCCTGGGAGGAAGCAAAGCGGCTCTACCCCGTGGGTTCCCCCGCGCGTGGAGTGGTCAAGCTTCGGCTGCCTTTCGGTGTGTTCCTGGACCTGGACGAAGCTCCCGGAATCAGCGCTCTCATCGACCTGCTGTCCTACGACCCCGAGGGCACGATCAACGACCCCGCCGCTCCCCCCGCCCCCTTGCCGGACGTCGGGGAACGCGTTGAAGGCGTCGTAGGGCAGCACGGCGACGAGCAGATCAAGATCCGTGTCGGCCCGCCGTACTGGGAAACACGCGCCCCGTAGGTTCGCACCAATCCGCAACCTCGTATGAACGCACCGTAGTCGTCGGCGCCCCGCACCCATACCGTGTGCCCGTGCAACCGAGCCGACCGCCGCACCAGCCCATGCCACCGTTCGACTTCCCCGCCGCCCGGCGCCTCCGTGAGGCCCTGGGGATGGCGCACGGGCACGTCGCCTACGGGATGCGAGCGAGCTATGGGCTCACCTACATCACCCCGGAGACCATCGCCGCCTGGGAGCGCGGGCTCGCCGCGCCCACCTCCGCCGAGCTCACCGCGCTCGCCGGCACCCTGTGGTGCTCCCCCGGCGAGCTCATGGGCGCCGCGACCACCCTGCGCGAGCACCGTCTCGCCCGCGGGCTCGCGCCCGAGGACGTGGCGCGGGGGTCCGGCGTCGAGATCCAGGCCTATCTGCACATGGAGGAGACCAACACCTGGCGCGGCAACGACCGGCAGTCCGCCGCGCTCGCCGAGGTGCTCCAGCTCCCCCTGCCCGACTTCATCAACGTCATCGGGCGCGCCGACGACCTCGCCGAGCTGCTGCGCAGCGCCGTCACGAGCCGTTGGCAGGGGTACGTGCGGCCCGTCAGCAAGATGCTGCCCGTGCAGAAGCGGCACGTCGAGGACGTGCTGCAGCAGCTCCACGCCGACTACCAGTCGCGCATGGTCCGGACGCTCAGCTGGGGCGGCGGGGCCGGGGCCGATGCCTCGGGGAGCGCCGGGAAGGACTTCCTGGACAAGATCCTGGAGCACTTCTGGACGCAGGTACGGGGGACCCGGGGCGCCGGGGGCTGATGCCCCGGCCGTCAGGCAGTCAAGACGCCCGCCAGACAATCGCCCCTAGAACACCGACTCCGCCTCGTCCATCCGGTCCTTCGGCACCGTCTTCAGCTCGGTGACCGCCTCCGCCAGCGGCACCATCGTGATGTCCGTGCCCCGCAGCGCCGTCATCCGGCCGAACTCCTCGCGGTGCGCCGCCTCCACCGCGTGCCAGCCGAAGCGGGTGGCGAGGACGCGGTCGTACGCCGTCGGGGTGCCGCCGCGCTGGACGTGGCCCAGGATGACCGGCTTGGCCTCCTTGCCGAGGCGGGTCTCCAGTTCGTACGCGAGCGCCGTGCCGATGCCCTGGAAGCGCTCGTGGCCGAACTGGTCGATCGCGCCGACACCGTAATTCATGGTGCCCTCCTGCGGGTGCGCGCCCTCGGCCACGCAGATCACCGCGAACTTCTTGCCCCGCGAGAACCGCTCCTCGACCAGTTTGACCAGGTCAGCGGGGTCGAAGGGACGCTCGGGGAGGCAGATGCCGTGGGCGCCGCCCGCCATGCCGGACTCCAGGGCGATCCAGCCCGCGTGGCGGCCCATGACCTCGACGACCATCACGCGCTGGTGGGACTCGGCCGTCGTCTTGAGGCGGTCCATCGCCTCCGTCGCGACGCCCACCGCCGTGTCGAAGCCGAAGGTTCGGTCGGTGGAGGAGATGTCGTTGTCGATGGTCTTGGGGACGCCCACCACCGGGAGGCCCGCGTCCGACAGCATCTTTGCCGCCGTGAGCGTGCCCTCGCCGCCGATGGGGATCAGGACGTCGAAGCCGATCTCCTTGGCGAGCGCGGGCGCGTCCTCGCAGGCCGCACGGAAGCGGTCGCGCTCCAGGCGGGAGGAGCCCAGAATCGTTCCGCCACGGGCCAGGATGCCGCTGACCTCGTTCAGGCCGAGGGAGCGGTAGCGGCCGTCGAGCAGGCCCGCGTAACCGTCCTCGAAGCCGATGACCTCGTCGCCGTAGTGCGTGACGGCTCGGTGCACGACCGACCGGATCACTGCGTTGAGGCCGGGGCAGTCGCCGCCTGCGGTGAGAATTCCGATGCGCATCGTGCTGTGTCTCCTGCTCGCTGTTGATCCTTGTGAGCCGGTCTGATTGTTCCATGGCCGCGCAGCGGTCGCTGCTCGCACAACCACCACTCCCGCCCCACGCCTGCTCCGCCCGATCCTGGGGAGACCTGGGGAGAGGGCCTTTGTGCCCACCCCCTGAGGCCTTTCGTCCGGCGGGCGACCTAGCCAGCCGCAGAGGTATTGTCAAGAAGGCACGGCAACCATATCGGGTCATTTGTCCGGCCTTGACGGAAGTCGCCCGGTCTCGCCGGGCGGCCAGGGAAAACCGCAGCGGAGCAGCGACGAAGGGGAGAGCACGCGTGACGCGCAGCGTGTACGTGACCGGGATCGACCGGGGCGACGGCCGCCAGGTCATCGAGCTGGGAGTCATGGAACTCCTGACCCGTCAGGTCGACCGGGTGGGGGTCTTCCGTCCGCTCGTCCACGACGGGCCGGATCGTCTTTTCGATCTTCTAAGGGCCCGCTACCGGCTGGCGCAGGACGCGGCGTCCGGGTACGGGATGGATTACCACGAGGCCTCCGCGATCCAGGCCGAGCAGGGCACCGACGAGCTGGTCTCCCAGCTCGTCGACCGTTTTCACCGGGTGGCGCGGGACTACGAGATCGTTCTGGTGCTCGGCACGGACTTCGCCGACACCCAGCTCCCGGACGAGCTGTCGCTCAACGCGCGCCTCGCCAACGAGTTCGGCGCCTCCGTGATACCCGTCGTCGGCGGCAAGAACCAGACCGCCGAATCGGTCCGCTCCGAGACGCGCAACGCCTATCGCGCGTACGAGAGCCTGGGCTGCGACGTCCTCGCGATGGTCACCAACCGGGTGTCGCCCGCCGACCGCGACGAGATCCACGACAGCCTCGCGGCCGGCCTCCCCGTGCCCAGCTACGTCCTGCCGGACGAGCCCGCGCTCGCCGCCCCCACGGTCGCCCAGATCACCCACGCGCTCGGCGGGCGCGTCGTGCTCGGCGACGACGCGGGCCTGGCCCGTGACGCGCTCGACTTCGTCTTCGGCGGCGCGATGCTGCCGAACTTCCTGAACGCCCTGACCCCGGGCTGCCTCGTGGTCACCCCCGGCGACCGCGCCGACCTCGTCGTGGGCTCGCTCGCCGCGCACAGCGCCGGTACGCCGCCCATCGCGGGCGTCCTGCTCACCCTCAACGAGCAGCCCGGCGAGGCGATCCTGAAGCTCGCCGACCGCCTCGCGCCCGGCACCCCGGTCATCGCGGTCTCCGGCGGCTCCTTCCCCACCGCGGGCGAACTCTTCGCCCTGGAGGGGAAGTTGAACGCCGCCACGCCCCGCAAGGCGGAGACGGCCCTCGGGCTCTTCGAGCGGTACGTCGACACGGCGGGGCTGCTCAGCCGCGTACAGGCCCCCAGCAGCGACCGCGTCACGCCGATGATGTTCGAGCACAAGCTCCTGGAGCAGGCGCGCTCCGACAAGCGCCGCGTCGTCCTGCCCGAGGGCACCGAGGAGCGCGTCCTGCGCGCCGCCGACGTGCTGCTGCGCCGCGGTGTCTGCGACCTGACGCTGCTCGGCCCCGTCGAGCAGATCCGCAAGAAGGCCGCGGACCTCGGCGTCGACCTCGCCGACTCGCAGCTCATCGACCCGCAGACCTCCGAGCTGCGGGACGCGTTCGCCGCCAAGTACGCCGAGCTCCGTGCCCACAAGGGTGTCACCGTCGAGCTCGCGCACGACGTCGTCGCGGACGTGAACTACTTCGGCACCCTGATGGTGCAGGAGGGCTTCGCCGACGGCATGGTGTCGGGGTCCGTGCACTCCACGGCCGCCACGATCCGGCCCGCCTTCGAGATCATCAAGACGAAGCCCGACGCCTCGATCGTCAGCTCCGTCTTCTTCATGTGCCTGGCCGACAAGGTGCTCGTCTACGGCGACTGCGCGGTCAATCCGGACCCGAACGCGGTGCAGCTCGCCGACATCGCCGTCCAGGCGGCGGCCACCGCCGAGCAGTTCGGCGTGGAGCCGCGGATCGCGATGCTCTCGTACTCGACGGGCACGTCCGGTTCGGGCGCCGACGTCGACAAGGTGCGCGAGGCGACCGAGCTGGTGCGGGAGAGCCGCAGCGACCTGAAGATCGAGGGACCGATCCAGTACGACGCCGCCGTGGAGCCCTCGGTCGCGGCGACGAAGCTGCCGGAATCGGAGGTCGCGGGCCAGGCCAGCGTGCTGATCTTCCCGGACCTGAACACCGGCAACAACACGTACAAGGCCGTGCAGCGCTCGGCCGGCGCGATCGCCGTCGGCCCGGTCCTCCAGGGCCTGCGCAAGCCGGTCAACGACCTGTCCCGCGGCGCCCTCGTGCAGGACATCGTCAACACCGTCGTGATCACCGCGATCCAGGCCCAGGGCGGCCCGACCGCCTCCGCGTAGCACCCGGCAGTCCCCGTATGACGTCTACAGAAAGCATTCCTCCTGTGAGCGCCACCCGTGTCCTCGTCCTCAACTCCGGCTCCTCGTCGGTGAAGTACCAGCTGCTCGACATGCGGGACAGCTCTCGTCTCGCGGTCGGCCTGGTCGAGCGCATCGGCGAGGCGACCTCGCGGCTCAAGCACACCCCGCTGACGGGTGGCCGCGAGGAGCGCGAGCGCGACGAGCCGATCGCCGACCACGAGGCGGCCCTGAAGGCGGTCGCCGCCGAGCTGGCCGCCGACGGGCTCGGCCTGGACTCCCCCGACCTCGCCGCGATCGGCCACCGCGTGGTGCACGGCGGTCTGAAGTTCACCGCGCCGACGGTCATCACGGACGAGGTGCTCGCGGAGATCCAGCGGCTCGTGCCGGTGGCGCCGCTGCACAACCCGGCCAACATCACCGGCATCCGCACGGCCCAGGCACTGCGCCCGGACCTTCCCCAGGTCGCCGTCTTCGACACGGCGTTCCACACGACGATGCCGGAGTCGGCGGCGCGCTACGCGATCGACGTGGCCACCGCCGACCAGCACCGCGTGCGGCGCTACGGCTTCCACGGGACGTCGCACGCGTATGTGTCCCGGGAGACCGCCAAGCTGCTCGGCAGGACGCCCGAGGACGTGAACGTCATCGTGCTGCACCTGGGCAACGGCGCCTCCGCGAGCGCCGTGCGGGGCGGCAGGTGCGTGGAGACATCGATGGGGCTCACGCCGCTTGAGGGGCTCGTGATGGGTACCCGTTCCGGTGACGTGGACCCGGCGGTCGTCTTCCATCTGGCCCGCGTCGGCGGGATGTCGATCGACGAGGTGGACACCCTGCTCAACAAGAAGAGCGGTCTGGTCGGACTCTGCGGCGACAACGACATGCGGGAGATCCGGCGCCGGATCGACGAGGGCGACGAGGCCGCCGCGCTCGCCTTCGACATCTACATCCACCGTCTGAAGAAGTACATCGGCGCCTACTACGCGGTGCTCGGCCGGGTGGACGCCATCGCGTTCACGGCGGGGGTCGGTGAGAACGCGGCGCCGGTGCGGGAGGCTGCCGTCGCGGGTCTGGAGGAACTGGGCCTCGTGGTCGACGGAGAGCTCAACGCTGTACGTTCCGACGAGGCCCGGCTGATCTCGCCGGAGTACGCGCGGGTCGCGGTCGCCGTCGTCCCCACCGACGAGGAGCTGGAGATCGCGCAGCAGACCTACGCGCTCGTGGCGTCGTTCGGCGACCCGTCGTGAACGCCACGCCTGAGCGGCCTTACGCCCATTTGTAGATTCCACCAGACGGAATATTCCGAAGCGAAACAAACCGATAGGATCGCCCCTATGCGCCGTTCCAAAATCGTCTGCACGCTGGGCCCCGCCGTCGACTCCGAAGAGCAGCTCGTCTCGCTGATCGAAGCCGGCATGAACGTGGCCCGCTTCAACTTCAGCCACGGCACGCACGCCGAGCACCAGGGGCGGTACGACCGCGTCCGTGCGGCTGCCGACAAGACCGGACGTGCCGTCGGCGTCCTCGCCGACCTGCAGGGTCCGAAGATCCGTCTGGAGACCTTCGCCGAGGGCCCCGTCGAGCTGGTGCGCGGTGACGAGTTCACCATCACCACCGAGGACGTCCCCGGCGACAAGTCCATCTGTGGCACCACCTACAAGGGCCTGCCCGGTGACGTCTCCAAGGGCGACCAGGTCCTGATCAACGACGGCAACGTCGAGCTGCGCGTCGTCGAGGTGAGCGGCCCGCAGGTGAAGACGATCGTCGTCGAGGGCGGTGTCATCTCCGACCACAAGGGCATCAACCTGCCCGGCGCGGCCGTGAACGTTCCCGCGCTCTCCGAGAAGGACGTCGAGGACCTGCGCTTCGCCCTGAAGATGGGCTGCGACATGGTCGCGCTGTCCTTCGTGCGCGACGCCGGCGACGTCAAGGACGTCCACAAGGTGATGGACGAGGAGGGCCGCCGGGTCCCCGTCATCGCCAAGGTGGAGAAGCCGCAGGCCGTCGCCAACATGGAGGGCGTCGTCGCGGCCTTCGACGCCGTCATGGTCGCCCGTGGCGACCTGGCCGTCGAGTACCCGCTCGAAAAGGTCCCGATGGTGCAGAAGCGCCTCGTGGAGATGTGCCGCCGCAACGCCAAGCCGGTGATCGTCGCGACCCAGATGATGGAGTCGATGATCACCAACTCGCGCCCCACGCGCGCCGAGGCGTCCGACGTCGCCAACGCGATCCTGGACGGCGCGGACGCGGTCATGCTGTCCGCCGAGTCGTCCGTGGGCGCGTACCCGATCGAGACCGTCAAGACGATGTCGAAGATCGTCGTGGCGGCCGAGGAAGAGCTGCTCGCCAAGGGCCTGCAGCCGCTCGTGCCCGGCAAGAAGCCGCGTACGCAGGGTGGTTCGGTGGCCCGTGCCGCGTGCGAGATCGCGGACTTCCTGGGCGGCGAGGCGCTGATCGCCTTCACGCAGTCCGGTGACACGGCCCGCCGTCTGTCCCGCTACCGCGCGGCCCAGCCGATCCTGGCCTTCACCACCGATGAGGCGACCCGCAACCAGCTCTCCCTGAGCTGGGGCGTGGACTCGTACGTCGTGCCGCACGTCGACAACACCGACGCGATGGTCGACCTCGTGGACGCCGAGCTGGTCAAGCTGAACCGCTTCAACGACGGCGACACCGTGATCATCACGGCCGGTTCGCCCCCCGGTGTCCCCGGCACCACCAACATGGTCCGGGTGCACCACCTGGGCGGCGTCGGCCGCGACTGACGCACCGCCTCCCCCGTACGACACTGAGGGCGCCCCCTGGTTCAGGGGGCGCCCTCAGCGCTTTCGCGGCTCCCGGTGGTTCGTGGGACCGGGTGGTCCGAGGTCAGTCGGTGATCGACTGGTGCAGACCGGGTACGTGCAGTTCGCCGCCGAACTGGCCCGCCTGCTTGACCTTCACGTCCGTGAAGTAGATCAGCGGGATGTTCAGGGGCGGCGGGTGCTCCGGGTCGAACGTGATCGGGATCAGGCCGAAGAGCTTGCCGGAGATCGACTCGGTGTACATCGTCGTCTTGCCGTTACGGATCGTGGACGTGGATCCCTTGGCGGCCTCGACGTGGTACTTCTTGCCGGCCGGGCCGTCGACGATCTGGTGCAGGTCGCCGATGTCCGTGCTGTCGATGACGTACTTCAAGGACTGCTTGGTCTCGCCGTTGGGCATCGTCAGGTTCACGACCCCCTGGTAGTCGGCGCCCTTCAGCGTCAGCGAGCTGGCTTCCAGGTACCACGGCTGGTTCGGGATCGGCGAGGGCGTCTGCTCGGCGTCTCCGGCGACCTTCTTCTCGACCACGCACGGGAACGGCTTCTTGCCGTCCTCGTCCGGCGCCATCGGGTCCGCGGACTCCTCGGCCTTCGCCTTGTCGGCAGCCTCTTCGGCGGCCTTCTCGGCGTCTTCCTTGGCCTTGTCGACCGTGTCCCCAGCCTTGTCGGCACCGTCCTTGACCCCGTCGAGGGTGTCGTCGACCGGCTTGGTGACGTCGTCGACCGTGTCCTTCGCCTTGTCCTCGGGGGACTCGGGGGACGTGGTCTCCTCCGAGGCGGAGGGGGTCGGCTCGGGGCTCTCGGACTTCTTCTCGTCGGGCGTGAAGATGTCCTTGAGCGCGTCACCGACGCCCAGCGGGTCCAGCGGGTTCTTGGTCTCGGAGGGCTCCGGAGCGGGCTCCTCGGTCTTCTCCTCCGAGGCCGACGGGGCCGGGTCGGCCTTGTCGGAGCCGTCGGCGGAGTCCGAGCCCGCCTTGTCACCGGCGGAGGGCGAGGGCGTCGGCTCGGCGGTGGCCTTGCCGGAGTCGTCCTTGCCGCTCTTGCCGGCCTTCTCGGCGGCAGCCTTCTTGTCGGCCTTCTCCTGCTCGGCCTTCTCCTTCTCCGCCTTGTCCGCGGCAGCCTTGTCGGCTTCCTTGGAGGCGTCGTCCGGCGCCGTGACGCACGGGCCGTCCTGGAAGGGGTTCTTCGGCAGCGGCTTGGCCTGCGCGAGCTGGGGGGTCAGACCCATGCCCATGAGGACTGCGGTCGGCATGGCCGCGATGGCTATCGCCTTGCCCGCCGGAACGTGCAGGCGAGTGAGGAGCGGCTTTCTGGGTGCCGCGTGGCGCGGCCCGGATCTCGCGCGGGGCTCCCCCGCGGAGTCCGCATGGTGCACCTCGTCAGCCGGCACGGTGCCTCCCGTTCGTCCCGTTGTCCGGGCTCGTTCCTGACAGATCGTCCGTAGTGCCGCTCACCCCGTTCGCGGCCCCCGCTGCCGCGGGCTCCGGCGCCCCGTCGTCGGGGCCTTCGGTCCGCTTCCGCGCGGACCCCTTCACGGGCTTGGCCGCCGCCCAGGAGATGCCGAGGGCACCGCCGAGCAGAGCGAGCAGGAAGCCGATGACGAAGCCGCCGAAGTTGGAGACCACCAGAGAGACCAGGGCGAGCAGAATCGCCGCGACACCCGCGAAGATCCGGGAATGCGGCTGGAACCACATGGTCAGGCCGAGCACGACAAGCAGGACGCCGATGATCAGCGAACCGGCACCGGCGGTCGTCGCCATCCGGATCGTCATCGTGCCGAGCGTGAGGTTCGCGTACGGGAAGTACATGATCGGGATGCCGCCGAGCAACGTCAGCAGACCACCCCAGAACGGGCGCTGACCGCGCCACCCTCGGAACGATTGGCGCATCCGGCCGAGCTTGTCTCCCAGCCCCACTTGCGCTTCGGCGCTCATGTCGTACAGCTCCTCGGGGAACGGCGTTGGTTCTGTGTCCTGCGGATTCGGGCACGGGGACGGTTGTCGAGTACCGTCGCGCCCCCGCGCCCGGCCGTGTTTCGCAACAAGTACCGCTGCTAAGGCATCAGTCGCCTCAGTAGCACTCGTGCTTGCCCTTCTTGACCGACATGCCCAGACCAGAGAGCTTGAAGGTACCGGCGGTGGTCGCCCACGCACGCTGCTTGACGTCGACGAACTTGACCTTGTCAGCCTGCTGCGCGAACGAGTCGGGGGCGTACTTGTCGCCCTTCGACGGACCCGGGCCCTTGGTGGTCCGGTCGACCGAGACACCGATGTCGACGTTGGTGAACGTCGCGTCGGCCTTCAGGTCATCGGCGTCGATGTAGAGCTTCTTCGCCTCGACCCTCGGGCCGCCCTTGGCGCCGGCCTTGAGGGTCATCGACACATCGCCGAAGACGGGGACCGGAACGACGACGGACTGACACAGGTTGGTGATCTTGGCCGATTCGAGGCCGACGACGGCGACCGGGTGATTACCCGACTTACCGCTGTCAAGCGCCCCGTACTGGACGAAACCCGTACCGTCGAGCTGGTCGGCAGTCACCTTGAACTGCTGACCGGACACACTGAACGATGCCGCGAGTGCACCCTGCGAGAGGGCCACGCCTATCGCGGCAGTCGCCGCGACGCTCGGCACCATGACTACGGCGAACCGCTTCCATCTGGTTCCGCCACGAGCCACGGACTCCATGACTTTCCTCCTTCTCGGACGTACATCTCCGGCCCTGACTGGTCCCTTTCGGGCAGCTCAGCCGGGCAGGGATGGGAGAAGCGCTACGTCCTCGGGAAGGAGAGCGCCCGCATGGGAGGCGCGCAAACTGCGCCACTCAGCACCGGCGATCACCCCCGAGCGACAACCACTGGTCGCACGCGACACGCACAACCTGCCGGACAGGCCCTGCCGGACGGCAGAGACCCCCCTGTCCAAGACCGGCGACGGGGTGTCTCCGGCCTGCTCGGTGGGGACCCAGAAAGCCCGCTCCCGACTGGCTTTCGGGCTGCGGGTTATTGGACCGAGCGTCGCCGATCGTGGTGCATTCTCGGCCCCCGCACAAGGGGGTTCGTTACTCGCTAGTAACGGTGCGATAACCGAACCACGACCGCGCGGTATCGGTCGGCCACGGACGGTGCATCCATGGGCAGGAACAGAACGGGATGTTGAAGGGCACACCAGGACAGAAGAACGGCCTGGGCTTACTCCAAGTAACAGTGGCCGCGATTACCAAGTTTTGGTAAAGCGCGGCCACTGGGGCGCCTTGACGGCAAATTTTCACTCGGGCATCACAAGCCCCAGCGTTTAAGGACTGGTCAGCGAACGGCCCACGACGAGTCGAACGGCCAGGTCCGGGTCGAACGTCCGAACAGGGTCGGAAACCGGTCAGAAAAGCACCCGCGCGAGCTGCGTACGCGCGGCGGTCACCCGCGGGTCGTCCGAGCCGACCACTTCGAGGAGTTCGAGCAGCCGCACGCGTGCGGCGTCCCGGTCCTCGCCCGCCGTGCGCCGGACCGCCTCGATGAGCCGCCCGAAGGCGTCCTCCACATGACCGCCCACCAGATCCAGGTCGGCGGCGGCGATCTGCGCGGCCACGTCCGCGGGCCGGTCGGCGGCGTCCTTGCGGACCTGCTGCGGGTCCAGGCCCTGGACGCGCTGCAGCAGTTCGGCCTGGGCCAGGCCGAGCTTGGCCTCGGTGTTGCCCGGGTCGTCGTTCAGTACGTTGCGGTACGCCTGGACCGCGCCGCCCAAGTCGCCCGCGTCCAGCGCCTGGACGGCCGCTTCGAGCAGGGCGTCGTACGGGCCGGCGGGCACCTCGGCGACCGGGGCCTCCTGCTGGTCCCCGCCCTCGGCACCCGGGTCGACGACGATGCCGGTCAGGCCGAAGCGCTCCTCGCCGACCTGGATGAGCTGGTCCAGGGTCTGGCGGATCTGCTCCACCGGGGCCGCGCCCTGGAAGAGCGGCAGGGCCTGCCCGGCCACCACCGCGAAGACGGCCGGGATCCCCTGGACCCCGAACTGCTGCATCAGCATCTGATTGGCGTCCACGTCGATCTTGGCGAGGACGAAACGGCCGTTGTACTCCCGCGCGAGGCCTTCGAGCAGCGGGCTCAGCTGCTTGCACGGCTCGCACCACTCGGCCCAGAAGTCGATGACGACGGGCACTTCGGTGGAGCGCTGGAGGACATCGCGCTCGAAACCGGCCTCGTCGACGTCGATGACGAGACTCGACGGTGAGACGCCCGGTACGGCACCCCCGCCCTGCCTGGCCGCTTCGGCGCGCGCCTGCTCCGCCTTCGCCTTCGCCTCCTGGGCCGCCTTCACGGCGGCGAGGTCGACGACTCCGCTCATGGACATGTTCCGTGGCTGCATGAGTACATCCTCCCCCAAGCCGTGCGGGAACCGCGCCCGTCCGAGGCCCCCCGCCGGATTGCGGGGCCGCGGGCGGTCGTGGCGCCAAGGTCCCGAGGAGGACCGATGGTTGTGGCGCAGGGTCCCCACCCTGTGCCGGTGCTCGCTGCTGTGGTTGTCGCTGTGCTGGTCACTCTGGTTGCCGCTGTTCGTCCGCCGCGAAAGAACGTGGGCGCCGAGGAGTTGCCGTTCGTCCCGCCCACGTCTCTTTCGCTACGGGTCGTAGCGTAACTGCCAGGCGTACGCGTGTGGGCGGCGGGCCTGCGCGAATCAGGGTGATCTGCCTCACTCGCCGTCTCTCAGGCCCCTTTCGTACTGGCCGGTATGGTCGCGGGATGCAGAGCCGCACCCCGCCTCCCGCCCGCACCGGTGGCCGCCCCCGCAGCGCCGCGGCGGACACCGCGATCCTGGAGTCGACCCGCCAGGCCCTGGTGGAGCTCGGCTGGTCCAAGCTGACCCTCGGCGATGTGGCCACCCGTGCGGGCGTGGCCAAGACGACCCTCTACCGGCGCTGGGCGGGCAAGAGCGAGCTGGTCGTGGACGCGGTGGCGGAGCTGTTCGACCAGCTGGAGCTGCCGGACCGGGGCAGCCTGTCGGCGGACATCGAGGGCGTGGTCCTGCAGTTCGCGGCGCTGCTGTGCCGCCCCGAGACGAAGACGGCACTGATGGCCGTGGTCGCCGAGTCCACCTCGGACGAGCCGCTGCGGGAGCGGATCCGTACGTCGATCGTGGACCGCCAGAAACGTTTGGTCCTCGCGGGGCGGAAGCGGGCGCAGGAGCGGGGTGAGCTGCCGCCGGAGCCCGACCCCGACGCCGCAGGGCGCACGGCCGACCTCATCTTCGACGTGATCGCCGGCGCGGTGGTCCACCGCGCCCTGGTCAGCGGCGAACAGGTCGACGAGGACTGGGCCCGCCGCTTCACCCTGCTCCTCCTGGGCGGACTCGCGGCAGCCGCGTCCCAGCAGTAGCGGGCCCCGGCGAAGCCTCAGACCTGGTAGCGGTCCGCCGCGAACAGGTGGAGGTTTTCGGCGACCCAGGAGGACGTGCGCTTCAGGCCCTCCGTCAAGGACACCGCCGGAGTCCAGCCCGCCCACTGCCTCGCCCGGGAGTTGTCCGACAGGAGCCGCTGGACCTCGCTGCCCGAAGGGCGCAGACGGGACGGGTCCACGACCACCTTCGCGTCCCGCCCCGACGCCTCGATCAGCGCCTCCGCAAGGTCGCCGATCGAAATCTCCTGGCCCACCCCGAGGTTGACCGCGTGGCCCAGCGCCGCCTCGCACTCCGCGAGCGCGATGAAGCCCCGCGCGGTGTCCGTCACGTAGGTGAAGTCACGAGTGGGCGTGAGCGAGCCCAGCTTGATCTCCCGTGCGCCGGAGTGCAGTTGGGCCAGGATCGTGGGGATCACCGCACGGGCCGACTGCCGCGGGCCGTAGGTGTTGAAGGGGCGTACGACCGTCACCGGCAGCTCGAAGGCGTGCCAGTGCGAGAGCGCCATCATGTCGGCGCCGATCTTCGAGGCGGAGTAGGGGGACTGGGGCTGGAGCGGGTGCTCCTCGGAGATGGGGGCGGTCAGCGCCGTCCCGTACACCTCGCTCGTGGAGGTGTGGACCAGCCGCCGCACCGAGTGCCGCCGGCACGCCTCCGCCACGTTCTCCGTGCCGACGACGTTCGTCTGGACGTACGCCCCCGGGGAGTCGTACGAGTACGGGATGCCGATCAGCGCGGCCAGGTGGAAGACCGTGTCGCAGCCCTCCACCGCGTCCATCACGCGCCCCGCGTCCCGGACGTCACCCGCGAGCATCTCGACCCGCGGGTCCCCCATCAGATGCGCGAGGTGGCCCTTGTCGGCGTACGGCTTGTAGTGCACGAAGGCGCGGACCTTCGCCCCCTGCTCCAGGAGCAGGTCGACGAGCGTCGAGCCGATGAAGCCCTCCGCCCCGGTGACGAGGACCGTGCGCCCTGCCCAGCTGAACGTGCTGCCGTTGTTGCTCATGCGTACTCCAAGTGGGGTGTGTGGTGCGTCAGTTGGATGACCCGCTCGGCGAGCAGGTCGGCGGCCCGTGCGTGCGGGCCCGGATCCGCCGCCCCGCTCATCGCGGCGAGCCGCGCCGGATCGGCGAGCAGCGGACCGACCAGCTCCGCGAGCCGCGCGGCCGTCGTCTCGCCGTCGGGGAGGAGCAGACCCGCGCCCGCGTCGGAGAGGACCCGCGCGTTGTGGGTCTGGTGGTCGCCGGGCGCGTGCGGATAGGGGACGAGGACGGCGGGCACCCCGGTGGCGGCGAGCTCGGCGACGGTCGCCGAACCGGCGCGGCAGACCACCAGATCGGCGGCGGCGTACGCGAGGTCCATCCGGTCGAGGTAGGGCACGGCGCGGGCGATCCCCTCCAGGCCCGCCTGGGTCAGCCGCCGCCGCGTCTCGTCGAGCGCGGCGGGCCCGGTCTTGATCAGGAGCTGTACGTCGTCGCGGTGCCGCCAGCGTTCCGCGAGCCCCACGGCCGCCTCGGTGAGCCGGGTGGCGCCGAGGCTGCCACCGTTGAAGAGCAGCAGCCGGGCCTCGTCCGGTATCCCGTACTCCCGCCGGGCCTCGGCCCGCAGCGCCGCACGGTCGAGCGCGGCGAGCGGCGCCGCGATGGGCATCCCCGTGGTGTACGCGCGCTCACCGCCCGGCAGATGCTCCCGGCTGCGGTCGAACGCGACGGCGATGTTCGGGGTGAGGCGGGCCGCGAAGCGGTTGGCCCGGCCCGGGACCGCGTTGGACTCGTGGATCAGGCTCGGCAGGCCCGCCATCCGGGCGCCGACGATGACGGGAGCGCTGGGGTAGCCGCCCATCCCGACCGCGACCTGCGCGCCCTGGTCCCGCAGGATCGCCCGGCACTGGGCGCCGGACTTCACCAGGGCGGCGGGCAGCAGGAACCGTCTGGCGCCGAGCGAGGGGTCGAAGGGGATCATGTCGACGGTGTGCAGGCGGTATCCGGCGTCCGGTATCAGCCGGGTCTCCAGGCCTCGTTCCGTGCCGACGAAGGAGACGACGGCGGCCGGCACGGCGCGGCGCAGGGCGTCGGCGAGGGCAAGACCGGGATAGATGTGTCCCCCGGTGCCGCCCGCGCCGATGACGACGGAGAGAGGGGCTCGGACCCCTGTCCCGGAAGCTCGCATATCGGGTGTTCGCATGGCAACGGAGCATTACGAGCAGGTCTAAGAGGGTTTTAAGAGCCTCGTTTGGCACCTTTGACCCATGAGTCTCACGAGCAGGCCGGGCCCATCCGTGACCGGCGGCGGCCCGCCACCGGCCAAGATCCTCGTGGTCGACGACGATCCGGAGGTCCGCGCGGCGGTCGAGGACGGCCTCACGATCGAGGGCCACCTGGTCCGCGGCGCCGTCGACGGCAGCCGCGCGCTCAGCGCCATCGCCCGGTGGGAGCCGGACCTCGTGGTCCTGGACGTCATGATGCCCGTCATGGACGGCCTCGCCGTCTGCCGTCAGATGCGCGCGCTCGGCGACCGCACCCCGGTCCTCGTCCTCACCGCCCTCGGCTCCGTCAGCGAACGCGTGGACGGCCTCGACGCGGGCGCCGACGACTATCTGGTGAAGCCCTTCGCCCTCGACGAGCTCGTCGCCCGCGTCCGTGCCCTCCTGCGCCGCGCCGCCCCGGAGCAGCACTCCACCGCCGAGGGCGACGACCTCGCGTACGGGGATCTCGTCCTCGATCCCTCGACCCGCACCGGCCGCCGCGGCCACCGCACGGTCGAGTTCAGCCGCACCGAGGCCGCCCTCCTCGAACTGCTGCTGCGGAACGCGGGGCAGGTTCTTCCGCGCGACCTCATCCAGGAGTCGGTCTGGGGGCGCGACTTCGGCCCCGACTCCAACTCCCTCGCCGTGTACGTCGGTTATCTGCGCCGCAAGCTGGAGTCGGGCGGCGAACCACGCCTGGTGCACACCGTGCACGGGGTCGGCTACCGGCTGGGCAGCCCGTGAGCGCCCGGCGCAGGCTCGGCGCGCGGTGGCGGCGCAGGCGTCCGCTGCGCACCCGGCTCGCGCTCGCCGCGGCGGCGGCCGTGGCGCTGGTCGCGGTCGGGGTGTGCGTGGCCGCGTTCCTCGTCATCCGCTTCAAGCTCTACCAGCAGCTCGACCAGAACCTCGCCCAGTCGGCGGGGCTCATCGCCCAGCAGCGGCACTTCGACAACGGGCCGGGCGTCGTCACGGGCGAGTGCCGTTTCCTGGGCGCCCCGGCCTGCTCGCAGATCGTTCCCGCCGATCCGGCGAACGACCCGTCGAAGCCGTATCTGCTCCCGGTCACCGAGTCCACCCGGAAGGTCGCGGCCGGCAAGGCGGGGCCGTACTACACGAGCCTCACCTTCCAGGGGAAGCCGACGCGGATGTACACCACCGTGGCCGGCAAGGGCGACGCCGTTCAGGTCGCCCTGCGCGCCGACATCGCGGAGCGCGGCGTGCGGCAGGCCGCCGGTCTGCTGTCCGCGGTGGGCGGCGCCGGAGTGCTCCTGTCCGGGCTCGGCGGCTACTGGGTCTCGCGCACCGGCCTCGCCCCGGTCGCCCGCCTCACCGCCACCGCGGAACGCATCGCGGCGACCCGTGACGCCCGCCACCGCATCGAGCTGCCACCGGGGCCGCCGGGCCGCGAGGACGAGGTGACGCGCCTTGCCGCGTCGTTCAACGCGATGCTGGCCGAGCTGGAGGAGTCGGTCACCGCACGCCGCCGCCTGGTCGCCGACGCCTCGCACGAGCTGCGGACGCCGCTGACCGCGCTGCGCACGAACGCCGAACTCCTGGCCCGCGCCGACCGGTTGACCGACGCGCAGCGCGAGCGGGCGTCCGGCGCGCTCGGCCGTCAGCTCCGCGAAGTCACCGGCATGGTCAACGACCTGATCGAGCTGGCACGCGACGAGGAGCCGCAGCCCCTCCTGGAGGAGGTGCGGCTCGCACCCCTGGTCACCCACGTCGTGGACGCGGCGCGCGGCCACTGGCCGCAGGTGCCCTTCACGCTCCACGTGACGCCGGACGCCGTCGGCGCGAGCCTCCCCGGCGTCCCCGCGCGCCTGTCCCGCCTCGTCACCAACCTCCTGGACAACGCGGCCAAGTTCAGCCCGTCGGGCACTCCCGTGGAGGTCGCGCTCACGCCCGCCGCCCTGACGGTCCGCGACCACGGCCCCGGCATCGCCCAAGAGGATCTGCCGTACGTCTTCGACCGCTTCTACCGCGCGGAGAAGGCCCGCGCCCTGCCGGGCTCGGGCCTGGGTCTCGCGATGGCCCGCCAGATCGCCCACGCGCACGGGGCGGAACTGACGGCGGAGAGGGCGCCGGGCGGCGGCGCGCTGTTCAGACTGGCACTCGGTGCCCGCTAGTTCTTCCAGGCGCAACTGCCGAGATCAGCGCGCCCCTTCGCGACGAGGCGGTCCGCTTCCCCCGCGGGCAGGACACGCGTGTGCTTGCCGCGGCAGACGACCGTACGGTCACCGTGTCCCGCCAGGTCGACCAGGATCTGGTCCCAGTGGCGGTACTGCACGTCGTGCCCGGAGTCGGCGTACGAACGCACCGTCGCCTTGCCGGGCAGCGCCTCCTGCCAGGTCTTGAGGGTCTCCGGCGGCACGGTCGTGTCCTTCTTGCCGCCGTAGAGGTAGACGGGGGCGTCGAGCTTCGAGAGATCGGGGCCCGGCCGTCCGCAGTACAGCTTCTGCTCGTGCACCTGCGGCGCGGGGTCGGCCTGCTGGCCGCGCTGGTTGTAGGTGCGCGCGCCTTCCTCGTACGCCGTGTCGGCGAAGCCCGGTATCGACTTCACGGGGCTGTCGTCGGGGAACGCCCACCACTTGCGCGGGTCCTTGATGGACTCCTTCACCGTGCCGGCGAGCTCGTCGTCGGACATCGAGCAGTACGCGGGCTTCGTGCCGTAGGGCGGCAGGGCCGCCGCGAGGTGCAGGGCCGAGATCCGCTCGGGGGCGCGCCCGGCGAGCTCCGCCGCGTACGGGCCGCCGCCGGAGATCGCGATCACGCTGACGTCGTCCACGCCGAGCTGGTCGAGCACTTCGAGGGTGTCAGCGGCGAAGTCGGCCTTGCCGAGCTTCTTGTCGAACTCCGTGTCACCGAAGCCGTTGCGCTCGACGGATATGAGGCGCAGGCCGAGGTCCTCGCGGGTCGTCCGGAAGAAGTCCGTCATGTGCGCGGCGCGGGCGCTCGTGCCGGTGCCGCCGATGAACAGGACGGGCTTGCCCTTCTTGTTCCCGGTGTCGGAGTAGTGAGCCGTCCGGCCGTTCGAGAGCTTCGCCGCGTGCACCTCGGGGCCGAGCGAGTCGAAGGAGTCCTGCACCTTCGGCTCGGCCGGCGGGCTCGCGCTGACCTCGCCGGACCCGTACACCGTCAGGGCACCGAGGAGAGTGAGCGTCGCGGCTCCGATGGCGATCACGGCGGTGCGGGTGGGGCCGGGCAGGCTCACGGGTGACACAGGGTGACTCCAGGGGCAGGACGGTGGGACGGGCGGCGCCTACCCAGCTCCTTGCATCTGACACCCACACTTTTCGGCCGGGTTCCAAGAGGGCCCCGAGGAGGCCCCGCAGGGGCCTTCCAGGGGCGCGGGGAACTGCGCGACCAGCCACAACGGCCCGCAGATCCCCGCACACCCGGAGCACCCGAACTAGAACCCGGGCGGCTCGGTGTAGACCCCCCACTCGTCCCGCAGGACCCCGCAGATCTCCCCGAGGGTCGCCTCGGCCCGCACCGCCTCCAGCATGGGGGCGATCATGTTCGACCCGTCACGGGCAGCCGCCAGCATGGCGTCGAGCGAGGCACGAACCCGCGCGTCGTCCCGCGCCGAGCGGCGCGCGCCCAGGACCTTGACCTGCTCGCGCTCCACCTCGTGGGAGACCCGCAGGATCTCCAGGTCACCGGTGACGGACCCGTGGTGGACGTTCACGCCCACGACGCGCTTGTCGCCCTTCTCCAGGGACTGCTGGTACTGGAACGCCGACTCGGCGATCTCCCCGGTGAACCAGCCGTCCTCGATGCCGCGCAGGATCCCGGAGGTGATGGGCCCGATGGGGTGCTCCCCGTTCGGGTGCGCCCGGCGCCCCCGCTCCTTGATCTGCTCGAAGATCTTCTCGGCGTCGGCCTCGATGCGGTCGGTGAGCTGCTCGACGTACCAGGAGCCGCCCAGCGGGTCCGCCACGTTGGCGACACCCGTCTCCTCCATGAGCACCTGCTGCGTGCGCAGCGCGATCTCGGCGGCCTGCTCGCTCGGCAGCGCGAGCGTCTCGTCGAGGGCGTTCGTGTGCAGGGAGTTCGTGCCGCCGAGGACCGCGGAGAGGGCCTCGACCGCGGTGCGTACGACGTTGTTGTAGGGCTGCTGCGCGGTGAGCGAGACACCCGCGGTCTGCGTGTGGAAGCGCAGCCACTGGGCCTTGTCGGTCTGCGCGCCGTACACGTCCCGCATCCAGCGGGCCCAGATGCGGCGGGCGGCGCGGAACTTGGCGATCTCCTCGAAGAAGTCCAGGTGGGCGTCGAAGAAGAAGCTCAGCCCGGGCGCGAAGACGTCCACGTCCATACCGCGGCTGAGCCCCAGCTCCACGTATCCGAAGCCGTCCGCGAGGGTGTATGCGAGCTCCTGCGCGGCCGTCGCCCCGGCCTCGCGGATGTGATAGCCGGAGACCGACAGGGGCTTGTACGCGGGGATGTCGCGCGCGCAGTGCTCCATCAGGTCGCCGATGAGGCGCAGGTGCGGCTCGGGCTGGAAGAGCCACTCCTTCTGCGCGATGTACTCCTTGAAGATGTCCGTCTGGAGCGTGCCGTTCAGGACGCCCGGGTCGATGCCCTGGCGCTCGGCGGCGACCAGGTACATGCAGAAGACAGGGACGGCGGGTCCGGAGATCGTCATCGACGTCGTGACGTCACCGAGCGGGATGTCCTGGAACAGGACCTCCATGTCGGCGGCCGAGTCGATGGCGACCCCGCAGTGCCCGACCTCACCGAGGGACTGCGGCTCGTCGGAGTCGCGGCCCATCAGGGTCGGCATGTCGAAGGCCACGGAGAGTCCGCCGCCGCCGGCGGCCAGGATCATCTTGTAGCGCTCGTTCGTCTGCTCGGCGTTGCCGAAGCCCGCGAACTGGCGGATGGTCCAGGTCCGGCCGCGGTAGCCGGTGGGGTGGAGTCCGCGGGTGAAGGGGTATTCGCCGGGCCATCCGATCCGCTCGAATCCCTCGTAGGCGTCCCCTGGCCGTGGCCCGTAGACGGGCTCGACCGGGTCGCCGGAGAGCGTGGTGAAATCCGCGTCGCGCTTCTTCGCGGTGTCGTACCGGGCCTGCCAGCGACGGCGGCCCTCCTCGATGGCGTCAGCGTCCATACCCTCGAATTTACTTGGACGTCCTAGTAAATGTCGATGGCTCACCGCCACGGGTATGTCCGTGGCGGTGTTCCCGGGCGGGGCGCTACGCCTTCGCGGTGGCCGGGGAGCCGTCGACGATCAGCGGCTCGACCTCGCGGACGACCTTGCGCTCGACGAAGAACGCGGCCGTCGGGATGGTGCCGGAGATCAGCACCCACAGCAGCTTGCCGAAGGGCCACTTCGCCTTGGAGCCCAGGTCGAAGGCGAAGATCAGGTAGATGATGTAGAGGACGCCGTGGACCTGGGAGACGACCAGCGTCAGGCCCTCACCCTTCTCGAAGCCGTACTTGAACACCATGCAGGTGCACAGGATGAGCAGCATGACGGCGGTGACGTAGGCCATCACCCGGTAACGGGTCAGCACGGATCGCTTCATGCCTACGAGCGTATCGGCCCGATTTGCGCGATCTTCCGGCGGCCCCGGCACGACCGGAACGGCCGGTTCTACCGCCCCGCCGGGTTGCCCTCCGGGTGCTCCTACCGCTCCTCGAAGTCCTCCGCCGCCACCCGCAGCGGCCGCAGCATCGCGAAGATCTCCGCGCACTCCTCGGCGTCGTACACCCCGAGCCCGAAGTCCATCGCCATCAGCTCACGGGTGGCGGACTCGACGACCTCGCGGCCCTTCTCCGTGATGGAGGCCAGCGTGCCGCGCCCGTCGTTCGGATTGGGGCGCTTGTCGACGAGACCGGACTTGACCAGGCGGTCGACGGTGTTGGTGACGGACGTGGGGTGGACCATGAGCCGCTCGCCGATCTTGGACATCGGCAACTCGCCCGCCTGCGAGAACGTGAGCAGGACCAGCGCCTCGTACCGCGCGAAGGTCAGCCCGTACGGCTTGACGACCGCGTCGACCTCGCCGAGCAGGATCTGCTGCGCGCGCATGATCGAGGTGATCGCGCCCATGGCCGGTACGGATCCCCAGCGCTGCTTCCAGAGCTCGTCGGCGCGGGCGATGGGATCGAAGGGAAGGCTGAGCGGCTTCGGCACGCCAAAGACCTTACCCGCCGGTCACATGGTGGTCAGCCCCGTCTCGCGATTCGGTCGCCTGTTCCCGGGTGTTGGCGGGTTCATCGGCGGCCGTACGTCCCGTGGCGCGGACCTCGGCCGCGAGCACGAGGCAGCAGACCGTGCCGAGCACACCCGACGCCGTGACGACGGTGCTCACCGCGAAGAACTCCGCCGCGAGCCCGGCGAGCGCCATCCCCACCCCCTGGATCGTCATGAGCCCGGCCGTGTGCACGGTCATGGCCCGTCCGCGCAGCTCCGCCGGAACCGCGTCGACGAACCACCGGTCGACGCCCAGTGTGTACGCGGATCCGGCGCCGGCCAGCGCGAGGGCGAGCATCGCCCAGAGGAGGCCGGGGGTGAGCGCGTACACGGTGAGCGGCAGCAGCGTGAACGAGGCGAGCGGCAGGGCGATGCGGGCCCGGGCGGAGACGGAGAGCACGGACCCCGCGTACAGCTCCGCCGCGATCGTGCCGACCGGCAGGGCGCACATCAGAAGTCCGACGCCCGCGACGCCGGTCCCGATCTGATCGGCGTACGGAGCGGCGAGCGCCTCCGGGGCGACCATGAACATGGGCGGCGCCCACAGGAGGAGCAGGAGCGCCCTGGTCCGCCGGTCGCCGAGCACCTGCCTGGCGCCGCTGAGCGAGTACTTCAGCAGGGCGGGACCGACGCCCCCACGCGCGGGCCTGCGCCGCGTCCCGCACCGCAGGAGCAGCGCCGACGCGGCGAACGTACAGACGGTGATGAGGAGCGCCCCGCGCGGCGGCACGAGGGTGAGCAGGACGCCGCCGAGCCCGAAGCCGACGAGCACGGAGCTCTGCGAGACGATCCGGAGCAGGGAGCGCCCGAGGACGAACAGGTCGCCGTCGCCCAGGATGTCGGTGAGGGTCGCCATCCGCGTCCCGTTGAAGACGGGCGACACGAGGGCGATGACGCACCGCAGCGCGAGCAGCCCGAAGACGGGCGTGGCGGGCAGGGCCATGAGCGCCGCGCACCCGGCGCACACCGCATCGCACAGCACGAGCACGCGCCGCGGCGGATACCGGTCGGCGATCCCGGAGAGGAGGGTCCCGCCGATCAGGTACGGCAGCATCCCCAGGGCGAAGGTGAGCGCACTGAGCAGCGGCGATCCGGTGAGTCCGTACACGAGCACGGTGAGCGCGACCTCGCTGATGACGACGCCGAGCAGCGAGAGGGCGTGGGCGAGGAAGACGGCACGGAACTCTCGGACGGTGAACAGGCGGAGGTAGCCGGTGGGTTCGGGGGCGCGCGCCCCGGGGTTGGCATCGTGAGACATGTCCGCACCCTGCACGCGTGCGTGCCCGTCGCCCTAGAGTTTCGGTTCCAGGCGAATCTTGGGGGGTGCGCGTGCCGAACCGGTTGCATTTCGGGCCCGACGATCTCTTGCGGTGCCGGTTCGCCGTGTCGCCGCTGTGGGAGACGCAGGAAGCCGTGCGGACCCTGAAGCGGCCGGACCGGCACGGCTACCACCCGCAGTGGCTGCGGCGGATCCGCGGGGCGAGCGCCGGGCTCGACCTCGGGCCGCTGTGGATGCTGATGCCGCAGCGCGGGTACACCCCGGACTTCCTCGGCCCTCCCCCCATCGGCCCCGCCGCCACCTTCGCGGAGGAGATCGCGGCGGTGCGCGCGGCCGACCCCGAGGCCGCGCGGGAGGAGCTGGCGCGAGCGCTCGCCTGCACCGCGGGGGCCACCGAGTCCCCTCGGGGGCGCGCGCTGCTCGCCGATCCCGTACGCGCGGTGCGGGACCTCGCGGATGCCGTGGAGGCCGCCTGGCACACCCTCGTCGAGCCGGACTGGCCCCGGCTCCGCGCGCTCCTCGACGCGGATGTCGCCTTCCACTCGCGGCGGCTCGCGGAGGTCGGCCTCGGCGCGCTGATCGCCGAGCTCGACCCCCGGTTCACCTGGGAGTCGAAGACGCTGACCGTCGCGCGGTCGGCCGACCATGTGCGGCATCTGGCGGGCGAGGGCCTCGTCCTGCTGCCCAGTGTCTTCGCCTGGCCCGACGTGGTGGGCGGCCACGAGCCGCCCTGGCAACCGACCCTGGCCTATCCCGCCCGTGGCCTCGCCGGGCTCTGGGCCGAGCCGGGCGACCGTACCTCCGAGGCGCTCGTACGGCTGCTCGGGCGGGGCAGGGCGACCGTCCTCGCCGCGCTCACCGACCCCGCCACCACCTCGGCCCTGGCGCATCGGCTGGGGCTCGCCCCGTCGTCGGTCTCCGCGCACCTCGGGGCCCTGCGTGACGCGGGGCTGCTGATCTCGCGGCGGTACGGACACCAGGTGCTCTACGAACGCACCCCGCTCGGCATCGCGCTGGCGAGCGGTGGCGGTATCTGAGGTTCCCCGCCCGGTGTCGTAACCGAGGGCGGTTGGACCGTTATGTAACGATTGCCCGGTCACCGTCGCCCAAGGGGGCTGGATGCACCGGCTGCTCCGCACGTTCACCGCACTCACGGCCCTCACGGCCCTCGGGCTCACGGCGGGGTGCTCCGCCGAATCCGGCACGGGCAAGGAGCGGACGGCCACCGAGGCCGGACCCTCCACCGACGCCACCAAGAACGCCTCGCGGAGCGCCTTCTGGGTCGACCCGGAGAGCGCCGCCGCCCGGCAGGTCAGGCAGTGGGAGCAGGAGGGCCGCACCCAGGACGCCGCCGCGCTCAAGCGGATCTCCGAGCAGCCCATGGCCGTGTGGCCCGCGGGCGACGACCCCGCCCCGGACATCAAGGCCGCCGTGGACGGCGCCGCACAGGGCGACCGCACCGCCGTGCTCGTCGCGTACAACATCCCGCACCGCGACTGCGGCCAGCACTCCGCGGGCGGCGCGCACAGCTCGGACTTCTACCGGCAGTGGATCGACTCGTTCGCGGGCGCCGTCGGCGACCGGTCGGCCGTCGTCATCCTGGAGCCCGACGCGGTCGCGCACATCGTGGACGGCTGCACCCCCGCCGAGTACCACGCGGAGCGCTACCAGCTGCTCTCCGACGCCATCCAGCGGCTCAAGAAGCAGCCCCGGGTGAAGGTCTACCTGGACGCGGGCAACCCGGGCTGGATCAGCCAGGCGGACAAGCTCGCCGAACCGCTCAAGCAGGCGGGCATCGACCAGGCCGACGGCTTCTCGCTGAACGTCTCGAACTTCCAGGGCGACGACACCATCAAGGCGTACGGCCGCAGCCTCTCCGAGGTCGTCGGCGGCAAGCACTTCGTGATGGACACCAGCCGCAACGGCAAGGGCCCGCTCGCCGGGGACCGCGCGGACGCCTGGTGCAATCCGCCGGGCCGTGGCCTCGGCACCCCGCCCACGGACCAGACGGGTGACGCGCTGCTCGACGCGGTCCTGTGGATCAAGCGGCCCGGGGACTCGGACGGACCGTGCCGCGGCGGCCCGGCGGCCGGCCAGTGGTGGCCCGACTACGCGCTGGGTCTCGCGCGCAACGCCAAGGCCACCTGACCGCGGCGGATCCGGCTACTTCCCGTTCACGTGGATCCACTTCGCCTCCGACGAGGCGCCGTCCTGGTCCGTCACGAACAGCATGTACCAGCCGGGCGGCACCAGGGCGGTGTCGCCCTTGGGCACGTCCACCGTCACCTCGCCCTTGCCCTTGGTGAGGCCGAGCGCGATCGACCGCTGCTCGACGTCCGTCGTGTGCGTCACCGCGCTGGGGCGCATCAGACGGGCCGAGGCGATCTTCCCGGGGTGCTCCGTACGGAACGTCGCGCGGCCGTCGGCCGCCAGCTGCTCGGGGCCCTCGCCCAGGACCGGCCGGTTGTCGCCCGCCTTGTGCAGCGTGGGCGGCGTGAAGACCTCCATGCGCTGCTCGAAGTGGCCGAGCTTGGTGTTCTGGTGGTCGTCGAAGAGCGGGTCCGAGCCAAACGTGACGACCCGTCCGTCGGGCAGGAGCAGCGCCTCCGAGTGGTAGTTGCGGCCCACCTTGGGGGACGCCGCCGACCGGAAGCTGTTCGTCTTGGGGTCGTAGAACTGCGCCTTGAGGATGTTGCTCCCGCCGCGCCCCCGGTAGTCCTTGGAGCCGTTGGACGTGAACACCGAGTCGTCCGGCAGGATCACGCTGTTCAGGTAGCGCGTGCCCTGCGGGAGTTCGGGCCCGGTCCTGAAGGCGGGGCTCTTCTCCTTGAGGTCGACCACGGCCGTGCGCCGGGTCGCCTTCTCGGACTCGCCGACACCACCGCCGCCCATGATCATCACTTTCTGGTCCTGCGCCGGGGGCAGCAGGAGGGACGCGGACGTCTCGGTCTGGTCGAGGTCGACGAGGCCGGGGATCTTGTCGAACTTGTTCGTCTTCAGGTCCCAGAGGCCGGGCTGACGGCCCTTGTCGGCGGGGCCGTAGCCCGCGTTCGACGCCGGGTAGAAGAGCTTGCCGCCCTTGGTGAGGAAGAGCGCCGGGTAGGTCGGGAAGTAGCGCTTGGGACCGTTGGTCCACTTCTTCGTCTTCGGGTCGTAGATCTCGTTGTCGCCCGGGTCGATCATGCCCACGTCGTCGAGGCCGGAGACCGCGAGCACCTTGCCGTCGTCAAGACCGACGAGCGTGGGGTACCAGCGGGCCTTCTTCATCGGGTCCACGGCGATGTACTTCTCGGCCGTCGGGTCGAACTCGTACGCCGCCTTGATCCCCTGGAAGTCCTGCTTGTCCATGGTGATCTTCTCGGCGATCCCGTACGCGTTGTCCGCGTCCTTGCCGGTGAGACCCTCGATCTCGTACTGCGCGGACTTCCGCGTGACGAACTCGTCGCCCTCCTGGGCGGCCTCGACGAAGACGCGTGCCTCGCTCGCCTTGACCGTCGTCTTCCAGGGCTGCATCACACCGCTCTTGGAGTACGTGATCTCGTAGTCCCGCTTGGCCTTGGGGACCTTGACGTCGAACTTGCTCACGTACTCGACGCCCGACGGCGAGCGGAAACGGGTGCCCTTCTTAAGGACGATGGCCTTGTCGGGGCTCTCGTTCTTGACGCGCATGCCGCCGCCGGCCCGGTTGATCTCCCCGTCGAGGAGTTCGTAGCGCGCCGTGCCGCCCGCCACCAGAAGGCGGCCATCGGGGAGCTGGGCGTGACCCGAGCAGAAGAAGTCCTCCGGGGTCCTGATCTTCTTGAAGGTGTCCGTCTTCGGGTCCCAGAGGATCGTGTCGAACGACCCCGCGTCGAACTTCTTCTGCTCGTTCCCGGAACCCGCGACGATCAGGACCTTGCCGGTGTGCAGGAGCGCGGCGTGGATGGCGTTGGTGCGGAACTCCTCGGGGATGCCGATCTGCTTCCAGGAGCCGTACTTGGCCTTGTAGCCGGGCTGGGCGATCTTGTACTCGTAGTACTGCTCCTCGGCGAAGGAGACTGCCGCCGGTGCGTTGAGTCCTACGAGCAGCGCGCCCGCCCCGACGCCTAGGAGCGTCTTCTTGGTGCGCTGCGAGGGCCGGTAAGCCATGGGTCAGTTCCCTCCTGTCGTCGTACCGGTGGCGAACGCCGGCTCCGGCTCGCCCTCCGCGCCGGTGGCGGCCATGCTGTCCGCGTCTTCCCTGCCGAGCCGCCGCGCCTTCTGGCGGGCCGCTCCGCGGACCCTGCGCTCCTTGAAGAGCGTGCAGCTCCAGATCGCCACCGGGGCGAGCGAGATGGCCATCGCCAGTACGGCCCAGGTGCGCATCGCCACATGCGTGTGGCCGAGCACGAACGAGGCGACCAGTGAACTGGCCAGGACCGCCGCCCAGAAGAGATGGATGCGGAAGGTCAGCACCCGGTCCGGGCTGGCGTCACCGCCCTTGGGCGTGACCACGAAGCGGCTCGGGCGGCGCACGACGGCGGCGCCGAGCGATTTGGCGTAGATGGGCGCGGAGAGCGCGGACATCGCCATGCCCGCGAGGCCTCCGGAGCCCTCCGGTTCGTGCGGGGAGACGTTGTGGCGGCGGTTCCAGAGATAGAGCCCCACCTGGAGCGCTGCCGCGTCGCTGTAGAGCATCAGCCAGACGGATGCGGCGACCTGTGTGCCGGAGGCGCCGAACCAGAGGAAGAGCACGCAGCTCAGCACGCCGAGCAGCCAGTTGACGGCCGTCATGGGGTAGTAGACGAGCATCATCGTGTACGAGAAGAGCCGGCCGGGCGGCATCGTGAACGGCGCCTTCCAGTACTGCTTGAACAGCGTCTCGTACGTCCCGCGCGACCAGCGCATCTGCTGGGTGAAGAAGTCCGTCCAGGAGGCGGGGCCCTCGCCGACGGCGAGCACGTCGGGGGTGTAGACCGACCGCCAGTGGTGCTTGGTGCCGGGGTTCTTGTGGCGGTGCATCTCGAAGCCGGTGGCCATGTCCTCGGTGATGGAGTCGTACAGGCCGCCGATCTGGCGGAGCGCCGCGATGCGTACGACGTTGTTGGTGCCGACGAACATGGGGGCGCGGTAGCAGTTGCCGGCGCGCTGGATCAGGGCGTGAAAGAGGAACTGCTGGGACTCGGCGGCCTTGGTGACGGCGCTGTCGTAGTTCCCGTAGACCTGCGGCCCCACGACGAACGCGACGTCCTCGTCCCGGAAGTAACCCATCATCCGTTCAAGGAAGTTGGGGAGCGGGACGTGGTCGGTGTCCACGGAGGCGAAGAACTCGTACGCGTCGCCGTGCATCGCGAGCCAGGCGTTGTAGTTGCCGTGCTTGGTGCGGGCCTTGTGGACACCCTTCGTGCGGTTCCACTCGGGCACTCCGTTGCGGGTGAAGTGACGTACGCCGAGCTCGGCGCAGAGCGCCTTGGCATCCGCGTCGTCGCCCTCGTCCAGGAGCCAGACGTCGAGGGGGCCGGTGTGGTGTATCCGCTTGGCCCCTTCGAGGGTCGCGCGCACCATGCCGAGGGGTTCCTTGCCCGGCACGTACGTCGTGAGGAACGCGACGCGGGTGCCGGGTTCGGGGGTGACCGGGACCGGGTCCCTCGCCACCATCGTCGCGTGGGCGATCGAGATGACGTTGACGAGCATGAAGAGCTCGATCAGGCCGATGGCCACGAGCATCGTGATGTCGAGCCCGATGAGCCAGCGGTCGGCGCCCTCGCGTTCCGTCCAGTGCGTCGGCCACACGAGGTAGACGAGGAGGAGGCCGGTGAGAACGGGGGCCAGCGTCATGAGGATGACGGCTCGTATTCGGTGGGGCTCGCTGGCGAGGAGCTTGTTGTACTGCACCCGATAGCGGCCACCTTCGCCGTCCGGCTCTGTGAGCGGTCCGGCGAGTGTGCTGTGGGTTTCGTAGTCGTAGCCCTCCGGCCGCACAGCGCCTCCAGGTCTTGAGTGATCTGGCTCTGGCAGGTTCGGGTCCGAACGAGCCGATACCCACACAAAAGTGGAGTTTTCTCGGCGTGTCGAACCGGATGCGTCCGTGCGGGCGGTCTTAGGGTGAGCGGTTCGGCCATGGTTGCGGGGCGGGGCGCCCTGGGGCGCGTGTCCCGCCGCGTTGCTCCGTCAGTGGACGGGCTCGCCGATCTCCCCCGCCGGACGCACGGCACTTCGGCGCCGACGGCGCCGGCTCCCGTACGCGAAGAAGCCCCCGCCGAGCTGTCGGCAGGGGCTTCTTCACACGTACGTGGCGGCTACTCGGAGAGGTGTCGCTCCACCGTCTCGACCTTCGACGTCATCCCGTCCGTCACCCCGGGGCGGATGTCCGCCTTCATGACGACGGATACGCGCGGCGCCCGGGCCTCGACCGCGGCGACGGCGCGCTTGACGACGTCCATCACCTCGTCCCACTCGCCCTCGACCGACGTGAACATCGCGTCGGTGCGGTTGGGCAGGCCCGACTCGCGGACCACGCGGACCGCGTCGGCGACGTACTCGCCCACGTCCTCGCCGACGCCCAGCGGGGTCACGGAGAAGGCGACGATCATGCGCTGACCACTCCTTCGCGGCGGGCGCGCGACGCGATCACGGCGGCCTCGGCCTCACGCTTCAGCTTCCGCTCGGCGAAGAAGCCGCCGGTCGGCAGGACGGAGAGGATGAAGTAGAGGGCGGCCGTCTTCACGTTCCACTTCGTGCGGTTCCAGGCGTCGAGCCAGAACAGCACGTACAGGACGAAGAGCACGCCGTGGACCATGCCCATCACCGGCACGGCGTTGAACTCCGTGGTCCGCTTCAGCACCGAGCAGACGATCAGCAGCAGGAAGGAGACGGCCTCGGGGGCCGAGACCAGACGGAGGCGGCGGAGTGCGGAAGCGGTCTTGATGTCCACGGAACACCTTCGGTGGGAGGCGGGAGCGAGGGGCGGGGCCGCTCGACGGCATTGCTGGCATGGATCTTGTGAATGCGCGCACAAGCGACCCCCATTGTGACATCGGGGTGTTCTCGGGGTTCGCTCAGGGGCCGTTGCCCTGTTCCGACCCCATATCCGACGGCTACCGTCGATACGTGGCAACGTTCCGACTGCAAGGCAGCAGGGTGCTCGCCGTGGACATGTCCGGCGACGCCGTCAAGGCGAAGAACGGCTCGATGGTCGCGTACGACGGCCAGATGGCCTTCAAAAAGATGACCGGCGGAGGCGAGGGCATACGGGGCATGGTGACCCGCCGACTCACCGGCGAGCAGATGACGGTGATGGAGGTGAAGGGGCACGGCACCTGCTGGTTCGCGGACCGCGCCACCGAGATCAACCTGGTGCAGCTGCGCGGCGAGACGCTCTTCGTCGAGGCGGGCAATCTCCTGTGCACGGACGGGGGCCTGCGCACCGGCACCCATTTCACCGGTGTCCGCGGCGCCTCGCAGGGCAATGGTCTGTTCACTACGACCGTCGAGGGCTCGGGCCAGGCGGCGATCATGTCCGACGGCCCCGCGGTGGTACTGCGCGTGAGCCGGCAGTATCCCCTCACGGTGGACCCGGGGGCCTATGTCGCACACCAGGGAGACCTCCGGCAGAACCTCCAGTCGGGGGTCACTTTCCGTACGCTGCTCGGCGAGGGCGGCGGCGAGGCCTTCCAGATCCGCTTCGAGGGCGACGGACTCGTCTACGTCCAGCCCAGCGAGCGGAACACGATCGCGGGGGACGTCTGACATGCCCTTCCGAGAGATCAACTCGAAGATGGTCGAGGCGACCCTCCTTCCGGGCCAGCGGCTGTTCAGCCAGCGCGGCGCCATGCTCGCCTACAAAGGAGACGTGGTCTTCACGCCCAATATCCAGGGCGGGCAGGGCGGCCTGGCCTCCATGATCGGCCGCCGCGTCGCCAACGAGGCGACACCCCTGATGACCGTCGAGGTCCCCCAAGGTCTTGATGACCAGGGAGGCACCTCCGTCGGCACCGTCCTCTTCGGGCACGGCGGCCACCACATCCAGGTGATCAGCCTCACCGGGGACACCCTCTACGTGGAAGCGGACCGGCTGCTCGCCTTCGACGGGACGCTCCAGCAGGGCACGATGTTCATGGGCTCGCAGGGCGGCGTCATGGGCATGGTCCGCGGACAGGTCACCGGCCAGGGCCTCTTCACGACCACCCTCAAGGGACAGGGCGCGGTCGCCGTCATGGCGCACGGCGGTGTCATCGAGGTGCCGATCACCCCACAGCGCCCGGTCCATGTCGACCCGCAGGCGTATGTGGCGCACCACGGCGACGTGCGCAACAAACTCTCCACGGCGCTCGGCTGGCGCGACATGGTGGGGCGGGGCTCGGGCGAGGCGTTCCAGCTGGAGCTGTCCGGGAGCGGTGCGGTGTACGTCCAGGCGTCGGAGGAGAAGCTGTGAACCCCTCAATGCCCGCGGGCGGGCCCACGGTCTTCGACCCGATGACGCTGCCGAGCGACGACAGCGTGAACGCGTACACCTTCTGCGTGGAGCTCAAGGGGAGCCAGTGGTTCCTGCAGAAGGGGAAGATGATCGCCTACTACGGGTCGATCGAGTTCAACGGCATCGGGCACGGCCGCCTGGACCGTCTGGTGCGCACGAGTTTTCATTCGCCCCTGCACGCGAGCGACTGGGTGGTGGCCGACGGCCAGGGCAAGATGCTCCTCGCCGACCGGGCCTTCGACGTGAATTCGTACGACCTGGAAGACGGCAACCTGACCATTCGCTCCGGCAACCTCCTCGCTTTTCAGCCAACTCTCGCGCTGAAGCAGTCCATCGTTCCGGGCTTTCTGACCCTGATCGGAACGGGCAAGTTCGTGGCCGCGTCGAACGGCCCGGTCGTCTTCATGGAGCCGCCGATCCGGGTCGATCCGCAGGCCTTGGTGGGCTGGGCCGACTGCCCTTCGCCCTGCCATCACTACGACCACGGATATCTGACCGGAGTCATCGGCGGCGTGCGGGCACTGACCGGGATCGGCGGAACCTCAAGTGAGGAGCACCAGTTCGAGTTCGTGGGCGCGGGCACGGTGCTTCTGCAGTCCTCGGAGGCCCTCATGGCCGAGCAGGCGACGGGTGCGGTGCCGCAGCAGGCGGGCGTGCCGGGCGGCCAGGGCGCGCCGGGCCGGCAAGGCCAACACGGACAACACGGTCAGCAGCCGGGGCAACCGCGCCTTCCCGGACAACTGGGGGACCTCCAGCGTCGCTTCGGCCTGTGAGCGGTAGTCTGCGGAGTGTGACGGCGAACGCCTGTGCCCCTCTTTCACCTGGAGGGTGAGAGGCGCGTGTCACACACCGACATTCGTTCACCTTTCAACTTCTTAGGTAGAATCGATTCCATGGAGACCGAGACGGCCCCGCAGTGGCTGACCAACGAGGAACAGTGCGCCTGGCGCACCCACGTGGAGGTCAACAGGATGCTGACATATCAGCTCGAGAAAGACCTCCAGCCGTTCAACCTGACCATGAACGACTACGACATCCTCGTGCATCTCTCCGAATCGGAAGAGAAGCGGATGCGCATGAGCGATCTGGCGGCCGCCACACTGCAGTCCAAGAGCCGCCTGTCCCACCAGATCACCCGCATGGAGAACGCGGGCCTGGTCCGCCGGGAGAACTGCGAGTCCGACCGGCGCGGGCTCTACACCGTCCTCACGGACGAGGGCATGGAGACCATGCAGCGGGTCGCCCCGCACCACGTGGACTCCGTCCGCCGGCACTTCGTCGACCTGATCTCACCCGAGGCGCTCGGCGAACTCCACAAGGCGCTGACCCCGATCGCGGAACATCTCCGCGCCCAGCGGGGCAAGCCCTGACCCTCACCGGGTGACGGCAGGGACCCTGAGCTCGAAGAGCGCTCCCCCACCGGGAGCCTCCGAGACCGTGAGGGTCCCGCCGTGGCGTGCGGCGACGTCGCGTGCGATGGCAAGGCCCAGACCCGCCCCGCCGTCATCCCTGGTGCGGGCGTCGTCGAGGCGGACGAAGCGCTCGAAGATCCGGTCGCGTTCGCCCTCCGGCACACCGTCCCCGTCGTCGGAGACCTCGATGACCGCCCACGCGCCGTCGGCGCGGGTGGCGACCGTGACGTGCGAGCGCGCGTGACGCTGGGCGTTGTTCACGAGGTTGCCGAGCACCCGCGCCAACTGGCCGCGGGAGCCGGTGACTTCGACGCTCTCCAGATCCATGCGGACGTCGGCGCGGTCCCGCGTGCGCTGCGAGAGCTCCTCGCGGGCCAGGGCCGCCAGGTCCACATGCCCGCCGCCCGGCTTCTCACCCGCGTCGAGACGGGCCAGGAGCAGCAGATCGGCGGCCAGTTCCTGAAGTCGTACGGTGTCCTCGACCGCACCGTCCACATCCAGCAACTCCGGGTGGGCCACGCCGACTTCGAGCTGGGTGCGCAAGGAGGCGATGGGGCTGCGCAGTTCGTGCGAGGCGTCGGCCACGAAGCGGCGCTGACGTTCCACCGAGCTCTGCAGGGCGGCGAGCGTCTCGTTGGTGGTCGTGGCCAGGCGGGCGATCTCGTCGTGCGTGTCCGGCTCGGGCACGCGGCGCGCGAGGTCCTCCGACGCGGTGATCGCGGCCATCTCCGAGCGGATCGCGTCCACCGGGCGCAGGGCGCGGCGGGTCACCAGCCAGGTCACCAGGGCGATGACGGCCAGGAGCAGCGGGAAACCGATGAGCATGGACGTCAGCGCCGTGGAGACCGCGCTCTGCTGGGCGCCGAGCGAGGCGCCCGCGTAGACGGTGAGGTCGCCCTTCTTCTCGACGTTCACCTCGACCGCGGCGAAGCGGTAGTCCTGCGTCTCGCCGTCGACGGTGGCGGAGCCGGAAGTGACCTTCGCCGGATCCTCGGAGATCTCCCCCGCTTCGAGCGCGTCACCCTCACTCTCGTCGTCGTCATCGCCCTCGCTCTTGGGGGGCGCGGACGCTGCCGGCCGGGGCTTCACCGAGTCGACCCCGGTGCCGCTGATGCTCTCCAGGTCGTCGCCGACGGCGACGAGCCGTCCGTCGCCGTCCACGACCTGGACCGGATGGTCCTCCCCGTCCAGATCCAGATCGCCGTACGGCACGTTCGCGGCGAGCTGCGAGGCCACCCCGCGGGCGGCGGACTCGGCCTGGCCGCTCGCCTGGTCGGTCAGGTTCGCGCGCAGCGAGAGCAGGACGGCGGCACCGGCGGCGACCAGCGCGACGGCCACGACGAGGCTGGCGCCGAGGGTGGCGCGGGCCCGGACGGAACTGAAGAATCTCTTCATCGGGGGGTCTCCAGGCGGTATCCGGCGCCGCGCACCGTCTTGATCAGCGGCGCACCGAGCTTGCGCCGCAAGGCGCTGATGTACACCTCGACGATGTTCGGGTCGCCCTCGTAGGCGAAGTCCCAGACGTGTTCGAGGATGTCGCCCTTGGAGACCACCTCGCCCGCCCGCAGGACGAGCTGTTCAAGGACCGCGAACTCCTTGGCGGTGAGCGTCACTTCGTCGTCCCCGCCGCGGAAGACGCGGCGCGCCGCGGTGTCGACCTTGAGGTCGCCGAGGGTGTGGACGGGGGAAGGGCCGCCGTTGCCGCGGCGGCGCAGGAGCGCCTTCACCCGGGCAACGAGCACGACGTACGAGAAGGGCTTGGTCAGGTAGTCGTCGGCGCCCGTGTCGAGCCCCTCGGCCTCGTCGTACTCGCCGTCCTTGGCGGTCAGCATCAGGATCGGCACGTCGTGACCGGCGGCGCGCAGGGTGGAGCAGACGCGGTAGCCGTTCATGCCGGGCAGCATGATGTCGAGGATGACGAGGTCGTACGTCCCCTCGCTCGCCCGGTGCAGTCCGTCGATGCCGTCGTGCACGACGTCCACGGCGTACCCCTCGGCCGTCAGGCCCTTGGCCAGGGACAGCGCGAGGCGCTTTTCGTCTTCCACGATCAACAGGCGCATGCGTTCAGGGTCCCAGAGCGAACCTGAAGAGTTCTTCAGGCGGCTTCAGCCTGGCTTCAGGGTCGCTCAGCCAGATTGGTTCTTGTCGAAAGCGAACGGCAGCGGCCCATCGGCCGCACAGCCACCGACTCGGGAGGACCCCCTCATGAAGCGCAACATCGTCATCGCCACAGTCGCCGCCATCGCACTGGTCGGGGGCGGCACGGCGTCGGCTCTCGCCGTCACCGGCGACGACGACTCGTCGGCCACCGCGAAGAAGTCGAGCGTTCAGCTGAAGGACGACGACCGCGGTGATGACCGCGGCGACGACAGGGACGACAGCGACGACCGGAACGACGCCAAGGAGAACACCGCCGAGGTGAAGGCCGCCAAGGTGACGGCCGCCGACGCGATCAAGGCGGCGCTGGCGGACAAGTCCGGTACCGCGGTCTCCGCCGAGCTCGACGACGAGGACAACGGCGGCCTGGTCTGGGACGTCGACCTGCTCAAGGGCGACACGTGGCACAGCGTCCAGGTCGACCCCGGCACCGGCAAGGTGCTCGGCTCGCACACCGAGAAGGACGACGACGGCGACGCGGGCCGCGTGGCCGCCGCACTGAAGGGTGCCTCCGTCAACGCCGAGGACGCGGCGAAGGCCGCCGCCGGCAAGGGCACGGTGACGTCCGTGGACCTGGACGACGACGGCACGGCCAAGGCCTGGGAGGCGGAGACCTCCGGTGCGAAGGGTGCGGAGTCCGACTGGAAGGTGGACCTGCAGTCCGGCAAGGTCACCGCGGACCACTCGGACAGCCACGACGACGACTCGGACGACAACGACTCCGACGACTGATACCCCGTCCCCCCGGGAGAGCCGGTCCCGCAGGGTGTGCCCCTGCGGGGCCTGCTCGCGTCGCGCTACTGCCTGAACCGCCGCTTCGCGATGGGTGTTTCCCGCCCACCCGATTACCCCGGGGTGCTCGGGTGGGTGGGCGGGAAAAATCGCCGCGAAGCGGCGGCTAGTGCGCCCGCAAAGCCGCACAGCCACAGAGCGGCCCAGCAGCCCAGCAGCCCAGCAGCGAAGCAACCCCCGCAGTCACCGCAGAGCCCCGCACGGCTCCGCAAGGCCCCGCGGGGCCGGTCCCGCTCAACCCGCGGTCAAGCTCGCCACCAGTTCGTCGGCCGCCGCGTACGGGTCCAGCTCCCCCGCCACGATCCGTTCCGCCAGCGCCGAGAGCCTCGCATCTCCATGGAGATCTGCGATTCGCTCCCGCAAAGCGGTGACCGCGATGGTCTCCACCTCACGGGCCGCCCGAGCGGCGCGACGTTCGGCGAGTACGCCCCGCTCCTCCATCCACGCCCGGTGCTTCTCCAGGGCCTCGACGACCTCGTCGATCCCCTCGCCCCGCGCGGCCACCGTCTTCACGATGGGCGGGCGCCAGTCCCCGGCGCCCCGCGACTCCCCGAGCCCCAGCATGTGGTTCAGCTCGCGCGCGGTCGCGTCCGCGCCGTCCCGGTCCGCCTTGTTGACGACGTACACGTCGCCGATCTCCAGGATTCCGGCCTTCGCCGCCTGGATCCCGTCGCCCATGCCGGGGGCGAGCAGCACCACCGACGTGTCCGCCTGCGAGGCGATCTCCACCTCGGACTGGCCCACGCCGACCGTCTCGACCAGGATCACGTCGCAGCCCGCCGCGTCCAGGACACGGATCGCCTGCGGCGCCGACCACGCGAGGCCGCCCAGGTGGCCGCGCGTCGCCATCGAGCGGATGTAGACCCCGGGGTCGGACGCGTGCTCCGACATCCGGACCCGGTCACCGAGCAGCGCGCCCCCGGAGAAGGGGGACGACGGGTCGACGGCAAGGACGCCGACCCGCTTCCCCGCCCGCCGGTACGCCGACACCAGCGCCGACGTCGAAGTCGACTTGCCGACACCGGGCGATCCCGTGAGGCCCACCACGTACGCATGGCCCGCCAGCGGAGCCAGCGCCGCCATGACCTCGCGGAGCTGCGGCGACGCCCCCTCGATCAGTGAGATCAGCCGGGCCACGGCCCGTGGCCTGCCCTCGCGGGCCTGCGCCACCAGGGAGGGGACGTCCTGCATGTCAGACAGCTCCGTTCCAAGACGTGTCCAAGACGGGGGAGAAGGTTCAAACGCACAACGGCGTCAGGCCTTCGCCACCTTCACGATCAGCGCGTCACCCTGCCCGCCGCCACCGCACAGCGCGGCCGCGCCCACGCCGCCGCCCCGCCGCTTCAGCTCAAGGGCGAGGTGCAGCACGACGCGTGCGCCGGACATGCCGATCGGGTGGCCCAGGGCGATGGCACCGCCGTTGACGTTCACCTTTTCCGAGGACACCCCGAGGTCCTTCATTGACTGCACCGCGACCGCGGCGAAGGCCTCGTTGATCTCGATGAGGTCGAGGTCGGCGACGTCCAGGCCCTCCTTCTTCAGGGCGTGCTGGATGGCGTTCGACGGCTGCGACTGGAGCGAGTTGTCCGGGCCCGCTACGTTGCCGTGCGCCCCGATCTCCGCGATCCAGTCCAGGCCGAGCTCCTCGGCCTTGGCCTTCGACATCACGACGACCGCCGCGGCGCCGTCGGAGATCTGCGAGGACGTGCCCGCCGTGATCGTGCCGTCCTTGGTGAAGGCGGGGCGCAGCTTGCCCAGCGACTCGGCGGTCGTCTCGGCGCGGATGCCCTCGTCCTTGGAGAAGAGGACCGGGTCGCCCTTGCGCTGCGGGATCTCGACCGGGGTGATCTCGGCCTCGAAGATGCCGTTCTTCTGGGCGGCGGCCGCGCGCTGGTGGGAGGCTGCCGCGATCTCGTCCTGCTCGGGACGGGCGATGCCCAGGCGGGTGTTGTGCTTCTCCGTGGACTCGCCCATGGCGATGTTCTCGAAGGGGTCGGTCAGGCCGTCGTGCGCCATGGCGTCGAGCATCTCGATGGCGCCGTACTTGACGCCCTCGCGGGACTTGGGCAGGACGTGCGGCGCGTTCGTCATCGACTCCTGGCCGCCGGCGACGACGATGTCGAACTCGCCCGCGCGGATCAGCTGGTCGGCGAGCGCGATCGCGTCGAGCCCGGAGAGACACACCTTGTTGACGGTGAGTGCGGGGACGTTCATGGGGATGCCCGCCTTGACGGCGGCCTGACGTGCCGGGATCTGCCCTGCCCCGGCCGTGAGCACCTGCCCCATGATCACGTACTGCACCTGGTCGCCGCCGATGCCGGCCCGGTCGAGCGCGGCCTTGATCGCGAAACCGCCCAGGTCGGCGCCGGAGAAGGACTTCAGGGAGCCGAGCAGGCGGCCCATGGGCGTTCGCGCGCCCGCGACGATCACTGAGGTGGTACCGGTCGTTCCAGACATGTGCCACGGCCCCTTGGGAGGAGGAGTTAATGAGGGTTTACTTGAATGTACTGAGCGGTACGCCGTGCGTCATCGGGCGCTAGGTGTGATCGCGCGCACGTTGTGTAATCACTGCCGGAGGGGCTGCACTTAAAACATGCTGACGCGAATCGATCACATCGGGATCGCCTGTTTCGACCTCGACAAGACAGTCGAGTTCTACCGGGAGACGTACGGCTTCACGGTGTTCCACACCGAAGTCAACGAAGAGCAGGGCGTGCGCGAGGCCATGCTCAAGATCAATGAGACGAGCGATGGAGGGGCCTCCTACCTGCAGCTCCTCGAACCCACTCGCGATGATTCCGCGGTGGGCAAGTGGCTGGCGAAGAACGGCGAGGGTGTGCACCACATCGCCTTCGGCACCGCGGACGTGGACGGCGACGCCGCGGCCATCAAGGACAAGGGCGTACGCGTCCTTTACCAGGAGCCCCGAATCGGGTCCATGGGATCCCGCATCACCTTCCTGCACCCCAAGGACTGTCACGGTGTGCTGACCGAACTCGTCACCTCGGCAGCTCAGGAGTCACCGGAGCACTGACCTCCGCATACTTGGGCCGGTAGGGTTGGGGTCGGCCGTCCGAAGTTCGGGCGGCCGGTCGTCCGTACGCTGGGCGGCCGCTTGCCGGGGTCCGGGTTTCGGGGGACGAGCGTCAGGGCAGCAGCCCAAGCTCTGCTGTTGATCTGACACCATTCCCCGTGGGCCCCGTTCGGCGGATGGACAGGGCTCGTACGAAGAGACTTGCGACCAGGGGACGGATGGGACCGCGCAGTGCGGGGCTACGAACGCCAAGAGAGCTCGCGGGCTGAGACGGACCATCTTTCGCGGTTCGAGGCCGAGATGGACCGGCTGAAGACCGAACGAGAGAAGGCTGTTCAGCACGCCGAGGACCTCGGCTATCAGGTCGAGGTGTTGCGCGCCAAGCTGCACGAGGCGCGCCGCAACCTCGCGTCCCGCCCTGCCTATGACGGCGCGGACATCGGCTACCAGGCCGAGCAGTTGCTCCGTAATGCCCAGATCCAGGCCGACCAGCTGCGCCAGGACGCCGAGCGGGAGCTGCGCGACGCACGTGCGCAGACCCAGCGCATCCTCCAGGAGCACGCCGAGCAGCAGGCCAGGCTCCAGTCCGAGCTGCACTCCGAGGCGGTGTCACGCCGTCAGCAGCTCGACCAGGAGCTGTCCGAGCGCCGCCAGACCGTCGAGTCGCACGTCAACGAGAACGTGGCGTGGGCCGAGCAGCTGCGGGCCCGCACCGAACAGCAGGCGCGCCGCCTGCTCGACGAGTCGCGCGCCGAGGCCGACCAGGCCCTGGCCGCCGCCCGTGCCGAGGCCGAGCGCGTGGCCGAAGAGGCCCGCCAGCGCCTGTCGAGCGACGCCGAGTCGGCCCGCGCCGAGGCCGAAGCGATCCTGCGCCGGGCCCGCTCGGACGCCGAGCGCCTCCTGAACGCCGCGTCCACGCAGGCGCAGGAGGCCACCGACCACGCGGAGCAGCTGCGCTCCACCACGGCCACCGAGTCCGAACAGGCGCGCCGCCAGGCCACCGAGGCGAGCCGGGCCGCCGAGCAGCGCATGGCGGAGGCCGAGACGGCTCTGCGCGAGGCGCGCGCGGAGGCCGACAAGGTCGTCGCCGAGGCCAAGGAACTGGCGTCCAAGCAGCTCTCGGCCGCCGAGGGTGCCAACGAACAGCGCACGCGCACCGCCAAGGAGCAGGTCGCCCGGCTGGTCGGCGAGGCCACGAAGGAAGCCGAGGCCACCAGGACCGAGGCCGAGCAGCTCGTCGCCGACGCCCGCGCCGAGGCCGAGAAGCTGATCAAGGAAGCCGCCGAGAAGGCGCGCACGATCACCGCCGAGGAGACCGCGGGCCAGCTCGCCAAGGCCGCCCGCACCGCGGAGGACGTACTCGACAAGGCGTCCAAGGACGCCAAGGAGACGACGAAGGCCGCCACGGAGGAGGCCGAGCGGATCCGCACCGAGGCCGAGACCGAGGCGGACCGGCTGCGCGCCGAGGCGCACGACATCGCCGAGCAGCTCAAGGGCACGGCGAAGGACGACACCAAGGAGTACCGCGCCAAGACCGTCGAGCTGCAGGAGGAGGCGCGCAGGCTGCGCGGCGAGGCCGAGCAGCTGCGGGCCGACGCGGTCACCGAGGGCGAGCGGATCCGCAGCGAGGCCCGGCGCGAGGCCGTCCAGCAGATCGAGGAGGCGGCCAGGTCCGCCGAGGAGCTGCTCGCCAAGGCGAAGGCCGACGCGGAGGAGCTGAAGTCGGCCGCGGCCACCGAGAGCGACCGGGTCCGCACCGAGGCCATCGAGCGCGCCACGTCCCTGCGCAAGCAGGCCGAGGAGACCCTGGAGCGCACCCGCGCGGAGGCCGACCGGCACCGCGAGGAGGCAGCCGAGCAGGCCGAGGCCACGAAGACCGAGGCAGAGGACGCGGCACGGGCCCTGCACGAGGAGACCGAGCGGGCGATAGCGGCACGTCAGGCGGAGGCCGCCGACGAGCTGGCGCGCCTGCACACGGAGGCCGAGGAGCGTCTCGCCTCCGCCGAGCAGGCGCTGACCGACGCCCGCGCCGAGGCCGAGCGCATCCGCAAGGAAGCGTCGGACGAGACGGACCGCCTGCGTGCGGAGTCCGCCGAGCGGATCCGCACCCTTCAGTCGCAGGCCGAGACCGAGGCCGAGCGGCTGCGCACCGAGGCCGCCGCCGACGCCTCGCAGGCACGCGCCGAGGCCGAGAACATCGCCGTGCGGCTGCGTTCGGACGCCGCCAACGAGGCCGAGCGGCTCAAGACCGAGGCCCAGGAGTCGGCCGACCGTCTCCGCTCGGAGGCGGCCGCCGCCGCCGAGCGCGTGGGTGCGGAGGCCGCCGAGGCGCTGTCCGCGGCCCAGGAGGAGGCCGCGAGGCGCCGCAGGGAGGCCGAGGAGACCCTCAGCTCCGCGCGTGCCGAGGCCGACCAGGAGCGCGAGCGGGCCCGCGAGCAGAGCGAGGAGCTCCTCGCATCCGCCCGCAAGCGCGTCGAGGAGGCCCAGGCCGAGGCCGTCCGCCTCGTCGAGGAGGCCGACCGCAGGGCGACCGAGATGGTCTCCAGCGCCGAGCAGACCGCCCAGTCCGTACGGGACTCGGTGGCGGGCCTGCAGGAGGCGGCACAGGACGAGATCGCGGGCCTGCGCAGCGCCGCCGAGCACGCGGCGGAGCGCACCAGGACCGAGGCACAGGAGGAGGCGGACCGCGTCCGCGCCGACGCGTATGCCGAGCGGGAGCGCGCCACCGAGGACGCGGGCCGCGTCAGGCGCGAGGCGCACGAAGAGACCGAGGCCGCCAAGTCCCTGGCCGAGCGCACCGTTTCGGAGGCGATCGCGGAGGCCGAGCGGTTGCGTTCGGACGCCTCCGAGTACGCCCAGCGTTCGCGCACGGAGGCCTCGGACGCGATCGCGTCGGCCGAGCAGGACGCGTCCCGTACGCGTGCCGACGCCCGCGAGGACGCCAACCGCATCCGCGGCGACGCGGCGAGCCAGGCCGACCAGTTGATCGGCGAGGCGCGCAGCGAGGCGGAGCGGCTGCAGAACGAGACGGTCGCGGAGGCCGAGCGGCTGCGGGCCGAGACCGCGGCGGAGGCCGAGCGGCTGCGCGGCGAGGCGGCTTCGGAGGCCGAGCGGGTGCGCTCGGAGTCGGTGGCCAAGGCCGAGAAGCTCATCTCGGACGCGACGGGCGACGCCGAGCGGCTGCGCGCGGACGCCGCCGAGACGGTCGGCTCCGCCCAGCAGCACGCCGAGCGCATCCGGTCCGAGGCCGAGCGCGTCAAGGCGGAGGCGGCGGCCGAGGCCGAGCGGCTCACCTCGCAGGCGCGGGAGGAGGCCGAACGGACCCTGGACGAGGCGCGCCAGGCGGCCAACAAGCGCCGCTCCGAGGCGGCCGAGCAGGTCGACACGCTCATCACGGAGGCGGCGGCCGAGGCCGACAAGCTGACGGCGGACTCCCAGGAGAAGGCGCTCAAGGCGACCACGGACGCCGAGGCGCAGGCCGACACGATGGTCGGCGCCGCCCGCACGGAGGCCGACCGTCTGGTGGCCGAGGCGCGGGTCGAGGGCAACTCCCTGGTGGAGAAGGCCCGTACGGACGCGGACGAACTGCTCGTCGGTGCCCGCAGGGACGCGACGGCCATAAGGGAGCGCTCCGAGGAGCAGCGCGACCGCCTCACCGCGGAGATCGAGGAGCTGCACGAGCGTGCGCGCCGCGAGTCCGCCGAGGCGATGAAGTCCGCGGGCGAGCGCTGTGACGCGTTGGTGAAGGCCGCGGAGGAGCAGCTCGCCGAGGCCGAGGCGAAGGCCAAGGAGCTGGTGTCGGACGCGAGTTCCGAGGCCGGCAAGGTCCGCATCTCCGCCGTGAAGCGGGCCGAGGCGCTGCTCAAGGAGGCCGAGACGAAGGTCGCCGAGCTGGTGCGCGACGCCGAGCGCGTCAAGGCGGAGGCGCAGGCCGAGGCGGAGCGTACGGTTGACGAGGGCAAGCGCGAGCTCGAGGTCCTCGTCCGGCGCCGGGAGGACATCAACGCGGAGATTTCCCGTGTCCAGGACGTGCTGGAGGCGTTGGAGTCTTTTGAGGCCCCACCGATCCCCGGCGCGAAGGACGGTGGCGTCAAGGCCGGTGCAGCCGCGGGGTCGACTCGATCGGGTGGCAAGCCGTCTGAGGGCTAGCCAAAGAACATCTCGCGTGCTTTGTAAGGACCTTCGGCACTGTCGCTGGCAAGTGCTCCGGCGGTTAGCCACTCAAAAGGGGTGTCATTCTCCAGATCAAACGGGCATCTGCTCGATGACACGCCGCTTGGACCCCTAGGATTCCCCCTATCACCTCACCGGTCTCATTCGACAGGAACCCCATGAGCGACACTTCCCCCTACGGCTTCGAGCTTGTGCGGCGTGGGTACGACCGCGCTCAGGTGGACGAACGTATCTCCAAGCTCGTCTCCGACCGTGACAGCGCTCTTGCTCGTATCACTGCTCTGGAAAAGCGCATTGAGGAACTGCACCTCGAGACGCAGAACGCGCAGGCGCAGGTAGCCGACGCCGAACCGTCGTACGCGGGCCTCGGTGCCCGTGTCGAGAAGATCCTCCGCCTCGCCGAGGAGGAGGCGAAGGACCTGCGCGAGGAGGCCCGTCGCGCAGCCGAGCAGCACCGCGAGCTCGCCGAGTCGGCGGCCCAGCAGGTGCGCAACGACGCCGAGTCGTTCGCGGCCGAGCGCAAGGCCAAGGCGGAGGACGAGGGCGTCCGGATCGTCGAGAAGGCCAAGGGCGAGGCGGGCACGCTGCGCAGCGAGGCCCAGAAGGACGCCCAGCAGAAGCGCGAGGAGGCGGACGCCCTCTTCGAGGAGACCCGCGCCAAGGCCGCCCAGGCCGCGGCCGACTTCGAGACGAACCTCGCCAAGCGCCGGGAGCAGTCGGAGCGTGACCTGGCCTCGCGTCAGGCCAAGGCCGAGAAGCGTCTCGCGGAGATCGAGCACCGTGCGGAGCAGCTGCGCCTCGAGGCGGAGAAGCTGCGTACGGACGCCGAGCGTCGCGCGCGTCAGACCGTCGAGACCGCTCAGCGGCAGGCCGAGGACATCGTCGCGGACGCGAACGCCAAGGCCGACCGGATCCGTTCGGAGTCCGAGCGGGAGCTCGCCGCTCTGACGAACCGTCGCGACAGCATCAACGCGCAGCTCACCAACGTGCGCGAGATGCTGGCCACCCTTACGGGTGCGGCCGTCGCCGCCGCGGGTACGCCCGCCGACGACGAGCCCGTCTCCCGTGGGGTTCCGGCGCAGCAGACCCGCTGACGTTCGGGACGCTTTCAGAGCCCTCTGCCCAAGTGGCAGGGGGCTCTGTCCCGTTTTAGCGTGGCCGCATGATCGAGCTCGAGGGGCTGACCAAGCGGTACGGCGAGAAGCTGGCCGTCAACGACCTCACCTTCACCGTGCATCCGGGCATCGTCACCGGCTTCCTCGGGCCGAACGGTGCCGGCAAGTCCACGACGATGCGGATGATGCTCGGGCTCGACAACCCCACGGCGGGCGCCGCGCGGATCGACGGCAAGCGGTACGCCCAGCTGAAGGAACCGCTCAAGTACATCGGCGCCCTGCTCGACGCCAAGGCCATGCACGGCGGGCGCAGCGCCTTCAACCATCTCCTCTGCCTCGCGCAGAGCAACGGCATCCCGCGCGCCCGCGTCCACGAGGTCCTCGACACCGTGGGCCTGACGCAGGTCGCCAAGAAGAAGGCCAAGGGCTTCTCGCTCGGCATGGGCCAGCGGCTCGGCATCGCTGGGGCGCTGCTCGGCGACCCCGAGATCCTGATGTTCGACGAGCCGGTCAACGGACTCGACCCCGAGGGCATCCACTGGATCCGCAACCTGATGAAGTCCCTCGCCGCACAGGGCCGTACGGTCTTCGTCTCCTCCCACCTGATGAGCGAGATGGCGCTGACCGCCGACCACCTCGTCGTCATCGGGCAGGGGCGGCTCCTCGCGGACACCTCCATGGCGGACTTCATCCAGCAGAACTCACGCTCGTACGTCCGGCTGCGCTCCCCGCAGCGCGAGCGGCTCCTCGACGTGCTGCATCAGGAGGGCGTCACCGCCGTCGAGGCGGGCAACGGCACCCTGGAGGTGGATGGGACCGATGCCGCGGACCTCGGTGAGCTCGCCGCCCGCCATCAGCTCGTGCTCCATGAACTGAGCCCCCAGCGGGCCTCGCTCGAAGAGGCCTTCATGCAGCTCACCGCGGAGTCGGTGGAGTATCACGCGCACGCCGACCACACGGGCCCCGGCGCCGCACCGCCACCCCCCGCGCGGGCCGCGGGCTGGGGCGAGAGCTGGCAGCAGCCGAAGAAGGGGTCCTGAACGATGGCCGCGGCACAAGTACTGAAGTCGGAGTGGACCAAGATCCGGTCGGTCTCGTCGACCGTGTGGACGCTGGGTCTCGCGCTGGTCGTCACGGTCGGGCTCGGCCTGTTGATCAGCATTCTGGCGAAGAACGACTACGACAGCCTCAACGCCCAGGACCGCCGGGTCTTCGACCCGACCTTCACCAGCTTCGCCGGCATGAGCCTCGGCCAGCTCGCGATGATCGTCTTCGGTGTGCTCGTCGTCTCGAACGAGTACAGCACCGGCATGATCCGCACCTCGCTCTCCGCGGTCCCGCAGCGCGCCACCTTCATGGCGAGCAAGGTCGCGGTCGCCACCGTGCTCTGTCTGGTGGTGGGCCTGGTCACGAGCTTCATCGCGTTCTTCGTGGGACAGGCGGTGCTCGGCGAGCACAAGGCCATGATCGGCGACCCGGGAGTGCTGCGTGCGGTGATCGGCGGCGGGCTGTACATGACGCTCATCGCGATGTTCTCGATGGGTGTCGCGACGATGCTGCGCAGTCCGATGCTGTCGCTCGGCATCCTGATGCCGTTCTTCTTCCTCATCTCCAGCATCCTGGGCAACGTCTCCGCGACGAAGAAGATCGGCCGCTTCCTCCCCGACCAGGCGGGGAACAGGATCATGCAGGTGAAGACACCATTGGACGACGACGTCCCGTACGGTCCCTGGGGCGGGCTCGCGATCATGGTGGTGTGGGTCGCGGTGGCCCTGATCGGCGGCTACGCGCTGCTGAAGAAACGGGACGCCTAGTCCCGCTCGGGGGGGGGATGCCATGGCCGTGGATCTGAGTCTGGCCGCGCTCGGGCTCGATGTCGTGCCCGCCCTGCGGCCGCTGGCCTACCCGGGGCGGCCGGTCCGGCAGCCGTCCCTCCTGGCCGGCGGTGAGCTGCTCCCCCTCGGTGTACGTCCGCTCCCGCTCGGTCAGTGGCTCGTGGCCGGGCAGCCGCTCGACGAGGCGCTTGCCGAGCGGGGCGCGGCCCCCGTCAGCGGCAGGCACCCCGTCATCGCCGTCGGGTCGAACGCCTCGCCCGCGCAAGTCGCGTACAAACTCCTGAGAAGCTCCCTCCCCGCCACGGTGCCGATGGTCCCGGTCCGGGTGCGCGGCATCGCCGTGGGCTGCTCGGCGCACATCGGGCGGGCCGGTTATGTGGCGGCGGCGCCCTACCTCGACCCGGCGGCCGAGACCTCCCTCGTGGTGAGCTGGCTCGACGAGGACCAGTTCAGGGCGGTCGACGAGACGGAGTTCCCCAACTACCGGCGCTCGCTCGTCCCGGGCGACGGCTTCGGGCTCACCCTGCCGTCCGGGGAGAGGCTCGGCAGTGCCTCGCTCTACGTCAGCTCGTACGGGGTCCTCATCGATCCGGAGTCCGGCCTGCCGCGCCCCGGCGGCGGTGACCAGGCGGCGCTCCTCGCCTCGCTCATCGGGGGTTCGGCGGCGCTGCGCGGGCTGCTCGGGCCCGGCCCCGCGGACTGGGTGCGCAAGGCCGCCGCCGACCGTGGGCTGCGTGAACTCGGCACCCGTGCCTTCGCCGACGCGGGCTGGGCGCTGCCGCAGCCGGGCTTCCCCTGACCGAGAGTTTTACCCGCTCTTGGCTGGAACCGTCAGCTCCCCGATATCCTCCTAACCCTTACGGGGGCGTGTGCCCCGACGTCCTGAACCATTCGATGGGTGCGGAGAATGATCGAGGCAGTCGGCCTGACGAAGCGCTACGGCGCCAAGACAGCCGTGTACAACCTTTCCTTTCAGGTGCGACCCGGCACGGTAACCGGCTTCCTGGGCCCGAACGGCTCCGGCAAGTCGACGACCATGCGCATGATCCTCGGGCTCGACCAACCCACCACGGGCCAGGTGACGATCGGCGGCTACCCGTACCGCAAGCTCCCCAACGCCCCCCGCCAGGTCGGCGCGCTGCTCGACGCCAAGGCGGTGCACGGCGGCCGGCACGCCCGCAACCACCTCCTGTGCCTCGCGCAGCTCTCCGGCATCCCGGCCCGCCGGGTCGACGAGGTGCTCGGCGTCGTGGGCCTCCAGGACGTGGCGAAGAAGCGCTCCAAGGGCTTCTCGCTCGGCATGGGCCAGCGCCTGGGCATCGCCGCGGCGCTGCTCGGCGACCCGCAGGTGCTGCTCTTCGACGAGCCGGTCAACGGCCTCGACCCCGAGGGCATCCTCTGGGTGAGGAACCTGATGAAGTCCCTCGCCGCCGAGGGCCGCACGGTCTTCGTCTCCTCGCACCTGATGAGCGAGATGGCGCTGACCGCCGAGCACCTGATCGTGATCGGCCGGGGGCAGATGCTCGCGGACATGAGCGTCAAGGACTTCATCTCGCACAACTCCGCCGACTTCGCCCGGGTGCGGGTGCCGGACGGCGAGGCCCAGCAGCGCGAGAAGCTGTCGGCCGCGCTGAGCGAGGCGGGCGGCCAGGTCATGCCCGAGCAGGACGGCGCACTGCGCGTGACCGGGCTCCCGCTCCCCCGCATCAGCGACCTCGCGCACGGCGCGGACGTCCGCGTGTGGGAGCTCTCCCCGCACCAGGCCTCGCTGGAAGAGGCGTACATGCGGATGACGCAGGGCGCCGTCGACTACCGCTCCACGGTCGACCAGCGCGCGGGACTACAGCAGCAGCTGCCGCCCGGTGCGATGCCGCAGCCGCCGATGCCGGTGCCCGGCCAGGGCCAGCCCGGGTGGTACGCACCGCCGCCGCCCCAGCAGGGCGGCCAGCCGTTCGCGATGCCGCAGGGCGCGCCCCAGGGCACTCCCAACCCGTACGCGGCCGCCGTCCCGCAGGCGCCCGCCGCTGCTCCTGCCCCCGCCCCTGCCCCTGCCCCTGCCCCCGACATGACCAAGCGCGACAGCGAGGACCCGCGATGACCACGCCTCCGACTCCGCAGCCGCAGGCGCAGCCCCAGCAGGCACCCCAGCAGGCATACGCACAGACCGGTGCTCCCGTGCCGCAGGGCGCCCCGATGCAGGGCGCCCCGATGGCGCCCCCGCCGGCCGCCCCCGCGCCGCCCTCCGCCTGGCAGCAGGCGATGAACAACGCCTACACCTCGCCGATCCCGGTCAAGAAGACCCACCTCGGCAACGCCCTCGCCTCCGAGTGGACGAAGATCAAGTCGGTCCGCTCGACCATGTGGACCCTGGGCGTCTTCTTCCTCCTGGTCGTCGGCATCGGCCTGCTCGTGGGCGTGAACACGCAGGACCGGGACTACGCGGACGTGCCGTTCACGATCCCGGCGTTCTTCGGTCTCGTGCTCGGCCAGATCTGCCTGATCACGCTCGGCGTCCTGGTGACGTCGTCCGAGTACGGCACGGGCATGATCCGTACGACGTTCACGGCGTCGCCGCAGCGCTACCGCGTGCTCGCCGCCAAGATCCTGATCTTCTTCGTGATCGCCTTCGTCGTCTCGGCGGGCTCCATCCTGCTGGTGGGCCTGATGACGTCGGGGATGCACAGCGGCCCCGAGGCCGGCGACGTCGACTGGGCGGGCACGGTCCTCAAGGGCGGGCTCTACGTCTCGCTCCTGGGCGTCCTCGCGCTCGTCGCAGGATCGATGCTGCGCCACTCGGCGGGGGCGATCACCGCGATGCTCGGCGTGGTCCTGGTGCCCGCGATCCTGCCCGTGTTCCTGATGATCTCCGAGGGCACGCGCCCGCTGGGCGAGAAGATGATGGACTACAACGCCATCAACTCGCTCGCCAAGATCTTCGAGATGGATGGCGAGGGCGGCGGCACCTCGCAGCTCATGCTGCTCGTCGGCGTGACCGCGGCCGCGATCGTCGGCGCCTTCGCCCTCCTGGAGAAGCGCGACGTGTAGCCCTCAGTACCTCGGCGCGTTACGGGACCGCTGCACCCGCGTGGTGCGGCGGTCCTTCGCGTTCCAGCAGGCCTTGTGCCAGTGCCTGCGCTCGTCCACACCCGAGTGCTCGGGCCAGGCCACCACGTGCGCGACCCCGGAGGGGATCTCCTGGTCGCAGCCGGGGCAGCGGTAGCTCTTGCCCGCCACGCCGGCCCCCGCCACGTGGCGCAGGCTCCACTGCTCGCCCTGCCAGGACTCGGTGGACTGGAAGCCGCCGTAGCGGCCCGTCGGGTCCCCGTCCGTGCGCGGGCTGTCTTCTCCGGCGCCCTTCGGGCGGTTGCGACGCGGGGACACGGGACACCTCACGGGATGTACGGGGGCGGGGTACGTCCAGCCTACGCGGCGCGGACCCGGGTAGGCGTCCGTCACCAACCCCCACAGATCCCCCCTGCATTTCGCAGAAAATCCGTCAATCTTCATGCCAAGCCGTGCCTTTGGCACGTGTCATGCGTTGTTGCCCGTAGGGGGAGTGCCTGCGTCGGCGCCAAGGAGGCAGGAGTGCGATGCGTGTAGGTAGTTTTGTTCTGGCCGCCCAGTTCCCCGGACAGGGGCAGGGGGAGGCGCTGCACCGTGCGGTGCGGTCCGCCGAGGTGGCCGAGGAGGCGGGCCTGGACTCGGTCTGGCTCGCCGAGCACCACTTCGTGCCGTACGGCACGTGTCCGTCCGCCGTGACCCTCGCCGCGCTCCTTCTCGGGCGTACGCGGCGCATCGGGGTCGGCACCGCCGTCAGCGTCCTGCCGACCGTCCACCCCGTGGCCCTGGGCGAGCAGGCGGCGCTGCTGCACCTGACGTCCGGCGGGCGCTTCTCGCTGGGCGTGGGGCGCGGCGGGCCGTGGGTGGACCTGGAGGTCTTCGGGACCGGCCTGGACGCGTACGAGAAGGGCTTCCCGGACTCGCTCGACCTGCTGCTGCGGTGGCTGAGCGAGCCGCGCGTCGCGAGCGAGGCGGGGCGTTTCCCCTTCCGTGAGGTGGCCGTGGTGCCACGGCCGCAGGAGGCGCTGACCGGCTCGCGCGAGGACGCCGGGGAGGCGTCCGGCGGCCCCGAGGTGATCGTCGCCTGCACCTCGCCGTCCAGCGTGCGGCTCGCGGCGGAACGCGGTCTGCCGATGCTGCTCGGCATGCACGTCGGTGACGAGGAGAAGGCCGAAATGGTGGCGTTGTGGCAGCGACACGCGCGCGCCGCGGGGCGCACGCCGGAGGAGGTCCACCGCGCCGCGCACGTCTCGGCCGGGGTCGCGCAGATCGCGGACCGGCGCCTGGACGCGGCGGAGACGCTGCAGAAGGCGATGCCGGGGTGGCTCAAGCAGGGGCTCGACGCGCACGTCACGGTCGACGGCCGCGCCCGGGCCGTGCGGGACCCGCTCGCGTACACGGAGCTGCTGTGCGGACTGCATCCGGTGGGCACCCCGCAGCTGTGCGCCGACCGGATCGCGGCAACCTCGGAGCGCACGGGGATCACACGCTTCGCGCTGCTGGTCGAGGGCTCGGGCGATCTGGCGACGACGGAGGAGAACGTCCGAAGGCTGGGTGCCGAAGTGCTGCCCCAGCTCGGGTGAGCGTGAGGGCGGGGGAGCTGCCGCTCCGGTACTAGAACACCTCCCGCGTACGGAGCGGCAGCAAAAGGCTTCAGCAGTCCCGCAGTTCGGGCGACTGGTTGAGCAGCTGACCCCGGATCGATGTGAACCGGGCGAGCCTGTCGTCCACGGACGCGTCCAGCGGGAAAACCGCCACACGGTGGCAGTTCTGGAATGCGAGCCGCACTCCGAAGTGGCGCTGCAGAGCGCCGCGAATCGCGTCACTCGCCAGCGCCCGCAGGAGCTGGCCGCGCGCCTGCTCGGTGGGTGGCGGCGTCTGGTTGTCGGCGAACTCTCCGCCGTCAACCTTCAGCTGGGCCACCAGGGAGCTGATCATCTCCCATGCGTAAGGCAGGGAGGTCCGGACGCAGTCGACGAATTCCGCTTCATCGACCTCGCCTCGCTCGGCCTGTTCCAACAGCGCCGGTGAGACGTCGAGCGACATGGGTTCTCCTCTCGCGCCCCCGGGGAGCGGGGGCTTCCGGACAGGGCGGGAGTCCGCACACGCAGCGTGCACGCACGGCGACCTCCTGCTTATACGTTAAGCACCGGACCCGCGCTGCACCAGGAGATTGGGAACATAACCGGCCAGGATCGAACAGGACCATCGATGGAGGAATCGCGCGGACCACCCGGGGTCGAGTAGCGTTGCGCACCATGCGTCTCGTCATTGCCCGTTGCTCCGTGGATTACGCGGGCCGGCTCACCGCCCATCTCCCGTCGGCCCCCCGCCTGATCCTCGTGAAGGCGGACGGCAGTGTCTCGATCCACGCGGACGACCGGGCCTACAAACCCCTCAACTGGATGTCCCCGCCCTGCACCTTGAAGGAGGGGACGGGGGACGACGCGGGCGTCTGGACCGTCGTGAACAAGGCGGGCGAGAAACTCATCATCACGATGGAAGAGATCCTGCACGACTCCTCGCACGAGCTGGGCGTCGATCCCGGCCTCATCAAGGACGGCGTGGAAGCGCACCTCCAGGAGCTGCTCGCCGACCGGATCGAGACGCTCGGTGAGGGCTACTCGCTGATCCGCCGTGAGTACATGACGGCGATCGGCCCGGTGGACATCCTCTGCCGTGACGCCGACGGGCAGACCGTCGCGGTGGAGATCAAGCGGCGCGGCGAGATCGACGGCGTCGAGCAACTCACCCGCTACCTGGAGCTGTTGAACCGCGACCCGCACCTGGCCCCCGTCAAGGGCATCTTCGCCGCCCAGGAGATCAAGCCGCAGGCCCGCGTGCTCGCCACGGACCGCGGCATCGGCTGCGCCGTCCTGGACTACAACGCGATGCGCGGCATCGAGGACGACAAGCTGCGGCTGTTCTAGAAGTTCTCCGTACAGCTTCCCCCTACGCGAGAGGGCCGGGTCCACCAGGACCCGGCCCTCTCTTTCGTACCTGCGTCAGTCCGTCACATGCCTCAGATCGTCGACTCCGAGCCCGACGCGCTGTCGCTCGTCGCCGGGCTGCTCGCGGGGCCGCTGGCCGAATTCGAGGTGACCGGGGACGACGGCGGGTCCGGCGTCGGATCCGTGGTCGGCGGCGGGGTCGTCGGCGGCTTCGTCGTGGGCGGCTTGGTGGTCGGGGGCTTCGTGGTCGGGGGCTTGGTCGTCGGAGGCTTCGTCGTGGGCGGCTTCGTGGTGGGCTTGTCCGTCGGCTTCGTCGTCGGCTTGCCCGAGGTGTCGTCGGACGGCTTGCCGCTGTCGCTCGGCTTGTCCGACGGTCCGCCGCTCTCACCGGTCCCGCCGTCGTCCGCGGTGCCGGGAATGTTGTCCGCGCCGTCGTCGTCCGGGCGGCTCGTCGAGTCCTTCGCGGGCTTGTCGGCGGTCAGGCCGTCGTCGCCCTGGTCCTCGGTCGCCGACTGCTCCGTCTTGACCTTGTCGGGCGGGTTGTCGTTCTTGTCCGACGTGGCCCCGAGGGTCACCACGGTGCCGAGCACGGCCGCGAGCAGGGCGCCCGCGCCCGCCGCGACGAGGTTGCGCCGGGTGCCGTTGACGATGGAGCGGCGGGTCGGTGCCGGGCCGACGCCCACCGCAGGCGCCGCCTTGCGGGTGACCAGGGTCTCGGGCTCCGGGGGCGGTGTGGGCAGCGCGAACGCCGCCGGTACGCCGCCCGGGGGCGACGCCGACTCCTCGTGGCGCGCGTCGGGCATCTCCTCGCCGGCGGCTGCGGTGCTTCCGCCGGGCATCACGCCGCCCGAGCGGTCGGCGACCAGGGCGAGAGCCCTGCGCCCCGCGATCATGCCCCGCTTGTCGGCGAGCGCGCCACGCAGGCCGATGGAGGCCTCCAGCTCGACGCGGGCCCGGTCGAGCTGTCCGCCGCAGAGCGCGAGGACGCCGAGCTCATGGTGGAAGTACGCCTCTTCGGCGACCTCTCCCGCGGTCCGTGCCGCCTCCTGGCCCGACCGCAGGGCACGCTCCCAGGCGCCCCAGTCGAGCCCTCCCGCGAAGGCGGGCGCGACGGTGCGGGCGAGCAGCACGGCGGCGCTCTCCTCGCTGCCCATGGACCCGCCGCCGGCCGGTGCCCCCGAAGCGGACTGTCCCGCGACCAGGACGCCCAGCGCCGCGAGCACGGCGTCCGCCTCGGCCACGACCCGCTCCGGGCCGACCGAGGGGTGCCCCGCCCACCAGGCGTAGTGCCGGGCGGCGCTCTGGGCGTGCTCCGCGGTGTCGTCCCCGTACCCGGACGCCACTAGCTGGGTACGCACCCCGGCGGCGAGCCGGTAGTGCGAGCCGACGGCCGTGACGAGCGCGGTGGAGACCAGCTCGGCGAGGGCCGCGTCCGCGTGGGTGTCCCCCACGAGGGCGGGCAGATGGGCCTGGTGCGGCAGTTCCCCGCCGAGTGCGACGGCGAACCGCAGCGTGGTGCGTGCCGACGGGCTCAGCCGTGAGGCGAGCAGCGCCGCGGGCGCCGCGCCGTCGGCGAGCGAGGGCAGCGGGACGTCGTGCCCCTCGGCGTCGAAGGGCGCGTCGACCGGTCCCTCGGCGAAGTAGCCGTACTCGTCGAAGGCGTTCGGGTCGGCGCGCAGCTGGTCGCGCTGGCGCAGCAGGGCGCCCGCCTGGACGAAGCGCAGGGGCAGCCCCTCCGACTCGAACCAGAGGTCGCCCGCCCAGCCCGCCTCGTCGTCCGTCAGGACGCGGCCGACGGCGCGCTCCAGGAGTTCGAGGCCGCCGCTGCGGCCGAGGCCGCCGAGGAAGACCTCTTCGAGGTGCGAGTCGGGGGACGGCGCCGCGACCTCGGGGGTCGCGGAGATCAGGAAGGCGCACTCGGGTGTGGCGTCGAGCAGCTCTTCCAGGGCGGCCGCGCCGAACTCCAGGTCGTCCAGGACGACGACCGCGCCGATGTCGTGGACCAGTTCGAGCAGCAGTGCGCGGTCGGGGCGGTGCAGCGGGGCGTTGTAGACCGCGGCGAAGAGATCCTGGAGCAGGTCGCCGGGCGACTTGTGATAGCCGGAGAGCCGGATGACGCCGTCCGGGGCGAGGTCCGCGCAGTCCTCGGCGACGGCGTTCAGGAGCGAGGTGCGCCCCGAGCCCGCGGGACCCGTGAGCCGCACCGAGCGCCCGCGTGCGAGCAGGCGCACGAGCCGCTCGCGCTCCTCCTGCCGCTCCAGGAGCGGCATCCGGGGCAGTGCGGGACCCGGCGGCACGGGCGGCGCCGATGAGCGGCGCAGCTCGGCACGCTCGGCGGCGGTGCGCTTGACGGGCCGTGCGGGACGTTCGCCGGGCGGGCAGGGCTCGATCTCGCTGCCGTCGACGGGGTTCACGGTGAGCAGGAAGTCGCCCGAGACGAGCTGGACGGTGCGGGCGAGCGTGGGCGCGGGCTGACCGAAGTCCGGTGTCAGGGGATCGCGCGGTGGCCGCACGGGACGCGCCGAATCGTCGTCGTTGATGCCGTCATGGCCGTACTCTTCCGGTCCCCGGTTCATCGGGTCCATGGTCAAAGCCCCCCAGATGCGTCGTGTACACAGCCCCCTCCGGCCTTGTGCACACTGCGCTGTCGCTTCTGGTCCGGTGCCCCCGCTCGGGCGTCTGTCTTCGTCATGACGGTGGGCGACCGAACCCTAGACCTTCGCTCAGTATCTCCGAACGGGCGGGGTACCGCTCCGTCCGAGACGTCACAGTCTCGTGAGGATTGCGCGCGAAATGCGTTTCACACCCGCGGAAGCGATTCCACCCCGATGCCGCCCTCGATGGCGAGGATGCGGTGGAGCCGGGTGGCCACCAGCAGGCGCTGCATCTGGGGCGGCACACTGCGCAGCACGAGACGGCGTCCGCACCGTCCCGCGCGCCGGTGCGCGCCCATGATGACGCCGAGTCCCGTGGCGTCCCACGAGTCGAGTTCGGAGAGGTCGAGCACCAGGTCACCGGCTCCGTCGTCGACGGCCGAGTGCAGGACCGTTCGGGCGTCCGCCGCGCTGCGTACGTCGAGGCGTCCCCCGACGACCAGCTGGGCCTGGTCGCCCCTGATGTGCATATGCGCTCCCCGAGAGTGCTGAGTTTCCTGTGACGTCTGTTCCGTATGGCGTCTGCGTATGTCACTGCAACTGACTGCCGCATGGGCAAGGAAGTTGCCGTCTGTAAGCGAACCGATACCGAATTCACTCCGAGGGGTGACCCCGCACGGGTGGAAGCAGACTTCAGTGCTTGTAGAAGCCCTGCCCGCTCTTGCGGCCGATGTCACCGGCGTCAACCATCCGGCGCATCAGCTCGGGCGCGGCGAACTTCTCGTCCTGGGACTCCGTGTAGATGTTGTCCGTGGCGTGCAGCAGGATGTCGACGCCCGTCAGGTCGGCGGTCGCGAGCGGTCCCATGGCGTGCCCGAAGCCGAGCTTGCAGGCGATGTCGATGTCCTCGGCGGTGGCGACGCCCGACTCGTGGAGCTTGGCGGCCTCGACGACGAGCGCCGAGATCAGACGGGTCGTCACGAACCCGGCGACGTCGCGGTTCACGACGATGCAGGTCTTGCCGACGGACTCGGCGAACTCACGCGTGCGGGCGAGGGTTTCGTCGCTGGTCTTGTAGCCGCGCACCAGTTCGCACAGCTGCATCATCGGCACGGGCGAGAAGAAGTGCGCGCCCACGACCCGCTCCGGACGCTCCGTCACGGCCGCGATCTTCGTGATCGGGATGGCCGAGGTGTTGGAGGCGAGCACCGCGTCCTCGCGCACGATCTTGTCGAGCGTACGGAAGATCTCGTGCTTGACCTCGAGCTTCTCGAAGACGGCCTCGACGACGATGTCCGCGTCGGCGACGGCGTCCATGTCGGTGCTCGTCGTGATGCGCCCGAGCGCCGCCTCCGCGTCCTCGGCGGCGAGCTTGCCCTTGCTCACGAACTTGTCGTACGACGCCTTGATCCCGTCGGTGCCACGGGTCAGGGCCTCATCGGTGACGTCGCGCAGGACGACGTCCCAGCCCGCCTGGGCGGAGACCTGAGCGATGCCGGACCCCATGAGTCCGGCTCCGATGACGGCGAGCTTCCGTGCCACTGTTACGACTCCCCTACCGCTTATCACGCCTGGCTTACACGCTGTTTACGTAAGCCCTTCCGGCGGACATTAGCGGTCGTGAGCACGACTGTGGCCGTGAAGAGATGCGCGTCACGCCCACCCGTCACCCGACCACCGCCCCTCAACGAGGCCCTTCGGGCCAAAGCGCCCATTTTCAATGACGGACATCACACTGGTACGGGTCATTCGGCGCCGCGCACCGCGTAGTTGAGGACCTTTTCGCCGAGCAGGTCCTCCATCTCGTCCAGCAACGCGAGGGCATCCCGGGACACTTCGGCGGGCTTGCGGCACTTGACCATCTCGTCGCCGATCCACGCCATGAGCGTGCTGTGGACCCAGGAGAGCTGACCCGCGATCAGACCGGGCATGGGGTCTCCGTCGGCGGCCCCCGTCTCGTCGGCGAGGGTCTTCGTGAGGTGGTCGAGCGCCTCCTGCTGGATCTCCCAGAGCCGGGAGCGCAGGGCGTGCGCGTCGGTGATGACCTTCATGAAGTCGGCCCAGCCGGTGAAGAGACCGATGGAGGGCGAGACGCCCTCCACGTCCGCGCGCAGCTGGCGCAGGACCGCGGCGGCGGCGGACTCCCCCACGCGCCGTCCGCGCACGTAACCGGAGAGCCGGTCGACGACGGCCTCGCCCCGGTCGAGGAAGAGGTCCTCCTTGGCCGGGAAGTAGTTGTAGACGGTGTTCACGGAGACGTCGGCGGCCTCCGCGACGTCCGCGACGGTCACCGTGACGAAGCCGTGCTCCAGGAAGAGCCCGGTCGCGATGTCCGAGATCCGCTGCTTCGTCTGCCGCTTCTTGCGCTCCCTGAGCCCTTCAGCCATGCCCTCACCCTACGGCCACTGGCTAGGGCGACTGAAAACTTGGCCCCATGTAAAACTTGCCCACATGAAAAACTTGGGGCGGTTGCAAAATTTAAGAGGCTCTGTTTTTGTGGTCGCCATGGCAATCATCAGCACGGCCGGCCTCACCCGGACCTTCCGGACCAAGCGCGCCACCGTCGAAGCCGTGCGCGGCATCGACCTCACCGTCGCCCCCGGCGAGATCCTGGGCTTCCTCGGACCGAACGGCGCGGGCAAGACGACGACGCTGCGCATGCTCACCACCCTCCTGCCGCCCACCGGCGGCGCCGCCACCGTCGCGGGCATCGACCTGGCCCGCGACCCGGCCGCCGTACGGCGCAGGATCGGGTACGTGGCCCAGTCCGGCGGTGTCGACCTCACCATCTCCGTACGCGAGGAGCTGGTCACCCAGGGGCGGCTCTACCGTCTGACCAAGCCCCAGGCCACCGCCCGCGCCGAGGAGTTGGCCACCGATCTGGGCCTCACCGAGTTCCTGGACCGCAAGTGCGCGAGCCTCTCCGGCGGCCAGCGGCGGCGCCTCGACATCGCCATGGGCCTGATGCACCGGCCCGAGGTGCTCTTCCTCGACGAGCCGACCACGGGGCTCGACCCGGGCAGCAGGGCCGACCTGTGGGCGCTCGTGCGGCGGCTGCGCGACGACCACGGCACCACCGTCGTCCTGACCACCCACTACCTCGACGAGGCCGACGCGCTCTGCGACCGCCTCGTCGTCATCGACAAGGGCGTCGTGGTCGCGGAGGGCACCCCGAGCGCGCTCAAGCTCCGGTACGGCGGCTCCATCGACGCCTCGCTCCAGGACACGTTCCTGGCCGTCACCGGACGCGACCTCACCCCCAAGGACACGGCGCCCGTCGCCGTCTGAAGCGTCTGAACCCCCAGGACCTCAATCCTCAGGACCTCGACCCCCAGGACCTCGACCCCCAGGACCTCAACCCCCAGGACCCGACATGTCTGCGTTCCTCTCCGACACCGCGCTGATCTTCGGGCGGTACGCCCGCCAGACCCTGCGCTCCAAGTTCCAGATCCTCTTCGGCGTCCTGATGCCGCTGCTCTACCTGCTCTTCTTCGGCCCGCTCCTGACCGACCTGCCGCTCGGCTCGCGCGGTGACTCCTGGCAGGTGCTCGTACCGGGCCTGCTGCTCCAACTCGGCCTCTTCGGCGCCTCGTACAGCGGATTCGCGATCATCATCGAGAAGCAGTTCGGCGTGGTGGAGCGGATGCGGGTGACGCCGGTCAGCCGGCTCGCGCTCCTTCTCGGACGGGTCCTGCGCGACGCCGCGCTCTTCGTCTTCCAGGCCGTGCTGCTGGTCCTCGCGGCCGTGGTGATGGGGCTGCGGGCACCGCTCGCGGGCATCCTCATCGGCTTCGCGTTCGTGGGGGTCCTCACCGTCGTCCTCGCGTCCCTCTCGTACGCGCTCGCGCTGCTCGTCTCCAAGCCGCACGAGTTCGGGCCCGTCATCAACGCGGTCAGCATGCCCTCGATGCTGCTCTCCGGTCTGATGCTGCCGATGGCGCTCGCGCCGGGCTGGCTGGACGTGCTCTCGCACTTCATGCCGTTCCGCTATCTCGTGGACGCGGTGCGGGCCGCCTACGTGGGCGAGTACGCGAGCACGGCGATGCTGTACGGCGTCCTGATGGCCGCCGCGCTCACCCTCGGGTCCGTGACGGTCGGCACACGTGTCTTCCGGAAGGCGGGCGCGTAACTAGGCTGACCTCATGGTCAATCTGACGCGCATCTACACCAGGACCGGCGACAAGGGCACGACGGCCCTCGGCGACATGAGCCGCACTGCCAAGACCGATCCGCGGATCTCGGCGTACGCCGACACGAACGAGGCCAACGCCGCGATCGGCACCGCGATCGCGCTCGGTCAGCTCGACGAAGAGGTCGTGAAGGTCCTGTTCCGGGTCCAGAACGACCTCTTCGACGTGGGCGCCGACCTGTCCACACCGGTCGTGGAGGACCCCAAGTACCCGCCGCTGCGCGTCGAGCAGTCGTACATCGACAAGCTGGAGAAGGACTGCGACCGCTTCCTCGACGAACTGGAGAAGCTGCGCAGCTTCATCCTGCCGGGCGGCACGCCCGGTGCGGCGCTGCTGCACCAGGCGTGCACGGTCGTGCGGCGGGCCGAGCGGTCCACCTGGGCGGCGTTCGAGGCGCACGGCGAGGTCATGAACCCGCTGACGGCCACCTACCTCAACCGCCTCTCCGACCTGCTGTTCATCCTGGCCCGTACGGCGAACAAGGCGGTCGGCGACGTGCTGTGGGTGCCGGGCGGCGAGCGCTAGAGCTTGCTCAGGAAGCTCGGCTTCTCCTCGTCGTCCCGCACGGCCGGCGCCTTCTTCGGGAAGACCGTGTAGGTCGCCGCGATGATCACGTTGATGCCGATCAGCCACAGCATCCTCTGCTGCCACATCCGCAGGGAGTCGGCGTCCCCGTCGCCCCCGACGTACCAGACCGCTCCCTGCAGCAGCGCCATGGCGATCAGCGCCGCAAGGACCCAGCGGGCGGCGATCTTCCACTCGTGGACGGCGCGGGGCGTGCCGTACTTGGGGGTCGAGGGCGGCGGGCCGCCCGCGAAGCGGTGGGCGACGCGGACGTCCACCCACTTGATCGTGTAGTGCCCGAGCGCGATGGAGTAGCCGATGTAGACGGCGGCGAGGCCGTGCTTCCAGTCCGGCTCCGCGCCGTTCTTCAGGTCGATCGCGGTGACGACGAAGAGGATGACCTCCAGGACCGGCTCGCACAGCAGCACGGCGACACTCGCGCGCGGCATCTTCGCCGCGTAGCGCAGGGCCAGGCCGCCGGCCAGCAGCACCCAGAATCCGACCTCGCAGATGATGATCAGTGTGACGATCACGGTTCGCTCCTCTCGGTCACCTCTCCAGGCTCCCGCCGGACCGGCCGCGGATCATCGTCGCCAGTGACGAAGTGGCACTGCATCCTTCGATGTAGCGCGCGGTTCCTCCCTCAGGATCAGGCACGGCCCCCGCGCGCCGTGTTGGATGGAGGCATGGCCCTGTCCCTCCCCCGCCCGCACCGCGTCGACGTGCAGATCTCCGTGGGCAGCACGCTCGCCGGGCTCGCGTTCTGGGGGCTCGGACTGCACATGCAGACCGACCGGCTGCTGGGCGCCACCTGGGCGCTGATCCCGCTCTTCGTCCTGGCGGGGCTGGAACTGCTGCGCAGGAGCAGGCCGCGGATCGCCCTGATCATCGGCACGTTCGCGCTGATCGCCGATCAGTTCACGGACGGCAATCTCGCGTCGGTCATGATGTTCACGGACATCATGTACGCGGCCGTGGTGTACGGCACCCCGGCCGCCGCCCGGCGGCTCCCGGTCACCACCGGCCTGATCACGGTGGCCGTGACGATCGGCTTCCTGGCCTGGTGGCGCGACCCGGAGGCGATCCTCATCGGCGTCGTCACCGGCCTGGTGTCCTTCGGCCCCGCGACCACCGGCGTCCTCGTGCGCACCCACCGCGAGGCCGCCGTCGCCGCACGGCTGCGGGCCGAACAGACCGCGCTGCTGGCCGAGATGGACCGCGTACAGGCCATCACGGCGGAACGCGCCCGGATGGCCCGCGAGCTGCACGACATGGTCGCGGGCCACCTCTCGGCGATCGCCATCCACTCCACGGCCGCGCTCTCCCTGGACGACCCGAAGACCACCCGCGACGCCCTCGCCGTCATCCGCGAGAACAGCGTCGAGGGCCTGGCCGAGATGCGCCGCCTCATCGGCATCCTGCGGGACTCCAGCGACGACCGGGAGCCGACGGCCTCACCCACCCTGGACGGCCTCGCCGCCCTCGTCGGCAACGCCCGCACCAATGGTCTGGACGTCACCCTCGTCGACACCCGCGCCCCGGACGACTCCAAGCTCCCCGCCCCGGTCGAACTCGCGGCGTACCGCATCATCCAGGAGTCCCTGACCAACGCCCTGAAGCACGCCTCCCCCGGCCCGGTGACGGTGACGCTCACCCAGCGGCGGCTCGCTCTCGAAGTCGGCGTGACCAGCCCTTACGGCTCCCCGTCCGGCCCCCGCGCACCGGGCTCGGGAGCCGGCCTCGTCGGCATGCGGGAGCGCGTCGAACTCCTGGGCGGCGCCTTCGAGTCGGGGCCCGAGAGCAGCGCTTCCCCCCGTGGCGGCGGCAGTGACGGGAAGGTCTGGGTCGTGCGCGCGACCCTGCCCGTCGACCCCTTGGACCTCGACCCCTCAGATGAAGGAGTGACCGAATGATCCGCGTGCTCGTCGCCGAGGACCAGTCCGCCGTACGGGCGGGGCTCGTCCTGATCCTGCGCAGCGCGCCGGACATCGAGGTGGTCGGTGAGGCCTCCGACGGCGAGGAGGCGGTGGCGCTCGCCCGTGAACTGCGGCCCGATCTGGTGCTCATGGACATCCAGATGCCGCGCCTGGACGGGGTCTCCGCGACCCGTCAGGTCGTCGCCGAGGGGCTCTCGGACGTGCTCGTCCTGACCACCTTCGACCTGGACGAGTACGTGTTCGGGGCGCTGCGCGCGGGCGCCTCCGGGTTCCTCCTGAAGAACACCGAGGCCAAGGACCTCCTGGAGGCGGTCCGTACGGTCGGCAGCGGCGAGGGCCTCATCGCCCCCGCCGTCACCCGGCGGCTGATCGCCGAGTTCGCGGCCCCCAGGACCACGCGGGCCGCCCGCCGTGCGAACGGACCCGATCCCGCCATCCTCGACGCCCTCACCCGCCGCGAGCGCGAGGTGCTCGCCTGCCTCGGCGAGGGACTCTCGAACGCGGAGATCGCGGACCGCCTCGACATGGCGGAGGCGACGGTGAAGACCCACGTCAGCCGCCTGCTCGGCAAGCTGGAGCTGCGCAGCAGGGTGCAAGCGGCCGTCCTCGCGCAGGAGTTGGGTGTATGAGCCCGGCCCCGGTGCGCCCGACCGACATAATCCGGCCAATGGTTCAGACCTCTTGACCGCTGGTCCAGACCTTTCTATTCTCACCGGCACTGCGGTGAGCACTCCCCCACGTGTTCCACGTGCTCACGGGCGGCGCAGGGATCCACCCCCTCTGACCCCCCGGATCTCACCCGAGGAGCACACCTTGCGCACCTTGCGCTTCAGACACCGAGCCGTGGCAGGCCTCACCACCCTGCTGCTCCCGCTCGCCACCCTGGTCGCACTCGGCGGTCCCGCCGAGGCCGCGCCGGAAGCCGCCCCCGCGGCCACCGCCACGTACGCCAAGACCCAGGACTGGGGCAGCGGCTTCGAAGGCAAGTGGACCGTCAAGAACACCGGAACCACCACCATCAGCTCCTGGGCCGTCGCATGGGACTTCCCCACCGGCACGAAGGTGTCCTCCGCCTGGGACGCCACCGTCACCAACTCCGGCAACCGCTGGACCGCCAAGAACCTCGGCTGGAACGGGACGCTCGCCCCCGGCGCCTCGGTCTCCTTCGGGTTCAACGGCGCCGGGCCAGGATCCCCCTCCAACTGCACGCTGAACGGCGCCAGTTGTGACGGCGGCAGCGTCCCCGGCGACAACCCGCCCTCGGCACCCGGCACCCCCACCGCGTCCGACATCACCAACACCTCGGTGAAGCTGGCCTGGAAGGCGGCCACCGACGACAAGGGCGTCAAGAACTACGACGTCCTGCGCGACGGCTCCAAGGTCGCCACGGTGACCGGCACCTCGTACGCCGACAGCGGCCTCACCGCGGGCACCGACTACTCGTACACCGTCCAGGCCCGCGACACCGCGGACCAGACGGGACCGGCCTCCGGCGCCGTCAAGGTGCACACCACGGGCGGCGGCGACCCGGGCCCCGGCCCCGGTGACAAGGTCAAGCTCGGCTACTTCGCCCAGTGGGGCGTCTACGGACGCAACTACCACGTGAAGAACATCGACACCTCGGCCTCCGCCTCCAAGATCACCCACATCAACTACGCCTTCGGCAACGTCCAGGGCGGCAAGTGCACCATCGGTGACGCCTACGCCGACTACGACAAGGCCTACACCGCCGACCAGTCCGTCGACGGCGTCGCCGACACCTGGGACCAGCCCCTGCGCGGCAACTTCAACCAGCTGCGCAAGCTCAAGGCCAAGCACCCCAACCTCAAGGTCCTCTGGTCCTTCGGCGGCTGGACCTGGTCCGGCGGCTTCACCGACGCGATGAAGAACCCGGCGGCCTTCGCCAAGTCCTGCCACGACCTCGTGGAGGACCCGCGCTGGGCCGACGTCTTCGACGGCATCGACCTGGACTGGGAGTACCCCAACGCCTGCGGCCTGACCTGCGACACCAGCGGCCCGGCCTCGATGAAGAACATGATGCAGGCCTTCCGCACCGAGTTCGGCAAGGACGCCCTGGTCACCGCGGCGATCACCGCCGACGGCTCCAGCGGCGGCAAGATCGACGCGGCCGACTACGGCGGCGCCTCGCAGTACGCCGACTGGTTCAACGTCATGACGTACGACTTCTTCGGCGCCTGGGCGGCCAAGGGCCCGACGGCCCCGCACTCCCCGCTCACCTCCTACCCCGGCATCCCGCAGGACGGCTTCAACACCGCCGACGCGATCACGAAGCTCAAGGCGAAGGGCGTCCCCGCCGCGAAGCTCCTGCTCGGCATCGGCTTCTACGGCCGCGGCTGGACGGGTGTCACCCAGAAGGAGCCGGGTGGCACGGCCACCGGCGCGGCGCCTGGCACGTACGAAGCGGGCATCGAGGACTACAAGGTCCTCAAGAACAGCTGCCCCTCGAACGGCACCATCGCCGGTACGGCCTACGCCCACTGCGGCACCAACTGGTGGTCGTACGACACCCCGGCGACGGTCAAGAGCAAGATGGCCTGGTCGAAGCAGCAGGGCCTGGGAGGCGCCTTCTTCTGGGAGTTCAGCGGCGACACCACCAACGGCGAGTTGGTGAGCGCCATCAATGACGGCCTGAAGTAGCCCGTCCCAGAACGAAGCCGGGGAGAACAGGAACGCCCCCTGTTCTCCCCGGCTTCTTCATGCGTTACGCGACGTTGACCCGTTGCCCCGGAGGCGCCGCCTCAAGCCACGCCAGGAAACCGGTGAGCGCGTCCTCGCCCATCGCGAGTTCGAGGCGGACACCGCGGTGCAGACAGCCGAGGACGATCGCGTCGGAGAGCAGCGCGAGCTCCTCCTCGCCGTCCGGGGCTCGGCGGTCGACGACCTCGATGGCCGAGCGCTCCAGGGTCCGGCGCGGACGGGGAGCGTACGAGAAGACGCGGTACCACTCGATCCGGTCGCCGTTGTAGCGGGCGACGCCGTACCCCCAGCCCTTGCCGGAGGTGTCGCCCTTCTCCGGGGCGTTCCAGCGCAGGCTGCAGTCGAAGGTGCCGCCGGACCGCTGGATGAGCCGGCGCCGCAGTCCGAAGACGAAGAGCCCCACCAACACCAGAACGACCAACACGAGTCCGCACACGAGCAGAGTGAGGATCATCGGCACCGACCTCCTCGCCTCTTCGAAACGGACCAACAGAATTGCACCCGCATTGCCTCAGCCGCGACCCGGTCCGGATTGCTCCGGACCTGGCCGCGGCTGAGTCACGTCAACGCCGTCGCGCAGGTTTCAGCGCGACGAAACCGCCCGCAGTCGGACGTCCGCGCGACGCTCGGCGGAGGCGTCGGCCTCCGACTTCGCGCGCTCGAGCGCCCGCTCCGCACGCTGTACATCGATCTCGTCCGACAGCTCGACGATCTCAGCAAGCAGTGACAGCTTGTTGTCCGCGAAGGAGATGAATCCTCCGTGGACGGCGGCGACGACAGTGTCGCCGTCGCTCGTACGAATGGTCACCGGGCCCGATTCCAGCACACCGAGCAGCGGCTGGTGACCGGGCATGACGCCGATGTCGCCGGACGTGGTGCGCGCGACGACCAGGGTGGCCTCGCCGGACCAGACACTGCGGTCCGCGGCGACCAGCTCGACATGCAGCTCAGCAGCCAAGGGTGGCTCCTCGGGTCACCACCCGGCGGCTTCGCCGGGTGTTGGGTCAAATTCTAGTGGGCGTATCGGGAGGGGCGGGACGCACCCACCCCTCCCGGGGAGAATCGGGGTCAGGAGACGCCGAGCTCCTTGGCCTTCGCCTTCAGGTCCTCGATGCCACCGCACATGAAGAACGCCTGCTCGGGGAAGTGGTCGTACTCACCGTCGATGATCGAGTTGAACGCGGCGATCGACTCGTCGAGCGGCACGTCCGAACCGTCCAGGCCGGTGAACTGCTTGGCGGCGTGGGTGTTCTGCGACAGGAAGCGCTCGACGCGACGGGCGCGCTGAACGACCAGCTTGTCCTCTTCGCTGAGCTCGTCGATGCCGAGGATCGCGATGATGTCCTGGAGGTCCTTGTACTTCTGCAGGATTCCCTTGACGCGCATGGCGGCGTCGTAGTGGTCCTGCGCGATGTAGCGCGGGTCCAGGATGCGGGACGTCGAGTCCAGCGGGTCGACCGCCGGGTAGATGCCCTTCTCCGAGATCGGACGCGACAGCACGGTCGTCGCGTCGAGGTGCGCGAAGGTCGTGGCCGGGGCCGGGTCGGTGAGGTCGTCCGCGGGGACGTAGATCGCCTGCATCGAGGTGATCGAGTGACCACGCGTCGAGGTGATGCGCTCCTGGAGGAGGCCCATCTCGTCGGCCAGGTTCGGCTGGTAGCCCACCGCGGAGGGCATACGGCCGAGCAGGGTCGAGACCTCGGAACCGGCCTGCGTGAAGCGGAAGATGTTGTCGATGAAGAACAGCACGTCCTGCTTCTGCACATCGCGGAAGTACTCCGCCATGGTCAGACCGGCCAGGGCGACGCGCAGACGCGTGCCCGGCGGCTCGTCCATCTGGCCGAAGACCAGGGCGGTCTTGTCCAGAACGCCCGACTCTTCCATCTCGTCGATGAGGTCGTTGCCCTCACGGGTGCGCTCGCCGACACCGGCGAACACGGAAACGCCCTCGTGCAGCTTGGCCACACGCATGATCATTTCCTGGATGAGGACGGTCTTGCCGACGCCCGCTCCACCGAACAGACCGATCTTTCCACCCTTGACGTACGGGGTGAGAAGGTCGACGACCTTCAGGCCGGTCTCGAACATCTCGGTCTTGGACTCGAGCTGGTCGAAGGCCGGGGCCTTGCGGTGGATCGGCCAGCGCTCGGTGACGTCGGCCTCGGCCTCGGGGTGGTTCAGGATCGCGCCGAGGGTGTTGAACACCTTGCCCTTGGTGATGTCACCGACGGGGACGGTGATGCCCTCGCCCGTGTCGGTCACCGCGGCCTGGCGGACCAGACCGTCGGTGGGCTGCATCGAGATGGCGCGGATGATGCCGTCGCCGAGGTGCTGGGCAACCTCGAGCGTCAGCGTCTTCTTCTCGCCGTCCTTGGCCGGGTCGGCCACCTCGACGTGCAGGGCGTTGTAGATCTCCGGCATCGCGTCGACGGGGAACTCCACGTCGACGACCGGGCCGATCACCCGGGCGACGCGGCCCGTGGCAACGGCCGTATCAACAGTGGTCGTCATTACTTGTCACTCCCCGCGGAAGCGTCGGCCAGGGCACTGGAGCCACCGACGATCTCGCTGATTTCCTGGGTGATTTCGGCCTGGCGGGCCGCGTTGGCAGAACGGGTGAGAGCGTTGATCAGGTCACCCGCGTTGTCGGTCGCCGACTTCATCGCGCGGCGCGTGGCGGCGTGCTTGGAAGCAGCCGACTGGAGCAGCGCGTTGTAGATACGGCTCTCGACGTAGCGCGGCAGCAGGGCGTCGAGGACGTCCTCCGCCGACGGCTCGAAGTCGTACAGCGGACGGGCCTCGTCACTCTGGCCCGCCTCTTCCGCGACCTTGTCGAGGCTGAGCGGGAGCAACCGGTCACCGGTTGCTTCCTGCGTCATCATCGAGATGAACTCGGTGTAGACGATGTGGAGTTCATCCACGCCGCCCTCGGCCGTGTCCGTCTCGATGGCCTCGATCAGGGGTGCGGCGATCGCCTTGGCGTCCGCGTAGGAAGGGGCATCGGTGAAGCCCGTCCACTGCCCGGAGATCTTCCGCTCACGGAAGTTGTAGTGCGCGATGCCACGGCGGCCGACGATGTACGTGTCGACCTCCTTGCCCTCGCGCCGCAACGTCTCCGTGAGCTTCTCCGCACCCTTGATGGCGTTGGAGTTGAAGGCACCGGCCAGACCGCGGTCGCTCGAGAGGAGCAGAACAGCGGCCCGGGTCGGCGCCTCGGCCTCGGTGGTCAGCGGGTGCTTGTTGTTGGCACCCGTGGCCACCGCGGTGACCGCGCGCGTGAGCTCGGTCGCGTACGGAGTGGAGGCGGTCACCTTGCGCTGTGCCTTGACGACACGCGAGGCGGCGATCATCTCCATCGCCTTGGTGATCTTCTTGGTCGCTGTGACGGATTTGATGCGACGCTTGTAGACCCGGAGCTGGGCTCCCATGAGTCAGGTCCCTTCCGTCGTCACTTGGACGCGTCGACGGCAGCCGGAGCGTCCTCGCCGAGCAGCTTGCCGTCCGAGGTCTCGAACTGCTTCTTGAACTCGGCGACGGCGTCGGCGATGGCCGTGATCGTGTCGTCGGTCATCTTGCCGCCCTCCTTGATGGAGGTCATCAGGCCCTGCTCCTTGCGGTGCAGGTAGTCGAGCAGCTCGCGCTCGAAACGCCGGATGTCGTTGACCGGTACCTCGTCCATGCGGCCCGTGGTGCCGGCCCAGATGGAGATGACCTGGTCCTCGGTGGCCATCGGCTGGTACTGAGCCTGCTTGAGCAGCTCGACCATCCGCTGACCGCGCTCGAGGGAGGCCTTCGACGCGGCGTCCAGGTCGGAACCGAAGGCGGCGAACGCCTCCAGCTCGCGGTACTGGGCGAGGTCCACGCGGAGCCGGCCGGACACCTGGCGGATCGCCTTGTGCTGGGCGGAGCCACCGACACGGGAGACCGAGATACCGACGTTCAGGGCCGGACGCTGGCCGGCGTTGAACAGGTCGGACTCCAGGAAGCACTGACCGTCGGTGATGGAGATGACGTTGGTCGGAATGAACGCCGACACGTCGTTCGCCTTGGTCTCGACGATCGGGAGGCCCGTCATCGAGCCCTTGCCCATCTCGTCCGACAGCTTCGCGCAGCGCTCGAGCAGACGCGAGTGCAGGTAGAAGACGTCACCCGGGTAGGCCTCGCGCCCCGGCGGGCGGCGGAGCAGCAGGGACACGGCGCGGTAGGCGTCGGCCTGCTTCGAGAGGTCGTCGAAGATGATGAGGACGTGCTTGCCCTCGTACATCCACTGCTGGCCGATGGCCGAACCGGTGTAGGGCGCCAGGTACTTGAAGCCCGCCGGGTCGGACGCCGGGGCGGCGACGATGGTCGTGTACTCAAGCGCGCCGGCCTCTTCGAGGGCACCGCGCACGGAGGCGATGGTGGAGCCCTTCTGACCGACGGCGACGTAGATGCAGCGCACCTGCTTGTTCACGTCGCCCGAGCGCCAGTTGTCGCGCTGGTTGATGATCGTGTCGACGGCCAGGGCGGTCTTGCCCGTCTGGCGGTCGCCGATGATCAGCTGACGCTGGCCACGGCCGATCGGGGTCATGGCGTCGACGGCCTTGTAGCCGGTCTCCATCGGCTCGTGGACCGACTTGCGGTCCATGACCGTGGGGGCCTGCAGCTCGAGGGCGCGGCGTCCGGACGTCTCGATCTCGCCGAGGCCGTCGATCGGGGCGCCGAGCGGGTCGACGACGCGGCCGAGGTAGCCCTCGCCCACCGCGACGGACAGGACCTCGCCGGTACGGGTGACCGGCTGGCCCTCTTCGATGCCGCTGAACTCGCCGAGTACGACGGCGCCGATCTCGCGCTCCTCAAGGTTGAGGGCGAGACCGAGAGTGCCGTCCTCGAACTTCAGCAGCTCGTTGGCCATGGCCGAGGGGAGGCCCTCGACCTTCGCGATACCGTCACCGGCAACGGTGACCGAACCGACCTCCTCGCGCGAGGCCGCGTCCGGCTTGTACGCCTGGACAAAGTTCTCCAGTGCGTCCCGGATCTCCTCCGGCCGGATCGTGAGCTCCGCCATCTGGGTTCCCTGCTCTCCTTGTTGGGCCCGAAGTTTCACTTTGGGGGTCTGGGGACTCCCCCCAAGTAAGGGTGAATCCTCTGCACGGCCCAACTAGGGCCGTCATTCCTACGTTTTGAGTTACTGCTAGCGCGCCATGCGGCGGTGCGCGTCCTCGAGGCGGTCCGCGATGCTGCCGTTGATGATCTCGTCGCCGACCTGCACCGTGATCCCGCCGAGGACCTCGGGGTCCACGTCGAGGTTCAGGTGCATCTGTCGGCCGTAGACCTTCGCGAGGGCGGCACCGAGGCGCTGCTTCTGCCGGTCCGAAAGCGGAACGGCGGAAGTGACGACGGCGACCATCCGGTCCCGGCGGTCCGCGGCCAGCTTGGAGAGGGACTCGAGTCCCGCTTCCAGGCTACGTCCACGGGGCGCGGTCACGAGGCGCTCGACGAGCCGCTCCGTGACCTCGTTGGCCCGGCCACCGAGCAGGCTGCGCAGCAGCTCGCTCTTGGCCGCACCCGTGGCGGCGCGGTCGGTCAGCGCGGACCGGAGACCGGTGTTCGAGCCGACGATCCGGCCGAACCGGAACAGCTCGTCCTCGACGTCGTCCAGCGCGCCGGACTTCTGCGCACCGGTCAGGTCGGCGAGGTTGGTGAGCTCCTCGAGGGCGTCCACCAGGTCACGCGACTGCGACCAGCGCGAGCGGACCATGCCGGCCACCAGGTCGGCACTCTCGCCGCTCACCTGCCCGCCGAGCAGCCGCCCGGCGAGCTCCGCCTTGGCCTCACCGGACTGCGACGGGTCGGTCAGGACCCGGCGCAGGGAGACCTCACGGCTGAACAGCGCGGTGACCGAGGCCAGCTCGTCCGCGAGCCGCTTGACGTCGACCGACGTGTTGTCGGTCAGCGCGTCAAGACGCTCGCGCGCGGCGGCCAGGGCCTCGCGGCTAGCTCCGTGGGCTGTCATCGAGCAGCCTCGGCCTTCTCCTCGAGGTCATCGAGGAAACGGTCGATGGTGCGGCTCTGCCGTGCGGAGTCCTCCAGGGACTCACCGACGAGCTTGCCGGCCAGGTCGGTGGCCAGCTGGCCCACGTCCTGACGCAGCGACTGCGCGGCGGCCTTGCGGTCGGCAGCGAGCTGCGCGTGACCCGCGGCGACGATCTCCTCGCGCTGCCGCTGGCCTTCGGCACGCATCTCAGCGATGAGCTGGGCGCCCTGCTCCTGCGCCTCCTGGCGCAGACGCGCGGCCTCGTGCCGTGCCTCGGCGAGCTGAGCCTTGTACTGCTCGAGCACGCTCTGGGCCTCGGTCTGAGCGGCCTCGGCCTTCTCAATACCGCCTTCGATCGCCTCCCGGCGCTCTTCCAGAACCTTGTTGATGTTCGGGAGGAGCTTCTTCCAGAAGAAGAAGAAGACGATGGCGAAGGCGATGGCGCCGACGAGCAGCTCGGGGCCCGGCGGGACGAGCGGGTTCTGCTCTTCCTCGGCCGCCAGCTGAACCAGGTTGGCGATCACATCAATGCCTTTCGTCGAAAAGTGTCAGTAAGCAGTGACTACTTACCGAACACGAACGGCATAACGATGCCGATGAGGGCGAGCGCCTCACAGAAGGCGAAGCCGAGGATCTGGTTCGAGCGGATCAGGCCGGCAGCTTCGGGCTGACGGGCCAGGGCCTCGGTGCCCTTACCGAAGACGATGCCAACACCGATGCCGGGGCCGATCGCAGCGAGGCCGTAACCGATGGAGCCGGTGGAACCGTGGAGGCCTTCGGCGGCGAGGGTCTGGAGAGCGGACATGCCGGTTCTTCCTTCTCTTTCAAGGACCGGTGGGGGTTGGCCACCGGGCGATCTGGGGGTTAGGGGGTCAGGGAGCTCAGTGATGCTCGGCGACAGCGCCCTGGATGTACGAGCAGGCGAGGAGTACGAAGACGTACGCCTGGACGGCCTGCACGAAAAGCTCGAAGAGGATCATGACCATCGTCATGACGAACGAGACGCCCGCAGCCGGGATCATGACGCTGTTCAGCAGGTACCAGGAGGCGACGGTGAACATCACCAGCATCAGGTGACCCGCGAACATGTTGGCGAAGAGTCGCACCGCGTGCGTGAAAGGACGCACGAGCAGGTTCGAGAAGAGCTCGATGAACGAGACGAGCCACTTGATCGGACCGAGCGAGTTGTCGTAGCCGGTGATGTTCTTCCAGCCGCCGACAAAGCCGTGGCGCTTGAACGTCAGGGGCACCCAGATCAGATATACGACGAGTGCCAGCACGGCCGGGTACGCGATGACCGACGAGACCGGGAACTGGGTCAGCGGGATCACGGACCAGATGTTCATGATCCAGATGAAGAAGAACATCGAGACCATCAGGGGGACGTACTTCTCGCCCTCCTTCTTGCCCATCGTCTCGTAGACGATGCCGCGGCGTACGAAGTCGTAGCCGGCCTCGGCTGCCATCTGCAGCTTGCCCGGGACGACCTTCGCCTTGCCGAAAGCGGCGTAGAAGAAGCTGACGACGACGAGCGTGGTCAGAAGGGCGAGCAGCATGACCTTGTTGAACTCGAACCCGCCGACTTCGAACATCGGCTTGAAGAGGAACGAGTGCAGGCCCGGAGCCGGGAAGCCGCATCCGTCGGACATGATCCGACAGCTCCAGTCAAAGGCGAGCTCAGTTTGGTCAGCACTCACCGCGGGCTCCTTCGGCGTGACGCATAGGTACGGCAACCTCGTTGTCGTGTCGGCGCGGCGCGCAGCCGCGGTTCGGCACCAGACTGGTGTTTCGGATGTGGGCGCGGCGTTCAGGCATCGAGCCTCGCGATCGTGCAGGCGTCAGCTCGGATGCCCGCGCCAGCAGTGCCGCAGTTGGCACCGGACGATAGCAGCATCTCGAACGCGCATTTATCCCGGCCCTACCCATCACGTCGAAGACCCCGACTTCTCCGGCTTGTCCTTCTGCTCGGAGTCGGGTTCGACGTAGAGGATCTTGGCTTTCATGTGCGCGCGGGCCTGCGTGGCCATCCAGACGACGGTCGCCAGCACAAGCCCGACGGCGAATGCCTTCGGGTTGAACAGGGTGGTGTCCTTGAACAGGCCCACGAAGATGAGAAGCAGCAGGAGTTGGGCGACGTAGAGCAGCAGGCCCATCATCTGGAACAGATGAGGGAGCGCCTTCGCCGTGCGCTGCAGCACGAACATCCCGACGCCCATGAAAGCGATGACCACCAGGGTGCCGACGACAGCACCGATAGCCCCCTTGCCGCCCGCGACCACACCACTGACCACTGCGGCGATCGCGCCGACGGCAGCGGTGGGTACGGCGGACTGAAGGAGAGTTCGGGTGTCTTGAGACGGCATGGCGGCGCTCCGCTTACTGAAGGGGGCAGGGTGTCGTCATGGACGAGCGTAGTCCGGGGTCGAGAGTGTCCCTCGGGCCAATGGACCGTCGCACTACGGTCCTTCGGCTCTATCCCCTGGTTTCGTGAACGGTATCACAAACTATTTGATGAGGTCTTTACCTGCTAGGTGTGCTCGCTGTCACACATGAGAGTTAATCCGCGCGTCTGTGCACGCAGCGCGGCAACTTGTCTGGTATTGGGCGAGTTTGGCGATCGCTTCAGCTCGACGAGCCGGCCTTGCGCCGATCCTCGAAGCGCGAGCGAGTGCCAACGGCCGTCGCCCCGTTGACGCCTGACCCGACCGGAGGACGGTCGTCAGCTTCCGCGTCCGCCTCATCCGTCACGGCGGCCCCGTCGCTCGCGGACTCCTCCGCGGTGGCCCGCTTGCGCCGCCGGTATCGCGGCGGCACGAAGGACTCCGCCCAGCGCGGGATGTGCGGCCGGAACCGCGGCAGCATGAGCAGCACCAGACCCACCGCGCTCAGGGCGACGATGGCGAACAGGATCCACATGCTGGCGGAGTGCACCGAGTAGGCGACCGTGCCGAAGCCGATCAGCGCCGACCAGAAGTACATGATCAGCACCGCGCGGCTGTGTGAGTGGCCGATCTCAAGGAGGCGGTGGTGGAGGTGGCCGCGGTCGGCGGCGAACGGCGACTTGCCGTTCCACGTACGCCGGACGATCGCGAGGACCAGGTCGGCGAACGGGATGGCGATGATCGTCAGCGGCATCAGGAGCGGGATGAAGACCGGGAGCATCGCGTGCGTGGCATCGCGGCTGCCCCCGAAGTTCAGGCTCAGGGCGTCACCGTCGATCTGCCCCGTGGCGGAGATCGCACCCGCCGCGAGGACCAGGCCGATCAGCATCGAGCCCGAGTCCCCCATGAAGATCCGGGCGGGATGGATGTTGTGCGGCAGGAAGCCCAGGCACATGCCCATCAGGATCGCGGCGAAGAGCGTGGCAGGGGCCGCTGCCTCGATGCCGTAGCCGTACCAGATGCGGTAGGCGTAGAGGAAGAACGCCGTCGCCGCGATGCACACCATGCCCGCGGCGAGCCCGTCGAGGCCGTCCACGAAGTTCACCGCGTTGATGGTGATCACGACGAGCGCGACCGTCAGGAGCGTGCCCTGTCCCTGGTCCAGGAGGACCATGCCGTAGCCGGGAACCGGGATCCACAGGATCGTCAGGCCCTGGAGGACCATCACGCCGGCGGCGATCATCTGGCCGCCCAGCTTGATCAGGGCGTCGATCTCGAACTTGTCGTCCAGGACGCCGATGATCCAGATCAGGGCGGCGCCGGAGAGCAGTGCGCGCGGTTCGTTGGACCGCTCGAAGACGTCGTTCAGGTTCGGCAGGTGGTCGGCGACAAGGAGACCGGCGCACAGCCCGAAGAACATCGCGATACCGCCGAGCCGGGGCGTGGGCTCCCGGTGTACGTCGCGGGCGCGGATCTCCGGCATGGCGCCGGCCACGATCGCGAACTTCCGCACCGGGCCGGTCAGCAAGTAAGTCACCGCGGCCGTGATGCAGAGCGTAAGGAGGTATTCACGCACGGGCTTCCCCACAGGTATCGCTGGCCATCTCAGCCCCACACCCTAGCTCTGCGTGCATATGGTTGGGGACTTCCGGGTAGCGACGATGGTTGCACGAGTACGCGCCTTCCCCTGACGCACCTACCCCGACCTAGGCCGTATACGGCGGAAATCTGCCCACCAGTTCACGCACTTCCTCTCGTGCCTTCGAGCCGTTCGCCTCCTTGGACTGGTCGCGCACCGCGTCGGCGAAGAGGCCCGCGATGCGCACCATCTCCGCGTCCCCCATGCCCTGGGTGCTCACGGCCGCGGTGCCGAGGCGCAGTCCCCGTCCGTCGGCGTAGGGCAGGGCGCAGGTGTCGAGGACGATTCCGTGGGCGGCGAGTCTGCCGCGGGCGGTGTGCGCGTCGACGCCGAGGGGCGTGGGGTCGGCCAGGATCAGGTGCGTGTCGGTGCCGCCGGTGGTGATCGCGCAGCCCGCGGCGCCGAGGGCCTGGGCGAGGATGCGGGCGTTGGCGACGACCTGGTGGGCGTAGGCCGTGAAGGCCGGGGTTTCCGCCTCGCCGAACGCGACGGCCTTGGCGGCGATCGTGTGCATCTGCGCACCGCCCTGCGTGAAGGGGAACACGGCCCGGTCGATGCGGGAGGCGAGCTCCGTGCCGCACAGGATCAGGCCGCCGCGCGGGCCGCGGAGCACCTTGTGGGTCGTGGCGCAGACGACGTCGGCGTACGGCACGGGGTTGGGGGCCGCTCCCCCGGCGATCAGGCCCATCGGGTGGGCGGCGTCCGCGATGAGGTACGCGCCCACGTCGTCGGCGATGTCGCGGAAGGCCGCGTAGTCGATGTGCCGGGGGTAGGCGATGGAGCCGCAGACGATCGCCTTCGGCTGGTGTGCGCGGGCCAGCGCACGGACCTCGTCGTAGTCGATGAGGCCGGTCTCCGGATCGATGCCGTAGCCGACGAAGTCGAACCAGCGCCCCGAGAAGTTCGAGGGCGAGCCGTGCGTGAGGTGCCCGCCGTAGGGCAGGCCCATGGCCAGGACGGTGTCACCGGGGCGCAGCAGCGCGGCATACGCGGCGAGGACGGCGGAGGAACCGGAGTGCGGCTGTACGTTCGCGTGCTCGGCGCCGAAGAGTGCCTTGGCGCGGTCGATGGCGATGCGCTCGGCGACGTCCACCAGCTCGCAGCCGCCGTGGTGGCGGGCGCCGGGGTAACCCTCGGCGTACTTGTTGGCCAGGGGCGATCCCAGCGCGGCGAGCACGGCGGGCGAGGTGAAGTTCTCCGCGGCGATGAGCTGGAGGCTGGACGCCTGCCGGTCCTGCTCGGCGAGGAGGATCTCCGCCATCTGGGGGTCCGCACGGCGGAGCGCGCCGAAGTCAGCGGGCGCCGTCGGGGCGGCGGTGGGTGCGGTGCTGACCGGCATCTTGGGCTCCGGGCCTCGCGAGGGGTGAGGGTCCCTCCAATGTAGGCCTGCCACACGGTGCCCGCGCGGTGTCGGGCCGGATCTTTCGCGTACGGCCCGCGCCGGGAGCGTAGAGAAAGGTTTAAGCCTTGGCGCGCACGCCCGTCAGCGCCGTCACCACGGGGTCGAGCGCCTCATGGATCTCGTCGCCCACCGAGCGGAAGAACGGCAGCGGCGCACCGTAGGGGTCGTACACCTCGTCCGCCTCCGCCGTGGGTGCCAGGAGCCATCCCCGCAGCGCCGCGGCGGCCCTCACCAGGGCCCTGGCGCGCTCGATCACGCCACCCTCGGGATCAGGCAGCGTCGCCGGGTCTATGGCCCGTACGAGACGCGTGAACTCCTTGAGCGTGAACGTGCGCAGCCCGGCCGAGTGCCCCATCGAGATGACCTGCGCCCGGTGGTCCCGGGTCGCCGTCAGGACGAGGTCGGCGCGGATGACGTGCTCGTCGAGGAGCTCGCGTCCTTTGAAGCCGGACGCGTCGGCGCCGAAGTCCGCGAGCACCGCCTCGGCGTTGGTCTCCATGGGGGCGCCCTCGTGCCCCCACGTGCCCGCGCTCTCCACGATCAGACCGCCGGTGAAGGGATCACCCAGGCGGTCGGCCAGGGCATGCCTGGTGAGCCGCTCAGTGATCGGCGAGCGGCATACGTTGCCGGTGCTGACGTGGAGGATGCGGAACGAGTCGGGATAAGCCGCTATGCCACGCCCCGTCTCAGGGGCTGTCAATTCGCCACCTCGAGGTCGGGTACCACCTTGCGGAGCTCCTCCGCGTCGAGGGCACCCGCGCGCAGCAGGACCGGCACCTTCCCGGTGACGTCCACGATCGACGACGGGACGATGCCCGGCGTCGGACCGCCGTCGAGGTATACGGAGACGGAGTCGCCGAGCATCTCCTGCGCGGCGTCACAGTCCTCGGGGGCCGGGTGGCCCGTGAGGTTCGCCGAGGAGACGGCCATGGGGCCCACCTCGGTGAGCAGTTCGATGGCGACGGGGTGCAGCGGCATCCGGATCGCGACGGTCCCACGGGTGTCCCCGAGGTCCCACTGGAGCGACGGCTGCTGCTTGGCGACCAGGGTCAGCGCACCGGGCCAGAAGGCGTCGACGAGCTCCCAGGCCGACTCGGAGAAGTCGGTGACCAGGCCGTGCAGCGTGTTCGGGGAGCCGATGAGGACGGGCGTGGGCATGTTGCGGCCACGGCCCTTGGCGTCGAGCAGGTCGGCGCACGCCTCCGGCGAGAAGGCGTCGGCACCGATCCCGTAGACGGTGTCGGTGGGCAGCACGACCAGCTCGCCACGACGGACGGCCGACGCGGCCTCGCGCAGACCGGTCGTACGGTCGGTCGCGTCGTTGGTGTCGTATCGCCGTGCCATTTAGCTGGCCTCCTCGTACACGTACAGCTGACTTGAAGTGGATGTGCTCACGGCATTGCCTTGCGGGCCGTCGCGAACCTCGGCCGGTTGTTCAGGTCGGGGTGGTCGGCCGCGTCCGCCCAGCCCCGCTCCTCGGTGAAGATCCACGGCACCTGGCCGCCCTGCGTGTCCGCGTGCTCGATGACGACGACGCCGCCGGGCCGCAGGAGACGGTGGGCGGTGCGCTCGATGCCGCGGATCAGGTCGAGGCCGTCCTCGCCGGAGAAGAGCGACAGCTCCGGGTCGTAGTCGCGGGCTTCCGGAGCGACGTACTCCCACTCGGTGAGCGGGATGTACGGCGGGTTCGAGATCAGCAGGTCGACCTGGCCGTCGAGCTCCGGAAGGGCGTCACGCGCGTCGCCCTGGGAGAGCTTGACCCTGGACCCCTCGACGTTCTTCCGCGTCCACTTCAGGGCGTCCTCGGAGAGCTCCACGGCGTGCACACGCGAGCGCGGGACCTCCTGGGCCATGGCGAGGGCGATGGCGCCGGAACCGGTGCAGAGATCGACGATGAGCGGCTCGACGACGTCCATCGCGCGCACGGCGTCTATGGCCCATCCGACGACCGACTCGGTCTCGGGGCGTGGCACGAAGACACCGGGGCCGACCTGCAGTTCGAGGTAACGGAAGAAGGCGCGCCCGGTGATGTGCTGGAGCGGTTCGCGGGCCTCACGGCGCGCGATCGTCTCCCAGTACCGGGCGTCGAAGTCCGTGTCCTTGACGGAGTGCAGCTCGCCCCGCTTCACGCCGTGCACGAAGGCGGCGAGCTCCTCCGCGTCGTTGCGCGGCGAGGGCACGCCGGCGTCGGCCAGCCGCTGGGTGGCCTGGGCCACTTCCGCGAGCAGCAGGTTCACGCTGGTCCTCCGGGGCTGAGCTGAGCGATGGGCGGGTGCGGTCGGGGCTCAGGCCGCGGCGAGCTTGGCCGCGGAGTCCGCGTCGACGCAGGCCTGGATGACCGCGTCGAGGTCGCCGTCGAGCACCTGGTCCAAGTTGTACGCCTTGAAGCCGACGCGGTGGTCCGAGATCCGGTTTTCCGGGAAGTTGTACGTCCGGATCTTCTCGGAGCGGTCGACGGTGCGGACCTGGCTGCGGCGGGCGTCCGCGGCCTTGCTCTCCGCTTCCTCCTGAGCCGCGGCAAGGAGCCTGGAGCGCAGGATACGCATCGCCTGCTCCTTGTTCTGCAGCTGGCTCTTCTCGTTCTGGCAGGAGGCGACCACGCCGGTCGGCAGGTGCGTGATGCGCACCGCGGAGTCGGTCGTGTTGACGGACTGGCCGCCGGGGCCCGACGAGCGGTACACGTCGATGCGCAGGTCGTTGGCGTGGATCTCCACGTCGACCTCCTCGGCCTCGGGCGTCACCAGGACGCCGGCCGCGGAGGTGTGGATCCGGCCCTGCGACTCGGTGGAGGGCACGCGCTGCACACGGTGCACGCCGCCCTCGTACTTCATCCGCGCCCAGACGCCCTGGCCGGGCTCGGTCGCGCCGTTGCCGCCCTTGGTCTTCACGGCGACCTGGACGTCCTTGTAACCGCCGAGCTCGGACTCGGTGGCGTCGATGATCTCGGTCTTCCAGCCGACGCGCTCCGCGTACCGCAGGTACATGCGAAGCAGGTCGCCGGCGAAGAGCGCCGACTCGTCGCCGCCCGCGCCCGCCTTGACCTCGAGGATGACGTCCTTGTCGTCGTTGGGGTCCCGGGGCACCAGGAGGAGCCGCAGCTTCTCGGTGATGTCCTCGCGCTGCTTCTCCATGTCCTTGACCTCGGCGGCGAACTCCGGGTCCTCGGCGGCCAGTTCACGGGCCGTCGCGATGTCCTCGCCGGTCTGCTTCCAGGCGCGGTACGTCGAGACGATCGGGGTCAGCTCGGCGTAGCGCTTGTTGAGCTTGCGCGCGTTGGCCTGGTCGGCGTGGACCGAGGGGTCCGCGAGCTTCGTCTCCAGATCGGCGTGCTCGCCGATCAGTTCCTCGACCGCCTCGAACATCGGGGTCTCCTGAGTTTTCTACGCGAAGGTGCTGCGCAAGGGTTCTACGCGAAGGTGGCTGCTGCGTCAGACGGCAAAGCGCCGGTCCCAACCGCCCCCTCCCGGGAGCGGCCGAAGACCGGCGCAGTGGCTCGCTACTTGTTGGCTGCAGCCTTGCCGAAGCGGGCCTCGAAGCGGGCCACGCGGCCACCGGTGTCGAGGATCTTCTGCTTGCCCGTGTAGAACGGGTGGCACTCGGAGCAGACCTCGGCACGGACGGTGCCGCTGGCGATCGTGCTGCGGGTGGTGAACTCCGCGCCACAGGTGCAGCTGACCTGGGTCTCGAAGTACTCGGGGTGGATGTCGCGCTTCAAGGTGTCTCCTAGTTTCGGGAGGGCGCCGGGTCGTACGCGCGGATTGCTCATACGTGAACCGGGGCCGACGGACCAGTCTGCCAGGACTGGTCGCATCTGCCCAAACCGGGGTGGGTTCCGTTCTATTCCCGGCGGGGCCGGGAACGCCCTCAGTCGCTGGTCACGACGTCGCGCGCGTCACCCTTGTCGCCCGCGGACTTTTCCGTGGCGGACTTGGGGATGGCCTTGTCGGCCTTGAGCGCGTCCCAGACCTGCTGGTCGGCCTTCTCCAGGGGCAGGACCCGGTTGGGGTCCGCCGGGTCGTACTGGATGGGCAGCGTGACCATCTTCATGTCGCCCGCGCCGATGCCCTTGAGGCCGCCCGCGAAGCCCGCCAGGCTCTTGACGTCGTTCAGGTCGGAGTCGGTGGTGATGGCGCTGGTGGCGTCGTTCGCGAGGTCGTAGAGCTTCTTCGGGTTGCTGAAGACGCCTACGTCCTTGACCTGGTTGATCAGGGCCTTGATGAAGGCCTGCTGCAGCTGGATGCGGCCGAGGTCGCTGCCGTCGCCGACGGCGTGCCGGGTGCGGACCAGGCCCAGTGCCTGCTCGCCGGTGAGCTGGTGCGTGCCGGCCTTGAGGTTGAGGTGGCTGTCCTTGTCGTTGATCGCCTTCTTGGTGGTGATCTCGACGCCGCCGAGGGTGTTGATGAGCTTCTTGAAGCCCGTGAAGTCCACTTCCACGTAGTGGTCCATCCGGATGCCGGACATCTTCTCCACGGTCTTGACGGCACAGGCGGGGCCGCCGACCTCGTACGCCGTGTTGAACATCTGCCGCCGGCCGCCCGGGTCCGTCTCACCGTCGTCCGTCTTGCACTCGGGACGGGATATGAGGGTGTCGCGGGGTATGGAGACGACGCTGGCCGACTTGTGACCCTTGTTGACGTGCACGATCATCGCCGTGTCCGAGCGGGCGGCGCCCTCGTCCCTGCCGTACTTGGCGTTGTCGCCGGAGCGGGAGTCGGAGCCGAGGACGAGGATGTCCTGCGAGCCGTTGTCGACGTCCTCGGGGCGGTCCGTGCCGAGGGCAGCATTGATGTCGACGCCCTTGATGTTGCCGTTGAGCTTGAAGTACACGAAGCCGAGACCGGCACCGCCCAGGACGACCACCGACGCGGCGGTCCACGCGGTGACGACGAGGACCTTGCTGCGCTTTTCGCGCGGCTTACGCCGCCGGCCGCCACCACCCCGGGAGCGCTTCGGTGCCGTATCCGCCGCAGGTGCGCTCTCGTCGCTCATGTGCTCCTCGGTCCTCGTCTGGGGTCGGGTACCCCCTGCTTTCAGGGTCAGGCGCGGTTTGTCGTCACTTGTCAGACGTGGAAACCGAAAGAAGGGTTGCACGACGCTTTGTGAGCGCCCCGGCGCGCGCTCGTGACACTTCGTGCACTCCTTCCCCGCTCTTCCAGCTTCTCACCTGCGGTTTTTACCGCCATGGGGCTACTGCCCGTGACCGTAAGAATCTCTTAGGTGTGTGGCCAAGGTCATTCACCGCCCCCTTCACGCCCCCCGTCCACGCAAAGGGCCGCCCCCGTCGGATGACGGGGGCGGCCCTTTGCGGCGCGGTGACTAGTCGTTGCCGTTGCCCGGCGTCGGGGTCGTCTTCGCGATCTGCATGAGGAACTCGGCGTTCGACTTCGTCTGCTTCATCTTGTCGAGAAGCAGCTCGATGGCCTGCTGCGAGTCGAGCGCGTGCAGCACCCGGCGCAGCTTCCAGACGATCGCGAGCTCTTCCGCGTTCAGCAGGATCTCTTCCTTGCGGGTGGAGGACGCGTCGACGTCCACCGCCGGGAAGATGCGCTTGTCGGAGAGCTTCCGGTCGAGCTTGAGCTCCATGTTGCCGGTGCCCTTGAACTCCTCGAAGATCACCTCGTCCATGCGCGAGCCGGTGTCGACGAGCGCGGTGGCCAGGATGGTCAGCGAGCCGCCGTCCTCGATGTTGCGCGCCGCACCGAAGAAGCGCTTCGGCGGGTAGAGCGCGGTCGAGTCGACACCACCGGACAGGATGCGGCCGGAGGCCGGGGCCGCCAGGTTGTACGCACGGCCCAGACGGGTGATCGAGTCGAGGAGCACGACCACGTCGTGACCCAGCTCGACGAGACGCTTGGCGCGCTCGATGGCCAGCTCGGCGACGGTGGTGTGGTCCTCGGCGGGACGGTCGAAGGTCGAGGAGATGACCTCGCCCTTCACCGACCGCTGCATGTCGGTGACCTCTTCCGGACGCTCGTCGACCAGGACGACCATCAGGTGGCACTCGGGGCTGTTGACGGTGATCGCGTTCGCGACCGCCTGGAGGATCATGGTCTTGCCGGTCTTCGGCGGTGCCACGATCAGGCCTCGCTGGCCCTTGCCGATCGGCGCGACGAGGTCGATGATCCGGGTCGTGAGCACGCCCGGGTCGGTCTCCAGGCGGAGCCGGTCCTGCGGGTAAAGGGGCGTCAGCTTGTTGAACTCCGGTCGCCCGCGCCCGGATTCGGCCGCCATGCCGTTCGCCGAGTCGAGGCGGACGAGCGCGTTGAACTTCTCGCGGCGCTCGCCGTCCTTGGGCTGACGGACGGCGCCGGTGACGTGGTCACCCTTGCGCAGACCGTTCTTGCGGACCTGGGCCAGCGACACGTACACGTCGTTCGGGCCGGGGAGGTAGCCCGACGTCCGGATGAACGCGTAGTTGTCGAGGATGTCGAGGATGCCCGCGACGGGGATCAGTACGTCGTCGTCGGCGACCTGCGGCTCGTTGGCGCCGCCGAACTCGTCGCGGCCACGACGGCCACGGCGATCGCGGTAACGGCCACGGCGGCCGCGACGGCCCCCCGCCTCGTCGTCGAAGTCGTCCTGCGGGCCGTTGTCGCGCTGGTCCCGCTGCTGGCGGTCGCCGCGGTCCTGACGGTCGCCCCGCTCCTGGCGGTCCTGACGGTCTCCCCGCTCCTGGCGGTCCTGACGGCCGCCCCCCTGCTGGCGGTTGCCGCCCTGCTGCTCGTCGCCCTTGTTGCCACGGCGGTCGCGGTCGCGGCCACGGCCCTGGCGGTCACGGCGGTCGCGGCGGCCGTCGGCGTTGTTGTCGCCGGAGCCGTCGCCCTTGGCCTCGGACGACGCGTCCGTCCTGGCGTCGCCCTTGTCGTTCTTGTCGTTCTTGGCGTCGCTCTTCGGCTCGTTCTTCGCCTCGGCGGTGACCGTCTCCGGGCTGCCCGCGTCGGCGGTGGCACGACGACGGCCGCGGCGCTCGCCCTTGTCGGCACCCGCGGGCTGGCCCGGGATGTCGATCTGCTGCTGGGCGGCCTCTTCGGCCTTGGCGCTCGCCGGCTGCTCGGCCTTGTCGGCCTTGCTCGCCTTGGCGGCCTTGTCCGTGCCGGTCGAGCTTGCTGCGGTGTCCTCACCCGTCCGGGCCTTCGAGGTCGCGCGGCGCTTGGGCTTCGTCTCGGCCTCGGCCGACGAAGCGGAGGGCGCGGCAGCCTTCGCGGGGGCGCCCCCGCCGGCCTGCGCCTCCTTGATGACCTCGATCAGCTGGCTCTTGCGCATCCGCGCAGTGCCCTTGATACCGAGGCCGGATGCGACCTGCTGCAGTTCCGCCAGCACCATGCCATCGAGGCCGGTGCCGCGGCGCCGCCGGGACCCGGCCGAAGCACCGGTGGCAGGCGCCGCAGAGGCGTCCGTGGCGGGCGTGTCGGCAGTCACGCCCATCAGATCGGTGGTGTCGCTCACGAAGGGTCCTTCCCTGGAGCGGACGTCGGCCTGTCTGGCTCGGCGACCGGTTGTGCTGTCCGGAGGTCCTTTGGTGTGTGGACCGTGCCGGGGCGGTGGTCCGCCAACGCGCGGCGGAAGAATTCACTGGTGATGACGATTCCCGGTGCGGTGCCACTGAGGTGCGGTGTCACTCGGCTCGGTCACGCCGGTTCCGGAGCGTGCTCGGCACCGCTCAGTGCGGGGCACAGAGCAGTTTGGGAGGCTCCCGGAAGGATGGATGTCCCGGACGGGGACACAAAGCACCTCGCCATGGTGGGGTCGGGTGCAGACTTGAGGTTAACACTACCGGATCCAACAAACATTCCCCCTCTCTCATCCGGCTACCAGCTGTTCAAGGCGCAAGCGGCAGCACGCTCGCGCCGGTCGCGTCGAGTGCCAGACGGTTGGCCGCCCAGCCCTCTCCCGCGAGGCGTGCGACCTTGTCCGCCGCGCTCTCGTCGGCCAGCGCGAGGACCGTGGGTCCCGCGCCGGAGATCATCGCCGGGACACCGTCCGCGCGCAGGCGTTCCACCAATGCGGCGCTCTCGGGCATGGCGGGTGCGCGGTACTCCTGGTGGAGCCGGTCCTCGGTTGCGGGGAGCAGCAGCTCGGGGCGCCTGGTCAGGGCCTCTACGAGCAGTGCGGCCCGGCCCGCGTTGGCGGCCGCGTCGACGTGCGGGACGGTGCGCGGGAGCAGTCCGCGCGCGGTCTCGGTGAGGACGGGCTTTCCCGGTACGAAAACCACCGGAACGATGGAATCAGCGGGCTCCATCCTGATCGCCCGCGCCGCTCCCCCGTCCATCCAGGAGAGCGTGAAGCCGCCGAGCAGACAGGCGGCGACATTGTCGGGGTGGCCCTCGATCTCGGTGGCGAGCTCGAGCAGGGCGTTGTCGTCGAGCCGGGCGTCACCGCCTATCGTCACGGCGCGCGCGGCGACGATGCCCGCGCAGATGGCGGCGGACGACGAGCCGAGGCCCCGGCCGTGCGGAATGCGGTTGGCGCAGACGATTTCGAGCCCGCGCGGCTGTCCGCCGAGCAGGTCGAAGGCGGTGCGCAGGGAACGTACCAGCAGATGCGACTCGTCGCGCGGGAGCGTCTCGCCGCCCTCACCTGCGATGTCGATGTTCAGTCCGGTGTCGGCCACCCGCACGACGACGTCGTCGTACAGACCCAGCGACAGGCCGAGGGCGTCGAAGCCCGGGCCGAGGTTGGCGCTGGTGGCGGGGACGCGCACCCGGACGGCGGCGGCGCGGAACGCGGGACCGGCCATCGCTCGATGACTCTCCTTGAGCTGCGATCTTTTGAGGACTTGCCACGTGATGAGGCACTACCCGAAGGCCGCTCTGCGGCAGCACCGCGGCATATGCGGCGGGGCGGGTTCGGTACAGCCTATCGAAGGAAGGTTCTGTGGCGACATAGGGCGCACAGGAGGCGCACGATGCGTGTCGTAAGCCCCCTGTGCACCCCCTATGCGGAGTTGCGGGTTTTCCAGGCGGTTATGCCCGCCGTCCGGTGGCGGTTATCCCCGACCGGGACGGTTATGCCAGATCCGGCGGAGTTCCACCAGGCCGGACCCGGCCAGTCCGGCTAGGCCAGACCCAGCCGCTCGGCCGCGGCGGCCGAGTCGACGGGGACCGTGACCGGCTGCGGTGCGCCCGCGACGGCCCAGTCCGGGTCCTTGAGGCCGTTTCCGGTGACGGTGCAGACGATCTTCTGCCCCTTGTCGACCTTGCCCTGCTCGGCCGCCTTCAGCAGACCGGCGACGGAAGCGGCCGACGCCGGCTCGACGAAGACACCCTCCTGGGACGCCAACAGCTTGTAGGCGCGCAGGATCTCACGGTCCGTCACCTCGTCGATGAAGCCGTCCGACTCGTCGCGCGCGTCGAGGGCGTACTGCCACGACGCGGGGTTGCCGATGCGAATCGCGGTGGCGATCGTCGAGGGGTCCTTGACGATCTCGCCGCGCACGATGGGCGCGGAACCGGAAGCCTGGAAGCCCCACATACGAGGAGTGCGCGTCGAGATCTTGTCGGCGGCGTACTCCTTGTAGCCCTTCCAATAGGCCGTGATGTTGCCCGCGTTACCCACCGGGAGCACGTGGATGTCGGGGGCGTCACCGAGCGCGTCCACGATCTCGAAGGCACCGGTCTTCTGGCCCTCGATGCGGAACGGGTTGACCGAATTGACCAGCGCCACCGGGTAGTTCTCGGAGAGGGCGCGGGCCAGGTTCAGGCAGTCGTCGAAGTTGCCGTCGACCTGGAGGATCTTCGAGCCGTAGACGAGCGCCTGGCCCATCTTGCCGAGCGCGATCTTGCCCTGCGGCACGAGGACCGCGCAGACCATCCCGGCGCGTACGGCATAGGCGGCGGCCGAGGCCGACGTATTGCCGGTGGAGGCGCAGATGACGGCCTTGGCGCCCTCCTCCTTGGCCTTCGTGATCGCCATCGTCATGCCGCGGTCCTTGAAGGACCCGGTCGGGTTGGCACCCTCGACCTTGAGATGGACCTCGCAGCCCGTGCGCTCGGAGAGCACCTGCGCGGGGACGAGCGGTGTGCCGCCCTCGCGGAGCGTCACGACCGGCGTCGTGGCGGAGACGGGGAGACGATCCCGGTACTCCTCGATGATTCCGCGCCATTGGTGGGTCATTGCTGACTACTCCCCTTCAACCCGCATGATGCTGGCGACACCACGCACGGTGTCGAGATTCCGCAGTGCCTCGACGGTGCCGGTGAGGGCGGCGTCGGGCGCGCGGTGGGTGACGACGACGAGAGAGGCCTCGCCGTCCTTGCCCGTCTGACGGACCGTATCGATCGATACGCCGTGCTCGGCGAAGACCGTCGCGACCTGGGCGAGAACACCCGGCTTGTCGGCTACGTCGAGGCTGATGTGATAGCGCGTGACGACCGCGCCCATGGAGCTCACGGGCAGCTGGGTGTACGCGGATTCGCCGGGCCCGGTGGCTTCGCCGAGCTTGTTCCGGCAGACGGCGACGAGGTCACCGAGAACGGCCGACGCGGTGGGGGCGCCGCCCGCACCGGGGCCGTAGAACATGAGCTGGCCCGCGGCCTCCGCCTCGACGAAGACGGCGTTGTACGCCTCGCGGACCGACGCCAGCGGATGGCTGAGCGGAATCATCGCGGGGTGCACGCGCGCGGTGACGGAACCGCCGTCGGCGGCCCGCTCACAGATGGCGAGCAGCTTGATGGTGCAGCCCATGCGCTTCGCGGACGCGAAGTCGGCGGCCGTCACCTCGCTCATTCCCTCGCGGTAGACGTCGTCGAGACGCACGCGCGTGTGGAAGGCGATGCCGGCGAGGATCGCGGCCTTGGCGGCGGCGTCGAAGCCTTCGACGTCGGCGGTCGGGTCGGCCTCGGCATACCCGAGGGCGGTGGCCTCGTCGAGGGCTTCCTGATAGCCGGCACCGGTGGTGTCCATGGCATCGAGGATGAAGTTGGTCGTGCCGTTCACGATCCCGAGAACGCGGTTCACCTTGTCGCCGACGAGGGACTCGCGCAGCGGCCGGATCAGCGGAATGGCACCGGCGACGGCGGCCTCGTAATAAAGATCCCGCCCGTGCTCCTCGGCGGCGGCGTGCAGCGCGGCGCCGTCCTGCGCGATGAGCGCCTTGTTGGCGGAGACGACGGAGGCGCCGTGCTCAAAAGCGGTGGTGATGAGGGTCCTGGCGGGCTCGATGCCGCCGATGACCTCGACGACGACATCAATGTCACCGCGTTTGACCAGGGCGGTCGCGTCGGTGGTGACGAGGGAAGGAGCGATTCCCTCGCGCACCTTCGACGGGCGCCGGACAGCGACCCCGGCGAGCTCCACCGGGGCGCCGATCCTGGCCGTGAGGTCGTCGGCGTGCGTCGTCATGATGCGCGCCACCTCTGAGCCGACAACCCCACAGCCCAGCAGCGCCACCTTCAGCGGACGCGTACGCATCATCCGACCTCACTTCTCATACATCTACAGTGGGACCAGTCTCACCCACCGGATCGCAGTTTCTGTCCACGGTCCGGATGATGAGACATCTATTTCACTGGCCGATACTCTGCCAGACGCCGTCGACGACGTCCTCGCGGCCGGTTCTTTCCTCAGCCGACATCGAGACGCAGGAGATCTTCCTCCGTCTCGCGCCGGACGATGACCCGCGCCTCACCATCCCGCACGGCGACGACCGGCGGCCGGAGGGCGTGGTTGTAGTTGCTCGCCATGGAACGGCAGTACGCGCCGGTCGCGGGCACGGCGATCAGGTCACCGGGCGCCAGGTCGGCGGGCAGGAAGGCGTCCTTGACGACGATGTCCCCGCTCTCGCAGTGCTTGCCGACGACGCGGACGAGCATCGGCTCGGCGTCGGACGTCCGCGAGACCAGCGCGACGCTGTACTCGGCGTCGTAGAGGGCTGTACGGATGTTGTCGGACATGCCGCCGTCGACGGAGACGTACGTACGCAGTCCTTCGAGCGGCTTGACGGTGCCGACCTCGTACAGGGTGAAGGCGGTCGGCCCGACGATGGCGCGCCCCGGCTCGACGGAGATACGAGGGGTGCGGAGGTTGGCGGCCTCGCACTCCCGCGTCACGATCTCGCCGAGCGCCTTGGCGATCTCGTGCGGCTCGCGGGGGTCGTCGTCGGAGGTGTAGGCGATGCCGAGGCCGCCACCGAGGTCGATCTCGGGCAGCTCGACGCCGTGCTCGTCCCGGATCTCGGCGAGCAGCTGGACGACGCGCCGCGCGGAGACCTCGAACCCGGCCATGTCGAAGATCTGCGACCCGATGTGCGAGTGCACGCCGATGAGCTCGAGCCCGTCGAGCTGCAGGGCCCTGCGCACGGCCTCGGCGGCCTGTCCCCCGGCGAGCGCGATGCCGAACTTCTGGTCCTCGTGGGCGGTGGCGATGAACTCGTGGGTGTGCGCCTCGACGCCGACGGTCACGCGGATCTGCACGCGCTGCCGGACACCGAGCCGGTCGGCGATGTGCGCGACACGCACGATCTCCTGGAAGGAGTCGAGCACGATGCGCCCGACACCGGCCTCGACGGCCCGCTCGATCTCGTCCTCGGTCTTGTTGTTGCCGTGGAAGGCGATGCGGTCGGCGGGCATCCCGGCGGCGAGGGCGGTGACAAGCTCACCACCGCTGCACACGTCGAGATTGAGCCCTTCCTCGTGCAGCCACCGGACGACGGCACGCGAGAGGAAGGCCTTCCCGGCGTAGAAGACGTCGGCGTCGGTCCCGAAGGCGCCGCGCCAGGCGTGGCAGCGGGCGCGGAAGTCGGCCTCGTCGAGGAAGTAGGCGGGGGTGCCGAACTCCTCGGCGAGCCGGGTCACCGTCATCCCGCCGACGGTGACGACACCGTCGGTGTCGCGGCCCACGGTCTGCGCCCAGACCTTCGGGTCGAGGGAGTTCAGGTCATCGGCCGGGGCGGTGTAGTGCCCTTCGGGCACTACGTCGGCGTGGCGGGGCCCGGCGGGGTGTGCGGAACGGCTCATGTCGCGGTCGTCTCTCTCACTTCGTTCACGTCATGCACGTCAGTCACGTCTGGGACGTCCGTTGTGTCTGGCACGGCTGGCACGTCTGTTGTGTCTGGCACGTCAGTCGCTTCTTCATGTGTCACAAGTACTCGGGGGCGCTGATGCCGAGCAGGGACAGGCCGCCTGCGAGCACCGTCCCGGCGGCTTCGGCGAGGGCGAGCCGGGCGCGGTGGGCGGCCGAGGGTTTCTCGTCGCCGAGCGGAAGCACGGCGGGCTGAAAGGCGAGGAAGGCATCAGCGACAACGACGAGATGCCGGGCAAGCCGGTCGGGCGCACGGTGACGGGCGGCTGCGGCGAGGATGCGGGGGTGGTCGGCCAGGGCGTCGAGGAGGGGCCGGCCGGGTGAGGGTATGCGGCTGGGGAGGGCTGTTACGTCACCGGGGGCGCTGGTGAAACCGAGCGCGGCGGCGTTGCGGGTGAGGGCGCGGGTGCGGGAGTAGGCGTACCGCACCCGGAAGAGGGGGTTGCTCGCGCGCTGGACCAGATGCTCGTCGCTGATGCGGGGCCGGTCGTGGGCGGCGGGATACAGCAGGGCCCAGCGGGCGGCGTCGGGGCCCAGGGAGAGGAGGGGGTCGGGGGCGGCGGCTGGGGCGGGGAGGGGGACGGGGACGGGGACGGGGACGGGCCGGATGATCTCCACGGCTGCGTCTGTGTCTGCGTCCGTGCCTGCGTCCGCTGGTGGGGTCCCGTGGGTGTCGACGTGTACGCCGAGGCCGGCTGCCGCCCAACGGGGGTCCGGGGCTTCGTCGCAGGTGAGGCGGACGAGGGTGCCCTGGGAGCGGAGGATGCGGCGGAGGGAGTCGGCGAGGACGGCGGCGCGGGGCTCGCACGGGAAGCGGAGGGTGTGGAGTGCGAGGGGGGCTCGGGGAGCGTCCACGGGCTCGGGGTCAACGTGCCCGTAACGGGGGCCGCGCTCCAGTACGTCACGCACGAGGGCGGCACTGCCACTGCTCCCGAGGTGGCTTGCGGTGTCGGTGCCGCGGTCCAGGGTGATGTTGAGGAAACCGGGCCCGGTGATGTCGATGGCCGCGATGCCGGGCTCCCCGGCGAGTCGCGGGGAGAGCACTTCGGCCACCTCCCGGGGCGACTGCCCGGCGGCGCGGGCGACCTGCAGGGCGACGTTGGTGGCGTAATCCCCACACCCGCCGGGCCGAGGCCGCTCGACGACGACCCGCCAGGGGGTGGGGGCAGTGCCGTCACTCTCACCACCGCCGGGGCCGCCGAGGCCTCCGGGCTCGCCGAGATCACTCAGCTCGCCAAGGCCCCTGAGCTCGCCGTCATCGACGGCACGACGCATGGCGCGCAGCACGGTGCGGGAGAGCTCGACGGGGGTCACGGGTCAAGCGTATGGGAGGAGGGGGGTGGGGACGCGACCTGGTTTCCCCGATGGTCCGGGATGTGGACGGTGGCGGGCCGGCCGGAGGCAGCCACGGGGTCACCGGGGGCAGCCACGGGGTCATGGGTGAGACTCAGCCGCTGGGGCGACCGGCGCGCTCGGCTTCTCCAGTGGCTCCGGCGGCACCGGCGGTTCCACGCTCACCACTGAGCGCACCCCCGCCACTCCCACCCGCACCACCGCTACTGCCGCCCTCCATCAACTGCCGTACGATTCCCAGCAGTTCGGAAGGCTCAAAGGGCTTGGCAAGGAAGGCGTCCACCCCGACCTCGAGCCCGCTCTCCACCTCGTACTGGGTGCAGGCGCTGACAATGACGAGGGGCAGATGCCGGGTCCTCGGATCGGAGCGCAGCCGAGCGGCGGTACGCAACCCGTCGAGGCGGGGCATCACCACGTCGAGCGTCACGACATCAGGTCTGACCTGGTTCACCACGTCCAGGCACTCGACACCATCGGCCGCGGTCACGACCTCGAAGCCCTCCAGCTCGAGGTTGACCCTGATCAGCTGCCGGATGACCTTGTTGTCGTCCACAACAAGCACGCGGCCTGACACGCCTGACACAACTCGAGAGTAGGTCCGCGCCCGCCACCGCGTCCGGGTTTTCCCCACTTCCGCCCCGTGCGGGGCAGCGCACGACGGAACAGGCGACGAAGCCGAGGGTGCCCCCTGGGACGCAGGGTGCGGATGCGGCGGACCTGACAGCCATGGAGTGCGGAAATACCTGTTCATGGGGAGCCGTTCGGAGCTGGTAGGGTTCTACACGTCGCCGCGCAAGCCGCGCCGATACGCCCCCGTAGCTCAGGGGATAGAGCAACGGCCTCCGGAGCCGTGTGCGCAGGTTCGAATCCTGCCGGGGGCACCTTGTATTGGGTGCCCAAGACCCCGTCACCAGCGGAAACGCTGAGGCCGGGGTCTTCGCGTATGCCCAGGCCTTCCTGCGAGCCGCCGAACGTGGCCGCCTCATCGCCGGGCTCGACGCTCGACACCTGACGCTCAGAGAGATGAAAGCGCCAGCGCACCCTTCTGTGGGTGAGGACTGAGTGAGTGAGCGAGCTAGCGAATTGCAGATTTCTTTCGCGATGGTTCGCGTGATGCTCCTGCTGTGCTGGTCATGGGCTCCAGTGGGGGCGGATCTTGGGAAAGATTTGTAGTCGATCAAGGCGTTCGGGGGTTATCTGGATCCAGGGTCGCGTGGGCGATGAGTCTCGGCGGGGTTGTCGGTCTGTATTTACGACATGCGATCAACCGTGAGGAGAGCGTCATGACCGCCACCTACACCTTCGACGTCTTTTCCAGCCTCGACGGCTTTGGGGGTGCCAGCGGCAATTGGACCGGTTACTGGGGCAAGCAAGGGCCCGAGCTCCTCGACCACCGTCTCGATCTGTACCGCGAGGAGCAGCGGATGGTTTTTGGGGCCAATACGTATCGGGCGTTCGCGGAGATGCTGGCCTCGAGCAGCGCGGAGTCCGAGGTGCGTGACCCGTGGGTCACGCGGATGAGGAGCCTGCCGGCCATCGTCGTGTCGAGCACGCTGGAAGGCCCCCTGGACTGGCCGGATGCGAGCGTCGCGCCTGGTGATGCCGTCGACGTCGTCGCTCGGCTCAAGAAGGAGTCCGACGTGCCGCTGCGCTCGCACGGCAGCCTGTCGATGAACCGGGCGCTGATGGCCGCCGGTCTGGTCGACCGCGTACAGGTGACGGTCTTCCCGGTGATCACCGGTCAGAGCGGTCTTGACCCGATCTTCCAGGGTGCGGCCGATTTCGACCTCGAACTGATCGAGCAGAGGACGCTCGACGGCCGCACCCAAGAGCTCATCTACCGGCCCGCTCTGCATGTCTGATGGAAGGGGGGTGTTCAGGTGCCGGGAGGTGGGGGTGGTGCGCGTACACCGGGAGAGCCCGCTGCCCCTGGGGAGGAGCCGGGGCCTTGAGGCGGTCGGGAGGGGCAGGCCGTGGCCGGGTTCGGTCGGGCTGCCAGCCGTTGGGGGCGGGTGCGTCGGATGTGCCGGGTGGCAGGGGCCTTCGTACGAGTCAGGCGGGTAGGCAGGCCGTGCTGATCGGGCGGCGGGTCCGGCGGAGTTGCTGCGTCGGGCCTCCGGGGAGGAGGTCAGGTCGGGGCAGACGGGCTGGTCGGGGCGGCAACAGGTCTAAGTCAGCGGACCAACTGAGCAGGGAGACAGGGCAGGTGGGTGAGGTAGGGCCGTCGGGCGGCAGGTCAGGACCGGCGTACCGATGGAGCTGGGCAGGGTGGAGCCCGCAGGTGGGTGCGTAGCCCGCCGGGCGGCCTACGGGGGTGGGTCGGGGCCGACAAGCCAGCGGGGCGGGGTGGGGTGCTGGGTGAACGGGCAGGGGCCTCGTGCCTGTCGAGTTGGGCAGGGTGGTCGAGCCCCGTGGAACCGACGCGTTCGGTGGTGGCAGGGCGGGCAAGGTTGGTGGGGCTCGGGCAGCGGGGCGATGGAGAGCGGTGGAGCGACCTAGCGTGGGTGGGGTGGTGAGTGCCACGGGCGCAGGGGGAGGTCAGGGTTCGATCAGGCCTGCTCTGATTGCGTAGCGCGTTAGTTCCAGGCGGTTGCGCAGGCCCAGTTTGTGCAGCAGGTTCGCCCGGTGTCTGTGGACCGTCTTGATGCTGATGAACAGCATTTCCGCGATCTCCTTGGACGAGTGGCCCTCCGCCACCAGCTTGAGGACCTCCTCCTCCCTCGCCGTCAGCACCTGGTCCGGCGGCTCCTCGCCCTGCCGGACCCGGTCGAGGTAGTTGCGAATCAGCGCGGTGACCGCCCCCGGGTACAGGAACGGCTCGTCCCGCATCGCCGCCCGGCACGCGGCGACCAGGTCCCGGTCGGCCACCGACTTCAGTACGTATCCGCTCGCGCCCGCCTTCAGCGCCTGGAAGAAGTACTGCTCGTTGTCGTGCATCGTCAGCATCAGCACGCGTACGCCGGGCTTCAGCGCGGACAGTTCGCGTGCGGCCTGCAGGCCGGTCATCCGGGGCATCGCGATGTCCAGGACCGCCAGGTCGACCTCGTTCGTGCGGGCCAGGGCGATGGCCTCCGCCCCGTCCCCGGCCTCGGCGACGACCTCGAGGTCCGGCTCACCGTCGAGGATCAGCCGCACCCCGCGACGCACCAGCGCGTGGTCGTCCGCCAGGAGGATGCGGGTCCTGGGTGATGCGGTGTTGGTCGTGGTGTGCGTCGTGCTCATTACTGGTTCCCAGGGGTGGGCGGGGTCGAGGGAGTGGGCGAGGGCTGGGTCGGCGTTGGCACCTTCAGTCTGACCCTCGTTCCTGCCCCCGGCCGTGATGTGACGTCCAGTGCCGCCCCGATGAACAAGGCCCGTTCGCGCATCCCGCGGATCCCCGCCCCCTCGTGGGCGATCCCGGTCCCCCGGCCGTCGTCCTCGACGGACAGCACGACCGCGCCGTCGGACCGGGACAGGCTCACCTCGACCCGGCCCGCATCGGCATGGCGGGCCGCGTTGGTCAGGGCCTCCTGGGCCACCCGGTACAGGACCAGTTCCGCCTGCTGATCCAGCGGCGGCAGATCGGAGTCGAAGCGGCGTACCACCCGCAGTCCCGCGTGCGTGGCGAACTCCGTGGTCAGCGAGGTCAGGGCGCTGATCAGACCGAGGTCGTCCAGCACGCCCGGCCGCAGCCTGCGCACCAGGCGGCGTACTTCGTCCAGGCTCCCCCGGGTGATCTCCTGCGCCTGCCGCAGCTCGCCGCGCAGGGGTTCGTCCGCCCCGTCCGACGCCCGTTTGAGGGCCAGCAGGACCGCGGTCATGGTCTGGCCGACCTCGTCGTGGAGCTCCTGGGCGATACGGCGCCGTTCGGATTCCTGGGCGAGCAGCACGCGGGCACTGCTGGCTGCCCGTTCCTGCTCCAGCCGTTCGAGCATCGCGTTGAAGGTGCGGATCAACTCGGCGGTCTCACCACCGCCCTGCTCCGGCAGCCTGTGCCCGGGGCGCAGCAGGTCGACGGTCGTCATCAGCCGGGTGAGCCGCTCCAGCGGGGCCAGGCCTATCCGCAGCAGGGCCGCGTTGGCGACCAGCATGACGGCCAGGCCTCCCACGAGGATGACCGCCTCGGTCAGTACCACCGGCACGGAGACGGTCACCGGCGCCCACAGCAGCAGGGCGGTGGCGCTCCCCAGCACCACCGCGTTGAGCGCGAAGATCCGCCAGAACAGGGACAACGGGGTGGCGCCTTTCTCTCGTAATCGCTCGTAATCGGTCGTAATCGCTTGTGCTTGCTCGTGCTTGCTCGTGCTTGCTCGTGCTTGCTCGTGCTTGTGGGCTCGATCTTGATCGGCTGCCGTCCAGCCTGCCCGTTTCCGTTCCGTCCGTCGATGGGGTCCAATGCCCATTTCCTGACCTTGGACCGCCCACGCCCGGATGGGCCTCCGGCCCCGCCACAGATGGGTATCGCGCCCGATGGGTTTTACGTCGCGTACGGGCGACGGTGGGGGCATCCAGGCCCCGCCCCCCTGGCGGCGGCCACCTTGCCGGAAGAAGGACCCGCCATGTCGCTCGACACTCCCGCGATCGAAGCCCGCACCGAGCGTCTGACCCCGCACGACGCGCGCCGGCGCCTGGAACACGAACGTGCCTCCCGGCTGACCCAGTTGCAGGCCATCGACCGGGCCGGGCACGAAGCCGATGAACAGGTGATGTCTGCGCAGAAAGACACCATCGAGCGGGTGCTCGGAGAGATCGAGGCCGCTCTCGCCCGCGTCCGGGACGGCAGTTACGGGACCTGTCCTGGCTGCTCCAAGTCCATCCCGGTCGAGCGCCTGGAGATCCTGCCCTACACGCAGTTCTGCGTCCCCTGCCAGCACAGGGCCGCCTGACCGGCCTGCCCCCGCGACCGACTGTCGCCCGCTCTCCGTCTCCCGCCCTGCCAGGCCCTGCCCGAGGGGTGAAGTGGTGAACCAACAGATCATTCAGCTCGCCGACGACCGAAGTACGCAGCCGTCTCACCCGTCCTGCCCATCCCCCCTGGTCCAGCTGCCCCAGCTGTCCCACCTGTCGCTCGAGGACCTCGCCTCCCTGCGCGAGAACCTGCGCGAGCAGTCCCTGTTCCGCCGCGAACAACTGCAGCAGCTCTCCCCCTCCGCGCTGACCCGTACGGACGCGCTCCTCGACCGGCAGAGCCCTTCGCGGATCGAGGTCCGGGTGAAACTCGCCGCATCCGCCCGCATGGTCCTCGCCGACGTCGAGGCGGCCCTCGTACGCATGGACCGCGGCGACTACGGTGCCTGCCACCTGTGCCGGCACCCCATCGACCGCGAGCGCCTGCTGATCGTGCCGCAGGCCCGCTACTGCGCTCGTTGCGCCCGCTGCCAGCAGGCCCGAGGAGCCGACCGATGACCTCGACACCCACGCCACGCACGCCACCCACGCCACGCACGCCACCCATGGCACCCATGGCACCCACGACACCCGTGCCGGGCCGGCACCGCTCCTGGCCCTGGTGCCGCCAGTGCTCCGGCATCGCACTCGACCTCGGCAGCGCCCGGACCCGCGCCTGGACGTCCGGACGGCGGATGATCCTCGACGTCCCCACGGTGACCTTTCACGGCGGCGGTGCCGTGTACCCCATCCGGCGCGGCGCCATCGTCGACACCCCCGGGACCGCCCTGATGCTCGACCGGCTGCTCGGCCACCGGCTGCCCCGCTTCGGACGCCCGTTGCTCATCCTGACCGCCCCCGTCCTGGGCGGAGTCGCCTACCGGGCCGAAGCCCGCGTCGCCGTCGAGGTCCTCCGTCCGCGCGCCGTCCTGACCATCCCCACCGCGCGCGCCGTGGCCTCGGCGGTGGACGCCGATCTGTCCCGCCCCCTGCTCGTCGTGGACATCGGCGCCCACCTCACCGAGGTCGCCCTCCTCTCCGACGGCGATGTGATCGACGCACGGCACACCGCCCTGGGCACCAGCGACGGAGACGGGCCTGCTGCGTCCGCGCCCACCCGGATCACCGACTGCGTCCTCGCGATGGTGACCGCGATGCTCGAACAGGACCGCACCTCCCGGACCTTGGAAGCCGTACGGAGGGGTGCGCTGCTGGCCGGCGGCGGCGCACTGCTTCCCGGCATCAGCTGCGGTCTCGCCGGTGTGCTGCACGCTCCCCTCCAGCCCGTGCCCGCCCCGCACACCGCAGCGGTCCGCGGAGCCTCGAAACTCCTCCGGGCCGCCCACGCCCACCCCTCCGCGACCGACAGCCGCACTGACACCAACACAGACACCGACACCGACACCGCCCGCCCCCGTTAGCCCCATTGACCCTTATCTAAGGAGCCTCCCGTGGCCGGCCACATCCCCCCGGCACAGCCGCCCCCCGAAGAACACGACGACCACGACAAGCACGACAAACACCAAAACCCCCGCACTCCCCGCTCACGGCCCCGCCCACTCCTCTGGCGCTGGCGGCGCAACCCCCTGCGCCGCCGCAACGACCTCGTACAGGGGTGGATCGCCGTCGGTCTCTTCCTGGCCGTCCTCACCGCCACCCCGGCCGCCGTCGTCCTGGTCGGTGACACGGCCCGCCGCCACTTCGAACAGGCCGCCCGGCACCAGGCCGACACCCGCCACCGCACCACCGCCGTCCTCGTCCACGACGCGCCCCGCCACCCCGACCCCGGTTCGGCCGAGGCGAAGAAGGCCCGGTACCCGGTCACGGTCCGCTTCACCGACCGCCACGGGCACAGCCACACCGCGCAGGCGGACGTCGAACCCGCCCTGCCCGCCGGGAACTCCGTCCGCGTATGGGTGAGCGACGACGGGAAGGTCACCGAGCCGCCCCTCACCAAGGACGAGGTCCGTGACCACACCATGGGTTACGTCGTCCTGGCCGCCCTGGCCGTCCCGATCCTGGGCGCCGCCGCATACGCCTGCGCCCACCGCAGGCTGGAGCGGCACAACCTCGCCCGCTGGGAAGCGGCTTGGGCCCGTACCGCCCCTCGGTGGACCACCACTCCCCCCTGACGACGACGGGCCGGGCCGGGAAGTCTTAACTCCGTTGGATCGGCGGCAGCTCGTACGTCCCGTCGAAGACCGCCGCGCGGGGCGTGTACATCCGCAGGACCGGGCGGAAGCGGCCCTCCGGTGTGGGCAGCCAGTTCGCGGCCGTCTTGTCGTCGGCGGGGCGCTGGGCCTGGAGGCGGAGGGTGAGGGAGCCGTCGTCGTCGTAGCTCAGGCCCGGGGTGCGGTCGCCGATGGAGTAGCGCTCGACGGGGTTCTCGACCAGGTTCCGGTCCGGCAGGCCGTACATCGTCACCGCCCAGAACGCGTCCACGGGCGGCGGCTTCTCGAAGCGCAAGGTGTAGGAGTGCTCGCCCTCCAGGGGCCGGCCGTCGCCGTCGTCCCACGCCATCGCGTGCGCCTCTTCGTACCCGTGTCTGCCCCAGAGCGCGGTGTGCGCCGAGGTGGCGCGCAGCATGCGGCCCAACTCCCTGTCGGCGCAGATCCATTGGGGATCCTTGAGCGTGCCGACCTCGAAGTGATCGGCGTTGTAGTCGAAGGCGTGATACGTGAGCTGCCAGCCGTTCTGCCGCTGCGCGCCCTCCCCGCGGGCGGCCTCCTGCTCGACCTGCTCCTTGCCCGCGGCGAACCCCGCGCGCAGCGCTTCGGCGAGCTCCGGTTCGGGGTGGGTGTAAGGGCTCTCGGCGTCCAGCAGACCCAGCGGCGCGAACCGCTTCTGGTACGTGCTGTCGGCCGGCGCGGGCGGGAAGGCGGCCATGCGGGCCCGCAGCTTCTCGTAGAAGAGGGTCTCCGGTTCCTCACCGGGGATGTACGTGTGGGTCGGCAACCCGCGGAGCTCTCCGGACGCCGTCCAGTACGGCTCCAGGTGCGTGTCCTCCTGGAGCTCCCGCACCGCCGCCACGTCGTCCGGACCCGCGCAGGCCCATCGCCCGACGATCGTCGCCATCTCGGTCGGCGCGGCGATCCGGGTGGCGCCCGGCGGGACCTCCTCGTCCCAGCCGGGGGGTGTGAGCAGGTAGCTGGCCGCGCCGGTGCCGGTGGCGCGGCGGCCCACGTAGGCGAAGTTGTTGGTCCATGCGTCCACGAACTGCAGGACGTAGTAGCGACCGTCGGTGTCCGGCACGGTCAGGAGCAGGGCTCCGCCGGAGAGGTCGAGCTGTGCCAGCGAGTGGATGACGTCGTTGTTGGCGTCAGCCGCGGTCGCCGGGGAGCCGTCGGGGCTTGCGGGCTTGCTGCCGTGGCTGAACTCGTTGAACGGCGCGGGGGCCACCGAGCCCATGCCCTTGCGGGAGACGTGGTCGACTTCGTCGAGGTTCCGCACCATCGGGTAGCCGTAGATGTACGCCTCGGCCGCCAGCGCCTGGAGATCGGTCGTGCCGTCGGTCATGCCCGCCGCCTTCTCGTGATCAAGCTCGCTCGTCGTTCTTCGTTCGTTGCTCGTCGTTCGTTGCTCGTCGTGCGCAGTTCGTGATCAAGGTTCTAGGGCCATGGTCGGGCCGCCGTGCCCCTCCTGCCACTCCTGCCGCTCACGCGGCGTGGCGCGGGCGGGGGGCCCGGGGGGTGTCGGCTGGTCGCTCACTCCTGCGCGTCCGGGGGTGCCTGGTCGCCGTAGCGGCGCTCGAACTTGGCCACCTGGCCCTCGGAGTCCACGACGCGGGCGCGGCCCGTGTAGAAGGGGTGGCTCTCGGAGGAGATCTCCACCTCCACCAGCGGGTACGTCTCTCCGTCGTCCCACTCGATGGTCTGGTCGCTCTCCGCGGTGGAGCGGGTGAGGAAGGCGTAGCCCGCCGAGCGGTCACGGAAGACGACGGGCCGGTAGTTGCTGTCCTTGTCCTGGGTCATGCCTCCAGGTTCCCCGCGTACGGGCGCTGCGGCGAGCCTGGACGGCCACGCGGGCTACGGGCCGCGGGCCCCGTTCACCGCCCGAACAGCCCTCCCCAGCAACCTAAGCCGGAGCCCGCTTCTTGGCGGAGGGCTTCTTCGCCGTCGTTGTCTTCGCCGTCGTTGCCTTCGCCGCCGCCGTCTTCGCAGTCGTCTTCTTCGCCGTCGACGCAGTCGACTTCTTGCCCCCCACCTCCTTCGGCGTCGTCCGCGACCCCGTCGTCTTCTTCGCCGTCTTCTTCGCCGCAGCCCGCTTCCGTTGGCCGCCGCCCGCCAGTGGTGTCACCTCCGCCACCGACCCGTCGCCCCGGTCCTTCTTCTTCGCCGCGCGCACGCTCTTCTCCAGCGCCGCCATCAGGTCGATCACCTTGCCCTCGCCCGAGTCACCCTCAGCGGCGGGCTCCGTGGGAGCGGTGCCGGAGGCCTTCGCGGTGATCAGTTCCTCCACCGCCGCGCGGTAGTCGTCGTGGAGGGCGGACACATCGACCTCCCCCAGCGTGTCCATCAGCGCGTCCGCCAGGTCCAGCTCCGCGTCCCGCACCTTGACCCGGGCGTCCGGGGCCACGCCCTCCGGTGCCCGGATCTCGTCCGGCCACAGCAGTCCGTGCATGGCGATGACGTCGTCCACCACCCGCAGCATCCCCAGCCGCTCCCGCCCCCGCAGCGCGTACCTGGCGATCGCGACCTTCTCGCTGCGCTTCAGCGCCTCCCGCAACAGCGTGTACGGCTTCGCCGCAGGCACTCCGTTGGCCGACAAGTAGTACGCCGTGTCCATCTGCATCGGATCGACCCCGTCCGCCGGCACGAAGGCGACGATCTCGATCGTCTTGGCCGTCGGGAGGGGCAGGGCCGCCAGATCCTCGTCCGTGATCGGGATGATCGAGCCGTCCGCGTCCTCGTACCCCTTGCCGATCTCGGCGGACGGCACCTCCCGCTCCTCCAGCTCGCACACCTTGCGGTAGCGGACCCGGCCCCCGTCCTCCGTGTGGATCTGCCGGAAGGAGACGGAGTGGTTCTCGGTGGCGTTCATGAGCTTGATCGGGATGCTGACCAAACCGAAGGAGATCGCACCGTTCCATATGGATCGCACGTCAGGCACCTCTCAGCAGCCGAGCATCGATTTATCCATATTCGACACATTCGTGGGATTCTCATCGTATGACGCCGATCACCGAGGTGGAGGGGCGGCGGCTGGCCCTCAGCAATCTCGACAAGGTCCTCTACTCCGCATCCGGCTTCACCAAGGGCGAGCTGCTGCACTACTACGCCAGCACGGCCGAGGCCCTCCTGCCGCACCTCCGCAACCGGCCCGTCTCCTTCCTCCGTTTCCCGGACGGGCCGGACGGCCAGCGCTTCTTCTCCAAGAACGTTCCCCCGGGCACCCCCGACTGGGTGCACACCGCCGACGTATCGCGCTCGGACGGCAACACCCGGCAGGTCGTCGTGGACGACCTGGCCACCCTGATGTGGGCGGGCAACCTCGTCACCGAGTTCCACACCCACCAGTGGCAGGCCGCCGCCCCCGCCATGGCCGACCGGCTCGTGCTCGACCTGGACCCCGGCGAGCCCGCCACCGTCGTCGAATGCTGCCGGGCGGCCCTCTGGCTGCGCGAGCGCCTCCGAGCGGACGGCCTGCAGGTCTACGCGAAGACCTCGGGCTCCAAGGGGCTGCATCTGCTCTGCCCCCTGGAGCCCACGCCCTCCGAGCAGGTCACCGCGTACGCGAAGAAGCTCGCCCAGGACGCCGAGGCCGAGCTGCCCGCCCTGGTCGTCCACCGGATGACCCGCAGCCTGCGTCCCGGCAAGGTCTTCGTCGACTTCAGCCAGAACGCCGCCGCGAAGACGACCGCCACCCCCTACACCCTCCGCGCCCGCCGGGACCCCACCGTCTCCACCCCCGTGACCTGGGACGAAGTCGAGGAGGCGGCCTCCCTCGCAGACACGCCTCCAGCCAATCGGGCAAGCGACACCGCAGGTGCCCCGCCACCGCTCGTCTTCCTGGCCTCCGACATCGCCCCCCGACTCGCGCGCCACGGCGACCTGCTGGCCCCCCTCACCGATCCGGACCGGGCCCGCCCCCTCCCCGACGCGACCGGCCCATGATCAATCCACCCCTCCGGGTCGCCCTCGCCGATTCCGTGACCGCTCTGCCGCAGGGTGGCGGCTGGGCCTACGAGCCGAAGTTCGACGGTCACCGCCTGGTCGTCTTCGCCGACGGCCATCGCGTACGGCTGCAGGCCCGCTCCGGACGCTTCGTCACCACCGCGTTCCCCGATCTCGCCGAGGCCGCGGCACGGCTGCCCGCCGGGACCGTGCTCGACGGCGAAGTGGTCGTCTGGGCCGACGGACGCATCGATTTCGGCGCCGTCCAGCAACGCGCCGCCGCCACCCGCGCCCGCTCCAGGCACCTCGCGCGCACGCTCCCCGCTTCGTACGCCGCCTTCGATCTGCTCGCCGACGGGGGCGAGGACTGCCGCGCCCTGCCGTACGAGGAACGGCGCGCACGCCTCGTACGCGTCCTCGAACCACTCGGCCCGCCGCTCCAGCCCGTACCGATGACGACCGACCGCGAACTGGCCCTGACCTGGTACGAGACCCTGCCCGCCACCGGCATCGAGGGACTCGTGATCAAGCGGCTCGACGGGGCCTACCGGGGCGGCACGCGCGCGTGGCTGAAGCTGCGGCACAGCGGCACGCGGGACGCGGTGGTCGTCGGGTTCACCGGGAGCGGCGCACGGCCGCAGGCCCTCGTGCTCGTCCTGCCGGGGGACGGAACGCCCGTGGTGTCGTCACCGCTCTCCCCCGCGCTGCGGACGGCGGCCGGGGCCGCGCTGCCGGAGGCCAGGGGCGAGGGGACCGCGATCGCCGCCGGGATCGGCGAGGTCTCGTATGCCGCCTTGCCGTCCGCGCCGCCCGTCACGGTGGAGGTGCGGCAGAACACGACCCGGCACGCGACAGCGGTGGTCGTCCGCTTCCGCTGAGCTTCGCACGCCCCCCCAGGCGAGAAGGCGTGACCGGCATCACATCTAATCAAGTTTGACTAGCAGCGCCATCGAGCATAACTTTCCTTGCGCACCCCGTAGTCAAACTTGATCAGGAGACCGCATGACCGTTGTGCCCGAGACCGGATACGTCCCGACCGACGAGGACCGCGCGAGCCTGGCCGCCTGGTTCGCCGAATACGACGCACACAGCGCCAAGCGCGATGTGGAGCGCATGGCCGACCTGGCCGTCTTCCCGCTCAACCTGGTCAGCGACGACTCCGCGGGCGACGGGCGCTCCGCGCAGTGGGACCGGGAACAGTTCGTCGCGACCATGACGCACGTGATGGGGGACGGGAGCGAGGACATCACCTTCGAGTCCACGCGTACGCCCGTCTTCCTCTCCCCCGCCATGGCCGTGGTCTTCACCGACTCGGCGATGACCGCGAACGGCGAGACACAGCAGCTGCGGTACGCCGACATCCTGCTGAAGCGGGGCGGGGCCTGGGCGTTCCAGACCATGATCCAGGGCGGCTGGGGCGACAACCTCTAGACCCGCAGCCGCAACGCCTATACCCGCAGCCACGTACGCCGGTCGCGGGCCATCGCGTGCAGCGCCTCCACATCGGCCGGTTTCAGTACGCCGCCGTTGCGCGCGAGGGCCGACACCTCCCCGTCGCGCACGATCCGCACCTCGCGCGGCGGGGACGTGACGTCCAGGTCCGTCGCCCCGGAGAGGGCGAGGACCGGACGGATCTCGGCGGTCAGCGCGAAGGACGCCCGGTCGGCCTCGGCGCGTAGCTCCCGCAGAAGTGGACGCGGGTCCGCGCGGCCGACCGCGACCATCGGGTCGGCGACGCGCACCCGCTGCTTGCGGGCGGGGAGCGTGTGGACGCTGAACAGGCCGCCGGGCCCGATCAGGAGGTGGTGGAGGCGGGCGCCGCCCGGCAGCGGCACCGAGTGCAGGGTGTGCCAGCCCGCGCCTTCGAGGCCGTCGAGCACCTCGCCGATGGACTGCTCGGCGGTGAGCGCCCGCTGCCGCGGGTCGGCGCGCAGCCTGCGGGCGGGGGCCGGGTCGCGGTCCAGCGCGATCAGGAGTGCCTCGCCGGGGCGGTTCGGGGCCAGGTCGTCGTCCGGGTGGAGGGCGAGGCGGGCCAGCTCGGCGGGGGTCGGGACGGGTGGTGGGCCGACCGAGTAACCGCCGGTCAGGAAGGGGGCGAGGGCGCGCAGGACGGCTTCCCTGTGCTCCTCGCCGAGAAGGTTCACGCGGGACGACTCCCTCTCGTACCACGCCACGTTCCTGCCGTCCGCGAGGCAGACGTACAGCCGCTCCTGTCCGTGCCGCCAGGCCGGTATGACGCGCAGTCCGCTCATGCACCATCACCCCACGGACCATGGGAGCAGCAAGGACATGCCTTGGGCAAGAACCTGGGCGCCGCGGAAGGAAGTTGAGCCACTCGTAGCCGGGCGAAGTTGAGCCACTCGCCGCCGGGTGGAGTCGGGACACTCGTAACAGCACCGCCTCCGCAGTTACGGCCCGCTGTTACATAGACGACTAAAGGCCGCAATAGCGGACACATAGCTTCGGAGGTGTCCCCTTCGCTCCCTCACAGCGATCCGCCTCCGTCAGGCTCCGTCAGGCTCCGTCAGCCTCCAGCCGTAAGGAACGACCGCTCATGAGCAGCCACCGCCGTCGCACCCTTCTCCGTTCCGCCGCCGTGACCACCGTCGTCGGCGGCGCGCTCCTCATGCCGGCCGTGGCCGCCGTCGCGGACACGCCGGAACACTCCGAGGGCACGCGGACGGTGGCACCACTCGCCCCCGGCACCCCCGAGGGCGGGGTCAAGGCCGGTACCGAGGGGTTCCACAGCGGTGACCCGGTGTTCATCGCCGCCGGTGGCGCCATGGCGGCGGCCGGTGCGGCCGGTCTCGGGTACGCGATGCTGCGCCGCGGCCGCACCGACGCCTGAGCCCGCCGCCCCCTCCGCGACCAGCCGCACCCAGACGCACCCAGGCGCGCGACCAAGGCGCCACCCCAGGAGCCCCCATGAGCACCCCCACCGAAGAAGCCCCCACCCCCGCACCCGCGCCCACCCCCGCAAAGCCCCGCCACACCACCCGCATAGCAGCCGCCGCCACGCTGACCGTCGCCCTCGGCATCGGGCTCATCGCCTGCGGTCAGGGCTCCGGCGACCCCGCGCCCGACGTCAAGGTCGACAACGCCACCGCCGCACCGGCGGCCGACCCGCACGCACCGCTGGGCAAGTCCCGGCCGACGGGCCTGCGGATCCCGGCGGCCGATGTCGACGCGAAGTCGATGCTCGACCTCGGCGTGGGCGCGGACGACGCGCTGGAGGTGCCGCCCGTGGACAAGGCGGACGAGCCCGGCTGGTGGACCGGCGGCGTCACTCCCGGGCAGAAGGGAGCGGCCGTCCTGGTCGCGCACTACGACACCGTGCGGGGGCCCGCGCTGATGAAGAACGTGGCGAAGGTGAGAATGGGGGACGAGATCGAGGTGCCGCGAGCGGACGGGAGTACCGCGACGTTCAAGGTGCGCGAGATTCAACAGGTGGACAAAAAGAACTTCCCCACCCATAAGGTATATGGGGCGACCGATCGTCCCGAGCTGCGCCTGCTGACCTGTGGCGGGCCGATCAAGGACGGTCACCGCACCGACAACATCATTCTCTACGCCGACCTCGCGCCGTAGCCGGACCCGGGCAACGGGACCCGGACCCTGCGGCGCCGCAACCGAACCTCGCGCCGCAGCCGAGCAGCCACCCGGGCCGCTCCACCGGCAGGCAGGAGTGCAGTGCACCGGAGCCGTCTCGCGCTCGCCGCGGTCCTCGTGCTGCCCGCCGTCCTGCTGGCCGGCGGCTGCGGCGACCCGGGCGGCCTGCGCGGCGCGGGATCCACTCCCACCGCCGAGGCCCCCACGCGCCTGTGGCCGAAGCTGCCGCCCCCGTCGGCGCCCGCCGAGGACTACGGCACGATAGAGAGCGTGCCGGTCAAGGGCGTGGACGTACCGGGCGGGGACCTGCACAAGGTGAATCCGGTGACCGTCGTCAAGGCCGACTTCGACAAGAATCCGGGGATGTACGACCGTTCGGACGCGGTCTACAAGCAGACGGCCGCCCAGCTCGCCAAGTGCGGCACCGCGCACGCCGACGACGAGTGTCCCGTCCTGAACGCCTACTACCGCGACCTCACCGGCGACGGCGAGGACGACCTCATCGTCGGCATCCGGCTGGCCAAGGGGCACGCCGAGAATCTCGACATACGCGCCTACGCCGTGGAGAAGCGCCAGCTGACGCAGATCATGGAGATGGGGGACGCGGTGCTCGGTGTCGAGCTGGCCGGTCATGAGGTGATCGTCCGCGCCGTGTCCGGCATGGCGGGGTACGAGTACCGCACCGTCTGGTCCTGGGACTCCCACCAGAAGTCCATGCTGCCGACGACCGACGAGATCGTGCGCTCCCCGAACGCGCCCAAGAGGAAGCCCTCTCGCAAGCCCGAGCCGGCCGCGAGCGCCCGCCCGCTTCCCTCCGCGAGCTCGGGCCGATGAGCCACCGGCTGCCGCGCGGGCCGCGGCTCCCCGCCTGGACGGCGACGCTGACCTGGAAGGCCGCGGTCTTCATCACCGTCATGTGCTGCGCGCTCGCCGCGCTGCTCGGCGCGCTCGTGCATGTCTCGGTGACCAACCAGACCGTGGGCCAGGCCCGTGAGCACGCCCTGGCCCGGCTCGACGACGCCACCGAGGCGTTCGAGGCGGGCGACGACCTCGGCCCCGGCGCGGGCGTCGATCCGCCGGGGCTTCCCGCGGGGCTGCGGAAGCTCGCGGCGGGCGGGGAGCGCGGGACGATGGTCGACGCGCGGGACTCCCGGCCGACGATGTGGGCGGCGGGGCCGGCCACGGGCCGGCGTGCCGTGGCCGTGCAGGTCGACTACGCCCAGGGGGCCCGCACCATCGACGGGCTCGACCGCGCGATCCTCGGCTCGTCGGCGCTCGCGATCGGGGCGACGCTCCTGGTCGGGGCGTTCGCCGTGACGCGCGTGACGCGGCGCCTGCACCAGACGGCGACGGTGGCCCGCCGGATCAGCGCGGGTGACCTCGACGCCCGCGTGAACGACCCGCGCACCCGTGAGCCGTCGCGCCGCCAGGACGAGGTGGCGGCGGTCTCCGGGGCGCTCGACACGATGGCGTCCTCGATGCAGGGCAAGCTGCAGAGCGAGCAGCGGTTCACCGCGGACGTGGCGCACGAGCTGCGCACGCCGCTGACCGGTCTGCACGCGGCGGCCGAGCTGCTGCCGCCGGGCCGCCCCACGGAGCTGGTGCGCGACCGGGTGGCCGCGCTGCGGACCCTCACCGAGGACCTCCTGGAGATCTCCCGGCTCGACGCGAAGAGCGAGCGCGTCGACCTGGACGACCACCATCTCGCCCCACTGGCCGAGCGTGCCGTGCGGGGTTCGGCGGTCGCCGCCGAGCTGGTCGTCGTACGCGATGTCTGCGTGGTGACCGACCGGCGGCGCCTGGAGCGGGTGCTCGGGAATCTCATCGCCAACGCGGCCAAGCACGGCAGGCCGCCGATCGTGGTGACCGTCGACGGGCCGGTGGTCTCGGTGCGCGACCACGGCGACGGATACCCGGATTACCTGGTGGAACACGGCCCGCAGCGGTTCCGCACGGAGGGCACGTCGCGGGGGCACGGGCTCGGTCTGACCATCGCGTTGGGCCAGACGGCGGTGCTCGGCGCACGGCTCACGTTCGCGAACGCGGCGGACGGCGGGGCGGTCGCGACGCTGACGCTGCCGTACGAGGAGTCCGCGGACGACTGCGCCAGGGGCGCCGACGGGGCGGCTTGAGGGGCAGTTTGACGCCGCGTGACCTTTTGCGCGCTCAGCATGCCGATTTTACTGTGAATTGCGGCCTATGACCCGGATTGCAGGGAGTCGAGGGCTGCATCGCATCCGCCCTTTCCCAGAGGAGACCCCATGTCCCTTCGGCCCACCGCTCTCAGCACCCGGCTCGGCATACTCGCCGCAGGCGGTGCGCTCGCCGCCCTCACCCTCAGCGGCCCCGCCTTCGCGGCCGACGACGCCAACAGCGGGAACCCGCGCATCTACAAGGGCCGCGTGACCGCCAAGAGCGGGCTGCTGCTGCGCACCGCCCCCACCCGGGGCAGCAAGGTGATCCGCAGCGTGCCGTACGGCAGGGTCGTCTCCATCTACTGCAAGACGACCGGCGACCACGTGGCGGGCAACAACCGCTGGTACCTGCTCACCAACGGCACCTGGGCCTGGGGTGCCGCGCACTACATCTCCAACATCGGGCCCGCCCCGCGCTGGTGCTGACGCACCACCAGCACACGGTGACATAAACGGACATTGAGGCCTATCGCTTGCTACGTTCCGGGCATGACCGGAACAGCAGCGGCGCCCCCGTCCGTACCCGCTGTTCGCGTGCCCCGACGCCGTGGCACCGAAGCCGCCCTGATCGTCGTGGCCGTCCTGCTCTCGGTCTACGGCTACTGCGACGTCGGCCTCGCCAAGAACGGCACCGTCCCGCCCGGCGCCGCCGGTTACGGCGCCGGGCTCGGCGTGCTCGCGCTGCTTGCCCATCTCGCGGTCCGCTTCCGCGCGCCCTACGCCGATCCGCTGCTCCTGCCGATCGCCGTGCTCCTCAACGGCCTGGGCCTCGTCCTGATCTACCGGCTCGACCTGGAGACCCCGGGCGACGAGGCGGCGCCCACACAACTCGTCTGGTCCACCGTGGGCGTGGCCCTCTTCATCGCCGTCGTGGTCTTCCTGCGCGACCACCGGGTGCTCCAGCGGTACGCGTACATCTGTGTCGTCGCCGCGCTGGTCCTGATGATCGTGCCGATCTTCTTCCCCGCCGTGAACGGCGCCCGGATCTGGATCCGGGTCGGCGGATTCTCCATCCAGCCCGGCGAGTTCGCGAAGATCCTGCTCGCGATCTTCTTCGCCAGCTATCTCTCCGCCAACCGCAACGCCCTCGCCTACACCGGCCGTACGGTCTGGAAGCTGACGAAGCTCCAGCTGCCGACCGGCCGTGTGCTCGGCCCGATCGTCGCGATCTGGCTCCTGAGCGTCGGGGTCCTCGTCCTGGAGCGGGACCTCGGCACCTCGCTGCTCTTCTTCGGCCTCTTCGTGGTCCTGCTGTACGTCGCCACCGGACGCACCGGCTGGATCGCGGTCGGCCTGGTGCTGGCCGGGGTCGGGGCGTTCGTCGTCGGCTCGCTCGAACCCCATGTGCACGGCCGGGTCGAGGACTGGCTGCACCCCTTCGCCTCCATCGACGCGGGCGATGGGCCGAACCAACTGGCCCAGTCCCTCTTCGCGTTCGCGGCGGGCGGGATGCTCGGGACCGGGCTCGGCCTCGGGCACTCCATCCTCATCGGCTTCGCCGCCAAGTCCGACTTCATCCTGGCCACGGCGGGCGAGGAGCTCGGCCTCGCCGGGCTCGCCGCGATCTTCCTGCTGTACGCGCTCCTGGTGGAGCGCGGCTACCGGGCGGGGCTCGCGCTGCGGGACTCCTTCGGGCGGCTCCTCGCGGTGGGGCTCGCCTCGATCGTCGCGCTGCAGGTGTTCGTGATCGCGGGCGGGGTGACCGGGCTGATTCCGCTGACGGGCATGGCGATGCCCTTCCTGGCGCAGGGCGGATCGTCCGTCGTCACCAACTGGATCATCGTGGCGCTGCTCATCCGGGTCAGCGACTCGGCGCGCAGCCAGCCGGTGGGGCCCGCCAGGGAGGACGCGTGACCAGGTACATCCGGCATGCCGCCGCGTTCTGCGCGCTGCTCCTGATCGCCCTGCTGGTGAACGCGACCCGCGTCCAGGTCGTCCAGTCCGAGTCCTTCGACAAGAACCCCGCCAACCGCCGCCAGGCCATCGCCCGCTTCGGCCAGCCGCGCGGCGACATCATGGTCGACGGCCGCGCGGTCACCGGCTCCAAGGACACCGGGGAGCAGCTCCGCTACGAACGGACGTACCTGCACGGCCCGTTGTACGCCCCGGTGACCGGGTACGCCTCGCAGGTCTACGGCACGACCCTCCTGGAGAGCGCCGAGGACGACATCCTCTCCGGCACCGATCCGATGCTCGCGCCGCTCCCCCTGTGGAACGACATCAGCCGGGCGCAGAACCCCGGCGGCATGGTGCGCACCACCGTCAGGGCGGCGGCGCAGCAGGCCGCGTACACCGGGCTCGGCGGCAAGAAGGGCGCGGTGGCCGCGATCGAGCCGTCCACCGGGAAGATTCTCGCCCTGGTCAGCACGCCCTCGTACGATCCCGAGCGGCTCTCCGGTACCAATGGGTCGGTGGCCAGGTCCTGGGCGGCGCTGAACGCCGACCCCGACAAGCCGATGCTGAACCGGGCGATCCGCCAGACGTACCCGCCCGGTTCGACGTTCAAGGTGGTGACGGCGGCCGCCGCGCTGGACGCCGGTGCGGTCACCGACCTGGACGCGGCCACCAAGTCGCCCAACCCCTACACGCTGCCCGGCACGAGCACGGAGCTGACGAACGAGGTCGACGGCTGTACGAACGCGACCCTCCGCTACGCCTTCGAGTGGTCCTGCAACACGGTCTTCGCCAAGCTGGGCGCGGACACCGGTCTGAACGACATGCTGGGCACGGCACGGAACTTCGGCTTCAACGACGGCGGCCTGAAGATCCCGTCGTCGGTGGCGGCGAGCAACTTCGACACGTCGATGGACAAGGCGCAGCTCGCGCTGTCCTCCATCGGGCAGTTCAACACCCGGGCGACACCCCTGCAGATGGCGATGGTCTCGGCGGCGGTGGCCAACGGCGGTTCGGTCGAGGCACCGCACCTGGTGGACGAGACCACCACCGACGACGGCGACGTGGTGCGGAACACCGGCAACGAGTCCCTGCACCAGGCGATGAACCCGGCCACGGCGATGCAGCTGCGGGAGATGATGACCGACGTCGTCGAGGAGGGTACCGGCGGCAACGCGGCGATCCCCGGCGCGACGGTGGGCGGCAAGACGGGCACGGCCCAGCACGGCATCGACAACTCCGGAACGCCGTACGCCTGGTTCATCTCCTGGGCCCAGAAGTCCGGCGAGGCACAGCCCTCGGTGGCGGTGGCGGTGGTGGTCGAGGACGCGTCGGCGGACCGGGGGGACATCAGCGGCGGCGGCAGTGCGGCGCCGATCGCGAAGGCGGTGATGGAGGCGGTGCTCGCCGGCTCCTGAGCCCGATGAGCGGCCCGGCGGCGTCACCGGACTCCCGGCAGCGCCTCCCTGCGCCGCGGCCATGGGGCCATGGGGCGTGGTTCCCTATTTTCCGTCGGCCGTCCGGCCACCCGCGGCGATCATGTCCTCGACCTCCGCCACGCGCTCGTGCTCCTCGGCCGCGAAGCGTTCCGCGTCCAGCTTCTCGGCGATCTCCTCGTCCTGGGCCATCAGCTGGTCGAGGTTGGCGTTGCCCATCTCGAAGACGCCCATGTCGACGTACGCCTCCTGCAGGCGCTTGCCCCACAGGCCGATGTCCTTGACGCACGGCACGATGCGGCTGAAGAGCAGCTGCCGGAAGAGGGCGAGGAACTCGGAGTTCTCGGTGTACTCCTCGGCCTCCGCCTTCGGGATGCCGAAGTTCTCCAGGACCTCGACGCCGCGCAGCCGGTCGCGCATCAAGTAGCAGCCCTCGATGACGAATTCCTCGCGCTCGCGCAGTTCCGCGTCCGAGAGCTGTTTGTAGTAGTCGCGCAGGGCCATGCGGCCGAAGGCCACGTGCCGGGCCTCGTCCTGCATGACGTACGCGAGGATCTGCTTCGGCAGGGGCTTGTCCGTCGTGTCGCGGATCATGCCGAACGCGGCGAGCGCCAAGCCCTCGATGAGGACCTGCATGCCGAGATAGGGCATGTCCCAGCGGGAGTCGCGCAGGGTGTCGCCGAGCAGGGACCGGAGATTGTCGTTGATCGGGTAGAGCATGCCGATCTTGTCGTGCAGGAAGCGGCCGTAGACCTCCGCGTGCCGCGCCTCGTCCATGGTCTGGGTCGCCGAGTAGAACTTCGCGTCCAGGTCGGGGACGGATTCCACGATGCGCGCCGCGCACACCATCGCACCCTGCTCGCCGTGCAGGAACTGGCTGAACTGCCAGGAGGCGTAGTGCTTGCGCAGCTCACCCTTGTCCCGTTCCGTCATCTTCGCCCAGTGGCGGGTGCCGTAGAGGGAGAGGGACTCGTCGGGGGTGCCCAGGGGGTCGTACGGATCGACCTCCAGATCCCAGGCGATGCGCTTGGCGCCGTCCCACTGCTTGTCCTTGCCCTTCTGGTAGAGGGCGAGCAGCCGGGCGCGGCCCTCGTCGTACTCCCAGCTGAAGCGGGCCGCGCCGTTCGCCGGTATCTGCCAGGTGTTTCCGTCCGGTGCGTGGGTGTACAGCTCATGCGTGGACACTGACGGCTCCTAAGAATTGGCCTAGGTCTCTCCGTAATCGCCGCGAACTGCCGGTAGTTGGCAGGCTCACACGTTCGTAGACGCGGGGTCAACAAGTCGTGCGCAAGGGATTGACGCCCTTGCTGACAGGCAGTCTCATAAGTCGTGACCGCCGGTAACTCTGACGACGAGGCAGGGGCAGAGTCATGACGACCATCACGGAGGACGCGGCGATCGAAGGGCTGCGGGACGCGCTCGGACTGCTGAAGGACCGGGAGCAGGTGGCCGAGCGGCTGCTCGACTCCTCCGCCAAGCACTCCTTCGATCCCGACAAGGAGCTGGACTGGGAGGCACCCTTCGAGGAGGGCAAGTGGTTCTGGCCCCCGGAGCTGGTCTCCCTGTACGGCACGCCGATGTGGCGGCGGATGAGCGAGGAGCAGCGCATCGCGCTCTCCCAGCACGAGGCCGCCGCGCTCGCGTCGCTCGGCATCTGGTTCGAACTGATCCTGATGCAGCTGCTCGTACGGCACATCTATGACAAGCCGGCCACGAGCGCGCACGTACGGTACGCCCTCACCGAGATCGAGGACGAGTGCCGGCACTCGAAGATGTTCGCGCGCCTCATCTCGCGCGGGGACACCCCGTACTACCCGGTCAGCGCCGTGCACCGGAACCTGGGCCGCCTCTTCAAGACCATCTCGACGACACCCGGTTCGTTCACGGCGACGCTGCTCGGCGAGGAGATCCTCGACTGGATGCAGCGCCTGACGTTCCCGGACGAGCGCGTCCAGACCCTCGTGCGCGGCGTCACGCGGATCCACGTCGTGGAGGAGGCGCGCCATGTGCGGTACGCCCGTGAGGAGCTGCGCCGCCAGATGGTGACCGCCCCGCGCTGGTCCCAGGAGTTCACCCGCCTCACCTCGGGTGAGTTCGCCCGCGTCTTCTCCATCGCCTTCATCAACCCCGACGTCTACACGAACGTCGGCCTGGACAAGCGCGAGGCCATGGCCCAGGTCAAGGCGAGCGCCCACCGCCGCGAGATCATGCAGACGGGAGCCAAGCGCCTGACGGACTTCCTGGACGACATCGGGGTGCTGCGGGGTGCCGGACGGCGGCTGTGGAAGAGCTCGGGCCTGCTGGCGTAGCGAAGAGGGTACGCAGGGTTCCGGGGCGCTTGTTCGACAGGGCGGTTACGCTGCGAGGCATGACCTCGCCTGCTCCCACCCGCGCGTACCGGCGCCTCAGTGTCGAAGAGCGGCAGCGGCAGCTCAAAGAGGCCGCCCTGACCCTCTTCGCGGTGCGCGCACCCGACGAGGTCTCCCTCGACGACGTCGCGGAGGCGGCCGGGGTCTCCCGGCCGCTCGTCTACCGCTACTTCCCTGGCGGCAAGCAGCAGTTGTACGAGGCCGCACTGCGGTCCGCCGCCGACGAGCTGGAGCAGTGCTTCGCCGAGCCGCCCGAGGGCCCGCTCACCCAACGCCTGGCGAACGCCCTCGACCGCTACCTCGCCTTCGTCGACCAGCACGACGCGGGGTTCAGCGCGCTGCTCCAGGGCGGCAGCGTCGTGGAGACCTCACGCACCACCGCCATAGTGGACGAGGTGCGCAGGACGGCCGCCGAGCACATACTCGCCCACCTGGAGGTCGTGGGCGCCACGGGCCCGCGGCTGCGGATGACCGTGCGGATGTGGATCACCTCCGTCGAGGCGGCGTCCCTGATCTGGCTGGACGAGGAGAAGCAGCCGCCGCTCGACGAGCTGCGGGACTGGCTGGTCGAGCAGTTCATGGCGGTCCTGGTGGCCTCGGCGGGCCGCGACCCGCAGTCCGCGGAGGCGGTACGGGGCGCGCTGGCCATGGAGACGTCCGACGGACCCGCGGGCTCGCTCGCCCGGCGGGTGCTGCCCGTGGTGAGCGACGCGGCGCACCTCCTGTGACACTGGCCGGGTGAAGAGCGAAGAGACCCCCTTCGTGGGTGGCCCCCTGGACGGCCGCGTACTGCCCATCCTGCTGGGCCCGACCGGCCACCCCCCGAAGGTGTACCGGGTCCCGGTGCCGGACGAGGCGGGCGGCCCGCCGACCGTGCTCGTGTACCGCCGGGTGGCCAGGGCCGCGGGGAAGCGGTTCGGGCTGCATCCGGGCTGGAAGTTCGAGTACGACCCCGAGGGCGACAAGGCCGGGTCCGGCCTGAAGTGGCCGTGGTCGAAGCCGGGCGGGGCGGGCTGAGGGCCGTCCCGGCAAGGGCGACGCGCCGTGGGGCCCTGGACGAGTGACCGCATTGCGCCAACCCGCGCACCTTCCGGAGGCGGGCCGCGCCGGGGCGGCTGATGCTCACGGTGCGGGGCGGAGCGGCCGCCGCGCGCCGGAGGTGATGGCATGTCAGGCAGGCTGCTGCGATGGGTGTGTACGGGTGCGGTGGTCGGCGCGCTGCTCGCGCCCGCGTCCCCCGCGTACGCCGTCCCGGGGCCCGACGGCACCGGGGAGCGGCCGGTCTCCGAGCTCCTGACGGAACTCCAGGAGCTGTACCGGAAGGCCGAGGAGTCGACGGAGACGTACAACGCGACCGCGGAGAAGCTGAAGGACCAGCGCGCCGAGGTCACCCGGCTGAACGCCGGCCTGGCCCGCGCCCGGACCTCGCTGCGTGACAGCCGGGGCGCGGCGGGCCGCTTCGTCCGCCAGCAGTACCAGGGCACGTCACAGATCTCCCCCTACGTACGCCTCCTCCTCGCCCGCAACGCGCAGCAGGCCCTCGACCAGGGGCATGTGATCGGGCGGGCGGCGGCGGAGCGGGCCGCGACGGTGAAGCGGCTCGTCGGCGGCGAGAAGACGGCGTCCGGGCTGGCGGCCGGGGCGAAGAGTGCCCTGGAGACCCAACTGGCGCTCGCCGCGCGGCAGAAGAAGGCACGGGACACGGTCAAGGGGCAGCTCAAGGAGGTCGAGGAGCTGCTCGCCGGGCTGAGCACGGAGCAGTTGGCGGAGCTGGCTCGGGCCGAGGAGGAGGGGATGGCCGCGGCGCAGCGGAAGTTCCTCGCGTCGGGCTCACTGAGCGGCTCCGCGGGCTCTGCGGGGTCCGCGCCGTCACGGCCGCCGTCCCGGCGGGGGGACGAGGCCCTCGACTACGCCGTGCGGCAGATCGGGAAGCCGTACAAGTGGGGCGCGGAGGGGCCCAAGGCCTTCGACTGCTCGGGGCTCACCTCGCAGGCGTGGGCGGCGGCGGGCAAGGAGATCCCCCGCACGTCGCAGGAGCAGTGGGCGAAGCTGCGGCGGGTCTCGCTGCGCAAGCTGCGGCCGGGCGACCTGATCGTGTACTTCCCCAAGGCCACGCATGTGGCGCTGTACCTGGGCGACGGCATGGTGATCCAGGCGCCGCGCCCCGGAGCCCGGGTCAAGGTCTCCCCCATCGCGGCGAACCCCCTCCTGGGAGCGGTACGCCCCGACCCCGCGGCGAAGCCCATGAAGAACTACACCCCACCGAAGCTGCCCCGCGGGGCGACGAAGGGCGGCGACGCGGGCAACAACCGGGCAGCCGCCCTCCGGCACTGACACGGGCGGCCGCCCCGACTCTCCTGTCGGTGGGATTTCAGATCACGGTAGCTGCCGACCGTCAGCTGCCAGAGATGGAGGCCAGATACGCGCCCGTCTTGTCCGGCTCGTAGAAGAAGTTCTCGAAGTCCGACGGGTCGTTGAAGCCGTTGGCGAAGCGGTTGGCCGCAGGCTGGAGCTGGCCTGCCGCGCCGATCAGGTTCAGGACGTGCTCCGGCGGCGGCGACAGCATGGCGTTCGTCCACTTGGTGACGTGCTGGGCCGTCTCCCAGTACCGGTCGAACGTGGCCTGCATCCACGCCTCGTCGAACGGCTTGTCGCCGTGCGAGACGATCGAGGAGAGGTACGCGGCGGCGCACTTCGACGCCGAGTTGGAGCCCTGTCCCGTGATCGGGTCGTTGGCCACGACCACGTCGGCGACACCCAGGACGAGCCCGCCGCCCGGCAGCCGGCCCACGGGCTTGCGCACAGTCGGGGCGTACCGCCCGGACAGCGTGCCGCCCGCATCCGTCAGTTCGACCTTGGTCGCCCGCGCGTACTCCCACGGCGTGAACTTCTCCAGGAGTTCGAGCGTCAGCGCCAGGTGCTCCGAGGGGTCCTTGACGCCCTGGAAGACGTCCAGCGGGCCACCCGGTACGCCCTCCCAGAAGAGGATGTCCGCACGCCCGGACGTCGTCAGCGTCGGCATGACGAAGAGCTCGCCCACGCCCGGCACGAGATTGCACCGCACCGCGTCGAACTCGGGGTGCTCGGGCCGCGGCCCCATCCCGTGGACGTACGCGACGGCCAGCGCGCGCTGCGGGGTGTCGTACGGGGAGCGCGAGGCGTCGCGCTCGAACATGGAGACCAGCTCGCCCTTGCCCGCGGCGACGAGCACGAGGTCGTACGTACGGGAGAAGTAGTCGAGGTCGGAGACCGCCGCGCCGTGGATGACCAGCTGGCCGCCCCGCTGCGCGAACGTCTCCATCCAGCCGGCCATCTTCACGCGCTGGTCCACGGACTGGGCGAAGCCGTCCAGCTTGCCCACCCAGTCGATGACGCGGGAGGAGTCCGGGCCGGCGACCGAGACGCCGAGGCCCTCGATCTTGGGGGCCTGGGACTCCCAGAAGTTCAGCTGCAGCTCACGCTCGTGCTCCAGCGCCGTGTCGAACATGCACTGCGTGGACATCACACGGCCGGACCGGACCTCGTCCGCCGTGCGGTTGGACATCAGGGTGACCTCGTACCCCTGCGACTGGAGTCCGAGAGCGATCTGGAGCCCGGCCTGACCGGCTCCGACGACGAGTATCTTCCGCATGCGGCGCTTCTCCTACGTACTAAAAAGCTTAAGGGTAAAGCTATTCGGGGGTTGCTGCGAGGGCATGGCCGACCAGCGAGAGCAGGGACTCGATCACCGAGATCCGCTGCCTCGCGTCCATGATCAGCACCGGTATGTGCGACGGGATCGTCAGCGCCTCACGGACGTCCGCGGGCTCGAACTCCTCGGTGCCGTCGAAGTGGTTGACGGCCACGATGTACGGCAGCCCGCAGCTCTCGAAGTAGTCGAGCGCGGGGAAGCAGTCGGGGAGCCTGCGGGTGTCGGCGAGGACGACGGCGCCGATCGCGCCGCGCACCAGGTCGTCCCACATGAACCAGAAGCGCTGCTGCCCCGGCGTACCGAAGAGGTAGAGCACGAGGTCGTCGTCGAGCGTGATCCGGCCGAAGTCCATGGCGACCGTGGTCGTGGTCTTGTCCGGGGTCGACGTGAGGTCGTCCGTGTCCTCGCTCGCCTGCGTCATCAGCGCCTCCGTCTGGAGGGGCGTGATCTCGGAGACCGCGGAGACCAGGGTCGTCTTGCCGACGCCGAAGCCGCCCGCCACCACGATCTTCGTCGCGATCGGGGCCCGGGTGCGGTCCGTCTGCCAGGCTTGGAGGTTCTCGTCCGGGTCGGGGCCCGGGTGGCGGAGTTCAGAGACGGCGGAGTCCACTCAGCACCCTTTCGAGCAGTGCGCGGTCCGGCTGTCCCGGGCCGTGGCCCGTTCCGTACACGCGGATCTTTCCCTGGTCTGCGAGGTCGCTGAGCAGTACGCGGACCACGCCGAGCGGCATCTTCAGGAGCGCGGCGATCTCCGCGACCGTACGCATGCGGCGGCAGATCTCGACGATGGCCCGCATCTCCGGCATGACACGGGCGATGGCGTTGCCCTGCGGCAGTTCGCGGCGCTCCTCGGGGGCGTCGAGCGCCGCCACGAAGGTCTCCACGAGCAGGACGTGGCCGAAGCGGGTGCGCCCGCCGGTGAGCGAGTACGGACGCACTCGGGCGGGTTTGCGCGCGCCACCCCGCTGGGGCAGCTTGCCGGGCTTACTGCTCATCGGACGCTCTCCATCGACTGGCGCAGCTCACTGCGGAGTTCGGGGGTGAGGACATGCCCGGCGCGGCCGACGAAGAGCGCCATGTGGTACGCGACGACGCTCATGTCGCAGTCCGGGGTGGCGTGCACGCCGAGCAGCGAGCCGTCGCTGATCGACATGACGAAGAGGCTGCCCTCCTCCATCGCGACGACGGTCTGCTTGACGGACCCCGCGTCCATCAGCTTGCCCGCGCCGATGCAGAGGGAGCCGAGGCCGGACACGATGGTGGCGAGGTCCGCGCTGGAACCCTTGGGGCCCGAACTGTTGTCGACCGCCTGCTCGCTGTTGCGCGCGGGGTCGGAGGAGAGCAGGAGCAGCCCGTCGGAGGAGACCACCGCGACCGACAGGAGACCTGGCACCTCCTCGACGAGATTCGTCAGCAGCCAGTGCAGGTTGCGGGCTTCGCTGCTCAGTCCGAACCCGGCCGGTCTGCCGTCGGCGGTGGAGCTGCCGGTGGAAGAACTGCCGGTGGAAGAACTGGGCGAGCGCATGGGCGCAGTCAACTGCTTGCCTCCTCGACTGTGTCCCCCATGGTTTCGGTACGTTCGTTCTGCTCGTTCTGTTCGGTACGTTCGGTCAGCTCGGCCTCTACGTCGCGACGGCCGCTGATGGCTCCCTGGTGGAAGCCCCCGAGCCGCTTGCGCAGCGCTTGGGCGTCGACGGAGCCGCTGCGCGCCTTGGGCACGGTGGGCTCGGGCGCGGTGATCTTGGGCGTGCGCTTGGGCAGCCCCTTGTCGGTGACGCGCTCCCACTTGGGGGCGGGGGCGGCTTCGGGGGCCGCCGCTTCCGGCTCCTCGGGGGCCTTCGGCTCCTCCGGGGCGGGCGGAATGGCGAGTTCCATGGTCGTCTCGGGCGAAACCTCGGGCTCCGGGGCCGGCTCGGGCTTCGGGGCCAGCTCGGGCTTCGGGTCGGGCGCGCGCTCGGGCTCGCTCTCGGCTTCCGGTGCGGCCGTGGGCTCCGCCTCCGCCTCCGCGTCACGCACCGTCTGCTCGGCGGCCGCGATCAGCGGATCAGCGCCGGCCGTCACGTCCGGCGCGTCCGTCGCTTCCGGCGCGGTCGGCACGGCGGTGGTCCCCGCCGCACGCCCCGGCAGCACGTTGGAGTTCGCCTCGGCCTCCGAGCCGGGCAGGTGCACGGCGGGCGCGGCCCCCGCGACCGGGACACCGGCAGGCGGCGCACCCACCGCGGGCGCCGCGGCGAGGATCAACTTCGGCAGGACCACGACCGCCGCGACACCGCCCTGCTTCTGCTCGCGCAGCCGCACCCGTGCACCGTGCCGCGCGGCGAGCCGGGCCACGACATAGAGGCCGAGTCCCAGCCCGTCCCCGCTCTCCTGGTCGTACGCGTCGTCCGGACGGAACTCCGCGAGGCGGGAGTTGAGCTCCTCCATGCGGTCCTCGGTCACCCCTATGCCCTCGTCCTGCACGGAGAGCATGACCTCGCCGCTCTCCAGGAGCCATCCGGAGACCTCCACAGAGGCGTCCGGCGGCGAGAACGAGGTCGCGTTCTCCAGGAGTTCGGCGACCAGGTGGCTGATGTCGTCCGCGGCGAAGCCCGCGACGTGCGCGTGCGGCGGCAGCGTGGCGATGCGCACCCGCTCGTACCGCTCGATCTCGCTGACGGCGGCGCGCACGACGTCGACCAGCGGGACCGGTCCGGGGTGCTGGTGGCCGTGCTCGGCGCCCGCGAGGACCAGGAGGTTCTCGCTGTGGCGGCGCATGACCGTGGCGAAGTGGTCGAGCTTGAAGAGCGTGGCGAGGCGGTCGGGGTCCTGCTCGCGGTCCTCGAGGTTCTCGATGACGGCGAGCTGCCGCTCGACCAGGCCCAGGGTGCGCAGCGCCAGATTGACGAACGTGCCGTGGATGGACTGCCGCACCCGCTCCAGGTGGGCGGAGGCCTCGGCCAGTTCGGCGCGCAGCTTCTCGCGCTCGTCGGCCATGGACTGCCGCTTGCCGATGAGGTGCTTGCGGTCGGCCTCGAGCGTGGTGAGGCGCTCGGTGAGGGCTGCCGCGTGCTCGTGCAGCGCGTTGACGGACCGTACGACCTGGGCGAACTCGTCGTCGCGCCCCGTGAAGCGGATCGGCTCCTGGGGCGCGGGCTCGGTGGCGAGGCGGGCCGAGCCGATGCGCAGAACGGCGAGCGGGCGGGTCAGGCTGCGGGCCATCGCCATGGAGACGCCGACCGCGACGAGCAGCGTGACGCCGATGAGCGCGACGCGGGCCTCCAGCGCCGTCACGTCGTCGTCGCGCAGCTGGGCGAGGTCCTTGGTGCGCTGCACGGTGAGCGCGGACTCGGCGCCGCGCATCATCTCGATGCGGGCGGAGAGCGCGGTGTCGAGCTTCTTGCGGTCGTAGCCGCGCTCGGCGACGGAGAGCGAGGGCTGGTCGGTGAGGCGGGAGAGGTACTTCTCGGCCGTGGTCACCTCACTGCCCGTGACCGTCGAGTCGTACGTGGCGCGGGCGCCGTCCGTGGCCGCGTCCCGGAAGTCGGCGAGGGCCGCCTGCGCGCGGACGTGGGCCTCCTGGGCCGCGGCGGTGAGGGCGTCACGGCTCTTGCTGCCCGCGGGGGACTCCTCGACCACCGTGGTGGGCAGTCCGGTGACGGGGTCGACGCCGGTGCTCGTCTCCGTGGAGCGCGGGACGGCGAGGGTGGCGAGGAGCAGGCCGCGGGCGCTCGCGGCCTGTTCGACGGCGTGGTCCAGGTCGGCGAGGGCGTCGGCGCCGGAGCCCGCGCGGGGCGGGGTCTTCTCGGCGAGCTCGCGGGTGAGGCCGTGCAGTTCCGTGATGACGTTCGAGTACGCCGTGTGGGCTTCCAGAGCAGTGCTCTTGCCGGTGAGCGCCGCTCTGCGCACGGCGGCGATGTCGGCGAGGTCCGCGCGCAGGCCGGCCGGGGCGTCGGCGGTGCGCAGCTCCTCGATCTGGCGGTCCACGCGGGCGCTGCGGTTTTCGGAGAGGCCCTTGCCCTGCGGGCGGCCCGCCGCGATGAACGAGGTGACCTCGTCGCGCTCGTCGGCCAGCGAGTGGCCCAGGGACACGGCGTCCTGGGTGTGCTCGGCGAGGGTCACGAGCCGCTGTGCGTCGCTCAGTTGCCCGGAGGCGGCGACGATCGCGGGCGCGCCTGCCCCGGCGATCGCGGCGGCCACGACGGCGACGGCGACGATCAGCCGATTGCGCACGCGCGCGGTGGGCTTGGACTGGACGGACTTCAGGGGCTGCACGGGCTTCGAGCCGTCAGGAGCCGTCACGGCGGGGGCGTTCTGCCCTCCCGCCGCGGGCTCGGGGCCCTCTCCCGCTGTGGGCTCGGGCGCGCGCTCCGTAGGGGTGGTCGCGCCCGGCGTGGCCCCTTCGGGAGCCGTCTGCTTGCCCTTGCGCCCAGGCCGCATCTTCTGCACCGGTGCTCGCATTCTTGTTTTCCGTCTGCCCAGGGCCCCGGGTGACGATCCGTCAACACACGCGCCCCCCGGTACGGCTCCAGACCCTTCCAGTGCCGATGGGTGGCAGTCGTGCATCACATGCCTGGCCACCCGAAGGAGTGAACATCGGCGGGGAGTTGGCGAGCAAGTCCCGCCCCTGGCCGAAAGTCTCGGCCACGGTGCGCCGGTTGGACGTCGACCGCAGGCTTTGGCAGGATGCGCCGCCACACGCCGACGGAAGCGATCATTCCGACTGAATTCCGGCTTCTGACCTGCTGGTCCGGGCCAACCCTCGCGTTTTCGCCACCTCCGGATGACCTTGTGAAGGCCTCGTGCAGACTGGCTGAATGCGCATCGAACTCGCCACCGAGCCCGGCGACCCCGCACGCCCCAATGAGGACTATGCCTCGGTGATCCTTCCCGCGGCCGGACAAGGCGGTTCGCTCGTCCTTCTGGATGGGGTGACCCCGCCTGCCGGAGATGACGGCTGTCTGCATTCCGTCCCTTGGTTCACGGCGCGACTCGGGGGCGCGCTGGGAGAACTGTCCGTTTCGCGACGGGATATGACGCTCTCTGAGATCCTCGCGGCGGCGATCGTGCGCACCGCGGAGGCCCATTGTCAAACTTGTGACCTTTCTCACCCGCGTACGCCTCAGGCCACCGTGATTCTGGTGCGTTGGGACGAGGAGCAGGTCGAACACCTCGTCCTGTCCGACTCCGCGCTCCTGGTGGCGGGCCCGGACGGCCGGGTCACGCCGGTCCTCGACGAGCGCCTCGCCGAACTGCCCCCGAGGATCCGCGCGATGCGCGACGCGGTCCGCGCGATGCCGCGCGGCTCGGCCGAACGTGAGGTGGCGGGCCGCGCGTACGGGGTCGCCGTGGAGGCCCTGCGCAACGCGGAGGACGGCTTCTTCACCGCGGCGGCGGATCCCTCGGCGGCATCCCGCGCGGTCACGGGCACCTGGCCCCGCTCCGAGGTGACGGCGGTGGCGGCCCTGACGGACGGGGTGGGCCGCTGGGTGGAGACGTTCCGCCAGGGCGACTGGACGGAATGCTTCACGCTCCTGCGCAAGGACGGCCCGCAACGCCTGGTGGACCGGGTCCGAGACCTGGAACGAGCGGACCCCGAGGGCACGACATACCCCCGAGGAAAGCGCCACGACGACGCGGCGGTGGTGTACGCGGAGCTGTGAAAGCCCCTCAAGGGTCTCGGTGAACGACGCGGGCAGCCCCGTAAGGGGCGCGAGCAACCACGACCGGCCCGCGGACGACACCCGGTGGACGTCCCCCAAGGGGCGCGGGGAACGGCGCGACAAGCCACAGCCCACCCGCAGACAGAATCGCGCCCCAACTACCCCCCGCCCCTCAAGACTCCGGCGACTCGTTCAGCTGGCGGAGCAGGCGGGCCAGCTCGGCCACCTCCACCCGGTCCCAACCGGCCAGCTTCCGCACGTACTGCTCCCGGCGCCCCGCCCGCACCGTACGGAACCGCGTGCCGCCCTCCTCGGTGAGGCGGACCAGCCACGCCCGACCGTCGGCCGGGTCGGGCTCGCGGGCGACGAGACCGAGCTCCTCAAGAGCCCGCAGCTGACGACTCATCGTCGCCTTGCCGACGCCGATGTACGCGGCGAGATCCGTGGCCCGCTGCGGACCCGAGTCGTCGAGGCAGACCAGGAGTCCGTACGCGGCGGGCTCCAGATCGGGGTGGACCTGGCGCGCCATCTCTCCGGAGGAGGCCCGCGCCCGGCGCAGCAGCAGCGTCAACTCCCGCTCCAGGGAGAGGAACTCACGGTCGACCCCCCTGTTCACGTCGGCTCCACCGTCGTTCTCGCCCTCGTGCACTTCAGCACCCATGGCACGCTTTCTTTCCGGATCAGAGAAGTTTTCCGCCCCGCACGGCGGCAGACACCCGCGTCGGCCCATCGCCGCAGCTCGACCAGTATTTCGTAACGCCCCCAGGGGCCACGCCGCGGACACCGCCGCAGGAGTAGACCAACGGCAGACACCGGACCCCCTTCCCAGCCACAGGTCTACGTGCGTAGCGTCGTACATGACATGTTCACACCACGTCATGTCGACAGGTCCCCCCACGAGCTCCATCGAGCTCAATCGAGGCCTACGGAGGCACGCACATGCCCGTGCACAGACCCGGAACCCCCCGCCGCTCGCGCCGGTCAGCGGCCGGAATCCTGCTCTCAGTCCTCTCCGCGCTCTCCCTCCTCCTCACGCTGCCGGGCGCCGCACAGGCCACCGGCGGCGATGACACCCCGCCCCGCGGCTCCGCCCGGATGGGACAGGGCGTCATCGAGCACGACGGGCAGGGCAGTCTGCCGCCCAGCAACGACGCCGTACAGACCGAGGGCGTGGACGTCAGCAGCCACCAGGGCAACGTCGCGTGGTCGACGCTCTGGAACAGCGGTGTGAAGTGGGCCTACGTGAAGGCCACCGAGGGGACGTACTACAAGAACCCCTACTTCGCCCAGCAGTACAACGGTTCGTACAACGTGGGCATGATCCGCGGCTCCTACCACTTCGCCACGCCCGACACCACGAGCGGCGCCACCCAGGCCAACTACTTCGTGGACAACGGCGGCGGCTGGTCGCGCGACGGCAGGACGCTGCCGGGCGCGCTCGACATCGAGTGGAACCCGTACGGGGCGGCCTGCTTCGGCAAGTCCCAGTCCGCGATGGTCACCTGGATCCGTGACTTCCTGAACCAGTACAAGGCGCGCACCGGGCGTGACGCGGTGATCTACACGGCCACCAGCTGGTGGAAGCAGTGCACCGGCAACTACGGGGGCTTCGCCGCCAACAACCCGCTCTGGATCGCCCGTTACAACACCTCTCCGGGTGAGCTGCCGGCCGGCTGGGGCGTGCAGACGATCTGGCAGTACACGTCGACCGGCCCGACGGTCGGTGACCACAACAAGTTCAACGGGGCGCTGGACAGGGTGCAGGCACTCGCCAACGGCTGAGCCAACGACTGAGTCCGCCCCCCGTCGCACAAGGGCCCGGAACCCCTCTCGGGGTCCCGGGCCCTCACGCACCGGCCTCCGCGGGCGGAGCCCGCTGATGGCCCCAGCCGTCACGCGGCGGCCGGGACCCTCACCTCGGCCTCCGTCAGGGCCAGTTCGAGCACCTGGCGGACATCCGTCACCGGGTGGACGTCCAGCTTCTCCAGGATCTCCGCCGGGACGTCGTCCAGGTCGGCCTCGTTCCGCTTCGGGATGATCACCGTGGTGATCCCGGCGCGGTGCGCGGCCAGCAGCTTCTGCTTGACGCCGCCGATCGGCAGGACGCGCCCGGTCAGCGAGACCTCACCGGTCATGGCCACATCCGTACGGACGAGACGGCCGCTGAGCAGCGAGGCGAGGGCGGTCGTCATGGTGACGCCCGCGCTCGGCCCGTCCTTGGGGACCGCGCCCGCCGGGAAGTGGATGTGCACGCCGCGTTCCTTCAGGTCCGCGACGGGCAGCTCCAGTTCGGCGCCGCGCGAGCGCAGGAAGGAGAGCGCGATCTGCGCGGACTCCTTCATCACGTCGCCGAGCTGACCGGTCAGGGTCAGTCCCGCGGCGCCGGTCTCCGGATCGGCGAGCGACGCCTCGACGAAGAGCACGTCGCCTCCCGCGCCGGTGACCGCGAGCCCGGTGGCCACGCCCGGCACCGCCGTGCGCCGCTCGGCCGGGTCCTGCGCCGACTCGGGCACGTGGTGCGGGCGCCCGATGAGACCGCGCAGATCCTCGTCGCCGACGGTGAACGGCAGGTCCCGCTCGCCCAGTTCGTGCTGCGCCGCGACCTTGCGGAGCAGCCGCGCCACGGACCGCTCCAGGTTCCGTACACCGGCTTCCCGGGTGTACTCCCCCGCGAGCTTGCGCAGCGCGCTCTCGTCCAGGGTCACCTCGTCCGTCTGCAGACCGGCCCGCTCCAGCTGGCGCGGGAGGAGGTGGTCGCGGGCGATGACGACCTTCTCGTCCTCGGTGTAGCCGTCGAGCCTGACCAGCTCCATGCGGTCGAGCAGCGCCTCCGGGATGGCCTCGATGACGTTCGCCGTGGCCAAGAACACCACGTCGCTGAGGTCGAGCTCGACCTCCAGGTAGTGGTCGCGGAAGGTGTGGTTCTGCGCCGGGTCGAGGACTTCGAGGAGGGCGGCGGCAGGGTCGCCCCGGAAGTCGGAGCCCACCTTGTCGATCTCGTCGAGGAGCACGACCGGGTTCATGGACCCGGCCTCCTTGATGGCCCGCACGATCCGGCCGGGCAGCGCCCCGACGTACGTACGACGGTGGCCGCGGATCTCCGCCTCGTCGCGTACGCCGCCGAGCGCGACCCGCACGAACTTGCGGCCCATCGCGTGCGCCACGCTCTCGCCGAGCGAGGTCTTCCCGACGCCGGGCGGGCCGACGAGGGCCAGCACCGCGCCGCCGCGACGGCCGCCGACGACCCCGAGGCCTCGGTCGCTGCGCCGCTTGCGCACCGCGAGGTACTCGGTGATGCGCTCCTTCACGTCCTGAAGGCCCGCGTGCTCGGCGTCGAGGATGTTCTGGGCGCCCTTGATGTCGTACTCGTCCTCGGTGCGTTCGTTCCAGGGCAGTTCGAGGACGGTGTCGAGCCAGGTCCTGATCCAGGAGCCCTCAGGCGACTGGTCACTGGACCGCTCCAGCTTGTCGACTTCCTTGAGGGCGGCCTCGCGGACGTGTCCGGGGAGGTCGGCGGCCTCTACGCGGGTGCGGTAGTCGTCGGACTCCTCACCGTCTTGCTCGCCGTTGATCTCGCGCAGCTCCTTGCGCACCGCGTCCAGCTGGCGCCGCAGCAGGAACTCGCGCTGCTGCTTGTCGACGCCTTCCTGGACGTCCTTGGCGATGGACTCGGCGACGTCCTGCTCGGCGAGGTGCTCGCGCAGCTGCTGGGTGGCGAGCTTCAGGCGGGCGGCCGGGTCGTCGGTCTCCAGGAGCTCGATCTTCTGCTGGGTGGAGAGGAAGGGGGAGTATCCGGAGTTGTCGGCAAGGGCGGAGACGTCGTCGATCTGGGTGACGCGGTCGACGACCTGCCAGGCCCCGCGCTTCTTCAGCCAGCTGGTCGCGAGCGCCTTGTATTCGGTGACGAGCTCGGCGACAGCTCCGGGCAGCGGGTCGGGCACGGTCTCGTCGACCTTGACCCCCTCCACCCAGAGCGCGGCACCGGGCCCGGTCGTCCCGGCACCGATCCGCACCCGGGAACGGCCGCGGATGAGGGCGCCGGGGTCGCCGTCGGAGAGGCGGCCGACCTGCTCCACGGTGCCGAGGACGCCGGTCGCGGCGTACGTCCCGTCGATGCGCGGAACAAGAAGGACCTGCGGCTTGCTGCTCCCGGTGGAGCGGGCCGCCGCCTGGGCCGCCTCCACCGCGGCGCGCACGTCGGCATCGGACAGGTCGAACGGAACCACCATGCCGGGCAGGACAACCTCGTCGTCGAGCGGCAGCACGGGCAGTGTGAGAGGCGTGGACGCCTTCGGCTCAGTGGACTCAGCAGACATGATCTCCCCTTCGGCATTCAAGTTGAGCTATGTGGGCTCAATGCTCGTGAGTCCATGATTGTTCCCCAAGGGGTGTTCGCTGTGAGCGATCACGTCAGTACGTGCGGAAACACCGCAGGGCGAAGGGTGACACCGCACGGCGAAGAGTGATGGGGAAGGTCAGGCGGGAAGGCGCCAGCGGCGCACCAGCGGCCATGTGGCGACACCGAGCGACAGGGCGAGCAGATGGCCCCAGTTGGTCATCGGGTCCGCGAACGCGATCAGGTCGTCGATCAGCATCCCGCCGAACCCGGCGAGCACCAGCCACCGCAGCCACGGCCTGAACAGTCCCGCGAGGGCGCCGACGCTCGCCGCGACGCCGAAGCTGATGCCGTAGTCGAGGCGGTGCAGGGAGCTGTGGGGCAGGTGGCCCGCGAGGACGGAGAGCCCGACCGGGACCTCGGTCGCGAGGGTGGCCACGACATGGCCGAGCAGAAAGACGCCCGCCGCGCGGAGCGCGCCTATGCGGCGCTCCAGGGCGGTGAGGACCAGCAGGAAACCGATCGCGTACGGCGACGCGATGCCGCCGGCGATCCACAGGGCGCTGGCCACCAGGACGAGCAGCGGCTCCTGCGCCAGGTGCGCGACGTCCGTGCTGGAGTACCGGTGCAGCGCCGAGATCAGGGACGGGTCCGCGTACGAGGTCAGGAAGGACGTCACGGCGAGGATCGCGGCGAAGCCGAACGTGAAGGGCGTGCCCGTGGGAGTCGGCAGCAGCCGCCAGGGGCGCGGACGGCGCAGGTGTGCGGCGACACCGCCGGGCGCGGGTAGGGCACCGGGGGCGGCGGACGCCTCATGGACCGGTTCCGGGACGACCGCCCCGGGCCCTCGCTCCCTCTGACGCGGAATGCCGTCGAGGCCGGGCTCGGCGATTCCCTCGGGTGCCGTGGTGGCAGCCGACGCACTCCGGTTCACGGTGAGGCGCTCCTTCCGTCACGTCCACCCTTTGACGATTTTTCCGGTGCTGTCTATGACCGGCGCCACGTGAGACACGAATCACATCAACCTCACAGGTCAAAAGCGCGTCCGCGTCAGCCGGCACATCCTGAGTCTCCCCCGATCCCGCGCCCCTACGCTGGCCGCCATGCACACCCACACCACCACCCCCGTCGTGATCGACCGGCGTGAGGGGCCGTACGGCGAGGTCGTACTGCGGCGCCATGGTGCGCTTCTGCAGATCATCGCCAACGGCTGTTTCCTCATGGACACTTCGGACGGCCGCTCGGAGCGGCTGCTCGTCGACGCGGCGTACGACGCGCTCGACGCCCCCCGGGAACCCGCGCTGCTCATCGGCGGTCTGGGCGTCGGCTTCTCCCTCGCCCACGCGGCGGCCGACCCGCGCTGGGGCCGCATCACGGTCGTCGAGCGCGAGCGGGCCGTCATCGACTGGCACTGCTCGGGCGCGGATGCCCCGCTGGCCGCGCTCTCCGGGGCCGCGCTCGCCGATCCGCGCACGGAGATCCTGCACACAGACCTCGTGGCGCATCTCGGCGGTGCCGACGCTACGGACGGCACCCCGAAAACGTACGACGCGCTCTGTCTCGACATCGACAACGGCCCCGACTGGACGGTGACCGAGGACAACAACTCCCTCTATTCACCGGCCGGTCTGGCCGCCTGCCGGGCCCGGCTGAATCCGGGCGGGGTGCTGGCCGTGTGGTCCGCCCAAGCCTCGTCCGCTTTCGACTTCGCTCTACGGAATGCCGGGTTCCAGTCGGTACGGACGGAAGAGATCCCCGTTGCCCGAGGCGTACCCGACGTGGTGCATCTCGGCGTAAGGGCTGCGTAGCCGAGGTGCCTTCGCGACCCGTACCCTGCTGACCGAACACAAGCGATCAGTGTCAGGGGCGGGGCGATGGAGCAGACACACACCTCCCACAACGGTGCGACGGCGGCGATGCCAGGCGCCCAGCGCCGGGTTCTGGTGGTCGAGGACGACCCGACGATCGTCGACGCCATCGCCGCCCGGCTACGCGCCGAGGGTTTCGTAGTGCAAACGGCGATGGACGGTCCTTCGGCCGTCGACACCGCGCAGGCTTGGCAGCCCGATCTGCTGATCCTGGACATCATGCTGCCGGGCTTCGACGGGCTTGAAGTGTGCCGTCGGGTGCAGGCCCAGCGGCCGGTCCCGGTCCTCATGCTGACGGCCCGCGACGACGAGACGGACATGCTGGTCGGGCTCGGCGTCGGTGCCGACGACTACATGACCAAGCCGTTCTCCATGCGGGAGCTCGCGGCCCGCGTGCACGTCCTGCTGCGCAGGGTCGAGCGGGCCGCGCTGGCCGCGACCACCCCGCGCAGCGGGATCCTGCGGCTCGGCGAGCTGGAGATCGACCACGCCCAGCGGCGGGTCAGGGTCCGCAGCGAGGACGTCCATCTGACGCCGACGGAGTTCGACCTGCTCGTCTGCCTGGCCAACACCCCGCGTGCGGTGCTCTCGCGTGAGCAGCTGCTCGCCGAGGTGTGGGACTGGGCTGACGCGTCGGGCACCCGTACCGTCGACAGCCACATCAAGGCGCTGCGCCGGAAGATCGGCGCCGAGCGGATCCGCACGGTGCACGGCGTGGGATACGCCCTGGAGACCCCGACCCCGTGAGGTGGGCCGTCCGATGAGTGGTCCCTTCGGGGGGCTGCGGCCCTTCTCCATCAAGACCAAGCTGGGCACCCTCGTGGTCGTCTCGGTCTTCATCACCACGGGTCTGCTCATGGTGGCGATGAAGACGGAGACGGAGCTGCGCTTCATCACCGTCTTCTCGGTGATCGCCACCCTGCTCATCACGCAGTTCGTGGCCCACAGCCTCACCGCGCCCCTGGACGAGATGAACTCCGTGGCGCGCGCCGTCTCGCACGGCGACTACACGCGCCGGGTGCGCGGCGCCGATCGCCGTGACGAGCTGGGCGACGTGGCCACCACGATCAACCGCATGGCGGACGACCTGGAGGCCCAGGACCAGCAGCGCAAGGAACTGGTCGCCAACGTCTCGCACGAGCTGCGCACCCCCATCGCGGGCCTGCGCGCGGTCCTGGAGAACGTCGTGGACGGAGTCTCCGCCGCCGACCCGGAGACCATGCGCACGGCCCTGAAGCAGACGGAGCGGCTCGGGCGCCTCGTGGAGACCCTGCTCGACCTCTCCCGCCTGGACAACGGCGTCGTACCGCTGCGGGCCCGCCGCTTCGAGGTGTGGCCGTATCTGTCGGGCGTCCTGAAGGAGGCCAACATGGTCGCCTCGGCGCGCGCGGGGATCGCTTCGGGCTCCGGCAGCCACACGCGTACGGACGTGCATCTGCACCTGGACGTCACGCCGCCCGAGCTGACCGCGCACGCGGACGCCGAGCGGCTGCACCAGGTCGTGGCCAACCTCATCGACAACGCGGTCAAGCACAGCCCACCGCACGGCCGCGTCACCGTGCGCGCCCGGCGCGGCCTCTACCCCGAGTCCCTTGACCTGGAGGTCCTCGACGAGGGCCCCGGCATCCCGGAGTCGGAGTGGCACCGCGTCTTCGAGCGCTTCAACCGGGGCAGCCACGCCAACGCCGCCCCGCAGGCGGGCCCCGGCAGCGACGGCGGCACCGGCCTCGGGCTCGCCATCGCGCGCTGGGCGGTCGATCTGCACGGCGGGCACATCGGTGTGGCCGAATCCCCTCGTGGCTGCCGCATCCAGGTCACCCTTCCGGGCCTGCCCGAAGTGCGAAGTTGACGTAGGGTTCGAAGAGGAAGCGATTCGCGGGCGCATCCAACTGCGCGCCCGGGTGACGCCACCGCGCTGGGCATGGCCCGCGCGGCCGTCCGGCGTTGCGGAACCTCGCTTGTTTCCCGCCATTTACACCGCCGAAACCCTCCATCCAATGTGACTTACGCGACGGATGACGGGGCCGGTCTGCACCTGGCGGCAATGGAGGCGTAGCCTTAATTCCCGCTGTCCATCACCTTGTGAAGCGGAAGAGGGCGGTTACCGCCGTGTCGTCACAGTCCCCCAGTAGCTCGAGCATCTCGACCGACCAAGACGGGCAAGGCAAGAGCCCTGCTGCTGCCTTCGGTCCCAATGAGTGGCTCGTCGACGAGATCTATCAGCAGTACCTCCAGGACCCGAATTCGGTCGACCGAGCCTGGTGGGACTTCTTCGCCGACTACAAGCCGGGAGCGGCCGCGTCACCTGCCGCCGCCCCGGCCAAGCCGGCGGGTGACGCAGCCGCGGGGGCTGCGGCCACCACGTCCCCCGCAGCTCCTGCCGCACCCGCACCTGCACCTGCCGCCCCCGCGGCTCCCGCAGCGCCTGCCGCGCCCGCAGCCCCGGCTGCGAAGCCCGCGGCCGCGGCACCGGCCCCCGCCGCGAAGCCCGCAGCCGCGAAGCCCGCCGCCAAGGCGGAGCCCGCGACGGAGGCCCCGGCAGGACCCGAGTACGTGACGCTGCGCGGCCCCGCCGCCGCGGTCGCGAAGAACATGAACGCCTCCGTGGAGGTCCCGACGGCGACGTCGGTCCGCGCGGTCCCGGTGAAGCTGCTCTTCGACAACCGCATCGTCATCAACAACCACCTCAAGCGCGCCCGCGGCGGGAAGATCTCCTTCACGCACCTCATCGGGTACGCGATGGTGCAGGCCATCAAGGCCATGCCGTCGATGAACTACTCCTTCGTGCAGAAGGACGGCAAGCCGACGCTGGTCAAGCCGGAGCACATCAACTTCGGCCTCGCCATCGACCTCGTGAAGCCCAACGGCGACCGCCAGCTGGTCGTCGCGGGTATCAAGAAGGCCGAGACGCTGAACTTCTTCGAGTTCTGGCAGGCCTACGAGGACATCGTCCGCCGCGCTCGCGACGGCAAGCTGGGCATGGACGACTTCACCGGCGTCACGGTCTCGCTGACCAACCCCGGCGGCCTCGGCACGGTCCACTCGGTCCCCCGCCTGATGCCCGGACAGTCGGTCATCATGGGCGTCGGCTCGATGGACTACCCCGCGGAGTTCCAGGGCACGTCCCAGGACACCCTGAACAAGCTCGGCATCTCGAAGGTCATGACGCTCACGTCGACCTACGACCACCGGGTGATCCAGGGCGCCGCCTCCGGCGAGTTCCTGCGCATCGTCGCGAACCTGCTGCTCGGCGAGAACGACTTCTACGACGAGATCTTCAAGGCGCTGCGCATCCCCTACGAGCCGGTCCGCTGGCTCAAGGACATCGACGCCTCGCACGACGACGACGTCACGAAGGCCGCCCGCGTCTTCGAGCTGATCCACTCCTACCGCGTCCGCGGCCACGTCATGGCCGACACGGACCCGCTGGAGTACAAGCAGCGCAAGCACCCCGACCTGGACATCACCGAGCACGGCCTCACCCTGTGGGACCTGGAGCGGGAGTTCGCGGTCGGCGGCTTCGCCGGCAAGTCGATGATGAAGCTGCGCGACGTCCTGGGCGTCCTGCGCGACTCGTACTGCCGCACCACCGGCATCGAGTTCATGCACATCCAGGACCCGAAGCAGCGCAAGTGGCTGCAGGACCGCATCGAGCGCACGCACGCCTCGAAGCCCGAGCGCGAGGAGCAGCTGCGCATCCTGCGCCGGCTGAACGCCGCCGAGGCCTTCGAGACGTTCCTTCAGACGAAGTACGTCGGCCAGAAGCGCTTCTCCCTGGAGGGCGGCGAGTCCGTCATCCCGCTGCTCGACGCCGTCATCGACAGCGCCGCGGAGTCCCGCCTGGACGAGGTCGTCATCGGCATGGCCCACCGTGGCCGCCTGAACGTCCTCGCGAACATCGTGGGCAAGTCGTACGCCCAGATCTTCCGCGAGTTCGAGGGCAACATGGACCCCAAGTCCATGCACGGCTCCGGCGACGTCAAGTACCACCTGGGCGCCGAGGGCACCTTCACCGGTCTGGACGGCGAGCAGATCAAGGTCTCGCTCGCGGCGAACCCGTCCCACCTGGAGACGGTCGACCCGATCATCGAGGGCATCACCCGCGCCAAGCAGGACGTCATCAACAAGGGCGGCACGGACTTCACGGTCCTGCCCGTCGCCCTGCACGGTGACGCGGCCTTCGCGGGCCAGGGTGTGGTCGCCGAGACGCTGAACATGTCGCAGCTGCGGGGTTACCGCACCGGCGGCACGGTCCACATCGTCATCAACAACCAGGTCGGCTTCACCGCCGCCCCGGAGTCGTCGCGCTCCTCCATGTACGCCACAGACGTGGCCCGCATGATCGAGGCGCCGATCTTCCACGTGAACGGCGACGACCCCGAGGCCGTCGTCCGCATCGCGCGGCTCGCGTTCGAGTTCCGTCAGGCGTTCAACAAGGACGTCGTGATCGACCTCATCTGCTACCGCCGCCGCGGTCACAACGAGTCGGACAACCCGGCGTTCACGCAGCCGCTGATGTACGACCTGATCGACAAGAAGCGCTCGGTGCGCAAGCTCTACACCGAGTCCCTCATCGGTCGCGGCGACATCACCCTGGAAGAGGCCGAGCAGGCCCTGCAGGACTTCCAGGGGCAGCTGGAGAAGGTCTTCACGGAGGTCCGCGAGGCCATCTCGCAGCCCGCCGAGGCCGAGGTCCCGGCCCCGGAGGCCGAGTTCCCGGTGAACGTCGACACGTCGATCACCCAGGAAGTCGTCAAGCGGATCGCCGAGTCCCAGGTCAACATCCCCGACCGGGTCACCGTCCACCCGCGTCTGCTGCCGCAGCTGCAGCGCCGCGCGTCGATGGTCGAGGAAGGCACGATCGACTGGGGCATGGGCGAGACCCTCGCCATCGGCTCGCTCCTCCTGGAGGGCACGCCGGTCCGTCTGTCGGGCCAGGACTCGCGTCGTGGCACGTTCGGTCAGCGCCACGCGGTCCTCATCGACCGTGAGACGGGCGAGGACTTCACGCCGCTCCTGTACCTCTCCGAGGACCAGGCGCGCTACAACGTCTACGACTCGCTGCTCTCCGAGTACGCGGTGATGGGCTTCGAGTACGGCTACTCGCTGGCCCGTCCCGAGTCCCTCGTCATGTGGGAAGCGCAGTTCGGTGACTTCGTCAACGGCGCGCAGACGGTGGTGGACGAGTACATCTCGGCCGCCGAGCAGAAGTGGAACCAGCACTCCGGCGTCACGCTGCTGCTGCCCCACGGCTACGAGGGCCAGGGACCGGACCACTCGTCCGCCCGCATCGAGCGCTTCCTCCAGCTGTGCGCGCAGAACAACATGACGGTCGCGATGCCGACCCTTCCGTCGAACTACTTCCACCTCCTGCGGTGGCAGGTGCACAACCCGCACCACAAGCCGCTGGTGGTCTTCACCCCGAAGTCGATGCTGCGCCTCAAGGCAGCGGCCTCGAAGACGGAGGAGTTCACGTCGGGCGGCTTCCGCCCGGTCATCGGCGACGACTCGGTCGAGGCGTCGGCGGTCCGCAAGGTCGTCTTCTGCTCCGGCAAGCTGTACTACGACCTGGAGGCCGAGCGGAAGAAGCGCGAGGTCAAGGACACCGCGATCATCCGCATCGAGCGCCTGTACCCCCTGCCGGGTGCCGAGCTCCAGGCGGAGATCGCGAAGTACCCGAACGCCGAGAAGTACCTGTGGGCGCAGGAGGAGCCGGCGAACCAGGGCGCATGGCCCTTCATCGCCCTCAACCTCATCGACCACCTGGACCTGGCGGTCGGCGCGGACATCCCGCACGGCGAGCGCCTGCGCCGCATCTCGCGGCCGCACGGCTCCTCCCCGGCGGTCGGCTCGAAGAAGCGCCACGAGCAGGAGCAGGAAGCTCTCCTGCGCGAGGTCTTCGAGGCGTAAGCCTGAGGGTTCGTACGTTGGTGGGCCCGGTCCCGAGTGCTTGTCACCAGGGGCCGGGCCCACCGGCGTACCGGCTTATCCTGGATGTCCGTCCGGAACACATCCCAGAACACAACGTTCGTCAGCAACGTTCTTGAATCGCGGAGCCTGTCTTGTACTTCACCGACCGTGGCATCGAGGAGCTGGAGAAGCGGCGCGGCGAGGAGGAAGTCACCTTCGAGTGGCTCGCCGAGCAGCTCCGCACCTTCGTGGACCTCAACCCCGACTTCGAGGTCCCGGTCGAACGCCTGGCGACGTGGCTGGCCCGTCTGGACGACGAGGACGAGGACGAGTAGGGCGCGTCAACCGCTGATCCCCCCTCGCGGGTCCGGGCGTCAGCCGCCCGCAGGGCCCGTGTCGGCCGCGCGCACTCTGTCGTACGCCAGTCCCAGGGAGCCGTGGACCAGCAGTAGCGCCCCGGCCGCGGCCCATCCGCCGCTGCGTCGCCGCACGGCCCAGGCCGCGAGCGGCAGCCCCACGGCCATCTGGGCCACGGCCAGCGCGCGCGCCTTCGGGCCCCGTAGCCAGGGCCCGAAGGGGCCCCGCTCGACCACGTCCAGCTCCGCGCGCACCGCGTCGCGCCATCCGGACCACTCGATCTCCCGCACCCCCGGCACCACGCGCGCCACCGCCCGCAGCCTGTCCGCGGGTTCGCCGGGGCCGAGGCCGGCCGGGAGAGCCACTCCTGCCCGCGCGAGGACGGCCAGCAGCCCCAGGAGCCGGGCGCGGGCGTCGGACCCCGTGTCGGGGCGTCCCAGGGCCTCCAGGGACTGCAGGTCCAGGACGGGGTCGAGGCCGAGCCGCGCGGCGAAGGTCCGCAGCGCCTCGTCCTCGCCGACGGGCGTTCCGTTCGCCAGCCACACGTACTCCACGGTGCGCCGGAAGCCGGCGGCGAGGGTGCAGCCGGAGCGGTCCGAGTCCCACCACAGCGCGAGCACGGGCCAGGCCGCCCCGACGGCGAGCGCGGTGGCCCAGCCGGTGAGCACCCGGTCCACCGGTTCGTCACTGTGCACCCAGGGCTTGCCCTCGGGCACGAGCACGCTCCACTCGTGACCCGCCGGAGCGAGCAGCATCCGTTCGCGCAACAGGCGGGCGGCGGGCTCGACCGCGTGGGGTTCGGCCCGGCAGAGCAGCAGCGCGCCGGCGGCGGGGTGTTCGGGAGCCGCTTCGGCGTGCTCGAAAGCTTCGGACGACATGGCCCCACGCTAGGTCAAATCGCCATATTTAGCGCAGAGAAGGGTGGGTGTCTTGACTTTCCGCAACCGCGATATATCGTGTATCTCAGAGACGCGATATGGCGCGTTGTCGTCCAGCTCGCCCGAGGAGGTCAGCCCGATGTCAGAGTGGTCCGTCGCCGAGCCCCAGAAGCTCACGTTCGACGCCCCCGTGGAGAACCTCCGTGTGCGCGTCGTCAACGGAACAGTGAACGTCGTGGGCACCGACGAAGTTTCCGCCCGGCTGGAGGTCTCCGAGATCGAGGGGCCGCCGCTGACCGTCACCCAGGAGGACGGCACCCTGACCGTCGCCTATGACGACCTGCCCTGGAAGGGCTTCCTGAAGTGGCTCGACCGCAAGGGCTGGCGACGCAGTGCCGTGGTCTCCCTGGCCGTCCCCGCGGGCACCCGCGTCGAGGTGGGCGTGGTCGGGGCGGGCGCCGTGGTCTCCGGGATCGAGGGGAGCACGGAGGTCAGGGGCGTCACCGGCGACACCACCCTCGTCGGCCTCTCGGGCCGGATCCGCGCCGACACGGTCTCGGGCAGCCTGGAGGCGCAGGGCATCACCGGCGACCTGCGGTTCAACTCCGTCTCCGGCGACCTGACCGTCTTCGAGGGCGCGGGCTCGTCCGTTCGGGCCGATTCGGTGAGCGGCTCGATGATCGTGGACCTGGACCCGGCGGGCGCCCCGGCCGACATCGGTCTGACGAGCGTCTCGGGCGAGATAGCGATCCGGCTGCCTCATCCGACGGACGCGGACGTCGAGGCGAACACCACGAGCGGTGCGGTGTCCAACGCCTTCGAGGATCTGCGGGTCAGCGGCCAGTGGGGGGCGAAGAAGATCACCGGCCGTCTCGGGTCGGGCAGCGGAAAGCTCAAGGCGACGACGGTCTCGGGGTCCATCGCGCTGCTGCGCAGGCCACCGGCGGAGGAAGAGCCGACGGACACTCCCCTGACGGACACTCCCCCGGCCGACGCCGCCCCGACCGACGACGCCGCCCCGACCGACAAGAAGGTGCTCTGAGATGGCCCCCGTGTTCGCCCACGGCCGACTGCGCCTGTACCTGCTCAAGCTCCTCGACGAGGCGCCGCGCCATGGCTATGAGGTGATCCGCCTCCTGGAGGAGCGCTTCCAGGGGTTGTACGCACCTTCGGCCGGGACGGTCTACCCGCGCCTGGCGAAGCTGGAGGCCGAGGGCCTGGTCACGCACACCACGGAGGGCGGCCGGAAGGTGTACGCCATCACGGACGCGGGCCGCGCCGAACTGGCCGACCGCAGCGGTGAGCTGGCCGATCTGGAGCTGGAGATCCGCGATTCCGTCGCCGAGCTCGCCGCGGAGATCCGGGACGGTGTGCGGGGCGCGGCAGGTGAGCTCCGCCGTGAGATGCGGGAGGCCGCCAAGGAGGCTCGCGCGTCCGGCGGCATGCCCGAGGGCAAGAGCGGCGCCGGCGGCGGATCCAGCACCGGTGCGGGTGCCCGTACGGGCAAGCCCTTCCCCGACCCCTCGGACTTCTTCGACGGATCCTGGGGTGACAAGGAGGGCTGGCGCCAGGCCAAGGAGGAGTTCAAGCGCGCCAAGCAGGAGTGGAAGGAGCAGACCAGGCGGGCTAAGGACGAGACCCGCAGGGCACGCGAGGAGGCCCAGCGCGCCCGCCGCCAGGCCCAGGACGCGCAGGACACCGCGCGCGCCCAGGCCCAGGAGGAGGTGCAGCGCATCGCACGGCGCGTCCAGGCCCAGGTGCAGGACCACTTCACGCGGGGCGACTGGCCGACGGGGGTCCGCGAGGGGCTGACGGAACTGGCCAAGGAGTTCGGCGACTTCGGGAAGGACCTGGGCAAGGACTTCGGCAAGGAGTTCGGCCGCAAGGGCCCGCGGTCCACCGCCGAGGAGCCCAGGTTCACGGCCGCCCCAGAGGACGGGGTCCCCACGGAGTACGTCCCGGGGTGGGCCCAGGAGGACACCACCGGCGATCCGGCACGTGACCTGGACCGCCTCCTGGACCGCTTCCGTGACGACATCCGTGACGCGGCCCGGGACCAAGGCGTGACGGAGGACCAGCTCCGCGACGCCCGCCGTCACTTGTCGTCGGCGGCGGCCCACATCGCCGGGGCACTGCGCACACCGAAGGGGTGACGGAGGGCTGACCCCGGGGCGGCCGGCACCAAGGACCTACTCGGCGTCGGAGCCGTTTCCACCAGTGCCGTTGCCGGTGCCGCCGCTTCCGGTGCCGCCCTCGCCGTACAGCACCCTCTCCACGGACTCGTGGGTCACGCCATGGTCCGCGAGGACCTCGCCGACGGGGCCGGGGCGGACGGTCAGGGCGAACAGGATGTGCTCGTCGCCGATGTGCCGGTCCCGGCGCGCGGTGGCGATGCGCAGGGACTTCTCCAGGGTGTCCTTGGCCTCGCGGGTGAAGGGCCGGTGGCCGCTCCAGCCTCGGCCGGAGCGGCGCCCGCCCGCTTTGCCGCCACCCGCCAAGGCGCCCACGCCGTGGGCCTCTTCGACCCGGGAGACGATCTCGGACACGTCGATGCCGAGTCCGGCCAGCGCCTCCGTGTCGGCCTGCGAGAGACCCCCGCGGCGCCGCGCCTCGCCCAGTGCGTCCTGGATCGAGTCCCGGCGGCGCGTGGCCCCGAGCGAGGCCAGGGCGAAGGACGCCCGGCTCGCCTCGCGGTCGAGCAGCGCGAGAAGCATGTGCCCGTCGTCGACGGATGCGGCGCCCTCGCCCTCGGCATGCTCGACCGCGCCTTTGACCACGGCGCGGGCGTCCTTCGTGAACCGCTCGAACATCACTGCCTCCCGTACTTCTTGTGCACGGCCTGCCTGCTCACTCCGAGCTCCGCGGCGATCCCCTGCCACGACCAGCCCTGCCGGCGCGCACTGCGCACCTGCACGGCCTCCAACTGCTCCACCAGCCTCCGCAGCGCGGAGACGGCTCGCAGTCCGACTCGTGGGTCACGGTCACCCGCACGCTCGGCGAGATCCGTAGCTTCGGTCATGCACGTCAACTTACGTTGACAGGGAGCCGATGTCAACCACAGTTGACATCGGACGGTGGCGGTCGCGGTGGCCGTAGCGGGGTCAGACCTCCAGCACGACCTTTCCGAACACGTCGCCGGACTCGATGCGCTCGAAGCCCTCACGTGCCCGGTCCAGCGGGAGGACCTCGTCGATGACGGGGCGCACGCCCGTGGCCGCGCAGAAGGAGAGCAGGTCCTCCAGTTCGTCCTTGGATCCCATCGTCGAACCGACGATCTTCAGCTCCAGGAAGAAGACCCTGGTCAGCTCCGCGTGCGAGGGCCGGTCGCCACTGGTCGCGCCGGAGATCACCAGAGTGCCGCCCGGCTTCAGGGACTTGATGGAGTGCGACCACGTCGCCGCCCCCACCGTCTCGATGACGGCGTCCACCCGCTGCGGCAGCCGCGCGCCGGACTCGACGGCCTCCACCGCACCCAGCTCAAGGGCCCGCTTCCGCTTGGCCTCGTCACGGCTCGTGGCGAAGACCCGCAGGCCCGCCGCCTTGCCGAGCACGATCGCCGCGGTGGCGACGCCGCCGCCCGCGCCCTGGACGAGTACCGAATCCCCCGGTCGCACACCGGCGTTGGTGAAGAGCATGCGATACGCGGTGAGCCATGCGGTCGGCAGGCAGGCCGCCTCGGCGAACGACAGCTCCTTCGGCTTCGGCAGCACGTTCCAGGTGGGCACGGAGACCTGCTCGGCGAACGTCCCCTGGTACTTCTCGGTGAGGATGGAGCGGCCCTCACGGTGGCCGACCCCGTACCCGCTCTGGCCGATGACGGAGTGCAGGACGACCTCGTTGCCGTCCTCGTCGATCCCCGCGGCGTCACAGCCGAGGATCATCGGCAGCTTGTCCTCGGCGAGGCCGACCCCGCGCAGGGACCAGAGGTCGTGGTGGTTGAGGGAGGCGGCCCGGACGTTCACGGTCGACCAGCCGGTGCGGGCCTCGGGGGCGGGACGCTCCCCCAACTCAAGGCCGCTGAGCGGCTGGTCACGGTCGATGCGGGCGGCGTAGGCGGCGAACATGAGGCAGACGATAGGCGCGCGCCCTACCCGCACGTAACCAGCAGCCCCTGTGACACGCGTCCCGCTCCAAGAGCACGCCCACCCGGTCAAGCGACAGAACGGGTGGGCGGATGGGAAAGCGGTGGGCCCCGCCACAGCAGTGACGGGGCCCTGGGCCCAGGGGCCAGAAAAAATCAGCGGCGAGCCACACCTTCGGCACGAGCGGCCGCCGCAACAGCCGCGGTGACCGCCGGGGCGACCCGCTCGTCGAACGGCGAGGGGATCACATAGTCGGCGGAGAGCTCGTCGCCCACCACGCCGGCCAGCGCCTCGGCGGCGGCGATCTTCATCGTCTCGGTGATGCGGGAGGCCCGCACCTGCAGCGCGCCCGCGAAGATGCCGGGGAAGGCGAGCACGTTGTTGATCTGGTTCGGGTAGTCCGAACGGCCCGTCGCGACGACCGCCGCGTACTTGTGGGCGATGTCCGGGTGCACCTCGGGGTTCGGGTTGGCCATGGCGAACACGAACGAGTTCGGCGCCATGGAGGCGACCGCGGGCTCGGGGACGGTGCCGCCCGAGACGCCGATGAACACGTCGGCACCCGCGAGGGCGCTCTCCAGCGAACCGCTGAGCCCCGCCTTGTTGGTGATCTCCGCGAGCTCACGCTTGACCGGCGTGAGGTCGTCGCGGTCCCGGCTCACGACGCCCTTGCGGTCCGCGACCGCCACATCGCCCAGGCCCGCCTCGAGCAGGAACTTGGCGATGGCGACCCCGGCCGCACCGGCACCGGAGATCACGGCACGCAGCTCGCCGAGCGTGCGCCCGGTCAGCCGTGCCGCGTTCCGCAGCGCGGCGAGCGTCACGACAGCCGTGCCGTGCTGGTCGTCGTGGAAGACGGGAATGTCGAGCCGCTCCTGGAGCTTGCGCTCGATCTCGAAGCAGCGCGGGGCCGAGATGTCCTCGAGGTTCACACCACCGAAGGACGGCGCGAGCCGCACCACGGTCTCGACGATCTCGTCCGCGTCCGTCGTCGCGAGCGCGATCGGAACCGCGTCCACGCCGCCGAACTGCTTGAACAGAATGGCCTTGCCCTCCATCACGGGGAGGGAGGCCTCGGGACCGATGTCACCGAGACCGAGCACGGCCGTGCCGTCGGTGACCACGGCCACGACGTTCGACTTCCATGTGTAGTCGTTCACCAGCTCCGGCTGCTCGGCGATCGCGGTGCACACTTTCGCGACGCCGGGCGTGTACGCCAGGGACAGGTCGTCCTTGTCCCGCACGGGCACGGTGGCCTGCACGGCCATCTTGCCGCCACGGTGCAGCGCGAACGCCGGATCGAAGGGCTCTTCGGCGCCTTCGTGACCCGTAGTGCTGTCGCTGCGAGGATTGACGATCTCCGCTGCCACTTGTCTTACCCCTTAAGTCTTAAATCATCAGTTGAGGGTGTCCACTCCTGGTTGAGAAGTGGGCGGGCACCGCGTCTGTTCCCCGCCTGTCGGCGGAGGGAGGTACAGACACGCGAGCGCGCCGCACACGCGCTCTGGGCCCCGGATGAGGGGTGTAACGCACCTTTCTACCTGACGGTGCTCGGCATGGGCGAGTGGGATTGGTTACCTGAGGTGCCCGTGGCCGTTGTAGTGGTCCAACAAGAACGGATGACGGGCCATGCCCGAATTTTCCGTGGAGCGCCCGCCACCGGTCCACATCGCGAGATTCATCCGAGATTCACGGAAGATCTCAAATGGCGGTACTTCGTTCCGGGCCGGTACGGCCCTGTTGTCCCGGCCTGTCTGGGTACCGGGATCACCCGTTATCCGATTTTGACATCTCTGGCACCCAGAATCGGACGGTCCGAATGGCAAGATGCCGTCATCACACGAGGTCGCGACACCCGAAGGTGTGTGCACGACCGCTCGGCAACTCCCTCATCCGCCGGAGGACCCTCATGACCGCACGCTCCATCTGTCGTACCACCGCCGGTACGTCCGCGAAGTCCCGGATGGCCACGGTCGGCGCGATCGCGGTCGCCGGCGCGCTGCTGCTGACCGGCTGCGGTGACCAGACCAAGAGCAAGGACGAGGGCGGCGAGAAGGTGAGCAACGCTCCGCTCGCCGACAAGCTCCCCAAGGAGATCCGGGACGCCGGCGTCATCAAGGTCGGTTCGGACATCGCGTACCCGCCCGTCGAGTTCAAGGACAAGTCCGGCAAGACGGTCGGCATCGACCCCGACCTCGGCGACGCCCTGGGCAAGCAGCTCGGCGTGGAGTTCCAGTTCGACAACGGCACCTTCGACACCCTGCTCGGCGGCCTGCGCTCCAAGCGCTACCAGATCGCGATGTCGGCCATGACCGACACCAAGAACCGCCAGGAAGGCGTCGACGAGGAGACCGGCAAGAAGATCGGCACCGGCGTCGACTTCGTCGACTACTTCACGGCAGGCGTCTCGATCTATACCAAGAAGGGCGACGACCAGGGCATCAAGACCTGGGCGGACCTCTGCGGCAAGAAGATCGTCGTCCAGCGCGGCACCGTCTCGCACGACCTGGCCAAGGCCGAGTCGAAGAAGTGCAAGGGCGGCAAGAAGATCGCCATCGAGTCCTTCGACAACGACCAGCAGGCCCAGACCCGCCTGCGCTCGGGCGGCGCGGACGCGGGCTCGTCCGACTTCCCGGTCGCCGCGTACGCGGTGAAGACCTCGGGCGGGGGCAAGGACTTCGAGCTGGTGGGCGAGCAGGTCGAGGCCGCTCCGTACGGCATCGCGATCTCCAAGAAGAACCCCGAGCTGCGTGACGCGATCAAGGCCGCACTCGACGCGATCATCAAGAACGGCGACTACGACAAGATCATCTCGAAGTGGGGCGTCGAGGACGGCGCGGTCAAGGAAGCCAAGGTCAACGGCGGCAAGTGACCGCGCACCCGTCTCGCCGCTGAAAGGCCACTCCCGTGACTACCGACATCTCCAAGAAGGGCCCGGAGGACACACCCCCGTCCTCCCACCCTGAGGCCATCAAGGCCATCCCGGTCCGGCACTACGGCCGGTACGTCGCCGCTGTCGTCGCCATCGCCGCTTTCGCCGCGATCGTCTACGCGTTCTCCCAGGGCGACATCAACTGGGACGCGATCCCCGACAACTTCTTCGACGACCGCATCCTGCGGGGCGTCCGCGAGACCCTGATCCTGACCGCCCTGTCGATGCTCATCGGCGTGGTCGGCGGCGTCATCCTCTCCGTGATGCGCATGTCGAGGAACCCGGTGACCTCCTCGATCGCCTGGTTCTACATCTGGTTCTTCCGCGGCACGCCGGTCCTGGTCCAGCTCTTCGTCTGGTTCAACCTCGGCTTCGTCTTCGACTACGTGAACCTCGGCCCCGTCTACAAGGACGAGTGGTCGGACTTCATGACGCCGTTCCTGACGGCGCTGCTCGGCCTGGGTCTCAACGAGGCCGCGTACATGGCGGAGATCTGCCGCGCCGGTCTGCTCTCGGTCGACGAGGGCCAGACCGAGGCGTCCCAGGCGCTCGGCATGAGCCACGGCAAGACGCTGCGCCGGGTCGTGCTCCCGCAGGCGATGCGCGTGGTCGTGCCGCCGACGGGCAACGAAGTCATCAACATGCTGAAGACGACCTCGCTGGTCGCGGCCGTCCAGTACTACGAACTCCTGCGGTACGCGCAGGACATCGGTACGTCGTCCGGCGCGACGGTGGAGACCCTGCTGCTCGCCGCGTGCTGGTACCTGATCATGACGTCGATCCTCAGCGTCGGCCAGTTCTACCTGGAGCGTTACTACGCACGCGGTTCGTCGCGCTCCCTGCCGGCCACGCCGTTCCAGAAGATCAAGGCCAATATGTTGTCCCTTGGCAACCGCTCGGGAGTTGGTCACTGATGACGACCGCCATGGTGAAGTCCGAAGGCGTCCACAAGTCGTTCGGCAACGTCGAGGTCCTCAAGGGCATCGACCTGGAGGTCAAGTCGGGCGAGGTCTTCTGCCTCATCGGCCCGTCCGGCTCCGGCAAGTCGACGTTCCTGCGCTGCATCAACCACCTGGAGAAGATCAACGCCGGGCGCCTGTACGTGGACGGCGAGCTGGTCGGCTACCGGCAGAAGGGGGACAAGCTGTACGAGCTCAAGGACAGCGAAGTCGCCCTCAAGCGCCGGGACATCGGCATGGTCTTCCAGCGCTTCAACCTCTTCCCGCACATGACGGCGCTCGAAAACGTCATGGAGGCGCCGGTCCAGGTCAAGGGCGAGACGAAGTCGGCGGCGCGGGACCGCGCCGGGCAGCTCCTGGAGCGGGTGGGCCTCGCCGACAAGGCGAAGAACTACCCCTCGCAGCTCTCGGGCGGCCAGCAGCAGCGTGTGGCCATCGCCCGCGCGCTCGCGATGGAACCGAAACTGATGCTCTTCGACGAGCCGACGTCGGCGCTCGACCCGGAGCTGGTCGGTGACGTCCTCGACGTCATGCGCGACCTCGCGGAGTCCGGCATGACGATGATCGTCGTGACGCACGAGATGGGCTTCGCGCGCGAGGTCGGCGACAGCCTCGTCTTCATGGACGAGGGCGTGGTGGTCGAGTCCGGCCACCCGCGTGACGTCCTGACGAACCCGCAGCACGAGCGGACGCAGTCGTTCCTCTCGAAGGTGCTGTAACGCGTACATGCGGAAGGGGCGGTACGGATCCTGGATCCGTACCGCCCCTTCGCGTATCCGCTACTTGAGCCCCAGCACCATCGCATCCGAAGGCGAAGCCCACACCGTCCGGGCCTCGCCGAAGCCCGCGTCGCGCAGGGTCCGTGCGTGCCACTCGGGCGAGGGGGTGTCGCCGTCCGCGTGCTCGCCGTAGATCTCGAAGCGCTTGGCGGTGGGCCCGGCGAGGACCGGGTCCTTGGCGGCCAGCTCCCACCAGTCACGCCAGTCCAGGGCGCCCTCGGCCTTCGCCCGGTCCATGCGGGCATGCCGCTGGGCCCGGTCGGCGTCGTTCAGGCGGGGCGTCGCGGGGTCGGGCATGTGGTCGGCGTTCATGAAGACGCCGCCGTCCCTGACGAGCCCCGCGATCTGGCCGTAGAGGGTGGTGAGGGGCTCGCTGTGCAGCCAGTGCAGGGCGGTGGCGGTGAGGACGGCGTCATAGGAGTCGTACGGGAGCTGCGCCGTCCACCCGGGGTCCTTGAGGTCGGCGGTCACGAACGTGACGCGGTCGTCCCCGGCGAAGGTGCCCTCGGCGATGGCGAGGAGCGCGGGGTCGAGGTCGACGCCCGTGCTGACCGCGTCCGGGAACCTCTTGAGCAGCCGGTCCGTAATACTCCCCGTACCGCACGCGAGGTCGAGGACGCGCGGCTCGGTGCCGGCGACGGCCTCGACCATGTCCAGCATCACCCGGAACCGCTCCTCGCGGTCGGGCAGATACCACTCCTGCTGCCGGTCCCAGCTGTCCTGCCAGCCACGCCAGTCGGTCCCGGACACCGTTTCCGTCATGAGAAGCCCTCCCGTACGTAATACGCTCTCGTAATACCCTAGAAGCACGCGCAACTGTTACTCACGCACCCGACGAAGATAGCCCGCCCCGGTAAGGACTACAAGTGGAACTGGCCTATTACTCGGACTACGCCGTACGTCTCGTCAACAGCGAGGAGCCGGGTCGCAACAAGGACACGCTGACGTCGGTCGAGGCGGTCCGTGAGCTGTTCGGAGGCAGTTCGCAGGCGGCCCGTCGCGCGACGGACTCCGACGTCACCCGCTTCCGCTCGGTACGGGCCAGGCTCAGGTCGGTCTTCGAGGCGGCCGACGGCGGCGACGAGACCCTCGCGGTCGACCTGCTGAACTCGCTCCTGATGGAGTTCCCGGTCAGCCCGCAGATCTCTGGCCACGACGACCGGGACGACGAGGGCAACCCGCTGTGGCACATGCACCTGGCGGACCACCCGTCGAACGCGACGTCGGGGTACGCCGCGATCGCCGCGATGGGCCTCGCCTTCCACCTCACCGAGCACGGGGTGGACCGTCTCGGCCTGTGCGAGGCAGCGCCCTGCCGCAACGCCTATCTCGACACGTCGACCAACCGCTCCCGACGTTACTGCTCGGACCGCTGTGCGACCCGCGCCAATGTCGCCGCCTACCGCGCCCGCAAACGCCTGGAGACGGAGCGGTCGGGCAGCACCGGCCGCGCGGCCGACACGGCCCAGCGCAGCAGGCTGAACGGCGAGCGCTGACCGGACCCGAACTGGGGCGGGCGGTAGCGGAACCACACCTTCCCCAGGACGAGTTCCTCGGGCACCGTGCCGTAATCCGTGCTGTCCCCGCCCGCGTACGTGTTGTCCCCGAGCACCCACCAGCCACCGTCACGCCGCCCCGCGGCGCGCTTGACGACCAACAGGTCCTGCTGGAACGGATGGCGGAGCACCACCACGTCACCCGCTCGGACCCGTGCGCCCCACTGCACCACCAGACGGTCCCCGTGGTACAGCGTGGGCACCATCGAAGGGCCGGTCACCTCGGCCGCGCCCAACGGCAAGATGGCCCTTCTCCGTTCGCCCTCCTGCGACAGCTCCGGCATCACCGCACCTCCCCGGTCCTATCCTCCACGAGTCCCAGTCTGACCCTGGACTTTTGTCCTAAGCCCATGGGGGCACTCGCGAAAAGCCGCCTCTCACGGAGTAATGTCCCACCTGAGAAGACGATCACGAGGAAGGACCGCTGCATGCTTTCCCGCCTGTTTGCCCCCAAGGTAAAGGTCAGCGCCCACTGCGACCTCCCCTGCGGCGTGTACGACCCGGCCCAGGCCCGCATCGAGGCGGAGTCGGTCAAGGCCGTCCAGGAGAAGATGGCCGCCAACGACGACGCGCAGTTCCAGACGCGCGCCATCGGCATCAAGGAGCAGCGCGCGGAGCTCGCCAAGCACCACGTGTCGGTGCTCTGGAGCGACTACTTCAAGCCCCCGCACTTCGAGAAGTACCCGGAGCTGCACCAGCTGGTCAACGACACCCTGAAGGCCCTCTCGGCCGCCAAGGGCTCGTCGGACCCGGCCACGGGCCAGAAGGCGCTGGACTACATCGCCCAGATCGACAAGATCTTCTGGGAGACCAAGAAGGCCTGACCCACCGGTCAGCCTCTGTCACAGAGCGCACACGAGAGCACCCGGCATCCGCGCGGAGCCGGGTGCTCTCTGCGTTGCGTCGCGTCAGCCCTGCAGGGCCGCGAGGCCCTTGTGCAGGTCCTCCGCGTTCATCACCGGGTAGATCTCGATCTCCGCGCCGAGCTCCAAGAAGAACGGCTCGGCGATCGACGGGATCTGCGAGCTGTCCTCCATGTCGAAGACGAAGGTGGCGGTCCGGCCACCGTCACCGGGCCCGAAGTACGCGGCCTCCGGTTTGAGCTGTTCCGTCACCGACTGCACGATCTTCGGCAGTGTGCCGTTCTTGATCGCCTCGTTCGAGATCTGTGTGTCCAGACGCGCTCTCAGCATGACCCTCATGGCTCTCACTCCTCCCCTCCAGCATCCCGCCGGACGCCCCGGCTCGCATCCAGACACGTCGGCCCGTCCCGCCGCCCCATAAATCGGTTGCCGCCGCACACCGCCCCCTGCTCCACTCTGCGTACACCCAGACCCGTCAAGGAGACGCAATGCGCCGTTGGTTCATGTCCAGCCAGAAGGGAATTGCCATCAACCCAGAGGACATGACACTCAGTGCATACGTCGAGCACGTCCACCACCCTGAACCTGGGGATCCTGGCGCATGTTGACGCCGGCAAGACCAGCCTGACCGAGCGGCTGCTGCACGCCGCCGGTGTCATCGACGAGATCGGTCGCGTCGATGCGGGGAACACCCAGACCGATTCACTGGCCCTGGAACGGCAGCGCGGGATCACGATCAAATCCGCCGTCGTCTCCTTCGCCGTCGACGACGTCACCGTCAATCTCATCGACACTCCCGGCCACCCGGACTTCATCGCCGAGGTGGAACGGGTCCTGAGCGTGCTCGACGGCGCCGTACTCGTCCTTTCCGCGGTCGAGGGCGTCCAGGCGCAGACCCGCGTGCTCATGCGGACGCTGCGGCGGCTCCGCATCCCCACGCTCGTCTTCGTGAACAAGATCGACCGCCGCGGCGCACGCCACGAGGATCTGCTGCGCGACATCTCCGAGCGGCTCGTCCCGGACATCGTGCCCATGGGGTCGGCTCGCGGCCTCGGCGGTCGCGACGGGGCCTTCGTGCCCTTCGACGGCGGTGATCCCTCCTTCACCGCCCGCCTCGTCGACGTACTGGCCGCGCACGACGACGCCCTGCTCTCCGCGTACGTCGACGACGAGGCGGAGCTCTCCTACCGGCGGCTCCGCGCCGAACTCGCGGCGCAGACCAAACAGGCGCTGGTGCACCCGGTGTACTTCGGTTCGGCCGCCACCGGCGCGGGCGTCACCGAACTCATCGCGGGCATCCGGGAGTTGCTGCCCTCCGAGGACGGCGCCCCGCTCGCCGGCGAACCGGCCTCCGGCACCGTCTTCAAGGTCGAGCGTGGGGACGCCGGGGAGAAGATCGCGTACGTACGGATGTTCGCGGGGACGGTCCGCACGCGCGACCGGCTGCCGTTCGGCGGCGGGCGCGAGGGCAAGGTGACCGCGGTGAGCGTCTTCGACCGCGGGTCCGCCACCCCGCGCGAGGGAGTCACCGCGGGGCAGATCGGGAAGCTGTGGGGGCTCGGCGACATCCGGATCGGCGATGCCGTCGGCGTACCGCACAAGGGCGTGCCGGGCGGCGGCCGGCACCACTTCTCGCCGCCCACCCTGGAGACCGTCGTCGTCCCCACCCGCCCCGGCGACAAGGGCGCGCTGCATCTCGCGCTCGCCCAGCTCGCCGAGCAGGACCCGCTGATCGACCTGCGGCAGGACGACCTCCGCCAGGAGGTGTACGTGTCGCTGTACGGCGAGGTCCAGAAGGAGGTCATCCAGGCGACCCTCCTCGACGAGTACGGGATCGACGTCGATTTCCGCGAGACCACGACCCTCTGCGTGGAGCGCGTGACCGGCAGCGGGTCCGCCTTCGAGATCATCGACAAGGACGACAACCCCTTCCTGGCCACCGTGGGGCTGCGCGTCGATCCCGGTGCGCCCGGTTCCGGCGTGGAGTTCCGCCTGGAGATCGAGCTCGGTTCGATGCCGTACGCGTTCTTCCGCGCCGTCGAGGAGACCGTGCGGGAGTCCCTGCACCAGGGGGTGCACGGGTGGGAGGTCAGCGATTGCGTCGTCACCATGACGCACTCCGGGTACTGGCCCCGGCAGAGCCACGCGCACGGCACCTTCGACAAGAGCATGTCGAGCACCGCCGGGGACTTCCGGCAGCTGACCCCGTTGGTCCTGCTGAGCGCGCTGCGGCGGGCGGGCACCCAGGTGCACGAGCCGCTGCACCGCTTCCGGCTCAGTGTTCCGGACGATGTGTTCGGGCAGCTCCTGCCCGCGCTCTCACGGTTGCGGGCGGTCCCGCACACCCAGACGGCGCGCGGGGCCTCGTACGTCGTCGAGGGCGAGATCCCGGCGGCCCGCGTGCACGAACTGGAGCAGCTGCTTCCCTCGCTGACGCGCGGCGAGGGCGAGCTGGAGTCCGCCTTCGAGCGGTACCAGCCGGTCCGGGGCGAGGCCCCCGACCGGCCGCGGACCGACCGCAACCCGCTCTGCCGCAAGGAGTACCTGCGGGAGGTGGCGGGTGTCCGGCGCTGATTCCCGGTCAGCGCCGGAACGCGGGCAGATTGAGTGCGCGCACGCGGGCGGGGTCGACGAGGATGTTGAGTTCGACGATCCTGCCGCCCGCGATCGTGAACTCCATGACCGAGACGACCTCGCCGTCCGGCACTCCGACCGCGCCGAGACGGCCGTTGATGAACGCCAGCTCGGTGGTCGGCGCGCCCTTCGAGAACATCGCAGCCTGCCCGGCCACCACCGACGCGCCCCGCACCAACTTCGAGAGCCCGGAGGCAAGTTCGCCGGTGTCGGCCCGCAACACCACATCCGGGTCGAGCAGTTCGAGCAGCGCGTCAAAATCGCCGCCCCGCGCCGCCGCGAGGAACGCGCCGACGACCTCGCGCTGGCGTACGGGATCGTTGTCGGGGGCGGGCGCGGAGTCCTGCACCCGGCGGCGGGCCCGGCTCGCGAGCTGCCGGGTCGCGGCAGGGGTGCGCTCCACGATCGGGGCGACCTCGTCGAAGGGCACGGCGAACATGTCGTGCAGCACGAAGGCGAGGCGTTCGGCGGGCGCCAGCGTCTCCAACACGACGAGCAGCGCGAGGCCGACCGAGTCCGCGAGCAGCACCTCCTGCTCGGGGTCGACCACGTCGCCCCAGCTCACCACCGGGTCCGGCACATGCGTGTCGAGGGCGAGCGAGAGGGAGTCCTCGCGCCGCGACTGCCGCGTACGCAGCATGTCGAGGCAGATCCGGCCGACGACCGTGGTCAGCCAGCCCCCCAGGTTCACCACCTCGCTGATGTCGGAACGGCTGAGCCGGATCCAGGACTCCTGGACCGCGTCCTCGGACTCGTTGAGCGAACCGAGCATGCGATAGGCGACGGCCTTCAGATGCGGCCGGTGCTCCTCGAAGCGGGCGGCCAGCGCCTCGCCCTGCTCCATGGCCGCTTTCCCGCCTACGGCTGCTTTCTGGTCCACCGCTGCTTCATTCTGGTCCATCTGTCACATTCCCTCGTCGCGATACGTCATGGAAGTGACGCACCGTGCCAGCGCACTTGGAGGAAACAGTAATGAACGCGGAGACGGCAGCCCCCCGCACGCCCGAGCAGCGCAAGCGCGACACCCTGCACCGCCTCACCCACGACATCGACGCCTGGGTGGCCACGGCCGACGCGGACAGCGGCACCCCCTACCTGATCCCCCTGTCCTTCCTCTGGGACGGCGAGAGCCTTCTCGTGGCCACACCGGACGCCAGCGTCACCGGCCGCAACCTCCGCGCGGCCGGCAAGGCGCGGGTCGGCGTCGGGCCGACCCGCGACGTCGTGCTCATCGAAGGGGCCGTACGCGCCCTGGGCGAGGACGAGTTGACCCGCGAGGTCGCTGACGCCTTCGCCGAGAAGACGGGCTTCGACCCGACCAAGCTCACCACCCTGTACACGTACTTCCGCATCACCCCGCAGCGGCTCCAGGCCTGGCGCGAGGCCGATGAGCTGGAGGGCCGGGAGCTGATGCTGGGCGGGCGGTGGACGGTGCGGTGAGCCGGGGGTTCCGGGGCCTGGCGGTTCAGTCCCGGCCGAGCAGCGGGGCCAGTGCCGCACGGAGGTCGTCGGGGCCCGTGTAGTGCAACCCCGCCATGCCGAGCGCGACGGCCGCGTCCACGTTCTCCTTGCGGTCGTCCACGAAGAGGCAGCGCTCGGCGGGGACCCCGGTGCGCTCCACGGCGATCTCGTAGATCCGGGGATCGGGCTTGACGATGCCGACGTCCGCGCTGCTGACCACGGTGTGTGCCAGGTCGGCGATGCCGAGCTCGGCCAGGTCCTGGTCGAGCCAGGGGGTCGCGTTCGTCACGAGCGCCACATGCAGGTGCGCGCGGGCCCGCCTGAGCAGGTCCACCACGGTGGCGTCGGCGGAGAAACCGGCCTCGGCGAGGGCGGTGCCCAGGGCGTGCCCGCGCTCGTGGGGCACCCGGTCCGCGAGGCCGTGCGCGATGGCCTCCACCCACTCCTTCTTGCCGCTGTGCCCGAGCATCAGCGGCATGTCGGTCTCGGGCGCGAAGGCGATCTCGGTGGTGCTGCCGTGGGGAAGACCGGCGGCGCGCTCCATCTCCTCGAGCCCCGACATGTCGTAGAAGCGGATCACGCCGTCGAGGTCGCAGAGCACGGCGTCGAACGGAAGCGGCGACGCCTGCGGCTCCGGCTGCGTCGCCGGGGCCACCTGCCAGGCGAAACGCAGCTTCTCCTTGGCCTCGGCGCCGATGCGGCCGTAGAAGCGGATCGCGCCCTCGTTCCACGCGGGCGTCTGCCACTGGACCTCGGTGAGGCCAAGGGCACGGGCCTGTTCCGCCACCGCGTCCGTCAGGCGCTCGCCGAGGCCGAGGCCCCGGTGACCGTCCCGCAGGAAGAGGCAGTCCATGTGGAGGTACTCGGCTCCATCCCAGGTGGAGATCTCCGGCGCACAGGTGGCGTAGCCGACGACGTCGCCACCGGGCAGCTCGGCCACCAGACAGCGCAGACGCGGGTCCGGCACCTCGAAGAGGAGGGAGTGCAGGCGCTGTTCCAGGCCGGGGGCGGGCGGGGCGCCCTTCTCGTACGCGGCGTGCTCGGCGACGAGTTCCACGATGCGGGGGAGGTCGGCGGGGCGGGCGTGGCGCACGAGGGGCGCGTCGTACGTCATCGCAGGTCCCCCTCGATGACGTCCCGGCCCCACGCGGTGAGCCGCTCCGGGAGGGTTCCGCTCCCGTCGAGCACACACCGGACGTACGCGTCCCGCTCATGCGTGAGCACGGCGGCCTCCCACACGCAGGGCGCGAGCCCCGCTCGGCCCGGCCGCAGCTCACCGGGGTCGTCGACGGGGCCGACGAAGACGGCGAGGTCGGACATGTAGCCCTCGATCCAGCTGTGCACGAGGACGTAGTCCCCGTCACCACCCGCGTGCACGATCAGCACGGCGAGCCCGGCCGACCCACGGGCGCCACCGAGCCCCAGGTGCGCCCCTGCGATCGCGAGCGCGGACTCCTCGGCCCGCGCGGTCACCTTCCGTCCGGGCGCCTCGACGGCGTATGTCTTCACGAGATGCCCGCCGGCCTCCCAGACGCCCAGAGGCCGTGCGGTGCGTGCGTGATGGCCGTCGGCGAGGGCGAGCAGCCGCCCGGTGTCGACAGCCGAAGGGAGCTGGTCCAGCTCGGTCATGTCCATGAGCCCATGATGCAGATGTCCCCTGCTTCTCGTGAGGCGGGTGTGGGCTATCGCACGGGCCACTCCTCAAGCAGCGACTGCATCGTCGGTCTCCGCCCCGCTACCCGCTACTTCTCGGCGAGTACGTGCTTCACGTTGGCCCGCAACCGTTCCTGGTCCGCGCGCACCGCGTCGTACGCGTCCCTGTGGCGGGCCACATCCGCGCGCTGCTTCTCCTCGCGCACCGCCCACCACACACCGGCCGTGTTGTGCTCGCGCTTGCACTCGACGTCGGCGGTGGCCGTGGCCCGCTCCCTCTTCGTCCGGTCGGTGTTGCCGCCGTGGTCGTTCCCCCGGCCCCACGCCTTGTCCCGGAACGCGTCCTGCGGAGTCTTGTAGTGCTTGATCCCCTTGCTCTCCAGGCATGCGGACCAGGTGTCGAGGGCCTTGCGCACCCGCTCGTCCTTGATGACCGCCTTGTCCACGGCCTGGCTCCGCTTGGAGGCGTACGTCCACATGCGCGTCTTGTTCCGCACGCCTTCGGTGAGACGATCGGCACCGCTGCTCGCGCAACCGCCTCTCTCGCCGGGCTCGCGGCCCAGTTCGTACAGCGCCTCGTACTCGTCATCCGTCATGACGCGGCCCTTCGGTCGCGCGGGATCGGTGAAGGACCGCTTCGGGTCCCAGCCGTAGCCCCAGCGGCGGGCACCGTCGAGGTCGAGCTGCCCGTACGGATACGACGTCATCGCCACGGCGATCAGCGAGTAGGACGATGCCATCTTCCGCTGCCCGGGATAGAGGGGGAAGTCCTCGAAGCCGAGCTTCCGCATGCAGCGCCGCGTCATGCGCGCCTGCGCCTCGGTGTGGCGGCGGCTGTCGCGATCACTGAACTCGTAGCGGTCGAGCGGCAGTTCAGGGATGTCCTTGTCCTCCTTCACGGAGGGCACGCCGGGATCTCCCGAGCTTCCCCCTGGCGACCCGGATCCGGCCCCGCATCCCGCGAGCCCCACGACCACCAGCCCCGCAACAGCCCACCGGGTCATCACACTCCGCGTCGGCCCCCACAGCCCCATCGCTCCGTCCCCTCCCCAGGTGACCCACGTACCGGAACCGTCGGACCATACATCCCGCCCCGCCTCAGCCTCTCAACGCCCCTTGACAGCCCGCCCTGTTGGGAGCGCACCTCGTCTTCCGAGAGGCCGAGCTCCAGCGCGTCGGCGACGAACGCCCGCACTCGCTGGCCGAGTTGGGGTACGTATCGATGACGAGCTCGTCGACCTCGTCCCGCGGCTCCCCCGCGATCCTCGCGCCACCGCACAGCCAGATGTCGAACTCGCTGCCCTCCCGTTTGAGTTCGCGGCCCGTCCACATACGACATGAGGGATTCCAGGTCGCCACCCCGGTCACTGATGAAGCCGTCGATCGACACGGCGACGAGGTATCCGAGCTTTCGCAAGGGATGCTACTCACTCGGATTACTTCTTCTTGGAGCCGGCGGGCTCAGACCTTGCCGGGAGAGCGCCGGGCGCCGAGGTGCGGGAACCGCCGCGTCACCCCCGGCGGATTCCCTCCGTGTCGAGCTCCCCCGCCACCACCTGCCGCGCGCACTCCGCGAGCCGCAGGCGGTTCGCGCGCGCGTGGCGCCGCAGCGCCCCGAACGCCTCGTCGACCGTGCACTTCCAGCGCTCGGCGAGCACGCCCTTCGCCTGCTCGATGTCGATCCGGCTGGTGAGCGCCTCCTGCAACTGGCCGCGCTCCACCTCGCTCTGCTCCAGGGAACGCCGCTGCAGTATCGCGATGGTGGCGACGTCCGCGAGGGCCTGCGCGAGCGCGATCTCGTCGGGACCCATCACCTGCGGCTTCGCCTGGAAAAGATTCAGCGTGCCGAGCGTCTGATCACCCTGGCGCAGGGGCAGCACCTGCGTCATCGCGTAACCGGCCTCCCTGGCGCGCGTCGCGAACCGCGGCCAGGTGGTGGTCGCCTCCAGGCCGTTGAGCGCGATGTTCACGTGCGCCACGCCGGAGTGGTAGCAGTCCAGGCACGGTCCCTGTTCCCGCTGCAGGGCGAACAGATCGAGCACCCACACGTGCTCGCCGGACGCAGCGACGAGCTCCAGCTCGCCCTCGGGATCCGCCAGCAGGACGCCCGCGACCGAGACGCCGAGAAGTTCCACGCAACGCACGGCCAGGCTCTGCAAGAACTCGGCGACGTCGAACTCCTCGGTCAACGAATCAGCCATCTCCACGAATGCCTCCGCCAGAAGTCGCTCGCGGGACGTAGCGCCGGACACCTCACGGGTCATTTCGTGGGACACGGAGCTCGCCCCTCCTTCGTTGTGTCCATGGACAACACAGCGGTGCTTCAACGACTTTATGCGAATCGGCCGGTGTCGCCACCGTCCGTGCCGGAACGTTCGGGTTCCCGCCACATCGGCCACAGCTGCGGGCCGTCCGGAAGATTTATGGCGTTCCCGGTGAACCGGAATCCGAGCCGTGAGTAGAGCGTGCGGCTGCGGCTGTTGCTCGCCTCCAGATAGGCGTGCAGCCCTTCCCGGTCACAGCGTTCGAGTACGGCGCCGATCAGCGCCGAGCCGAGCCCCTCGCCCTGCCGCTCCGGGCTCACGCCGATCATGTGCAGGTACTGGTGGGGCCGGTCGGTCGGGTGCGCCTCACCGGTCAGCCGGGCGATCTCCTCGATCCGCGCGTTGTCCGGGTCCACGGCCTCGCGCAACTGCGCGGGCCCTTCCTCCCCGGTCTCGTCCGCGCTCTCGTCCCCGCCCGCGGGGACGGACCACCACAGGGCGACGGCCGAGCCGTCCTCCGCGATGTCGACGTAGCCCTCGCTCAGCGCGAGGCCGAAGAAGCCGTCCATCAGCGCGCCGTGCCTGCGGCGGCGGTGCTCCGCGTCGGGGAAGACCCAGCTGCTCACCGGATCGTCCCGGAACGCCTCGTCGAGCAGCCGGACCACGTCCGCCCTGTCGCTCTCCCCGGCCCTCCGGATGACTACGCCCACAGCCCGCCCCTTTGCCCCTCGCCCACGCTCAACTGCGTGTAGCGCCCCACCGGTTGCCTCGGTTGCAGCCTAGGCGATCGGGCCCCGGCACACCGGCGAGCCCCGCACCCTGACCGGATCTCGGCAGAATGCGGGGCTCGCAGTTGTGTTCGACCGCCCTGTCCGCCCCTGCTCGCCGGGCCGGTCCCTTCTCCGCGGGCAGCCGTACGCCCCCGTGTGCCGCCGTACACCGCCGTACGGCAGATGCGTGTGCCTCCCTACGGTCAGTGCGTGCGCCGCGTGACGAACTCCGCGAGCGTCAGCAGGCTGCCCGCGGCCTCCGGGACCGGCACCGCGCCGGCGAGCTGGTTGATCGCGCGGGACATCCGGTCGCCCGCGTGCAGCAGCGCCCAGTCCCGGCCGCCCGCCGCCTCGACGGCCCGCGCCATGCGGTCCAGGTCGCCGTCGGCCGGCGGGCGTCCGTACAGCTCGGCCAGTTCGGCGGCGGCCGGGGTGCCCGAGGCCAGGGCCGCCACCACCGGCAGGGACTTCTTGCGGGCCGCGAGATCGGCACGGGCCGGTTTGCCGGTGTGCCCCGGATCGCCCCAGATGCCGATCAGGTCGTCGATGAGCTGGAAGGCGAGCCCCGCCTCACGGCCGAACCCGTCGAGCGCCTCCACCTCTCGCCGCCCCGCCCCCGCGTACAGCGCCCCCAGTGCGCAGGCACAGCCGAGCAGCGCCCCCGTCTTGGCCTCGGCCATGGCGAGGCACTCGTCGAGCGTGACCTCGTCGGGGCCGCGCCTCTCCAGCGCGGCGTCGGCGTGCTGGCCCGCGCAGAGCTCCACCACGCAGGAGGCCAGCCGGGCGGCCGCCGCCGGGGCCCCGGGGTGCGGGTCCTCGGCGAGCAGCCGCTGCGCCAGTGCCTGGAGCGCGTCACCGGCCAGGATCGCGTCGGCTTCGCCGAACACGGTCCATGCGGTGGGCCGGTGCCTGCGGGTCGTGTCCCCGTCGATGACGTCGTCGTGCAGCAGGGTGAAGTTGTGGGTCAACTCGACCGCTGTCGCGGCCCGGACGGCCAAGGCCTGGTCCCCGCCGAGCGCCCGCACCGCGGCGAGCACGAGCGCGGGCCTGATCGCCTTGCCCGCGTGCCCGGCCGCCGGCGAGCCGTCCGCGTGTTCCCAGCCGAAGTGGTAGAGCGCGATGCGGCGCATCGCCCCGGGCAGCGAGTCGATCGCCCGGCGCAGCTCCGGGTCGACGCGCAGCCGCGCCGCCGCCAGGATCTCCGCCGCTTCGGGCGCATCGTGCCCCGCGTGCCCCTCGTACTCTTCGGGCTTCTCCGTCATGTCCGTCGTCGTGTCCGTCATGGACTCACCCCGGGGAGGATGCGGACGGTGGCGGTTCCTGGGCCTGCGGGCGCGTACGGAAGGGGTGTACCCGGCGGCGCGCCCGCAGACACGGCCTCATCGCCAGCGGCCGATCTCGACGTTCTCCAGCACGCCCAGCGCGTCCGGCACCAGGACCGCCGCGGAGTAGTAGGTCGACACCAGGTACGAGATGATCGCCTGCTCGCTGATGCCCATGAAGCGCACGGACAGGCTCGGCTCGATCTCGTCCGGGATACCGGTCTGGTGCAGGCCGACGACGCCCTGCTCCTCCTCGCCCGTACGCATGCAGATGATCGAGGTGGTGCGGGCCTCGGTGACCGGGATCTTGTTGCACGGGTAGATCGGCACCCCGCGCCAGGTGGGAATGCGGTGGCCGCCCATGTCGATGGTCTCCGGCACGAGACCGCGCTTGTTGAGCTCGCGGCCGAACGCGGAGATGGCGCGCGGGTGGGCCAGGAAGAGTTTCGAACCCCGCCTGCGGCTGAGCAGTTCGTCCATGTCGTCCGGGCTCGGCACGCCGTCGTGCGGCTGCAGTCGCTGCTCGTACTCACAGTTGTTGAGCAGGCCGAACTCGCGGTTGTTGATCAGCTCGTGTTCCTGGCGCTCCTTGAGCGCCTCGACCGTGAGCCGCAACTGCTGCTCGGTCTGGTTCATCGGCTGGTTGTAGAGGTCGGCCACGCGCGTGTGGACGCGCAGCACGGTCTGGGCGACGCTCAGTTCGTACTCACGCGGCGCCGATTCGTAGTCCACGTACGTGCCCGGGAGCACGGCCTCGCCCACGTGTCCCGAGGAGAGGTCGATGGGCGCCTCGCCGAACTTGTTGGTCCGCTGGTGCGGGATGGACCGCAGCCGCCGCAGATGCTCGCGCAGCGAGTCCGTGCGCTCGGCGACCTGCTCCAGGTCCTGGCGGGGCAGGGTGAGCACGGTGCACGCGGTCACCGCGCGCGTCGTGTACTCCCAGATGGCCTCCGGGTCGAGCAGTGCCTGCTCGCCGAAGTACGCCCCGTCGGCGAGCGAGCCGAGGACCGTGTCGTCCCCGTACGGACCGGTGCCGATCTTCTCGACCCTGCCGTGCGCGAGCAGGAACACCTCGTCGGCCTGGCTGCCGAAGGAAGTGATGACCGACCCCGCGGCGAACTCCCGCTGCTGGCAGCGTCCGGCCAGCTCCCCCAATACCTCGATGTCCTCGTAGTCCCGCAGGACCGGCAGCTCGCCGAGCTCCGCCGGGATGACCTGCACCCGGTCCCCGGTCTTCACGAACGTCACCCGGCCGTCGCCGACCGAGTAACTCAGCCTCCGGTTCACCCGATACGTGCCGCCCTGCACCTGCACCCACGGCAGCGTCCGCAGGAGCCAGCGGGAGCTGATCTCCTGCATCTGCGGCGCGGACTTGGTGGTGGTGGCCAGATTCCGCGCGGCCGATGTACCCAAGCTCTGCTGCGGCTCGGACCGTTCCGCACGGACCTCTTCGCCTACCGACATTGGCAATGCCCTCCCGATCAAGCGCTGATCTGCGCCGACAACCCTTCCAGCACGGAGAGTGCGGGCGCCATTACACAAACGAGCGGGAATGGATCAGGCGATACGGGGCACTCACCCGCGTACCAGGAACGGGGTCGCCGGGGGTGGGGAACTCCAAGATCGGTGCATCCGTTGAACAGGACACAACGGCCGATACCCTTCGTACCGACATGCACCAATCAGCACCATTCCGCACCAATTCGTAGGAGACGGCAATGGCAGGCTTCCTGGATCGCGCCAAGGAACAGGCGCAGCGCGGACTCACTCAGGGCAAGCAGAAGATCGACGAGGTCCAGGCGCAGCGCACCGGCGGCGACCTCCTGAAGAAGCTGGGCGCCGCGTATTACGCGCAGCAGCACGGCACGGGAACCCCTCAGGCCACGCAGCAGGCCCTGCAGGCAGTGGAGGCGCACATCGCGACGAACGGCGACGCGTTCCTGCACAGCGGCGACCACCGCGGCTGACCAAATCGGCTCGCACGGTGCCCGAACAGCAACGGAATACGTCCGAACAGCTGGTCCGGGCACCGTGGTTCCGGTAAAAGCGGACATACAAGACGGTCCGCGACCGGCGGCCGTCGTGCTCCGCAAAGGAGTCGGCCATGGCCCCACCCATGTCCGCGGGCAGCTTCCTCGACGCGCTCAAGGACGAAGGGGTGACGGTCGTCGAAGTCGGCGACTGGCGTCACCACAACCGCAACCACAAGGGGCCGTGGGGGCCCATGCACGGCGTGATGATCCACCACACGGTCACCTCGGGCAGCGAGCGGACGGTGGAGATCTGCCGTGACGGGTCTGCCTCGCTGCCCGGCCCGCTCTGCCACGGCGTCATCACCAAGGACGGCCGCGTCCACCTCGTCGGGTACGGCCGCGCCAACCACGCGGGCCTGGGCGACGACGACGTCCTGCGGGCGGTCATCGCCGAGAAGGCGCTCCCGCCGGACAACGAGGCGAACACCGACGGCAACCGCCACTTCTACGGCTTCGAGTGCGAGAACCTCGGCGACGGCGACGACCCGTGGCCCGACGCGCAGCTGGACGCCATCGAGAGGGTCTCGGCGGCCATCTGCCGCCATCACGGCTGGACCCAACGCTCGGTGATCGGCCACCTCGAATGGCAGCCGGGCAAGATCGACCCCAAGGGCTTCACCATGAAATCCATGCGGGAGCGCATCGAGGAACGCCTCAAGTAAACCCCTCCCCCCAGTGACCGTGACCGTGCCCGTCGGCATGGCGCCGGGCAGAATGGCGGGGTGAGCACCACCCCGCCGACCACCCCGCGCCCCCGGCTCCCGTCCCCGCTCCAGGAGCTCAGGGACGACCGGTTCGCGCGGCATGGCGTCACCCTCACGCTCAAGCGGGACGACCTGATCCACCCGGACCTCCCGGGCAACAAGTACCGCAAGCTCTTCCTGAACCTGGACGCCGCCGTCGCGGCGGGGCACACGACCCTGCTGACCTTCGGCGGCGCCTACTCCAACCACCTCAGGGCGACCGCCGCGGCGGGCCGCCTCCTCGGCCTGCGCACCATCGGCATCGTCCGCGGCGACGAACTCACGGGCCGCCCCCTGAACCCGTCGCTGACGCGATGCGCCGCCGACGGGATGCGCCTGCACTTCGTCGACCGGACGACGTACCGCAGGAAGACCGACCCCGAGGTCCTTGCCGCCCTCCTGCGCACGACAGGCGCCGAAGATTCCTACGTCATCCCCGAAGGGGGCAGCAACTCCCTGGCCGTGCGGGGCTGCACGGCCCTGGGCGAGGAACTGCGCGGCCGCACCCACACGGCGGCCGTGGCCTGCGGCACCGGCGGCACCCTGGCCGGCATGGCCGCGGGCCTCGCCCCGGGCCAGCGCGCCCTCGGCATACCGGTGCTCAAGGGCGGCTTCCTCGGCCCGGAGATACGGGCGCTGCAAGAGCGGGCCTTCGGCGCCCCCACCGCCAACTGGCACCTGGACGAGCGCTTCCACTTCGGTGGCTACGCCCGCACCTCCCCCGAACTCAGCGCGTTCGCGGACGACTTCGAGGACCGGCACGGCCTCCCCGTGGAGCGCGTCTACGTGGCCAAGCTCCTCTACGCGCTGACGGCCCTCTCCGAAGAGGGCGCCTTTCCCCCCGGCGCCGAGGTCACGGCGGTGATCACCGCGACGGAGCCGGCGACCGCCACGGATCAGTCCTCGACCTCCCGATAGGCCGCCGCCTCCTCCAGGTCCAGCTTCCGCAGCAGCGTCCGCATCATCTCGTCGTCGATGCGCCGGTCGTCCCGCATCTTCACGAACACCTCGCGCTCCGCGGCGATCGCCTCCCGGGTGAGCCTGCGGTAGGTCTCGTCCGCCGACTCCCCCGTCACGGGGTTGGGTTGCCCGAGTCGCTCCCACACGGAGTTGCGACGCCGCTCCAGGACGGTGCGCAGACGGTCCTGGAGGGGCTGTGGGAGGCAGTTGCGCTCGTCCCGCATGAGTTCGTCCACCCGCCGCTCCGCAGCCTCGGAGGCGGCGTTCTGGGCCTGCGCCTCCGCGAGCGTCTCCGCCTGCGCGTCACGCCCCGGCAGCTTCAGGACCCGGATCAGCCACGGCAGCGAGAGCCCCTGCACGACCAGCGTGCCGATCACCGTGGTGAAGGTCAGGAACAGGACGAGGTTGCGTGCCGGGAACGGCTCCCCGTCGTCCATGACGAGCGGGATCGAGAAGGCGATCGCCAGCGACACCACTCCGCGCATCCCGGCCCAGCTGACGATCAGCGGACGCCGCCAGTCCATGTCGCTCTCCCGCTCCTTGATGCGCTTCGAGAGCATCCGCGGCAGATAGGTCGCCGGATACGACCACACGAAGCGCGCGAGGACGACCAGGAAGAAGACCCCCAGGGCGTACCAGGCCGCCTGGATGCCGCTGTACTCGCCGAGCCCCTTGAGCACGAGCGGCAGTTGGAGGCCGATGAGCGCGAAGACGGCCGACTCCAGGATGAACGCGACCACCTTCCACACCGCGGCCTCCTGGAGCCGCGTCTCGAAGTCGACCTCCCAGGAGCGGTGCCCGAGGAACAGGGCGACGACGACCACGGCGAGCACTCCGGAGGCACCGACCTGCTCGGCGGCGGCGTACGCGACGAAGGGGATCAGCAAGGAGAGGGTGTTCTGCAGCATCGCCTCCTTCATGTGCCTGCGCAGCCAGTGGAGCGGCACCATGAGGACGAGCCCGACGCCGACCCCGCCGACCGAGGCGACCAGGAACTCCTGGATCCCGCCCGCCCAGCTCGCGCCCTCGCCGACCGCCGCCGCCAGGGCGACCTTGTAGGCGGTGATCGCCGTCGCGTCGTTCACCAGCGACTCGCCCTGCAGGATCGTGGTGATCCGTGACGGCAGTCCCACCTTCCGCGCGACGGCCGTGGCCGCCACCGCGTCCGGCGGCGCGATCACCGCGCCGAGGACCAGCGCGGCGGTCAGCGGCAGATCGGGGATCAGCAGATACGCGAGATAGCCGACGGCGAGGGTCGCGAACAGCGTGTACCCGACCGAGAGCAGCGCCACGGGTCTGATGTTGGCGCGCAGATCGAGGTACGAACTCTCCAGGGCCGCGGTGTGCAGCAAGGGCGGCAGGATCAGCGGCAGCACGATGTGCGGGTCCAGGTGATAGTCCGGGACCCCGGGCACATACGCGGCCACGAGACCCACCGCGACGAGCAGCAGCGGCGCGGGCACCGGCGTCCAGCGGGCGGCGCCGGCCACCGCGGCACTCGCCGCGATCAGCGCCACCAGGGGCAGTACGTCCATCGGTCAGGCCTCCGCGACACGTGTTCCCGTCGTAACCTGGCAATCATGAACGAGTGCCCGCACGTCGCAACGCTGCCGCACCCCGAGCCCGCACCGCTGAGCGAGACCTGCCTGGAGTGCCTCGCGGTCGGCAGTCACCCGGTGCAACTGCGGCTCTGTCTGGACTGCGGCCACGTGGGCTGCTGCGACTCCTCGCCCTTCCGGCACGCGACGGAGCACTTCAAGGACACCGGACACGCGGTGATGAGGACGTTCGAACCGGGCGAGAGCTGGCGTTGGTGCTTCGTCGACGGTTCGATCGTCTGAGGCCTGGGTACGTCAACCCGACGCCCGTACTCTCCAATTGGGACCGTGAGACCCCTAGCCACTCTCCGTACCCTTAGGCTTACTATGAGTGACAGCAACGGAGCGGGGTCCCCGGGACACGGAACTGGGGAGCGCGGTAGCGTCACCGCAGAACTACGTGGTGCGTTACCCGTGTGACGCAGTCCGGACCGCCGCTCACGGCGGACCTGGAGCCCCGAAAGTGCTTGTACCACCTTGGAGGTGAGGGTGTCCCAGATCGCAGGCGAGCCCGGGAATCAGGACTTCGTCGAGGTCCGCCTTCCGGCTGCGGGTGCCTACCTGTCGGTGCTGCGTACGGCCACGGCCGGTCTCGCGGCGCGTTTGGACTTCACTCTCGACGAGATCGAGGACCTGCGCATCGCGGTCGACGAGGCCTGCGCGATCCTGCTCCAGCAGGCCGTGCCCGGTTCGGTGCTCAGCTGCGTCTTCCGGCTCGTCGACGACTCCCTGGAGGTGACCGTCTCGGCGCCGACCACCGACGGCCGGGCCCCTGAACGGGACACCTTCGCCTGGACTGTGCTGTCCGCCCTCGCGGGTCAGGTCGACTCCTCCGTGGCCGAGGACAACACCGTCTCGATCAGTCTCTACAAGAAGCGCGGCGCGGGACCCGGGCCGGCGTGAGGGGCGGGGAGGGACCGGTGCGGGACGAAGAGCGCGGCACACGGGGTCTGTCCGGTGGCAGGAGAGGGACGCCGACGAGGGGGCGCGAGGCTCCGGTGGAGCCGGCGCTCACGGGCATCCCCGAGCAGCAGGCCAGGCCGCACCCGGAGGACCCGGAGCAGCCGGGTCCGTCGACTGTGGCTGATGCGTCGGAGCAGGCAGAGCCGACCGCCCAGGAGGAGCGCGCAAAGCCCTCCGTCCGGGGCGGCGCGCAACGGGCGGGATACATGAGCGAACACGGTGAGCAGCAGCACACCCGGCACAATCCGCAGGACCGCAGCGGCGCACGCGCGATGTTCATCGAGCTGCGCGAGCTGAAGGACGGCAGCCCTGAGTACGCGGAGCTGCGCAACAAGCTGGTCCGCATGCACCTGCCGCTCGTCGAGCACCTGGCCCGCCGCTTCCGCAACCGCGGCGAGCCCCTTGACGACCTGACGCAGGTCGCCACCATCGGCCTGATCAAGTCCGTCGACCGCTTCGACCCGGAGCGCGGCGTGGAGTTCTCCACGTACGCGACACCCACGGTCGTCGGCGAGATCAAGCGTCACTTCCGCGACAAGGGCTGGGCGGTCCGGGTCCCGCGGCGTCTCCAGGAGCTCAGGCTCGCGCTGACCACGGCGACCGCCGAGCTGTCCCAGCTGCACGGCCGCTCCCCCACGGTGCACGAGCTCGCCGAGAAGCTGGGCATCTCCGAGGAGGAGGTCCTGGAGGGCCTGGAGTCGGCCAACGCGTACTCCACGCTGTCCCTGGACGTCCCGGACACGGACGACGAGTCCCCGGCGGTCGCGGACACCCTGGGCGCGGAGGACGAGGCCCTGGAGGGCGTCGAGTACAGGGAATCCCTCAAACCGCTCCTGGAAGACCTTCCACCGCGCGAGAAGCGCATCCTGCTGCTGCGGTTCTTCGGCAACATGACGCAGTCGCAGATCGCCCAGGAAGTCGGCATCTCCCAGATGCACGTCTCCCGGCTTCTCGCCCGCACACTCGCGCAGCTGCGCGAGAAGCTCCTCGTCGAGGAGTGACGAAGGAGCAGACCGCCCCTCCTGGTCTGCTCCTTCGGTACGTCTGCCCCCGCGTTCGGTACGTCTGCCCGCGCGGGACGGCGGGAAAAGCTACTTCACGTCGTCCGGTGCGTTCCCCGGGCCCCGGATGCCGAGGGCCTCGGTGGTGGCGGGGTTGACCAGCAGGACGAGCGCGGTCACCGCGACGGCGGCGAGCGCGATGCCGCCCGGGATGGCCATGCTGTCGGCCTGCAACAGCTGCCAGGCCACGGGAAGCGCCATGATCTGCGTGATGATGGCGGGCCCCCGGCTCCAGCTGCGGCGGCGCAGGAGACCGCGGGCGGCCAGCAGGGGCAGCAGCGCGAGGACGATCAGCGTGATGCCGCCCGTCGTGGCCTGCTCCGGGTTGTCGGGGTCACCCGCGAGGCCCATCACGAGCATGTAAACACCGGCGGCGATGAGTGCGACGCCCTCCAGCGCGGCAAGGGCCGCGGCGGCCGTCAGACGTCCGGGACGCGGGCCGGGCTCCGGGGCTTCAGGGGTGGGATTCCGCTCAGTGCTCACCCTTGCAGGGTAGCTGTGCGTATCCGTGCTCCGGCCCCCGGTCCGCCCCCTCGGTCTGTGCCGGTCAAAGAGCGCTAGGTACGCTGCTTCGCATGCGTGCACTCCTTGTGGTCAACCCGGCGGCAACCACCACCAGCGCGCGCACGCGTGACGTACTGATCCACGCGCTGGCGAGCGAGATGAAACTCGAGGCGGTCACCACGGAGTACCGCGGTCACGCCCGGGACCTCGGCAGACAGGCCGCGGAGAGCAAGGACATCGAGCTGGTCGTCGCCCTCGGCGGGGACGGCACGGTCAACGAGGTCGTCAACGGTCTGTTGCACAACGGCCCCGACCCGGCCCGTCTGCCGCGCCTCGCGGTCGTCCCCGGCGGTTCCACCAACGTCTTCGCGCGCGCCCTCGGTCTGCCCAACGACGCCGTGGAGGCGACCGGCGCCCTGCTCGACGCGCTGCGTGAGGGAAGCGAACGGACAGTGAGCCTGGGACAGGTGTCGGGCACACCCGGCACGGAGGACGAAGCCGTCCCCGCGCGCTGGTTCACCTTTGCCGCCGGATTCGGATTCGACGCCGGAGTGGTGGGACGGGTCGAACAACAGAGGGAACGCGGGAAGCGGTCCACCCATGCGCTCTATTTGCGCCAGGTGTTCCGTCAGTTCCTCGACGAGCCGCACCGCAGACACGGAATGATCACGCTGGAACGGGCCGGCGAGGACCCGGTGACCGACCTCGTGCTCTCCATAGTCTGCAACACCTCTCCGTACACCTACCTGGGCAATCGCCCGATGTACGCCTCCCCGCAGGCCTCCTTCGACACCGGCCTCGACGTGCTCGGTCTGAGCAAGCTCTCCACCACCGCGGTGGCCCGGTACGGGACGCAGCTCCTGACCTCGACACCCGATCGCGGACCCCACGGCAAGCACGCGGTTACGCTCCATGACCTCACCGACTTCACCTTGCATTCCAAGGTGCCGCTCCCCCTTCAGATGGACGGTGACCACCTGGGGCTGCGCACGAGCGTGACGTTCACAGGCGTACGCCGTGCACTGCGTGTGATTGTGTGAGTAGAAGGGCCCAAAGTCCTTTCACTCGAACGTTTAGGCCAGGGTCCACCCCATGGAAGTACGGCTGTGACCCAGTCGACACTGAGGAATCAAAAAAAACTTGCCGGAAGGGGTTGTATCCGCCGCCGAGGTTTGCGAATCTCTACATGGCGATCGGGACGGCCCGCAACATCGGCCCCACAGAAAGCCAGAACCCCCTCCTCAACACATAGGACATCGTCGCGTTATGTGACGTACGTCCCTTCCGTTGTCGGGGGATTCGTGAAAGCGTTCACATTCACAAGCAACCTTGCATGTAATACCAAGGAGAGGTAGCAGCCATGGACTGGCGTCACAACGCCGTTTGCCGCGAGGAAGACCCCGAGCTCTTCTTCCCCATCGGCAACACCGGTCCTGCGCTGCTGCAGATCGAGGAAGCCAAGGCCGTCTGCCGCCGCTGCCCCGTCATGGAGCAGTGCCTGCAGTGGGCGCTCGAGTCCGGCCAGGACTCCGGCGTCTGGGGTGGCCTCAGCGAGGACGAGCGCCGCGCAATGAAGCGCCGCGCCGCTCGCAACCGTGCACGCCAGGCAAGCGCCTGACGCTCACGCCCCCTACGAGCCTGAGCCCGGCGGCGCGTACAGCGAGTACGCATCTCCCGCCCCCGAGCCGCAGCCGCGCAGTACCCCCGATGCGCAACGCAACGTGAGCAGTGAGCCCCGGACCACTTTGGTCCGGGGCTCACTGCTTTCTGTTTGCAGGTGCGGCGAACTGTCGTGCTACAGCGCTACTTGTCGGCGCGCACCGGGATGTCGAGGACGACCTGCGTGCCGCGCTCCGGTGCCCGCACCATGTCGAACGTGCCGCCCATCTCGCCCTCGACCAGAGTGCGGACGATCTGCAGGCCGAGGTTGCCCGAGCGGTGCGGATCGAAGCCGTCGGGCAGACCGACGCCGTCGTCCTGGACGGTGATGAGGAGCCGGGCGTCCTTGCTGGTCCCGCCGCGCACCGCGGAGACCTCGACCGTGCCGGTGTCGCCTTCCTGGAAGCCGTGTTCCAGGGCGTTCTGCAGCACTTCCGTAAGGACCATCGACAGCGGGGTCGCGACCTCCGCGTCCAGGATGCCGAAGCGTCCGGTGCGCCGGCCGGTGACCTTGCCCGGCGAGATCTCCGCCACCATCGCGAGGACACGGTCGGCGATCTCGTCGAACTCCACGCGCTCGTCCAGGTTCTGGGACAGCGTCTCGTGCACGATGGCGATGGAGCCCACGCGGCGTACGGCCTCTTCGAGGGCTTCGCGGCCGGTGGCGGAGTCGATGCGGCGCGCCTGCAGGCGCAGGAGTGCGGCGACCGTCTGGAGGTTGTTCTTCACCCGGTGGTGGATCTCCCGGATGGTCGCGTCCTTGGTGATCAACTCCCGCTCGCGGCGACGCAGTTCGGTGACGTCGCGCAGGAGTACGAGCGATCCGATGCGGGGCCCCTTCGGCTTGAGCGGGATCGCGCGGAGCTGGATCACGCCGTCGCCGCCCTCGATCTCGAACTCGCGGGGCGCCCAGCCGCTGGCGACCTTGGCGAGCGCCTCGTCCACCGGGCCGCGGGACGGGGCGAGTTCGGCGGTCGCCGTGCCGAGGTGATGGCCGACCAGGTCGGCGGCGAGGCCGAGGCGGTGGTAGGCGGAGAGCGCGTTCGGCGACGCGTACTGGACGATGCCGTCGGCATCGAGCCGGAGCAGACCGTCGCCCACGCGCGGGGACGCGTCCATGTCGACCTGCTGGCCGGGGAACGGAAAGGACCCGGCGGCGATCATCTGGGCCAGGTCGGACGCCGACTGGAGATAGGTCAGTTCCAGCCGGGACGGGGTGCGCACCGTGAGCAGGTTCGTGTTGCGGGCGATGACCCCCAGGACACGGCCTTCCCTGCGTACGGGGATGGACTCGACCCGCACCGGGACCTCTTCGCGCCACTCGGGGTCGCCCTCGCGCACGATGCGGCCCTCGTCCAGGGCGGCGTCGAGCAGCGGGCGGCGGCCGCGCGGGACGAGGTGGCCGACCATGTCGTCCTGGTAGGAGGTGGGCCCGGTGTTGGGCCGCATCTGCGCCACGGAGACATAGCGGGTGCCGTCGCGCGTGGGGACCCACAGCACGAGGTCGGCGAAGGAGAGGTCGGAGAGCAGTTGCCACTCCGAGACCAGCAGATGCAGCCACTCGAGATCGGAGTCACCGAGAGCGGTGTGCTGGCGTACGAGGTCGTTCATGGAGGGCACGTGTGCGAGCGTACCTGGCACGTCCGGCGGGCCCGCTCCGGGAGATCCCCGACGAGCCGCGGCGCCAGGGCGGGACCCTCAACCCACCCACGGCACCGCAGCCCTTCAGGAACACCGACCACCGGAATGTGCGGTACCGGACGGTCGATCGGAGGATCCGACACGGTCAGGGCAGAGAGTGCCGGTTCCTCGGTCCGCCCTCCTGTGCGGGAAGGACGGATGCTTTACCAACGCATTGTGGACTAGACCATTCTCCTGTGTCTACGCGTCGGCAGATGTTTGTTGTTGTCTCTTTCTCTCACTCGCCGCTCGGCGGACTCCTGCCGCCCAGCGGACTTATACACCGGGCCAGACCCGCATGGCCAGCTCGGCGACCGCCTCCAGCTGCTGTCGGCTCGCGCCGTCGCGGGACTGCTGGGACATGCCCTGCAGCACGGCTCCGGTGTAGTGGGCCAGGGCAGGGGCGTCGGTCTCCGGGGGGAGCTCGCCGGTGGCGACGGCGGCCCTGATGCGGGACTCGATGGCGCTGACATTGGCGTTGCGCCGGTCACGCAGGGCGGCCTCGACCTCCGGCGTCGCGCAGTTCGTCGCGGCGCAGATGACCAGGCAGCCGTGGGGGTGGCCGGCTTCCGTGTACTTGTCGGCGGCCTCGAACAGCATCCGCTCGACTCCGCCGCGGACGGTGGGTTCCTCCGCGAAGGCGCGGTCACTGAAGGAGCCGTGCGTCTGCCCGTACAGCAGCACGACCTCCTCGAACAGTGACTGCTTGTCACCGAAGGCCGCGTACATGCTCGGGGCGCCGATGCCCATCGCGCGGGTGAGGTCCGTGACCGATGTCGCCTCGTACCCCTGATCCCAGAAGGTGCGAAGCGCCTGCTCCAGCGCGGTCTCGCGGTCGAAGGAGCGGGGGCGCCCGCGCTGTTTCGTCGCCATGGAGTGAATTATATAGCGGCCGCTAGAAAAACGGCCGGGAGTCCGCTACGGTTCTTTCTGTAGCGACCACTAGAGAAATAGGGGGCGGCTCTCATGAGCGCACTTGCGGGGAACCTGGCGGGGAAGACGGCGCTGGTCACGGGCGGTAGCCGCGGCATCGGGCGGGGCATCGCCGAGCGGCTGGGGCGGGACGGCGCGCGGGTCGCGGTGCATTACGGCAGCAACGAGACGGCGGCGAAGGAGACGGTCACCGCCATCGAGGAGGCGGGCGGCTCCGCCTTCGCGTTCGGCACGGAGCTGGGCGTCCCCGGCGACGCCGAGGCGCTCTGGGCCGAGTTCGACCGGCATGCCGACGGACTGGACATCCTGGTGAACAACGCGGGCATCGGGCTGTACGGCCTCGTGGGCGAGGTCCAGGAGGCGGATTACGACCGGGTGTTCGCGGTCAATGTGAAGGCACCCTTCTTCATCATTCAAAAGGGACTCGACCGGCTGCGCGACGGCGGCCGGATCATCAACATCTCCTCGGGCGTCACCCGCATCGCCTTCCCGATCACGATCGGTTACTCGATGACGAAGGGTGCGCTGAACGTCCTGACGCACACCCTGGCGCAGGACCTGGGCCCGCGCGGAATCACGGTCAACTCGGTGGCGCCGGGGATCATCGAGACCGAGATGATGGACGGGCTTCCCGAGGAGCGGCGCGCGGAGATGGCCGGTTACTCGACCTTCGACCGCATAGGCCAGCCCCGGGACGTGGCGGACATCGTCGCCTTCGTCGCCTCGGACGACGCGCGCTGGATCACCGGTCAGCTGATCGACGCGACGGGAGGGTCGGTCCTGGGAGTGTGAGGAGCTTCGGGGGCGCCTGTGCCGTGCCGACGGGCGGGGGCGGGCCGGAGAGCCGAGCATGGAAGGCGGGAACTTGAAGCCCGGGAACCTGGGGCTCGTACGGGCCAGCTCTGCTAGATTGGTCTATACCACATAGTCCCCCGTGGGTTCTCTCTCCAGACCCGTGAGCCCCCCTCCAGATCGGCAGGCCCAGCGTGGAAGTTGTCATCGTCCCGGACGCCAAGGCAGGCGGCGAGCTCATCGCGGAGGCCATGGCCGCCCTGGTGCGCCGTAAGCCTGACGCCCTGCTCGGTGTCGCCACCGGATCCACCCCGCTGCCCATCTACGAAGCCCTGGCCGCCAAGGTCGGCTCCGGTGCCGTGGATGCCTCGCGGGCGCGGATCTGCCAGCTCGACGAGTACGTGGGGCTGCCCGCCGGGCACCCCGAGTCCTACCGCTCCGTGGTGCTGCGTGAGGTCGTCGAGCCGCTGGGGCTCAGCGAGAAGTCCTTCATGGGGCCCGACGGCAGCGCGCAGGACGTGCAGGCGGCGTGCGAGGCGTACGACCAGGCGCTCGCGGACGCCGGGGGTGTGGATCTCCAACTGCTCGGGATCGGCACGGACGGGCACATCGGGTTCAACGAACCGTGCTCCTCGCTCGCCTCGCGCACGCGGATCAAGACGCTGACGAACCAGACGCGGGTGGACAACGCGCGGTTCTTCGACGGCGACATCGAGCAGGTGCCGCACCATGTGATCACGCAGGGGATCGGGACGATCCTCGAGGCGCGGCACCTCGTGCTCCTCGCCACCGGTGAGGGCAAGGCGGACGCGGTCGCCGCGACGGTGGAGGGGCCGGTGGCCGCGGTGGTGCCGGCTTCGGCTCTGCAGTTGCACCGGCACGCGACCGTGGTCGTGGACGAGGCCGCCGCTTCCAAGCTGAAGCTTGGGGAGTACTTCCGGGCCACGTATGCGGCGAAGCCGGCCTGGCAGGGGATTTAGGCGGAAGCGGCGTGACGGAAGGTGCCGGGGACCCCCTGCTGGGGATCCCCGGCACCTTTCGTTTGTGGTCTCTCCGCGAGTGAGTGGGGGCTGGGCTCGCAGTTCCCCGCTCCCCTTCGGGGCGCTTGCTAGGCCCCTGTGATGACCTCTGCCGCCGCCAGGCCGCAGACCCGTGCCGCGCCGTGTGTGGCGATGTGGAGGGAGCCCGTCGGGGCTGACTGCGGGACGCCCATCTCGACCACGATCGTGTCCGGGCGGGTGGTCAGCAGGGTGTTCAGGGACTCCGCCATCCACGCGTGGCGGTGGGCGTCGCGGACGACGGCCACGATCCGCCGCTCCCCCGCCTCCGCGAGGGCCAGCGCACCCGCGTCCGCGCCCGTGAAGCTGCCCGTCTCGGTGCCCGGGAGCAGGCGCTCCAGCTCCGCGGCCACACCCCACGGGGTCTCGTCGCCCACCGCGATGTTGGCCAGCGGGGTGAAGGCGGCGACGAACGGAGCCTCGGTGAGCGGGGCCGCGTAGGACTCGCCCCGGGTGACCGTCAGGGCGCGGCGGGCCGCGACCAGGCCGATCTCGGTGCCGGGCGCGCCCCCCGAACGCTCGGCCGCGCCCGACACCGAAGTCCAGTGGGCAAGGGCCCGCACCCGCGTGGCCGCGTCGGCGAGGCGCTCCTCGGAGAGCTCGCCCGTGCGGACGGCGCCGACCAGCGCGTCGCGAAGCCGCAGGACCGTCTCGTCGTCCGCGAGGCCGCCGCCCACGCAGATCGCGTCGGCGCCCGCGGCGATGGCGAGGACGCTGCCGCGCTCGATGCCGTACGTGGCGGAGATGGCCTGCATCTCCATGCCGTCCGTGACGATCAGGCCGTCGAAGCCGAGTTCCTCGCGCAGGATGCCGGTCAGGATGCGGCGGGAGAGCGTCGCCGGGTACTCCGCGTCCAGGGACGGCACGAGGATGTGCGCGCTCATCACGGCCCGCGTGCCCGCGGCGATCGCCGCCCGGAACGGCGCCAGGTCACGCGCCCGGAGCACCTCCGGGTCCACCCCGATGCGCGGCACGTCATGGTGCGAGTCGACCGCGGTGTCGCCGTGCCCGGGGAAGTGCTTGGTGCAGGCGGCGACGCCCGCGGACTGCAGGCCCTCGACGTACGCGGCGGTGTGCCGGGCCACCAGGAGCGGGTCGGCGCCGAAGGACCGTACGCCGATCACGGGGTTGTCGGGGTTGGAGTTGACGTCGGCGGACGGCGCCCAGTTGAGGTTGACGCCGCACGCGGCGAGCCGGCGGCCCAGCTCGGCGGCCACGTCACGGGTGAGCGCCGTGTCGTCGACCGCGCCGAGGGCGTGGTTGCCGGGGAAGGAGGAGCCGGAGCGGACCTCCAGGCGGGTCACGTCACCGCCCTCCTCGTCGATGGCGACCAGGACGTCGTCGCGCTCGGCGCGCAACTGTGCCGTCAGTGCGGCCAGCTGTTCGGGCGAGGCGATGTTGCGGCCGAAGAGCCCGACCGAGGCGAGGCCTTCACCGATCCTGCGGAGCAGCCAGTCGGGCGCGCTTGTCCCGACGAAGCCGGGCTGCAGGACGGTCAGGGCATCCCGGGTGAGGGTGTCGGTGGGGCTGGTGAGTGTCGTCATATGGCGGTTATCCCTTCACGGCGCCGTCGGTCAGACCGCTGACGGCCCTGCGCTGCAGGAAGACGAAGAGGACGAGGATCGGGATGGCGAAGAGCGAGGCGGCGGCCATGGTGGCACCCCAGTCGTCGCCGTAGACGGACTGGAAACCGGAGAGCCACACCGGGAGCGTCTTGGCCTCCGCCTCCTTGTTGAGGACAAGGACGAGCGGGAATTCGTTCCAGGCGGTGATGAAACCGAAGAGCGAGGTCGACATCAGGCCCGGCGCGAGCAGCGGCAGGATCACCCTGCGGAACGCCTGCATCCGTGAGCAGCCGTCGACCATCGCCGACTCCTCCAGCTCACGCGGCACCGCGGCGACGAAGCCGCGCAGCGTCAGGAGCGTGAAGGGCAGGATCATCACCATGTAGAAGAGGGTGAGCGGAACCAGGCTGTTCAGCATGTCGGCGTCGCGCACGATGATGTAGATCGCGATGACCATGACTTCCCAGGGCGCCATCTGGGCCAGCATGAAGCCGATGATGAAGCCCTTGCGGCCCTTGAAGCGCATGCGGGCGAGCGCGAACGCCGACGCGAGGCCGATGATCAGCGAGAAGATCACGGCGAGCACCGTGACGGTGACGGAGTTGCCCACCATCGTCCAGAAGTGATCGGCGTTGACGGCCGTCTTGAAGTGCTCGAACGTCGCGTCGGTCGGGATCCATACCGGGTCCTCGCTGATGATGTCGCCGGTCGGCTTGAAGGCCGTGGCGAACATCCAGTAGACCGGGAAGACGAGGCCGATGAAGAGAACGACGGCCACCGCGTTGGGCCAGATGCGACGGACCACCGACGAACGCGACGACCTCGACGAAGCGATGCGGTTCACAGCTCGTCCTCCTCTTGCTTGAGCACGATCCGCAGGTAGAACGCGGTCAGGGCCAGCAGGATGACGATGGTGAGCAGCGCGATCGCCGCACCCATGCCGAAGTGCTGGTTGCCCATGCCCTCGATGTAGGCGTAGACGGGCAGGATCTCGGTGAGCCGGTCCGGGCCGCCCTCGTTGAGCGCCATGACCTGCGCGAACGCCTTGAAGACCCAGATGATCTCCAGGAACGTCGTCGCGTAGAGGAAGGGCCGCAGATAAGGCAGCGTGACGTTCGTGAAGCGCTTCCAGGCGCCGGCGCCGTCGAGCGACGCGGCCTCGTAGAGCTCTTTGGGGATCGTCGTCGTCGCGGCGTACAGATTGATCGCCACGAAGGGGATCGACTGCCAGACGATCAGGACGATGACCACGAAGAACGTGGAGTACTGGCTGCCCATCCAGTCGTAGTCGGCCATCGAGTGCCAGCCGGCCTTGTCGAGGACCCAGTTGACGACGCCGAAGCGCTGGGCGAACAGCCACTGGTAGACGGTCGTCGCCGCGATGACCGGCATGGCCCAGGCGAGCACGAGTCCGACCAGGAGGAACGTCCGCATCCGCTTGCCGAGCCGCGCGAGCAGCAGGCCTATCAGCGTGCCGAGCAGCATGATCAGCGCGACGTTGACCGCGGTGAAGGCGATCGAGCGGCCTGTGACCCGCCAGAAGTCCTCGCCGCTGAGGACCTCCTTGAAGTTGTCGATCCCGTTCCACTCCGTGAGGTGGAGGATGAACTGCCTCATGTTGAGGTTCTGGAACGACAGGATCCCGTTGTTGACCAACGGCCAGCCGAGGAACAGCAGGGTGGCCGCGACCGCGGGAAGCAGTAGCAGGTAGGGCCCAAGCGACCGGGCCCGTGTGCGGGGCTCGCCCGGATCCTTCGGCCTACTGTCCGATTTCAGATCCTCCGTCGGGCCGGAGGGCGGCCGTTCGGTCTGCACGGTCATGCTTGCCATCTCTTTCGTGGGCATCGCGGAACGCAGCGCTGAGCCGGGGCAGCGGGCCCGGGGGCGGATGACACCCCGGGCCCGAAGTCCCCGGCGTAAGCGCGTCCTTACTGCTTCTGCGACAGGCGCTTGTTGAACTCGCCCTCGACCTGCTTGGCGGCTTCGTCGTTCGACTTACCGTTCAGCACCGCGGTCATGTAGTTCTTGATCGGGTTCGGCGGGTTCTCCACCGCGGCCCACTCGGGGATCAGCGGGGTCGTGCCGCCGCCGGCGGTGGCGGGCGCCGCGGCCTCGGCGGCCGCGTTGCCCTTGAGCTGAGCCTCCAGGGCCTTCTTGTTCGGGATGACGCCGCTTTCCTTGGCGAGCGCGCCCTCGAACTTGTCCGACAGCGCGATCTTCAGGAACTCCTTGGCGAGGTCCTGCTTCTTGCTGGTCGCGGCGACGGCGAGGTTCGAGCCGCCGAGGAAGACACCCTCGGGCTTGGCGGCGGTGGCGCCGGGGATCGTGAAGTAACCGATGTCCTTCTCGATCTTCGGGTTGGCCTTGATCGCCGTCGCGGCCTCCCAGCTCATGCCGATGAAGGCGCCGGTCTTGCCCTTGGCGAAGACCTCGGCCTGCTGCGGGGTGGCCTCGTCCTTGTTCTTGGGAGCCTTGGAGAGGTCCGCGAACTGCTTGTACGTCTTCATGGCCTTGGCGACCTTGGGGTCGGCCAGGTTGGAGACGTACTTGTCGCCGTCCTTCTTGACCAGCTCGGCGCCCTCACCGATGGTCAGGCCGACGAAGTGGTACCAGTTCTGGCCGGGCAGGTAGATCGGCTCGGCCTCGGTCTTGGAACCGATCGTCTTGAGGTCCTTGAGGAACTCCGCGCGGGTCTTGGGGGTCTCCTTGATGCCGGCGTCGGCCCAGACCTTCTTGTTGTAGATCACCACGCGGTTCAGGACGAACCACGGGGCGGCGTACTGCTTGCCGTCCACGACCGAGGACTTGTTGATCGACTCGGTCCAGTCGGCGCCGAGCCCCTCCTTGAGGTCACCGAGTTCGGCGAGGCCACCCGTCTTGGCGTAGGCGGCGGTCTGGGTGTTGCCGATCTCGAAGACGTCCGGCGGGTTCTCCTCGGAGAGGGCCGTGGTCAGCTTCTGCTGGATGCCGTTCCACTGCTGGACTTCGAGCTTCAGCTTGGCGCCGGTCTTCTTCTCGAAGGCCGCCTTGACGTCCTTGGTCCAGCCTTCGGGCGTGGAGCCGTCCATCGCCCAGAGCGTCAGGGTCTCCCCCTTGAAGCCGTCCGCTCCGGCCTTCTTGTCGTCGCTGTCGTCGCTGCCACAGGCCGCGATCGAGACCAACATGCCCGCGACACCGATGGCCGCTATGAGCTTGCGCTTCACGTCACCCTCCTCAAGGGATGCCAGTCAACCCCCCACCCGCAGCGACCAAATGGACCGAGATCTGCCCGTGGGACTGGAACCTGGTCTTTAATGGTGTAGACCAGTACGGGGAGCTTGGCCTAGACCTTTAGGGGTGTCAAGGGTGTATAAGAAGGGCTGTCAGGTCCGTTATCGGACCGACACCTGAGCGGGCACAGTCTGCTCAGCCCGGTACGTGCCACGATGTGAGCCGCGACAGACGGAGGAGCCGGTGACGGCAGCAGCACAGGAGCCGGGAAGGCAGAGCATGGGCACCGAGGCAAGCAGTACAGAGACCGACGCGGGCGCGGCCCCGAGCGTCGGCCGCACCGCGCGCGTGCCCAAGTACTACCGCCTGAAGCGGCACTTGCTCGACATGACGGAGACGCTGCCGCCCGGTACCCCGGTCCCGCCGGAGCGCACGCTCGCCGCCGAGTTCGACACCTCGCGCACGACGGTGCGCCAGGCCCTGCAGGAGCTGGTCGTCGAGGGCCGCCTGGAGCGGATCCAGGGCAAGGGCACCTTCGTGGCCAAGCCGAAGGTCTCCCAGGCGCTCCAACTCACCTCGTACACCGAGGACATGAGGGCCCAGGGCCTGGAGCCGACCTCACAGCTCCTGGACATCGGCTACATCACCGCCGACGACACCCTCGCGGGGCTCCTCGACATCAGTACGGGCGGCCGGGTGCTCAGGATCGAGCGCCTGAGGCTCGCCAACGGCGAGGCGATGGCCATCGAGACGACGCACCTGTCGGCCAAGCGCTTCCCGGCCCTGCGCCGCTCCCTGGTGAAGTACACCTCGCTCTACACCGCACTCGCCGAGGTGTACGACGTCCACCTCGCGGAGGCCGAGGAGACCATCGAGACCTCCCTGGCGACCCCGCGCGAGGCGGGCCTGCTCGGCACGGACGTGGGCCTGCCGATGCTGCTCCTGTCGCGGCACTCCCTGGACGGCGGCGGCCAGCCCGTGGAGTGGGTCCGTTCGGTGTACCGCGGCGACCGCTACAAGTTCGTGGCCCGCCTCAAGCGCCCCACGGAGTGATCCGGCACCCGGCGGCCTGATCCTCTTCCGGGGGTCTGGCGCCGGGAACCGTGCTGCTCTACGTTCCTCCCGTCATCGCATGATGAACGGGAGGACGACCCGGTGCGCACAGCGAATCCCCGATCCATCGTCATCTGGTCCCTCGTCGCGCTGGTGGGCGCCGCGGGGTGGACCGTGCTCGCGCTCGCGCGGGACGAGGAGGTGTCGGCGGCCTGGATGGTGGCCGCGGCCCTCGGCTCGTACGCCATCGCCTATCGCTTCTACTCCAAGTTCATCGTCGAACGCGCCCTGAAGGTCGACAAGAAGCGGGCCACCCCGGCCGAGCGCCTGGACAACGGCATCGACTTCCACCCGACCGACCGCCGCGTCCTGCTCGGCCATCACTTCGCGGCGATCGCGGGCGCGGGCCCGCTGGTGGGGCCCGTACTGGCCGCGCAGATGGGGTATCTGCCGGGCACGATCTGGATCATCGTCGGGGTGATCTTCGCGGGCGCCGTACAGGACATGGTTGTCCTCTTCTTCTCCACCCGGCGCGACGGCAAGTCGCTCGGCCAGATGGCGCGCGAGGAGATCGGCCCCTTCGGCGGGGCCGCCGCGCTGCTCGCCGCGTTCGCCATCATGATCATCCTGCTCGGGGTACTCGCCCTCGTCATCGTCAACGCGCTCGCGGACTCACCCTGGGGCACCTTCTCCATCGCGATGACCATTCCGATCGCCCTGCTCATGGGCTTCTACCTGCGGGTCCTGCGGCCGGGGCGGGTCAGCGAGGTCTCCCTCATCGGGATCGCGCTGCTGCTCCTCGCGCTCGTCGCCGGGCGCTGGGTCGCCGAGTCGTCCCTCGCGGACACCTTCACGCTCGCGCCGTCGACGCTGGTCATCTGGCTGGTGGCGTACGGATTCATCGCCTCGATCCTGCCGGTGTGGATGCTGCTCGCGCCGCGCGACTACCTCTCCACGTTCATGAAGATCGGCACGATCCTGCTGCTCGCGCTCGGCGTCGTCATCACGCTGCCGACCCTCAAGATGGACCCGGTGACCGACTTCGCCTCGCGCGGCGACGGGCCCGTCTTCGCGGGCTCGCTCTTCCCGTTCGTCTTCATCACCATCGCCTGCGGGGCCCTGTCCGGCTTCCACGCGCTGATCTCCTCGGGCACGACGCCGAAGATGATCCAGAAGGAGACGCAGGTCCGGATGATCGGCTACGGCTCCATGCTGATGGAGTCGGCCGTCGCGGTCATGGCACTCGTCGCGGCCAGCATCATCGACCCGGGGCTGTACTTCGCGATGAACGCGCCCGCGGGCGTCATCGGGGACAACGTCCAGGCCGCGAGCCAGGCGGTCGCCGGCTTCGGGTACTCCATCTCCCCCGCCGATCTCGCGCAGGCCGCCAAGAACGTCGAGGAGTCCTCGCTGCTCTCGCGGACCGGTGGCGCGCCCACGCTCGCGGTCGGCGTCTCCGAGATCTTCTCGAAGGTCACCGGCGGCTCCATGCGGGCCTTCTGGTACCACTTCGCGATCATGTTTGAGGCGCTGTTCATCCTGACCGCGCTCGACGCGGGCACCCGCGTGGGCCGCTTCATGCTCCAGGACATGCTCGGGAACGTCTACAAGCCCTTCAAGAGGGTCAGTTGGAAGCCCGGACTCATCATCACCAGCGCGGTGGTCACGGGTCTGTGGGGTTACTTCCTGTGGGTCGGCGTGCACGAGCCGCTCGGCGGGATCAACCAGCTCTTCCCGATCTTCGGCATCTCCAACCAGCTCCTCGCCGCGGTCGCCCTCGCCGTCTGCACGACGCTCCTGGTGAAGTCCGGACGCCTCAAGTGGGCCTGGATCACCGGGATTCCACTCGCCTGGGACGCGACGGTGACGCTCACCGCGAGCTGGCAGAAGGTGTTCTCCAGCGACCCGCGCGTGGGCTTCTTCCAGCAGCGCGCCAACTACCAGGACGCCATCGACGCGGGCAAAGTCCTGCCGCCCGCCAAGACCATGGACGACATGCACACCGTCGTCACCAACTCCACCGTGGACGGCGTCCTTTCGGCCGTGCTCGCCCTGCTCATCGTCATCGTGATCGCGGACGCCGCCCGGATCTGCGTGAAGCACGTCCGCAACCCGCAGTCGACGCAGCTGAGCGAGGCCGAATACGTGGAGTCCAGACTGACCGCACCGGCCGGGCTCATCCCGACCCGGGAGGAGAAGGCGGAGCTCACGAAATGACCTGGGTGCTGCGGGGGCTGCGCTGGGTCCGGTGGTACGCGCGGGAGTTGACCGACGAGTCCGCGTACGACCGGTATGTGGAGCACGCACACAAGACGCATCCGGGGGCATCCGTACCCTCCCGGAGGGAGTTCGAGCGAATGCGGACGGACCGGCAGGAGTCAGACCCGCGACAGGGGTTCCGCTGCTGCTGAGCAGGCGCGTTGACCCATCCGGCACCCATTCGGCACCCGTCCGGTATCCGGACGGGGGTTCCATAGATCAATCCTCTCGCTTAGATTTCCCGCACGTTAAAGGTGGGATAAGCGAGGGAGCGGAGCCGCGAAGTGTCAGATGCGCCTGAAGTGAGCAGACCGGTGATCACGCCGGTCCGCGTGGTCATTGCCCTCTGTCTCGTCGCGCCGTTCGTGGCGATGCTCTGGGTGAGCTCCTACGCGAAGGTCGACCCGACCTTCATCGGCATCCCGTTCTTCTACTGGTACCAGATGCTGTGGGTCCTCATCTCCACCGTGCTGACGATGATCGCCTACAAGCTGTGGCAGCGTGACCAGCGCGTCCGCAAGGCCGAGCAGGCCCAGGGGGGTGCGACCCGATGAACGTGCTCGCAGCGGACACAGGCGGCGTCAACGGCATCGCCCTCGCCGTCTTCATCTTCTTCTTCGCCGCCGTCACGGCGATGGGCTTCCTGGCCGCGCGCTGGCGCAAGGCCGAGACCGAGAGCCTGGACGAATGGGGCCTGGGCGGCCGGTCGTTCGGCACCTGGGTCACGTGGTTCCTGCTCGGCGGTGACCTGTACACGGCGTACACCTTCGTGGCCGTCCCGGCGGCGATCTACGCGGCGGGCGCGGCCGGCTTCTTCGCGGTGCCGTACACGATCCTCGTCTACCCGCTGATCTTCACCTTCCTGCCGCGCCTCTGGTCCGTCTCGCACAAGCACGGCTACGTGACCACGTCCGACTTCGTGCGCGGGCGCTTCGGCTCGAAGGGGCTCTCGCTGGCCGTCGCGGTCACCGGCATCCTCGCCACGATGCCGTACATCGCGCTCCAGCTGGTCGGCATCCAGGCCGTGCTCGACGTCATGGGCGTCGGCGGCGGTCCGGACACCAACTGGTTCATCAAGGACCTGCCGCTCCTGATCGCGTTCGCGGTGCTCGCCGCGTACACCTACTCGTCCGGTCTTCGCGCCCCCGCGCTGATCGCGTTCGTGAAGGACGGTCTGATCTACCTCGTCATCGCCGTCGCGATCATCTACATCCCGATCAAGCTCGGCGGGTTCGACGAGATCTTCCGGGCGGCGAGCGACAAGTTCTCGGCGACCAACGAAGCCGCGGGCAAGCCCGTCGCGGGCCTCGCGCCGGGCGAGGCCGGGCAGTGGACGTACGCCACGCTCGCGCTCGGCTCCGCGCTCGCGCTGTTCATGTATCCGCACTCGATCACGGCGACGCTCTCCTCCAAGAGCCGCAACGTGATCCGCCGCAACACCACGATCCTGCCGCTCTACTCGCTGATGCTGGGCCTGCTCGCGCTGCTCGGCTTCATGGCGATCGCGGCCGGGGTGAAGGTGGAGAACGGGCAGCTGGCGATTCCGCAGCTGTTCGAGAACATGTTCCCCGACTGGTTCACGGGCGTCGCGTTCGCGGCGATCGGCATCGGCGCGCTCGTGCCGGCGGCCATCATGTCGATCGCGGCCGCGAATCTCTTCACCCGGAACATCTACAAGGACTTCCTCAAGCCGGACGCGACCCCGCAGCAGGAGATGAAGGTCTCCAAGCTGGTCTCGCTCCTGGTGAAGGTCGGCGCGCTCGCCTTCGTCCTCACCATGGACAAGACGGTCGCGATCAACTTCCAGCTCCTGGGCGGCATCTGGATCCTCCAGACGATGCCCGCGCTGGTCGGCGGCCTGTTCACGCGGTGGTTCCACCGCTGGGCGCTGCTCGCCGGCTGGGCGATCGGCATGATCTACGGCACGGTCGCCGCGTACGGTGTCGCGTCGCCGACGCAGAAGCACTTCGGCGGCTCGTCCGACGAGATCCCCGGCATCGGTGAGATCGGTTACATCGGCCTCACGGCGTTCGTCCTGAACGTGGTGGTCACCGTGGTCATGACCTTCGTCCTGCGCGCCATGAAGGCCCCTGACGGCATCGACGAGACGTCTCCCGGGGACTACACGGCGGACGCGGGCGACCCGGGTGTCGTGGAGGAGCTGCCGCCGGCCACGGCGGGAGCGCCGGGCGGGCACTGAGCCTCTCTCCGAACGCGGTACCCAACACGCGGCGCGGGCCGCCGGATTCCTCCGGCGGCCCGCGCCGCGTATGTGTGCACCGACACAAGATGTGGGGCTGCCGCTCAGAGCCAGCACAAGATGTATGCTCGTGCTCGCTGTCGCCGCAGGGGAATCCGGTGCAAGTCCGGAACTGTCCCGCAACGGTGTACGAGTACGCATTTGTCGTGCTCTCCAGTCCGAAGACCTGTCGGCAGCGCGCCCGTTCCGACCGGTCCGGGTGCCAACGTCGTCCGGGCCTCGTGGAATGGGCTGGTGGACGCGGAGCGCAGCCCTGCCCAGGGGCGGGCGCCCGTGTGTCACTCATCCCTCCGCGGGCCCAGAGCCGAGCGAGGGAGTGCTCCACGTGACCATCGCGCCAGCCGAACCTGCGTCAGCGCAGACCACCGACGGTCAGCAGACCGCCGACGGCCCAGGAACCGCGCTGCTGCGTACCCTGACCGACCTCACCGCCGACCTCCCCGACGCCGACCCCGGCAGAGTCGCCGCCGCCGCGCTGCGCGGCCGCTCGGCCCGCGCGGACCTGGCGGAGCTGCGGGAGCTGGCGACCGAGGCGGCCGCGGGGCTCATCTCCGAGGACCCGACGTACTCGCAGCTCGCGGCCAGGCTGCTCAGCCTCAGCATCCGTGACGAGGCCGCGTCGCAGGGCGTGCGCTCCTTCTCCGACTCGGTCGCCGTGGGACACCGCGAGGGCCTGATCGCGGACCGCACCGCCGCGTTCGTCACCGACCACGCGGAGCGCCTCGACGGTCTCGTGGAGGCCGCCCTGGAGGACGGCGCCGACTTCCGGTTCGGCTACTTCGGCCTGCGCACCCTGCACAGCCGCTATCTGCTCCGGCACCCGATCACCCGGCACGTCATCGAGACCCCGCAGCACTTCATGCTGCGCGTCGCGAGCGGCCTCGCCGAGGACGGCAGCGTCCGCGCCCTGGACGAGGTCGCCTCCCTGTACCGCCTGATGAGCCGTCTGGACTACCTGCCGTCCTCGCCGACGCTCTTCAACTCCGGCACCCGGCACCCGCAGATGTCCTCCTGCTACCTCCTCGACTCGCCCCTGGACGAGCTGGACTCCATCTACGACCGCTACCACCAGGTCGCGCGCCTCTCCAAGCACGCGGGCGGCATCGGCCTCTCGTACTCACGCATCCGCGCCCGCGGTTCGCTGATCCGCGGAACGAACGGCCACTCCAACGGCATCGTGCCGTTCCTCAAGACCCTGGACGCCTCCGTCGCCGCCGTGAACCAGGGCGGGCGGCGCAAGGGCGCGGCCGCGGTCTACCTGGAGACCTGGCACTCCGACATCGAGGAGTTCCTGGAGCTGCGCGACAACACGGGCGAGGACCAGCGGCGCACGCACAACCTCAACCTCGCGCACTGGATCCCGGACGAGTTCATGCGCCGGGTCGCCGCCGACCAGGACTGGTCGCTGTTCTCGCCGGCCGACGTGCCCGAGTTCGTCGACCTGTGGGGCGACGCGTTCGACGCCGCCTACCGCAAGGCCGAGGCCGCCGGGCTCGCCCGCAAGACCATCCCGGCCCGCGACCTCTACGGCCGCATGATGCGCACCCTCGCGCAGACCGGCAACGGCTGGATGACGTTCAAGGACGCCGCCAACCGCACCGCCAACCAGACGGCGGAGCCCGGCCACACGGTCCACTCCTCCAACCTCTGCACGGAGATCCTGGAGGTGACGGACGACGGGGAGACGGCCGTCTGCAACCTGGGCTCGGTGAACCTCGGCGCGTTCGTGGACACGGACGCCGGTGACATCGACTGGCAGCGGCTCGACGAGACCGTCCGCACCGCCGTCACCTTCCTCGACCGGGTGGTCGACATCAACTTCTACCCGACCGAGCAGGCCGGGCGCTCCAATGCCCGGTGGCGTCCGGTGGGCCTGGGCGCCATGGGTCTGCAGGACGTCTTCTTCCAGCTGAAGCTGCCCTTCGACTCCCCCGCCGCGCGTGCCCTCTCCACCCGCATCGCCGAGCGGATCATGCTCGCCGCGTACGAGGCGTCCGCCGACCTCGCCGAGCGCAATGGCCCGCTGCCCGCCTGGGAGAAGACCCGCACCGCGCGCGGCGTCCTGCACCCCGACCACTACGGCGTCGAGCTGACCTGGCCGGAGCGCTGGGCCGCGCTGCGGGAACGTATCGCCGCGACCGGCATGCGCAACTCGCTGCTTCTCGCCATCGCGCCGACCGCCACCATCGCGTCCATCGCGGGCGTCTACGAGTGCATCGAGCCGCAGGTCTCCAACCTCTTCAAGCGCGAGACGCTGAGCGGTGAGTTCCTCCAGGTCAACTCCTACCTGGTGCAGGAGCTGAAACGGCTCGGCGTCTGGGACGCCCAGACCCGCGAGGCGCTGCGCGAGGCCAACGGCTCCGTGCAGGGCTTCAGCTGGATCCCGGCCGAGGTGCGCGACCTCTACCGCACCGCGTGGGAGATCCCGCAGCGCGGCCTGATCGACATGGCCGCCGCGCGCACGCCGTTCCTGGACCAGGCGCAGTCCTTGAACCTGTTCCTGGAGACGCCGACCATCGGCAAGCTCTCCTCGATGTACGCGTACGCCTGGCAGCAGGGTCTGAAGACCACGTACTACCTGCGTTCGCGCCCGGCGACCCGCATCGCCCGCGCGGCGGCCGGCCAGACCGCCGAAGCCGCCCCCGCCCCTGTACCTGCGCAGGCAACAGCCGAAGAAGCCGTCGCCTGCTCCCTGGAAAACCCCGAGTCCTGCGAGGCCTGCCAGTAATGAGCTCCACCACGAACGCCGAGAAGAACCTCCTCGACCCGGGCTTCGAGCTGACCCTGCGCCCCATGCGCTACCCGGACTTCTACGAGCGCTACCGGGACGCGATCAAGAACACCTGGACCGTCGAGGAGGTCGACCTCCACTCGGACGTCGCCGACCTCGCCAAGCTCTCGCCGGGCGAGCAGCACATGATCGGCCGTCTGGTCGCGTTCTTCGCGACCGGCGACTCGATCGTCTCCAACAACCTGGTGCTCACGCTCTACAAGCACATCAACTCCCCCGAGGCGCGGCTCTACTTGAGCCGTCAGCTCTTCGAGGAGGCCGTGCACGTCCAGTTCTATCTGACGCTGCTCGACACCTATCTGCCCGACCCGGAGGACCGCGCCGCGGCCTTCGACGCGGTGGAGGAGATCCCCTCCATCCGTGAGAAGGCCGAGTTCTGCTTCCGGTGGATGGACTCCGTCGAGAAGATGGACCGCCTGGAGAGCAAGGCCGACCGGCGCCGCTTCCTGCTGAACCTGATCTGCTTCGCCGCGTGCATCGAGGGGCTCTTCTTCTACGGTGCCTTCGCGTACGTCTACTGGTTCCGCTCACGCGGTCTGCTGCACGGCCTGGCCACCGGCACCAACTGGGTGTTCCGCGACGAGACGATGCACATGAGCTTCGCCTTCGACGTCGTCGACACCGTCCGCAAGGAGGAGCCCGAGCTCTTCGACGACGCGCTGCAGACGCAGGTCACGGACATGCTCAAGGAAGCCGTGGAGGCCGAGCTGCAGTTCGCGCGCGACCTGTGCGGCGAGGGCCTGCCGGGCATGAACACCGACTCGATGCGTGAATACCTGCAGTGCGTCGCCGACCAGCGGCTCCAGCGCCTCGGCTTCGCGCCGGTCTACGGCTCCTCAAACCCGTTCTCCTTCATGGAGCTTCAGGGAGTCCAGGAGCTGACCAACTTCTTCGAGCGGCGCCCTTCGGCCTACCAGGTCGCGGTCGAGGGTTCGGTCTCCTTCGACGACGAGTTCTAGGGCCGCCCGCCCCTCCGGGCTGCGCGGGGCGCGTTCCGCCTCGCGCAGCTCGCGGTCGATCCGGCGGTCGTGGACGTACCCGACGAGCGAGGGTGCGGCCAGCAGGAGGAGGACGGTCAGGACGGTCGCGTAATCGGTGATTGCGTTCATGTCCTCACTGTCCTGCGGGCCGGACGGAAGCGTCAGTGGCAGGACTGCCACACAGCATCGACTTACTGCCAACCCTGCGGCAGACTGGCAGGCATGCTGAGGACCGGCGCTCTGAAGAACGTGGCCGTCGTGCTGCTCGACGGCGTGAATCCCTTCGAACTCGGTGTCGTCTGCGAGGTGTTCGGCCTCGACCGCAGCGACGAGGACCTGCCCGTGTACGACTTCGCGGTGGTCGCCGCGGAGAGCGGGCCGCTGCGCAACCACGCCGGGTTCTCGATCTCCACCCCGTACGGCCTCGACCGGCTCGAAGAGGCCGATCTCATCGCCGTTCCCGCAGGTCAGTCGTTCGTGGACCGCGACTTCCCGGAGGAGCTGCTCGACGCCCTGCGCCGCGCGGTGGACCGTGGGGCGCGCGTCCTCTCGGTCTGCTCCGGCGTCTTCGTCCTCGGCGCGGCGGGCCTGCTCGATGGCCGCCGCTGCGCCGTGCACTGGCGGCACGCCACGGAGCTCGCGGTGCGCCATCCACGCGCCGAGGTCGAGCCCGACGTCCTGTACGTCGACGAGGGCCCGGTCATCACCTCGGCGGGCACCGCGGCCGGCATCGACGCCTGCCTGCACATCGTGCGCCAGGAGCACGGCACCGAGGTCGCCAACGCCATCGCCCGGCGCATGGTCGTACCGCCCCATCGCGATGGTGGCCAGGCCCAGTTCGTGGAGCGTCCGCTGCCGCGCACGGCGTGCGACACCGTGGGCGGGGTGCTCGCCTGGATGGAGCGCCATCTGGACGCGGACATCACCATCGAGCAGCTCGCCGACCGCGCCCACATGTCGCCGCGCACCTTCGCGCGCCGTTTCCAGCAGGAGACGGGCACCACGCCCTACCGCTGGCTCCTGCGCCAACGCGTGCTCCTGGCGCAGGAGTTGCTGGAAGGCTCGGACGAGACCGTGGAGGCGATCGCCGGGCGTGCCGGCTTCGGCAACGCGGCGGCGATGCGCCACCAGTTCCTGCGGGCGCTCGGCACCACGCCGAACGCCTACCGCCGCACCTTCCGCGGACCGGCCGTCAGCGCCTCTCGGCCCGGAGAACGGCCCTCTTCGGCTGTAGCGTGATGCCGATCCTCGCGTCGGCGTCGGTCTCCGCGACCGGCGTCAGGTGCCACTTCGGGGCCACCGTCGCCAGGATGATGGCGAGTTCCGCCAGGCTGAAATGGTCTCCCGGGCACTTGCGGTTACCGGTACCGAACGGCATCATCGCGAACTCCGGTACGTCGCCCGCGCGTTCCGGATTCCAGCGGTCCGGGTCGAACTCCAGGTGCTGCTCGAAGGAACGCGGATCGCGTTGCATCGCGTACACGCTGTAGACGATGTCGGCTCCGGCCGGAATGCGGTAGCCGCCCAGGTTGGTTTCTCCCACCGACCTGCGGGTGAATATCCAGGCGGCCGGTTGTATGCGCATGGCCTCGGTGACGACATTCCGGGTGTGCGGAAGGTCGCTCAGGTCGGCGAATGTGATCTCCCGATCCGGCGCGACGGCATTTACTTCTTCAACCAATCGCCTTTCCTGCGCGGGGTGTTCGGCCAGCAGCTGGAACGTCCACGCCAAGGTCGACGCGATATTCTCGGCACCCGCCACGACAAGCGAGATCACATGGTCGTGAACCTCCTGATCGCTGAGCGGCTGCCCTGATTCATCGCGCGCCCGCAGCATTTCGGCCAACAGATCGTCCTGGCCCTCACCCGCCGCCCTGCCTTCGGCGATGATCTCGTCGACCAGGGAGTGCAGATCGGCGAGCGCGCTCTGGAAGCGGCGGTTCCCCTGGGTCGGCACGCGGTACAGCGGCCCGACCGAGAGGACCATCCTGCGGTAGAGCCCCTCGAAGACGGTGTGCAGTGATTCGGCGATGCGGTCCGCCTTCTCACTGATCGCGTCGACCTCAAGGAGCGAGCGGGACACGATGCGCACGGCGGTGCGGAACATCTCCGCGTTGATGTCGACCGTGTCGCCCGGCCGCCACCGCGCGGCCGTCATACGGGCCTCCTCCTCCATCACCTTGGCGTAACCGGCGATCCGCTCGGGCCTGAACGCGGGCTGCATCATGCGCCGCTGCCGCCGGTGGGTCTTGCCGTTGCTGGTCGCCACGCCCTTGCCGAGGAGGACCTCCAGGGTCTCCCAGAGCGGCCCTCCGACGATGTAGTCGGGGCTCCGCAGCAGCTGCCCGACCAGCTCCGGGTCGCAGACCGCGTACGCCGTCTTGGGTCCCAGCCTGATGCGTACGAGATCACCATGATCCCTTAGCGCGGCGAGGAAGCCGAGGGGGTCGCGCACCAGGTTCCAGGCGTGGCCGATGAGCGGTGCTCCGCCGCTGACGAGCGGTGGAGTCATTGTCGCGGGTATGGCGGATTCGACGCTCATTCCTCACCTACCAAGTCAGTTTCGGCCAAGTCACTGATTGCCGCGTCGCTCACATACGGGGGAATGGACCGGTCGTCCCAGGAGTCCACCCGATAGCGTCCGGATTCGTGATGGAACCAGTACACGGAAGAGAACCAGTTCCGCATGTTGGCGATGCACGATTCCACCGCGTCCGCGAGCGTCCTGCCCTGCACGCTCCCGTCGGCCAATTGCCCGGCGAGACTCAGCACTTCCTTTTCCGCGACGAGGAAATCCGAAATGCATCGGGTCACTCGCCGGTGAACCTCGGCCACGGCTTCTTCGAGGGAAAGCCCCTCGTGCTGGATCAGACTGATCCCGAGATTGTGCAGTTCATCTCCCGCGAGTTCTTTGGGGAGTGAACACAGGTCGTTGTACCAGGCGGAGAAATCCTGTGTGGCGAGCGCCGCCCGCCGGTATGCGGGATGCTTGCGCACCGCCGTCGGCAGCTCGTGGCGCGCCGTGGGCTCCAGCAGGTCGATCCACGTCCAGTGGGCGAACGTCAGCCTGCGCAGCTCGATGTAGGCCTCGACCGTCGGGACCGTGCCGGTCCTGCGGTTCCTGAACTCCAGGTCGTACGCCTCGATCACGCTGTGGAAATGCCGGGCGAACCGGGCGTTCCAGCTGGCCCCGAGGTGCGAGTACAGCCGGAGGACACAGTCCGCGAACCCCGCGACCAGAGGGTCGCGGTGGCGCAGTTGTTGCCGGGGGGACCGGAGCGTCTCGTGGAGCCCGCGGCACAGTCTGCGCCACTGCGCGGCCCTGCCGTGCACCGAGTCGCGGTCGTGCCGGTCGTCCCACGCGAAGAACCAACTGCTGAGGTCGGCTATCGCGCTGAGCAACTCGTCGGGGGCGCCAATGTAGTAGCCGGCGACCAGGTCCGTGTAGCAGAGGCTGTCCGCGTACCGCTCGACCTTGTCCGCGGGCATGAGGCGCATTTCGCGCAGCCACGTCCTGGACTTCTCCTGGAGCTGCGGCCAATACGGATGCAGTTGTCGAGGAAACTCTGACTCGATCACCGGAAGCACCAACGCCGGTGGCACAGATACCGCCCGTGCATGTGTCTGTGTCGGTGAAATGCCATGTGAATATGCAGGCACGGACAAACCCCTCTCAGCCGCGTGAGGACGTACGCCCCTCCCGCCGTACCGGGCGCGCGCCGTTGTGTATCCCCGCGCTTTCCATTCAGCACCACAACTGACCGTTCAGGGAACAGATTTGCGCCATTCACTACCCCCCAGTGCCGAGAAAATCCCTGTACGTGACTGATTCTGGATCATCAGACGCCTGTTTCGATCGCACAGCTGACCGGTTCCGGTCGGTTCATGCGAACGGCCCCTGGCCGGGAAGGAGTTCCCGGCCAGGGGCCGCAGGTGACTCGCGGGGCGCGCGAGTGAGGAGTCGACTAGGCGTTCGGCACCACGGGGTAGCGCGGAGTGCCTTCCTCCATCTGCCGCAGCGCGTCCTTGCGGTCGCGCTTGGAGAGGCGGTCGATGTAGAGGTAGCCGTACAGGTGGTCCGTCTCGTGCTGGAGGCAGCGGGAGAAGTAGCCGGTGCCCCGCACCTTGACGGGGTTGCCCTTCTCGTCCTGCCCGGTGACCTCGGCGTAGTCCGGGCGGGCCAGGTCGGCGTAGGCCGTCGGCACGGAGAGGCAGCCCTCGCCCGCCTCGTCCAGACGGCGCCTGTCGGCGGGGAGCTCGCGCACCACGGGGTTGCAGACCACGCCGACGTGGCGCACGCCCTCGTCGTCCATGCAGTCGTAGACGAAGACCTTCAGGTCGACGCCGATCTGGTTGGCCGCGAGGCCCACGCCCTGGGCGGTCCGCTGGCTGGCGAACATGTCGTCGACGAGCTTCGCGAGCTCGTCGTCGAAGGCGGTGACGTCCTTGCACTCCTTGTGCAGCACAGGGTTGCCGACGACCGTGATGGGCCGGGACGTGCCGCGCTCGCGGTAGGCCGTCTCACGCTCCTCGCAGTCCTCGGTGTCGATGACGAAGCCCTCGTCGTCGACGGGGAGCACCCCGCCCGAGAACTGCTGCTCAGTGTCCTGCGCCATTGTCCGACGTACGCCTTCCTGGGAACCCACAAGAGATGGTGCCGGTACAGCCTACGGCCAGGAGTCAGCAGACCTCTTCCAGATCCCGCCAGTCACGGGAGTCCGGGCTGTCCGCGACCCAGCCGTCGAGCAGCCCGCGCACCAGGGCGGCGGGCGCCGCGATGCCGCACTCGCGCTCGGGCACCCACAGGGCGCCGGGGCTGCGGTGGCCGAGCGGCCCGGGGTGACCCGGTTCGCTGTGGTCGTGCGGGTCCAGGTGCTCGCCGTCGCCCTCGTCGCTCGGCATGCGGCTCTCGGAGCACATGCGGCAGAGCAGCCGGACGGACGACGACCAGTCCTCGGCGGCGAAGCCCGCGTCCGCCGCGAGCTTCTCCAGGGCGTCACGGTCGTCCTCGGTGGCGGCCTCCAGGAGAACCACCCAGGTCGGGACGGGTGAGGGAGCCCACAGCTCGATCTCGTCGAAGACGGGATACGAGTCCCCCGCCCCCGTCGTCCGCTCGCCGTGCGGAACGCCGTCGTGCAGCACGACCTCGCCCCAGCGGCGCCCGGAGGAGGGCAGCGGGATGGAGAGCACCTCGATCCGGGCGGGGTCGAGCCTGCGCCCCCACACGACCTCGGCCTCACCCTCGGGCGAAAGGCGCACGGCGGCGCTGCCCAGGTCCATGCCGGTGGGCTCCCCGGAGGCGGCCACGCCACCGGGCACCTTCAGGCCGTACGCCTGCCAGGCGCGCCGGGCCAGCGGCCAGTCCTGGAGGGCGGTGGCGGCGATCCCCACGTTCCACCAGTCGGGGGCGCCCGCCGACCGGTCGAGCAGCGCGACGGCCCGCAGGCCCGCGGCGCGCGCCTGCTCCCAGTCGTGCCGGAACTTGTGGAGCAGCGCGAGGTTGAACCAGGACTCCGAGAGCCACGGCTCGAGATCCGCCGCGCGGGTAAGGAGTGCGCCCGCGTCCTCGTACCGCCCGTCACCGATCAGCGTGAAGGCGCGGTCGGTGGCCTGCCGCCATGAGGCGGAGGGCCGGTGCCGTCCCTTGCCGAAGATCCTCACGATTCCCGCCTGCCGGTTACTGAGTTCTTGAGTTCCGCTGTGCCCTGAGGGCCCTCTTGGCATCCAACCACGTACGGTCGGACGGCCGCTCATTACCCATGGGTTACCCAACCGGGGGCAAGCTATGACCGCCCCGTGCAAGCACCCGGGCCAGGGCTTCCACCACTTCGGGCTGATAGTCGCGGCCCGTGCCCAGACGGAGCCGCTCCAGGGCGTTGAGAGGGCCTCCGGGACCTTCTCCCCGCGCCATCTCGTCGTACGCGTTGGCGGCTCGCACGATACGGGCGGTGAGCGGCTGGTCGCGGTACGGGTCCGCCTGCCGCTCCACGACCACGGCGACGTCGCCGTTCACCCCCGTCTGACGCACCACGGCGCCCCCGAGCAGGGCGATCCGCCGCTGTTCCGCGTCCGACAGGGCGGCCGTGGCGCCCGCGGGCACCGGATCGACGAGGGAGAGCTGCCCGATGTCGTGCATCAGCGCCGCGTGCTCCAGGACGGCGAGGTCCGGCGCGGAGAGCCCCAGCTCACGCCCGACGGCCCGGCTGAGGGCGGCCACGCGGCGCGCGTGGCCCTGCGGGGTGTACCCGGCGATCTCGGTGGACCGGGCGAGCGAGGTGATGGTCTGCCGGTAGGTGGTCCGCACCGCGGCGTACCGCCCGAACGACAGCTGGGTCAGGAGCAGCGGCAGGCTGAACACCGGCAGCGCCCAGAGCCCCGCCACGGCCACCGCGAGCGCCATCACGGCCCCCGTCGCGCACACGGCGGACCCGATGCCGAGCATGGCCCGCAGCTCGTCTCTCAGGATGGGTCCGAAGGGGATGGGGGTACCTCCCATGCCTTTGAGGCCATGGGGGAGGGTCCTGGCGTGCGCCATGGCGGCGGCGAGCACGGCGTCACAGAGGGCGGTCAGGACGAGCAGCGCGGCGATGACGGCGGCGAAGCCGGGGCCCTGCCCCACCCACTCCTCCAACTTGCCCGCGTTGTAGAGCGGCTGGAAGCAGGCGGCGGCGAATCCGACGGTGAGCACGCGCCGCGCCACGTGGTCGAGGGCGGGCCCCTTGCCCAGCGCCACATGCGGCACCGCCCCGACGAGCGCGGCGCCGACGACCACGGCGATCACCTGGAACACGCCGTGGTGCGTGGTGTGCCCGCCGGCCTCCCCCAGCAGCGCGTACGCGAGCGCCCCCGCGGCCCCGAGCGGCGCCGGCTCCCGGTCGCTCCCCCCGGTGCCCCACCGGGCAAGCTCCCCCACGGCGACGAGCCCCCCGAAGGCGAGCGCGATCCCTCCTTCGGCGATGCCGTGCCAGAGGGTCCAGCCGAGGCCGAGCAGGGTGAGCAGCCCCGCGGAGCCGTACACGAGGACCGTCACCGCTGTGGGCAGGCGTTCCGCGCGGCGGGCGGCCCTCACCGCGGCGCCGTCCCCTGGGCGGCGGGAACTCCGGGCTCCCCCTGCCGCGGCCCCGGCACCTCGCCGGTGTCCGACGTGACCGCGGGGTGCCACCCGTGCCGGTCGAGGGCCCGCCGCAGGGCGGTGACCATGACGGGGTCGAACTGCGACCCCGCGCACCGGGACAGCTCGGCCACGGCGGCCTCGACGGGCCTGCCCCTGCGGTAGGACCGCGTGGACGTCATGGCGTCGAAGGCGTCCGCGACGGCCACCACCCGGGCGAACTCCGGGATCTGCTGCCCCACGAGCCCGTAGGGATATCCGCTCCCGTCGATCCGCTCGTGGTGGTGGAGGATCGCCGCCCGCGCCTCGCCGAGGAAACCGATCCCGCGCACCATCTCGTGCCCGTACTCGGGATGCAGCTCGATGACCCGCCGCTCCTCGGGGGTCAGCGGCCCGTCCTTGCGCAGCAGCCTGGTCGGTACGCCGAGCTTGCCGACGTCGTGCAGGATCCCGGCGAACCGCAGGCTCTCCACCCGCTCGTCCGCCATTCCCAGCTCCCGCGCGATCAGCACGGAGGCCTGTCCCACGCGCTCGCTGTGCCCGCGGGTGTACCGGTCCTTGATGTCGACGGCCTGGACGAGCGCCCGGATGGTGGCCTGGTGGGCGGCGCGCTCGCGGTGGTACTGCGCGAAGACCCAGCAGGAGACCCCCATCGGGAGCAGCACGAGGAGCGCGGCGAGCGGCCCGTACGGGCTGCGCCACAGCACCGCCATCATCAGTCCGGCGAGGCCGTGCACGGCGACCGGCGCGAACGACCGCAGGAAGAGCCCCCGCCACGCGGTGCGCACCGGCACCCGTTCCGCGGTGGCCAGGATGCCGCCGTCCAGGACGGTCAGCACGGCGGCGAAGGCGAGGACGGCCGCTCCCGCCGGCGCGAGCGCGTACGGAAAGTCGGGCGCGGCCACGGCCTCGTGCCCGCCGAGCGCTCCGTACGCCCACGCCGAGACCCAGGCGGCCAGGGCGAGTTGGGACGCGCGCCAGACCCTGCGCACCCACCGGGGGCTCCGCTCGACGCGGGCGAGCAGCGCCCCCGGCAAGGCGACGAGCGCGGCGGCGGCGGGCGGCAGCAGGAAGACGGCGGCGAGCAGTACGGGGAAGAAGGTGCCGAGGCCGTTGAGGTGGGTCCCCGCGCGGCGGCCGATGATCCGGCAGCGCGTGATCTGCTCGCACCCGGCGTAGAGCACGGCGAGCAGCGCGAGCGCGGCCCAGGGCGTGCGCGCGGTCAGCGCGGGCGCGGCACAGGCGGCGCCGGCCAGGGCGGCGCACAGGATGTAGGCGCGCGCCCATGGAGCGATGGACCGCATGGCGCTGCCTCCTCCCCCGTGACCGTCCCCAGGGACCACGTTCCAAGGTCCGGAGACTAGAACGGCGGCCCCGTGCTCAGCGCCCCTCTGGCGGAAATTGGCACCGTACGAGTGACGGTGAACAGAAAAAAAGCAGGCCGCGACGGTCTCCCGTCACGGCCTGCTCACACTCAACTACCGCGCGTTCAGGCTTCCTTGGCCCGCAGCCCCTTGGCGGGCACACCGCCATCGGCGGTCACCGTCTCCACCGTCACGTCGTGGTCGGGCACGGCCTCGCCCGACCGGATCAGATCGATGCGTCCCATGACCTTGGCGCGCAGGTCGACGGGGACGTCGTCCTGGCCGCAGCAGCGCTTCACCAGCTTCTTGACCGCCTGCTCGAGGCCGTACTTCTCCAGGCACGGGGAGCACTCCTCGAAGTGCGTCTCGAACTTGGTGCAGTCGCTGTCCGGCATCTCGTGGTCCAGGAACTCATAGAGATGGTCCAGGACTTCACTGCAATCCGTCTCGTGCGGCTCTCCGCAGCTCATGAGCCTGAGCCTTTCGCTTCGTTCGACGACTCTGACGCGGCTCCGGCGGGGACGAGGCCGCGGTCACGGGCGTAGTCCTCGAGCATGCCGCGAAGCTGGCGACGGCCGCGGTGCAACCGGGACATCACCGTACCGATGGGTGTCCCCATAATGTCCGCGATCTCCTTGTACGCAAAGCCCTCGACATCGGCGAGATAGACGGCGATGCGGAATTCCTCGGGGATCGCCTGCAGCGCCGACTTCACGTCGGAGTCGGGCAGGTGATCGAGCGCCTGCGACTCGGCCGAGCGCAGACCGGTGGACATGTGCGACTCGGCACGCGCGAGCTGCCAGTCCTCGATCTCCTCGGCGGCGCTGCGCTGGGGCTCGCGCTGCTTCTTGCGGTACGAGTTGATGAACGTGTTGGTAAGGATGCGGTACAGCCACGCCTTGAGGTTGGTGCCCTCACGGAACTGGTGGAACGACGCGTACGCCTTGGCGTAGGTCTCCTGCACCAGGTCCTCCGCGTCCGCCGGGTTGCGCGTCATGCGCAGCGCCGCCGAGTACATCTGGTCGAGGAAGCCCAAGGCGTCCCGCTCGAAGCGGGCCGTGCGCTCCGCCGACGTCTCAGCGCCTCCGTCGGGTCGCTCCGCCTGGCCGTTCTCGGCCCCTGCGTCGGTCCCAGTGACCGGACCCACCTCCTCCAAAGACGTGGTGAGACCGAAAGCAGTCCCACTCGAATCGGAGGATAGACGACGATCCGGTCCCGCCGCCGCTCGAATAGGAGCGGTCTTGGGCGCGCTCAGCACCGTCCACTCCAGGTCAGGGGCGCTGGAGCGAGCCGGGCAGATGGTCGAACCCATGCGGCTGACTTCCTCTCGTACCAACAGCGTTTAGCTTCTGTTCGGCACAACAGAGGTCATGCACCCAACATTCCCGCCCATCGCGTGACGCCATTCGTGACGATCGTCATGGCATCCGCCTCGCTGATGTCCGCCTTTTTGGGAATAGCGAAGCCATGATCACCGAAGGGCACCTCGACCAGTTCGTACGGCCCGTCGGGGAACTCCGCGGGCTTCCCGAAGGGGTCGTTCCCGCCCTGCACGACGAGGGTCGGCACCCCGGCGCCGAGGAGCTCGTCCGCGCGGGACTTCTCCGGCTTGCCCGGCGGGTGCAGCGGGAAGCTGAGGGCGAGCACGGCGGCGGCGCCCAGCTCGGTGGCCGTACGGCAGGCGACGCGGGCTCCCGCGCTGCGGCCGCCCGCGATCACCGGGAGGCCCGGCTTCGCCAGCGCGGGCCACAGGCCGCGCCATCCCACGTCCAGCGTCTTGGGGGCGGGCGCCAGCTTCTTGCCCGCGACGCGCCAGGGCTGCTCCACGAGGGCGACGGTGACGCCGTGCGCGGGCAGGGCGGCGGCGATGGCCCGCAGGTCGCGTGCCTCGATGCCGCCGCCCGCGCCGTGGCTGAGGGCCAGGATCAGCCGCGCCTTGGTCTTGGGCGCCGGGTGCCAGGTGACGCGTGCCTCACCCGTGTCGGTCGAAACGATCTCACTCTTGGTCACGTCAGAAGAGTGTGCCTTCTTCGGGCCCCTCCAGCTCCTTCAGCAGCTCCGGCCCGTTGTTGCGTACGTTGCTGACCGCCGTCGACACCGGATAGGCCCGCATCAGGCCGGGCGGGGGCGGCTCCAGGAGGGGGCGCAGGTCCTCGACGTCGGTGCGCGAGGGGTCGAGCCAGGCGTCCCAGCGGTCCGGCGTGAGCATCAGGGGCATCCGCGGGTGGATCTCGGCCAGCGTGTGCGGGCCCTCCTTGGGCGGAACCGCGAGGGGCGAGGTCTCCGCCTCCGTCGTGATCACCGTGCACGTCACCCACCAGGCCAGGGGGTGCTCGTCGGGGAGCGTCTTGTCGCGCCAGAACTCGTAGAGCCCCGCCATCGCGAAGACCGAGCCGTCGGCGGGCGTCACGAAGTACGGCTGCTTGCGGGGCCGCTTCTTCTTGCCCTCGACCTCCAGATCGCGCTCGCCGGAGCCGGTCACCCACTCGTAATAGCCGTCGGCCGGGATGACGCAGCGGCGGGAGGAGAAGGCACGGCGGTACGAGGGCTTCTCGTGCACGGTCTCCGCGCGGGCGTTGATCATCCGGGCGCCGCCCTCGGGCGTCTTCGACCAGGACGGCACGAGCCCCCACTTGAGCGTGCGGAGCTGGCGAACCGGCCGGGGGTCTTCCGCGTCTTTCACAGGACGGTCGAGGACCGCGTAGACCTCCTTCGTGGGAGCCACGTTGAAATCGGGGGCGAGCGCCTCCTCCGGCTCCCACTTCTCGATCTCAAAGACTCCCGCGAGATCCTCGGGCCTACGACTCGATGCATACCGTCCGCACATACGTGCCAGACTGCCAGACCCCGTACGACCAGAGGAGCCGGTCCAGACAATGGCCCACGCAATGGAAAGCACCGCGAACGCCGGCCTGACCGACCTCTGGGACCGCGTCTTCGGCACGCAGGCCGCCCCCGACGAGTGGCTGGTGATCATCACCGGTCTCGTGGCGCTCGCCGTCGTCGTGCCGCACGGCGTCTGGCGCGTGGCCCGCAACGCCATCACCATCGCGCACGAGGGCGGCCACGGCCTGGTGGCCCTCCTGACCGGCCGCCGCCTCGACGGCATCCGGCTGCACTCCGACACCAGCGGCCTCACCGTCTCCCGCGGCAAGCCCACCGGCCTCGGCATGATCCTGACCGCGGCGTCGGGCTACACCGCGCCGCCCCTGCTCGGCCTCGGCGGGGCCGCGCTGCTGGCCGCCGGCCACATCACGGCGTTCCTGTGGCTCGCGACGGCGCTGCTCATCGTGATGCTCGTCATGATCCGGAACGCGTACGGCGCCCTCACGGTGGTCATCACCGGCGGCACCTTCCTGCTCGTCTCCTGGCTGACCAGCTCGCAGGTGCAGGCGGCGTTCGCGTACGCGGTGGTGTGGTTCCTGCTCCTGGGAGGCGTACGTCCCGCCTTCGAGCTGCAGTCCAAGCGCAGGCGCGGCGGCGCGGGTGACTCGGACGCGGACCAGCTCTCCCGGCTCACGCACGTTCCCGCGGGAATGTGGCTCTTCCTCTTCCACGCCGTCTCACTGTGCTCACTGATAGGCGGCGGTCGCTGGCTGCTCGGCCTCTGAGCAGCGCCGACTGCGCCATTACCGTGAGCCACTAAAGTGTGGGCATGACCGTTAACCCCGCGCACAGCACCCTCTGGCCAGCCCCGCACGCGAGCGGAGCCGTCGCCGCGACGGTCCATGTGCCCGGGTCCAAATCGGTCACCAACCGCGGCCTCGTCCTGGCCGCCCTCGCCGCCGAGCCCGGCTGGCTGCGCCGCCCGCTGCGCTCCCGCGACACCCTCCTGATGGCGGGCGCCCTGCGCGCACTGGGCGTCGGCATCGAGGAAGGCGTGGGCCCGGACGGCTCCGGTGAGGCCTGGCGGGTCATCCCCTCCGGCCTGCACGGCCCCGCCACGGTCGATGTCGGCAACGCCGGCACGGTCATGCGCTTCCTGCCCCCGGTCGCCACCCTCGCCGACGGCGCGATCCGCTTCGACGGCGACCCCCGTTCGTACGAGCGGCCGCTGCACGGGGTGATCGACGCCCTGCGCGCGCTCGGCGCCCGTATCGACGACGACGGCCGCGGCGCGCTGCCGCTGACCGTGCACGGCGCCGGCGCCCTGGACGGCGGCACGGTCGAGATCGACGCCTCCTCGTCCTCCCAGTTCGTGAGCGCCCTGCTGCTCTCGGGCCCGCGCTTCAACCAGGGCGTCGAGGTACGGCACACCGGTTCCGCGCTGCCGTCCATGCCGCACATCCGGATGACCGTCGACATGCTCCGCGCGGTCGGCGCCCAGGTGGACACCCCGGAGTCGGGCGGCGAGCCGAACGTGTGGCGGGTCACCCCCGGCGCGCTGCTCGGCCGCGACCTGACCGTCGAGCCGGACCTCTCCAACGCCCAGCCGTTCCTGGCCGCGGCCCTGGTCACCGGCGGCGCCGTGACCGTCCCGGACTGGCCCGCGCACACCACGCAGCCCGGCGACCGGCTGCGGGAGATCTTCACCGAGATGGGTGGTTCCTGCGAACTGACCGGGCAGGGCCTGGTGTTCACCGGCTCCGGCTCGATCCACGGCCTCGACGTGGACCTGAGCGAGGTCGGCGAGCTCACCCCTGGCATCGCGGCCGTCGCCGCCCTCGCCGACTCCCCCTCGACCCTGCGCGGCGTCGCCCACCTGCGGCTGCACGAGACGGACCGCCTGGCGGCCCTCACCAAGGAGATCAACGAACTCGGCGGCGACGTCACCGAGACCGCCGACGGCCTGCACATCCGGCCGCGCCGCCTGCACGGCGGGATCTTCCACACGTACGACGACCACCGCATGGCCACCGCGGGCGCCATCATCGGTCTGGCGGTGGAGGGCGTGCAGATCGAGAACGTCGCGACGACGGCGAAGACGCTGCCCGACTTCCCCGATCTCTGGACCGGAATGCTCGGGAACTGACGGGCGGATCCCAGAACATGCGCCGTTACGGAAAGAACCCCGACGAGGACGACATCCGCGTCCGCCCCAACCGCAAGGGCAACCGCCCGCGCACGCACATCAGGCCCAAGCACGAGGACGCGTCGGACGGCATGGTCCTCACCGTCGACCGGGGCCGCCTGACCGTCCTGGTCGGCGACCAGGTCGTGATGGCCATGAAGGCCCGCGAACTGGGCCGCAAGGCTGCCGTGGTGGGCGACCGCGTCTCGCTCGTCGGGGACCTCTCCGGCAAGAAGGACACCCTCGCGCGCATCGTGCGCATCTCGCCGCGTACATCGGTCCTGCGGCGCACGGCCGACGACGACGACCCCTACGAGCGGGTGGTCGTCGCCAACGCCGACCAGCTGGCCATCGTCACCGCCCTCGCCGATCCGGAGCCGCGCACGCGCTTGATCGACCGCTGCATCGTGGCGGCGTACGACGGCGGTCTCACGCCGCTCCTCGTCCTGACCAAGTCCGACCTGGCGTCCGCGGACAAGATCCTGGAGACCTACTCCACCCTCGACATGCCCTATGTCGTCACCAGTCGCGAGGAGTTCACCGACGACGCGGAGCTCACCCGGGTGCGCGAGGTGCTCGACGGCAAGGTCACCGCGTTCGTCGGCCACTCCGGTGTGGGCAAGACGACGCTGGTCAACGCCCTGGTCCCGGAGGACCGCCGACGCATCACCGGGCACGTCAACGCCGTCACGGGCCGCGGCCGCCACACCACCACGTCGGCGCTCGCGCTCCCCCTGGCGGGCTCTCCCGGGGGGTGGCTGGTCGACACGCCCGGCGTGCGATCCTTCGGCCTGCACCACGTCGACCCGTCCCGCGTCATCCTCGCCTTCCCCGACCTGGTGCCGGGGACCGAGGGCTGCCCGCGCGCGTGCAGCCACGACGAGGCGGACTGCGCGCTCGACGCCTGGGTGGCGGAGGGGCACGCGGATCCCGCCCGGCTCTACTCGCTGCGCAGGCTCCTCTCGACGCGTGAGCGACGCGACGACGACTGACCTGGCCGTTGTTTGCTCCCGAGGCGCGGCGGCAAAGGCATAATCGCACCAGGCCTGATCCAAGCCAGGCGAAGCGGTCACCGGACGTACGGTTGCGGGAGGCAGAGACATGGCGTGGCTGCTGGTCATCGTCGCGGGGTTCCTGGAGACAGGCTTCGCGGTCTGTCTGAAACTCTCGCACGGCTTCACCCGGCTCTGGCCGACCATCACCTTCGCGGCCTTCGCCCTGGGCAGCTTCGGTCTGCTCACGCTCGCCCTGCGCAAGCTCGACGTGGGGCCGGCGTACGCGGTCTGGACGGGCATCGGCGCCGCGGGCACCGCGATCTACGGAATGATCTTCCTCGGCGACGTGGTGTCCACGCTCAAGCTCGTGTCGATCTCGTTCGTGATCATCGGCGTCATCGGCCTGCAGCTCTCGGGCTCCGCCCACTGACCCGCGCGCCCAGCGAGCGTCTCAGTCGCCTTATGCGTCTCAAGCGTTGATCCAGCGCCCCAGGGTCCCGCGCACCAGCTCCACGGGGTCCACACCTGTGGGCGAGGGCGCGACGATGTACGACAACGCCATCCGCACGGCACTCTCGCAGGCCATGGCCAGCTCCTCCGTGTCCTTCGGCCTGGCCCTGCCCTTCAGCGCGTTCACCGCCTTGTCCCGGACCAGGGCGAGCAGTTCGGCGGGCGACGGAACACCCGCGTCCGCGCGCCGCTGTGCCGGTACGGGCGATGCGGAGATCCCGGGCCTGCTCGGCGCGGGCAGGCGTTCGCTCCAGCAGCCGGTGAGCATGGCCCGGGTGAGGTCGTTCCCGCGGGCCGCGGCGATCGTCCACGCGCTCACGGCGGCGAGCCGGTCCACCGGACCGCCCTCCACGGCCAACGCCCGTTCCACACCGTGCAGATACGCGTCGGTCTCGCGCCGGAGCAGGGCGCGCGCGAGGCCGTCCTTGCTGCCGAACTCGTTGTAGAGGGTCTGCCGGGACACCCCGGCGGTGGCCGCGACATCGACCATGCGGACGCCTGGCCATGGTCGGCGGCCAAGTGCCGTGCCGGCCGCGTCAAGTAAGGAATCCCGTGCTGCAGGCATCGTCGCCTCCCGGGGCCGGAGCGGCTCTGCGGCCAGAGTTGACGTGCTCGGGAGCGCTGTCAATAGCCCCGGCGCGAGGTGGCACGGTATGCGTCATGTCCCGGAATGGCCCGGACATCGGGCGCTGTGGCTCAGGCACAACGAGATCGATACTGTTCACTCATGCCCGACTACCACGATGATCTGCGTCTTGCCCATGTCCTCGCGGACGCCGCCGACGCCGCGACGATGGACCGGTTCAAGGCTCTCGACCTCAAGGTCGAGACCAAGCCGGACATGACGCCGGTGAGCGAGGCGGACAAAACGGCCGAGGAACTGATCCGGTCGAACCTGAAGCGGGGGCGGCCGCGGGACGCGATCCTGGGCGAGGAGTTCGGAGTCGAGGGCACGGGCCCCCGCCGCTGGGTGATCGACCCGATCGACGGCACCAAGAACTACGTGCGCGGAGTGCCGGTCTGGGCCACGCTGATCTCGCTGATGGAGGCGGGCGAGGGCGGCTTCCAGCCGGTGGTGGGCGTCGTGTCGGCGCCCGCGCTCGGCCGTCGCTGGTGGGCGGCGAAGGGGGCCGGTGCCTACACCGGACGCAGCCTGACCTCCGCGACCCGGCTCAAGGCCTCCAAGGTCTCACGGCTCCAGGACGCCTCCTTCGCGTACTCCTCGCTCACGGGCTGGGAGGAGCAGGGCCGCCTCGACGGGTTCATGGACCTCACGCGCGCGGTCTGGCGCACCCGTGGCTACGGCGACTTCTGGCCGTACATGATGGTGGCCGAGGGCTCGATCGACATCTGCGCGGAGCCCGAGCTCTCACTCTGGGACATGGCGGCGACCGCGATCATCGTGACCGAGGCGGGCGGCACCTTCACGGGCCTCGACGGCGCTCCCGGCCCGCACAGCGGCAACGCGGCGGCGTCGAACGGTCTGCTCCACGACGAGCTCCTGGGATACCTCAACCAGCGCTACTGAGGCGCGCGTCCCACGCGTACACGCCCCGAACCGGAAGCACGCGCCCCCTTGTTGACTGCGGACATCGCTGCGACTCTGAGAGTTCCCCCACTTGTGAACTTGTGAATCGCTTCTCTTGCGGTTCCACTCAGGAGGTGGCTCAAGCCCATGCTCGTCCGCGACGCCATGAGCACGGTGGTCCTCACCATCGGTCCCGCCCACACACTGCGCCAGGCGGCCCGTCTGATGTCGGCGCGCCGCGTCGGCGCGGCCGTCGTCCTCGACTCCGACACCTGCGGCCTGGGAATACTGACCGAACGCGACGTCCTGATCTCACTGGGACTCGGCCAGAACCCGGACACCGAGACCGCCGGCACCCACACCACGACCGATGTCGTCTTCGCCACCCCGTCATGGACCCTGGAGGATGCGGCCGACGCCATGACGCACGGCGGCTTCCGGCACCTGATCGTGCTGGACGGGAACGAACCGACCGGCATCGTCTCGGTCCGCGACATCATCCGCTGCTGGGCCCCGAGCAGGAGCCACGCGACGGCTCTCACGGTCTGAGCACCGTCCGGCCCGAGCACCGTCCGGAACGGCGGGCGGGCCGGACCCCCGAAGGGATCCGGCCCGCCTTTCCTCCCTGCGACAAGCGATCTCAGCCGCGAAGGGCCTGGACCGCGGCCTCGAGGCGCTTGCCGAAGTCACCGTCCGCCTGACGGAAGTTGTTGATCGCGCGCTCGGCGATGTCGTCGCGCGAGACGCCCGCGATGTTGCCCGCGAGGTTCTCGATCAGGCGTGCCTTCTCGTCGTCGGTCATCTTGCGGTAGAGGTTGCCCGCCTGCACGAAGTCGTTGTCCTCGGCGTGTGACGGGGCCTCGTGGTTGCCGGTGCCACCGCTGACGGGGGTGGTCACCCAGAGCGGCCGGTCCGTCTGGAACGGGCCGCCGAAGGAGTTCGGCTCGTAGTTCTTCGCACCCTTGTGGCGGCCGTCGTACAGCGCGCCGTCACGCGAGTTGGTGCGCGCCTCGGTGGCGTGCGGGCGGTTCACCGGCAGATGGTCGGCGTTGATGCCGACGCGGTAGCGGTGGGCGTCGCCGTACGCGAAGAGGCGGCCCTGGAGCATCTTGTCCGGGGAGGGACCGATGCCCGGCACGAAGTGGGCGGGGCTGAAGATGGACTGCTCGACCTCGGCGAAGATGTTCTCCGGGTTGCGGTTGAGCTCCAGCTTGCCGATCTCGATCGGCGGGTAGTCCTCGTGCGGCCACACCTTGGTGAGGTCGAACGGGTTGAAGCGGTACGTCGACGCGTCGGCCGCGGGCATGATCTGCACCTGCACGGTCCAGGACGGGAACTCGCCGCGCTCGATGGCCTCGCGCAGGTCACGCTGGTGGGAGTCGGGGTCCTCACCGGCGAGGACGGCCGCGTCGGCCGCCGTCAGGTTCTTGATGCCCTGGTCGGTCTTGAAGTGGTACTTGACCCAGAAGACCTCGCCGGCCTCGTTGTTCCACTGGTACGTGTGCGAGCCGTACCCGTTCATGTGGCGCAGCGTCGCCGGGATGCCGCGGTCGCCGAAGAGCCAGGTGACCTGGTGCGTCGACTCGGGGCTCAGGCCCCAGAAGTCCCACACGTTGTCGGCTTCCTGCGAGCCCGTGTACGGGTCGCGCTTCTGCGTGTGGATGAAGTCGGGGAACTTGATGGCGTCCTTGATGAAGAAGACGGGGGTGTTGTTCCCGACCAGGTCGTAGTTCCCCTCCTCCGTGTAGAACTTCAGCGCGAAGCCACGGGGGTCGCGCACGGCGTCGGCGGAGCCGAGGTTGCCGGCGACGGTGGAGAAGCGGAGGAAGGTCTCCGTCTGCTTGCCGACCTCGGAGAGGAACTTCGCACGCGTCCACTGCGAGACGTCGCGGGTCAGCGTGAACGTGCCGTACGCACCGGCGCCACGCGCGTGGACGATGCGCTCCGGGATGCGCTCGCGGTTGAAGTGCGCGAGCTTCTCGAGCAGCGCCTGGTCCTGGACCAGAACCGGACCGCCGACACCAGCGGTCTCGCTGTTCTGGTTGTCGGCGACCGGCGCGCCGGCCTCCGTGGTGAGCGGTCCCTGCGTCACGTGCGCCTCCTGCGTCATTTCCTGCAAGTCCTGTCCCTGTGGCGTAGGCCGATTCCCTTGGCGTCTGCCGAACTCGATCCTACAATGGACATTGTCTAAGTCAAGCAAACATCCAAAGTCACACCTGTTCGGGACTTGGTCCCCTCGCCTGCTAGGCTGGTTCTCATGAGTGACCTGTTGGAACGACTGCGCGGACGCGGCTGGCGTATGACCGCGCAGCGCCGCGTCGTGGCCGAGGTGCTCGACGGCGAACACGTCCACCTCACGGCGGACGAGGTGCACTGCCGCGCCGTGGACAAGCTCCCGGAGATCTCCCGCGCGACCGTCTACAACACCCTGGGCGAGCTGGTGACCCTCGGCGAGGTCCTCGAGGTCTCCACGGACCGCAGGGCCAAGCGGTACGACCCGAACGCCCACCGCCCCCACCAGCACCTGGTGTGCGCGCAGTGCGGCGCGATCCGCGACGTCCACCCCACGGGCAACCCTCTGATGAGCCTCCCCGAATCAGAGCGCTTCGGCTTCACGGTCGAGGGCGTCGAGGTCACGTACCGAGGCACCTGCCCGAACTGCGCGGCGGCGTAGCAACCCCTCTCACGTTCGCGAAGGCCCCCGGCGCCCCCAGGCGCCGGGGGCCTTCGTGTGCCCTGCGCATTTCAGCCACGGCGCACCCCCTTCCCCAATCTGACGGGTCGTCATATCGTCGGCGGCGCCCGAGCAACCACCAGCACTCCGCAAGGAGAGACCGTGGGAGATCCGCACCCCAAACTCGAAGCCCACGCAGTGACAAGAACGTTCGGCCGCGGCGCCAAGGCCGTTCACGCCCTGGGTCCGGTGGACCTGGAGATCGCCCCAGGCGAATTCACCTGCATCGTCGGCCCCTCCGGCTGCGGAAAGTCGACCCTGCTCCGGATAGCCGCCGGCCTCCTGCGGCCGAGCAGGGGTGAGCTGCTCATCCGCACCACCGCGCAGCGCCCGGCCGCGATGATCTTCCAGGACTACGGCATCTACGACTGGAAGAGCGTCCAGGCCAACGTCCGCTTCGGCCTGGACATCCAGAAGGTCCCCCGCCGCGAGGCGAACGCCCGCGCGACCGACTGGCTGACCCGCCTGGGCCTGGCGGACTTCGCCGACGCCTACCCCGCCACCCTCTCCGGCGGCATGCGCCAGCGCGTGGCCATCGCCCGCGCCCTGGCCGTGGAGCCCGAGATCCTCCTGATGGACGAGCCGTTCGCGGCCCTGGACGCCCAGCTCCGCACGATCCTCCAGGACGAGCTCCTGGACCTCACCCAGACCACCCGTACCACCACCCTCTTCATCACCCACAGCCTCGAAGAGGCGATCGTCCTCGGCGACCGCGTCCTGGTGATGTCCGCCCGGCCGGGCCGCATCATCGCCGAACACCGCCCGCCGTTCCCCAGGCCCCGCACCGGAGACGTCCGCACCACGCCCGAATTCACCGCACTCAAGGGTGAGTTGTGGGGCCTCCTGCGCGGCGAGGTGGTCCGCGAGGACTCACAGGACGAGGCGGTCCGCGAGGACTCACAGGACGAGGCGGTCCCGGCATGACGACGGCCACCTCCCCCAAAGCTCCCGAGGAGCCCCAGGAAGGCGTCATCGCCCGCAGGCCCGGCCCCCAGGAACTGCACCCCGCCCGCACCCACCGCAGGCGCCGCGCCCTGGAGATCGGCCTCGCCGTCGCCGTCCCCCTGGCCCTGGTCCTCCTCTGGCAACTGGCCGCCGCCCAGGGCTGGATCGACGACCGCGTCTACCCCGCTCCCCAAACCATCCTGGAGGACGGCTGGCAGCGCGCGGCGGACGGCGACCTGTGGCCCGACGTCCGGGCCACGCTCAAGCGCGTGCTCGCCGGCTACGCGATCGGCACGGTCACCGGCTACGCACTCGGCCTCCTCATGGGCTCGCTCTCCCTGGTGCGCGCGGCACTCGAACCACTCCTGGACGCGCTGTACGTCGTGCCGAAGCTGGCCCTGCTGCCCGTCTTCCTGAACATGTTCGGCCTCGGGGAGGGCCCCCAGATCGCGCTCGTGGCGGCCACCGTCTTCTTCTTCGTCTGGATCTCGACGATGGCCGCGGTGCTCGCCGTGCCGTCCGGGCACCGCGACGCGGGCCAGGTCTTCGGTGCGTCGCCGTGGCAGATGTTCCGCCATGTCCTGCTGCCCGCGTCGCTGCCCGCCGTGCTCGTGGGGGCGCGGATCGCGGCGGGCGTCGCGGTCCTGGTGATCGTGGCCTCCGAGCAGATCGCGGCGTCGAACGGCCTCGGCCACCTGATCTTCGACTCCCGGGCGCTCTTCCAGAACGACGTGATGTTCGTCGGCATCGTCTGCGTCGCCGTGCTCGGCGTCGTCTTCTCCGAACTGGTGCGGATCGCCGGACGGCTGCTCACCCCATGGGCCCCACGCGACCGCGGCAGAAGCCAGTCATGAACCACCGGTCACGAACCATCCATGCCGGACCACCAGTCACGAACCACCGGTCATGAACCATTCGTACGCGTACGGAGGCTCCATGCACACCCGCACCCGGCTCTCCGCCCTGGCCCTGCTCGCGGCGGGCTCGCTGCTCGCCTCCGCGGGCTGCGCGAAGGAGGACGACACCACGGACCCGGCGGCGTCCGCGAAGCCCCGCACCGTCAAGGCGGTCCCCGGCTGCGGCAAGGGCAGCTGGACGGACCCGTCCGACCTCGCCAAGGACCGCGCGCCCGCCCGCTGCGACAAGGGCGCCCCCGCCCCGCGCCCGCTGCCCAAGGAACGCAGCCTCACCATCGCGACCGGCACGCTCAGCGCCGAGTACGTCGCGCCCCTCCAAATGGCCGTCAAGAAGGGAGAGTTCAAGAAGGAGGGCCTCGACGTCCACCTCAAGGTGCTCCCCACCCCCGACGCCCTGCCGCTCCTGGCCAAGGGAGACATCGACGCCCAGTGGGCCGCCCCCGAGGCCGCCGTCATGAACGGCATCACCGGCGGCTTCACCATCAAGTGGGCGGCCGGGAACTTCTCCCCCGACCCGAAGTCCATGAGCGGCCTGTGGGTGAAGCTGAAGAAGGGCGAGAGCGCGGACCACGTCCCGATGGCGGGCCGCAGACTCGGCACGATGATCGGCAAGGGCTCGGTCATCTCGTATCCCATGGGCACGACCCTGAAGAAGCACGGCGGCGGCCTCGACAAGATCCAGTTCCAGCAGCTGGGTTCGGCGGACGTCCTGACGGCGCTCCAGAACGGCGGCACCGACTCCGCCTGGCTCCTCGACCCGGTCTGGCGCAAGGTCGACGGCGACAAGCAGTACGCCTTCCTCGGCGGCCAGCCGCAGGGCGAGCCGCTCGGCGGCCTCCTGTTCGGCCCCAACCTCCTGACCAAGGACCCGGACGCGGGCGTCGCGCTGCTGCGCGCGTACATCAGGACCGTGAACACGTACTTCGCCGGTGACTACAAAGCCGACAAGGCCTTCGTGTCCGACCTCGCGAAGCTCCTGAAGACCGACGAGGCGGTCCTGAGGTCGACCCCGTCCCTGCGCATGGACTGGGAGATCCGGGCCGGCACGACGGACCGGCTCCAGGCGGCGTACGAGGCCGCGGGCGTCGCCGAGGGCGACAGGGTCCCGGAGGAGAAGGCGGTGGACCGCAGGCTGTACGAGGAGGCGGTGGGCCACAAGCGGTAGTGGCCGCCCCTGGACACACCAGAGGCCGGGAAGCTAATGCTTCCCGGCCTCTGGCCTTTAGTAGCGGGGACAGGATTTGAACCTGCGACCTCTGGGTTATGAGCCCAGCGAGCTACCGAGCTGCTCCACCCCGCGCCGTTGTGTTGTAACCGTACGTCAATCGCTACGACCAGCGCAAATCAGTTCCCGGCCCGGCTGTGGGCAGGCGTTTCCCCCGCTGTGGGCAGGCGTTCCCCACTGCTGTGGGCAGGCATCCCGCAGGGCGCCCGCCCACAGTCCGGGGCTACGCGGTCAGCTCCTGCTGAAGCGCTTCCCGCAGCCTCGCCGCCCGCTCGGAGACCTCGGCGGGCCCCAGCTCGGCGGCACGCGAAGCCCACCGCTGGCCCTCGACCAGCTGCCCGCGCCGGGCGTAGAGCAGCGCAAGCCGCAGCGCGGCCCGCCCGTGCCCCGCGTCGGCGGCTCGTGTCCACCAGAGCGCCGCCTCCGGCTCGCTGCCCTCGCGGGCAAGGAGCAGCCCGAGGTTGAACGCGCCGTTGCTGCTGCCCGCGTCCGCCGCGAGGCGGTACCAGTGGGCCGCCTCGACGACATCCCCGCGCCCGGCGGCCAGCATCCCGACCCGCACCTGCGCACGCCGGTGCCCCTGCTTGGCCGCCCGCTCGTACCACTCCTCGCACTCGGTCTTCTCGGCGGCGGGCTCCCCCAGCGCGGGCGGGCCCGCGGCGGACCGCCGCGCGTCGAGCACGGTGCCCAGGCGGTACGCCGCCTCCGCGCTGCCGCCGCCCGCCGCGCACCGCAGATGCCGCTCGGCGTCCAGCTCGTCGCCCTCCCGCAGCCGCGCGGTGCCGACCTGGAGCGCGGCCTCGGTGTGCCCGGCGGCCGCCGCACGCTCGTACCACGGCAGGGCGGAGTCCTCGTCGTCCCGGGACGCGTACAGGATCCCGAGGTTGAAGGCCGCGTCCACGCTGCCCGCCTCGGCCGCCTTGGAGAACCACGGCTCGGCGCCCGCGGCGTCGCCCCCCTGGAGCAGCAGCACGGCAAGCGCGTTGGCGGCCTCGCGGTGACCGGCGTACGCGGCACGCCTGTACCACTGGTCGGCCTGCACGGTCCGCCCCTGTTCGGCGCAGAGCAGCCCGAGGTTGTACGCGCCGTTCACGTCGCCCGCGTCCATGGCGGCCCTGTACCACCGCTCGGCGGTCTGGGTCTCGCCCCGCTCGGCGTGCAGCGCGCCCAGGGCGTTCGCGGCGTTCCCGTCGCCGTCCTGGGCGGCTTTCAGCCACCAGACGGCGGCGCTCTCCTCGTCGCCCGCGTCACGCAGCAGGAAGCCGAGGGCGCAGGCGGCCCGCGCCTCCCCGTCCTTCGCGGAGTTCAGGTACCAGCGCCCCGCCTCCTTCAGCTCGCCGCGCTGCTCCAGGATCGCGCCGAGGTGCAGCGCGGCCCGCCGGTGACCGCGCGCGGCGGCCTGGCGGTACCACTGCTCGGCCTCGGCGGCAGCGGAACGTACGCCTCCGTCACGAGCGCTCTCGGTGCGGTCGGCGGTGGCCCGGCGGTCGAGCTGACGGGCGATCCGGTACGCGGCCTCGCGGTGGCCGCGCTCGGCCGATGCCCGCATCCAGCGCTCGGCGCCGACGTCACCGCGGTGCTCCAGAAGATCGGCGAGGGCGTACGCGCCCAGGGCGTGGCCCTGTTCGGCGGACTGCCGCAGCCAGTACTCCGCGGCGGGCTCGTCGCCGCGCTCGCGGTGGTGGCGCCCGAGCGCGTGCGCGGCCGCGGCGGAACCGGCGACGGCGGCGACGCGCCACCAGCCGGCCGCCTCGTCGGCGTATCCGCGCTGGTGGAGGAGGACGCCGAGGTTGTTGGCAGCGGCGCGGTCGCCCTCGGCGGTCGCAGCGCGCAGCAGAGATTCGGCCCCGTCGAGATCACCGCGGCGCAGCAGAAGGCTCCCGAGGACGCTCATCGCGTCGACGTCTCCGGCCTCGGCGGCCAGTCGATGACGCAACTCCTCGGCGGCCGTCCCGGGATCCTCCCGGTCGGCCGGCTGCACAAACCGCCCTGTCTCCAACAGAGTTGCCTTGTCCCCCATAACGTCCATCGTCGCACCACCTGCAACCTGGGTACACCTGGTATACCGCAGCCAGTGAGGTCACTTCAGCGTTTTGTCGACTTGCCCACAGAGAGATAAGTCAAACCCGATTTCCCCAACTGCCCCCGGGCGGAGCACGGTTCGCACAGACCAGCGCACGACGCCACGGACCCCGGTCACACACGACGAAGGCCCGGATCCGATAAGGATCCGGGCCTTCGTCTTTAGTAGCGGGGACAGGATTTGAACCTGCGACCTCTGGGTTATGAGCCCAGCGAGCTACCGAGCTGCTCCACCCCGCGCCGTTGTGTTCAAACCGTACCACGGCGCGGAGGGGGTGTTTCGCAGCTGGTCAGCCGCCCTTCTTGGCGCCGTCCTTGTCGGCGTTCTTGTCACCGCTCTTGTCGGTCTTCTCGCCCGCCTTGTCCTGGGCGTCCTCGGCTCGCTGCAGGGCTTCCTCGAGCTTGTCCTGCGCTTCGCCGTAGGCCTTCCAGTCGCCGTCCTTCAGGGCCGTCTGCCCGTCCTCGAACGCCTTCTGGGCGTCGTCGAGGGCAGCCTGCACCGTCGGGTCCTTCGACTTGGGCGGCTGGGTGGGCTCGTCCGTGCCGTCGGCCGGCGGCTTGGTGGTCCCGTCGGCCCCGAAGACCTGGTTGAGGCCGTCGCTCAGGGAGTCCGCGAAGGCGGTCTCCGTGCCGTACGACACAGCGACCTTCTTCAGGAGGGGATACGCCGACTTGCGCCCCTGTACGTAGACGGGCTCGACGTACAGGAACCCGTCGTCCAGTGGCACGGTCAGCAGATTTCCGTAGAGGACGTCGGAGTCGGCGCCCTTCATGTCCCGGACGAAGTTACCGACCTCGGTCATCGAGTTCAGCTTGTTCTGGACCTGTTCCGGGCCGTCCACGTCGCCCGTGACTCTCAGCAGCTTCATCGTGCCGAAGTTCTCACTTCTGGCATCGGCGTCGACCGTCATGAAGGCGCGCAGATTCGGCCGCCCGCTGGGGGTGAACGTCGTCGTCAGGGAGAACTGCTGCTGCGTCTGGCCCGGCGCCTTCATGGACAGGTAGTACGGCGGAACCGCGCTGTTGTCCTTCTTCGTCGGGTCGTTCGGCACCTGCCAGGCGTCACTCGCGTTGTAGAACTGGCCGGGGTCCGTGACGTGGTAGAGCGTCAGGAGCTCGCGCTGCACCTTGAACATGTCCTGCGGGTAGCGCAGGTGGTCCATCAGCGCCTTGGGGATGTCGCCCTTGTCCTTGACGGTGCCCGGGAACGCCTTCTTCCAGGTCTTCAGGACCGGGTCCTTGTCGTCCCAGGTGTAGAGCTTGACCTCACCGGTGTACGCGTCGACGGTCGCCTTCACCGAGTTGCGGATGTAGTTGACCTGGTTCTGCTGGGCCACCACCGCGCGCGCGTCGTCGGACTCGGACAGCGAGTCGGCCGTGGTGTCGCCGAGCGTGGTCCGCGAGGCGTACGGATAGCCGTTGCTGGTCGTGTAGGCGTCGACGACCCACTGGATCCTGCCGTCGACCACCGTCGGATACGTGTCGCCGTCGATGGTCAGCCAGGGAGCCACCGACTCGACGCGCTCCTTGGGAGTGCGGTTGTAGAGGATCCGCGACCCGTCGCCGATCGCGCCCGAGTACAGCATCTGCGGCTCTCCGAAGGAGACCGCGTAGGCGGCGCGGTTGATCGGGTTGGAGAGGTTGACCCCGCTGTCGCCCTTGTAGCTGTAGGTCTTCTGGCCGCCGCCGTCCTCTTCGTAGTCGAGCTCCTTCTGGGGCCCGCCCACGATCGAGTACTGGGTGGTCTTCTCGCCGTAGTAGATCCGCTGCTCGTACTCACCGAGGTTGCCCTTGGTCGGCAGGCCCGACTCCGTGAAGTCCGGGGCGCCCTTGGAGCCCTTCTTCGTCTCCGTGCCCTTGGCGGTGACCATGCCGTAGCCGTGGGTGTAGGCGAAGTGGTCGTTGATCCAGTTGCGCTTGTCGAGCTTGTCGAGGCTGAGCTCACGCAGACCGACGATGGTGTCCTGGCCGTTGTAACGGTCCACGTCCAGGGTCTTCGGGAAGCGGTAGTACTCGCGCTCCTGCTCCAGCTGCTGGAACGTCGGCGAGACGATGTTCGGGTCGTTCAGCCGGTAGTTGGCGGCCGAGTCCGCGTCGTCGCGCTTCTTCTTGGGGTCCTCGTCGGCCTTGCCGGCGCCCTTGTAGTCCTCGGGCTTCACGCCGCTGATGCCGTACGCGTTCCGCGTCGCCTCGATGTTCTTCTCGATGTACGGCGCTTCCTTGGCCTGCTCGTTCGGCTGGACCTGGAACTTCTGCACGATGGCCGGGTACAGACCGCCGATGAGGATGGCGGAGAGGACCATCAGGCCGAAGCCGATGACCGGCAGCTGCCAGGTGCGGCGCCAGAGCGTCCCGAAGAAGAGCAGCGCGCAGATGACGGCGATGCAGAACAGGATGGTCTTCGCCGGGAGGTACGCGTTCGCGTCCACGTAGCGAAGGCCCGTCCAGTTGCCCGTCGCCTTGAAGTCACTGGACTTCACCGCGAGGCCGTACCGGTCGAGCCAGTACGCCACTGCCTTCAGCGTCACGAAGACGCCGAGCAGCACCGACAGATGCCCGGTGGACGCGGCCGTGGCACGCGCACCGGGGCTGGTGATCCGCAGCCCGCCGTACAGGTAGTGCGTGAGGGCGGCGGCGATCAGGGAGAGCACGGTGGCCGCGAAGCCGAAGCCGAGCAGGAAGCGGTACCAGGGCAGGTCGAACGCGAAGAACGACACGTCCAGGTGGAACTGCGGGTCCTTCTGGCCGAAGGAGACGCCGTTCACCCACAGCAGCCAGGTGCGCCACTGGCCCGCCGCGGACGCGCCCGCGATCAGGCCGACGAGCGTGGCGATGCCGAGCAGCAGCCACTTCTTGTACGGCGCGATGCTCATGCGGTACCGGTCGAGGCTCTGCTGCTCCATCGACATGGCACTCAGCGGCGGGCGCAGCCGGTGCGCCAGCCAGATGTTCAGTCCGACCGCGGCCGCCATCAGCAGGCCGAAGACGAAGAACAGGCCGATCTTGGTCCACAGGGTCGTCGTGAAGACCGACGAATAGTTGACCGAGCGGTACCAGAGCCAGTCCGTCCAGAACCCCGCGAACATGACGAACACCATGGCGAGAACAGCCAGGATGCCCAATGTCATGAGCAGGGTCCGGACGCGACGGGAGGGTCGGCCCACTCTGATCCGTGGCCCCGTCGGGCCTCCGCCGCGGTCCGGCATCTGGAAAGCCAAGGTGCGCACCTCGAAGTTCGATGTTGATTCTGTTGATCCGTCAGGGTCCTGTGATCGTGGACCCACACCTATGCAACTTACTCACGCTTTACTCGGTTCCCGTTTCCGGGGACTAACGAGGCAGGATTGTGACCATGTCCAACACTCCCATGGCAGCGAGCCCCCTCACCCGTGCCGTACTCGAGATCGATGAGTACGCGTCCGGCCTCGGCTGGGACCGGCCCGCACGCCTCTTCGCGCTCGTCGACACGGCGCGACTGCGCTCCCAAGAACCCGGCCTCGCCAACCAGCTCGGCCTCGACAACTCCCCCGAGGAAACCGGCCTCACCCCCATCGAGCAGGAGGAGATCCCGGAGGGCAAGCCGCTGGACGAGTTCCTCGGCACCATCGCCTGGCCGGACGCCGTCGTGGGCTGCGCGCTCACGGTGGAGCGCCTGATGCTGCCGCCGTCGGCGGAGACGTCCGTCCCCGAGGGGCTCGGCGAGGCTCAGCTCGCGAAGTGGGTGGCCGAGCACCCGGACCGCCAGGAGGTCCGCATGACGGTCGCGGTGCTCCGTGACGGTGCGCGTGAATCGGCCCTGCGGCTGCGCGAGAAGGACTCGCCCACCGAGGTCCTCACCGGGTCCGACCTGGTTCCGGGGCTGGCCGAGGCGCTGGCGGCCACGTTCGCCGACTGACACCACGCGGTGCTCGTACGCGGGTGGGGTCGTCCTCACCCGCGTACGGCTGTCTGAGTGCTGCCGCTGCTTCGTCTACTTCTTGGCCGTGCACTGCGGCAGGTCCGCGGTGTCGCCCTTGCGGATGTCGTTGAGGGAGTCGACCGCGTCGTCGATCGTGTCCACCTTGACCAGCGTCAGGCCGTCCGGGATGTCCTTGGCCGCCGTGGCGCAGTTGTCCTTCGGCGTCAGGAAGTACTTGGCGCCCTTGGCGCGCGCGCCGACCGTCTTCATGCCGATGCCGCCGATCGGGCCGACCTTGCCGTTGTCCTCGATCGTGCCGGTGCCGGCCACGAAATTGCCGCCGGTGAGGTCGTTCGGGGTCAGCTTGTCGACGATGCCGAGCGCGAACATCAGTCCGGCGCTGGGGCCGCCGACGTCGGCGAGCTTGATGTCGATGGTGAACGGGAACGTGTGGTCGGTGCCCGCCTTGATGCCGACGACCGCGCGGCCGTCGTCCTCGGCCTTCTCCGTGGTGATCTTGATCTCGTCGGTCCGGGTCGGCTCCTTGCCGGCCTTCTCGGCTGCGGCTGCCTCCTTGACGGGGACGACGCTGAAGACGACTTCCTGGCCCGCCTTGCGCTTGGTGACCAGCTTGGCGACGTCCGCCATCTCCTTGACGGGCGTGCCGTCCACCTTCCGGATGACGTCGCCCGCGTGGAGCTTGCCCTCGGCGGGGCTGTCCTTGAAGACGGTGGAGACGACGACCTGGGACTTCACCGGGATGTCCAGCTCCCTGAGCGCCGCGACCTTGGCGCTCTCCTGGGACTGGCTGAACTCCTCGGCGTTCTCCTGGCTCGACTGCTGCTCGGTCTTGCCGTTCGGGTAGAGGGTGTCGTGCGGCACCACGATGTTGTCGTGGGCCAGCCAGCCGTACACGGCCTCCGCGATGTTCATGTTGTAGTCGGCACTCGTGACCCGGACCGTCGTCATGTTGAGGTGACCGGTCGTCGGATACGTCTTGTGGCCGGAGATCTGCAGCACCGGCTCGCCGCCGTGGTCGCCGAGGGTGTTCACCGTGGGCCCCGGGGACATCTCCGAGTACGGCACTTTGATGAGCACTCCGGCGCAGAGCAGCGCGATCAGCATCAGGGTGGAGGCGAGCATCGTCGCGGTGCGGCGTGGCATGGAACGACAGTACGGGACCTGCCTGTCAGTGCACCGCTGGGGCCAGTCCGTACGGGGCTCACAGGGCCCTCAGAGGCCTTCGGAGCCCGTGACCTCAGGTTCCCGAGTGGGACTTGTCCATCGCCTCGCGGAAGGCCGCGTAGCCGTTCAGCTCGCTGTGGTCGCCGGTCTTGCCGGACTTGCGGTTGCGCGCCGCCCAGCCGCCCCACAGCCCCGCACCGACAGCTGCCGCAAGCGGAATCAGCAACCAGGCAAGTGATGCCATGTCGACCTCCCGACCCCTTGAGCGACCACAACTGACTGATCAGCAGATTAACCATCCGTTGCGACAACGCTCACGCCAGGGGTCGGGTTACGCAACTGGAAGCTCTTGGGGCCAACTGGCCGGGTGGGACGGCACGAGGCCATCGGCCCGCCCGAAGCGCTCAGCAGGCGCCGACCCACTCCTCCTGGCCGTCGGAGAAGCGCTGGTGCTTCCAGATCGGCACCTCGTGCTTGAGGTCGTCGATCAGCTTGCGGCAGGCGGCGAAGGCCTCCGCGCGGTGCGGGCAGGAGACCGCCACGACGACCGCGAGGTCGCCCACCGCCAGGTCGCCGACGCGGTGGACGGCGGCCAGCGCACGCACCGGGTACTCGGCGACGACCTTCTCGGCCACCCGGCGCATCTCGGCCTCGGCCGTCGGGTGGGTCGAGTAGCCGAGCTCGTCGACGTCCGCACCCCCGTCGTGATTGCGCACGGTCCCCACGAAGAGCGCCGTGCCGCCCGCGGCGTCGTCGCCGACGGCCCGGAAGACCTCGTCCAGCGAGAGCGGTGCGTCGCGGATCGCGAGGAGCCTGACGGGGTCCTGTGCGGCCTGCTCGCCGGGGTGGTCATTCGTGGTGCGTGCCATGCGGCCATGGTGCCGCACGGCACGCACATCATGGAATAGCGCTTTCGCCCGGCACACGCGCGTGCCGGGTTGGAGCTCTCTACAGGCCCACGGGCGGGCCCCCGCCGCGTCTCAGATCCGCCGCCGCGCCTTCCGCGCGCGTCGCACCACCGCAGCGGCGCCCAGCAGCGCGACCGTCGCACCCGCGGCGCCCGCGGCCGTCGCGTCCTTGCGGCCGAGCCTGCGGCCCGCCACGGTCCGGCGTCCCGCGACCTCCTCGAGCAGCTCCGCGAGGACCTCCTCGTTGGTCCACTGCGGCCGCCAGCCCGCGTCGTGCAGCCTGCTGACGCTGACCACCCACGGGTACATCGTGTACGCGAGGTCACCGGCCGGCGAGGGAGTGAGACCGATCCGGTGCAGCCGCGCGGCGGCACCCAGGGCCACCGTGGAGGGCAGCTCCATGCGCCGGATCTCGCTGAGCTCCTCGACCTCTTCCTGTTCGAGCCAGCCGTCGCAGCCGACGGCCAGCTCCCCGTCGACCTTCTCCAGGACGGCGTACTCGAGGGCGCTGCACAGGTCCTCGACGTGGCAGAACTGCCAGGCGGGCCGCGAGCCCGCCACCACGAGCAGCCGGGGCGACTCGAAGTACCGCGTGAGCGCGGTGTCCGTGCCGCCCACCAGGATCGCCGGCCGCACCACGGTCACGTTCAGACCGGGGTGGGCCCGGGGCGCGCGCCGGGCGAGGCGCTCCACCTCCAGGAGGTCACCGACGCCGGTCGCCTCCGCGGTGGCGCGCAATTCGGAGTCTTCGGAGAGGGGCAGTTCGTTGTCGGACAGCGCTCCGTAGACCATCGCCGACGTGCAGAGCACGACGCGGTGGACACCGGCAGCGGCGGCGGCCGTCAGCACGGTCTGCGTGCCCCGCACGTTGTACGCCGTACGGGCCGCGGCGTCCGTCTCCAGGTCGAGATCGAGCGCGAGGTGGACGACGACGTCCGCGCCCCGCAGCTTCTCGGCGATGGCCGGGTCCCTGACGTCCAGGATGTGCCACTGGGCCTGGGCGCACTCGCCCCGCCGCTCGTCGATGGCAATGACCTGCTTGATCTCCTCGGACGCGGCCAGGCGCTCGGTCAGGAGCGCGCCCACGCCGGAGGCGGCGCCGGTGACGGCGACCACGGGCCCGCGGACGGGGGCCGGAGTAGAAAGGTTTCGCGCTGCGCGAACCTGTGGATCTGGGGAACTCACCAGGCGTCTCCAGCGGTTGTCTTCAGTAGATACGCGAATGACGCGTACGTACCAGGTGGCATCCATCCTGCCGCAGGCCATGAGTCGGCGGAGCACTGAGGCCCGATCCCGTCACGGTGTCTACGCTGGGTGGTGTTGTAAGGCAGCCGCCGCCGGAACCGTACCGGCGGCCTGACGAGCCGAGGAATCCCGTGAGTGACACCCCATTCGGATTCGGCCTTCCGCCGGAGGAGCCGGAGAACGGCGACGAGGGCAAGAAGAAGGACACCCCCGGAGGGGGCCAGGGCGGGGGACAAGGTTCCGGCGGCCCTGCGAACCCCTTCGGCTTCGGCCTGCCCGGCGCGGGCGGCCCCGGCGGACCCGGTGGCTCCGGCGGTGACAATCCGTTCGCCGCGATGTTCGGTTCGATGAACCCGAACGACCTGGGCGCCGCGTTCCAGCAGCTCGGCCAGATGCTCTCGTACGAGGGCGGCCCGGTGAACTGGGACATGGCCAAGGACATCGCCCGCCAGACCGTCTCCCAGGGGACGCCTGACGGGACCAAGGACGCGAGCGTCGGCCCGACGGAGCGCGGCGCGGTCGAGGAGGCCATCCGCCTCGCCGACCTGTGGCTGGACGACGCTACGTCGCTGCCCTCGGGCTCCGGCCTCGCCGTGGCCTGGAGCCGCGCGGAGTGGGTCGAGGCGACCCTCCCGGTGTGGAAGGAGCTGGTCGACCCGGTCGCCGAGCGCGTCGGCCTCGCCATGGGTGACGTGCTCCCCGAGGAGATGCAGGCCATGGCGGGCCCGCTGATCGGGATGATGCGCTCCATGGGCGGCGCCATGTTCGGCCAGCAGATCGGCCAGGCCGTGGGCGTGCTCGCGGGCGAGGTCGTCGGCTCCACCGACATCGGCCTGCCACTCGGCCCGGCCGGCAAGGCCGCCCTGCTTCCGGTGAACGTCGAGGCCTTCGGCAAGGACCTGGGCGTCCCGCAGGAGGAGGTCCGGCTCTACCTGGCGCTGCGCGAGGCCGCCCACCAGCGGCTCTTCGCCCACGTGCCGTGGCTGCGCTCGCACCTGTTCGGCGCGGTCGAGGGGTACGCCCGCGGCATCAAGGTCGACACGGCCAAGCTGGAGGACGTGGTCGGCCAGCTCGACCCGCAGAACCCGGAACAGCTTCAGGAAGCACTCCAGCAGGGCATGTTCCAGCCGGAGGACACTCCCGCGCAGAAGGCCGCCCTGGCCCGTCTGGAGACGGCTCTCGCGCTCGTCGAGGGCTGGGTGGACGCGGTCGTGCACGCGGCGGCCAAGCCCCGCCTGTCGTCCGCCGACGCCCTCCGCGAGACGCTGCGCCGCCGCCGGGCGACGGGCGGCCCCGCGGAGCAGACCTTCGCCACGCTCATCGGTCTGGAGCTGCGCCCGCGGCGGCTGCGGGACGCCTCGCGCCTGTGGGCCTCGCTCACGGACGCGCGCGGCGTGGACGGGCGTGACGGCCTGTGGGCTCACCCGGACATGCTGCCGACGGCCTCGGACCTGGACGACCCGGACGGCTTCGTGCACCACGAGCAGCTGGACTTCTCCGAGCTGGACAAGATGCTCGGCGAGGCGGCGGGCGGCTCCGCCAAGCCGGACCTCAAGAAGGACACCGAGGACGACGGCGGCACCCGGGACGACTCCGAGGGCGACAGCGACAAGTGACCCTTCACGACGACGCGGTCCTCGTACTGAAGGGCTACGAGGACCAGGAAGAGCTGCGCCAGTACTACCTGGACCATCTCGCCGCCCACCCCGAGGACGGCCTGTGGAAGGCCTGCACGGACGGCCATGTGACGGCCAGCGCCCTGGTGATCGACGCGGAGCGCGGGCGCGTGCTGCTGACCCTCCACAAGAAGCTGCGGATGTGGCTGCAGATGGGCGGCCACTGCGAGCCGGGCGACCCGACCCTGGCCGCGGCCGCGCTGCGTGAGGCGACGGAGGAGTCCGGGGTGCCGGGCCTGACCCTTCTTCCGGGTGGCCCCGTCCGCCTGGACCGGCATCCGATTCCAGGCCCCTGCACGCAGCATCTGGACGTGCAGTACGCGGCGCTCGCGCCCGCCGATGCCGTCGAGGCGATCAGCGACGAGTCCCTGGACCTGCGCTGGTTCGCGTACGACGAGGTGGCGGGGGTGGCCGACGAGTCGGTCGTACGCCTGGTGGAGGCGACGAGGGCGCGGCTCCAGGGGTGACACCACGGCGTGGGTAAGGGGCGGTCCCCATTGGCGACCGCCCCTTACGCGCGCACCGCCTCAACTCCAGACGTTGCCCTGGTTCTGCCCGCGGGCACCCTGCTGGCCCATGCCGTACTGGGCACGGGCGCCCTGCCCGATGACCGCGTTCTGGGGCGGCAGCATCTCGCTGGGCTGGACGAGGGCATAGCCCTGGCCCATGAAGCTGAGTTCCCAGCCCTCACCGGTGTTGCCGCGGCGCCGCCACACTCCGGAGGAGTGTGTCTGGGCCTGCATCTGCACCCGCAGACCGTTCGACCAGGCGACGATCGCGTCGGCGTCGGCGTTCACGTACTGGTCCGGCGTGACCTGCAGCATCAGCGGCTGCCCCGAGGTCATCAGGGCGACCTTGCCGCGGCCCGTGATGTTGAGCTGGTACTTCCCGGAGCCGGAGATGCCGTACTGGCTGTCCACCGCGATGACCTGATGGGTCAGCGACGAGTCGAGCGCGAGGACATAGCTGCTGTCCACGGTCAGGCCGTCCTGGTCCACATCCACCATGTGGATGTACTGGGCGAGGTTGGCGAGATAGACCGTGCCCTGGCCGTGGCAGCGCATGAGGTCGAGGCCCTCGCCGGTGTGCGCGCGGGCCCGCTGGTTGCCCTGGCTCTGGTACTCGGCGTCGAACTCGATCAGACCCTGGTAGGCGACCATGGCGCCCTTGCGGGCCAGGACGTCGTCGCGGCCCGCGAGGGCGACCCGCAGCAGCTGCGGGTTCTGGACGGTGTAGCGCTCCTGAGTCTGCTGCTCGGTGTGCGCGAAAAGTGGGCTCTGCATGGTGTGTTGCTCCCCCTCAGCCCCGGGCTCGGAGACGGTCGGTGCTGTCCTCGCTGGGCTGTACGACGACGATGCCCTCGCCGGAGAAGCCCATCTGATAGGCCTCGCCGCTGCCGCGCCCGATGAGCGAACCGGCCTTGAAGCTGCGCTTGCCCTTCACCTTGAGGTTCGGGGACCAGGCGATCAGGGCGTCCGGGTCGACGTACGTCTCGTCCTCGCCGCGTCCGCAGTCGACGACGATCGGGGTGCCGCGGGAGGTGAGCGCCACCCAGCCCTGGCCGGAGATCTTGATGTTCCACAGGCCCTGACCGGCGAACTTGGCCATGCCCTTGACCCGCTCGACGCCCCACTGCAGGGACGTGTCGAAGGCGAGCAGGTTCGTGCCGTTCACCGAGAGCGAGTCGCCCGCCAGATTGATGACGACGACGTCGGCACCGTAGTCGGCGAGATAGAGCAGGCCGTCTCCGGAGCACTTCATCAGAGGCGCGCCCTCGCCGGTCATCCACTCCCGCGCGATCTGCCGCACGGCGGGCGGGTTGGGCTCGTACTGCACGAACCCTTCGTAGGCGACCATCGAGCCCACGCGCGCGAGGAGGTCGTTTCCGGTCTGCATCGCCACCTTGAGCATGTGGTGGCCGTGGTTCTCCATACGGGCGGCGACAGGCGCCGGGGCAAAGCCCACGAGTTGCTGATTCATGACGGGCTCCCTCAGACCTCGAACGGCTGGACGATGATGAAGTTCCCGGGCGCACCCCGGAACTGGAGGTTCACGCTCTCCCCCGTGGAGCCCGCGTACGCGTTGCTGCGCGCCCGGACCTGGCTGGAGACGATCGCCTGGGCCGCTGCCGACCAGGCGACCACGGCGTGGCAGTCGGCGAACGTCGTGGGCGTGACGGGCAGGACGACGGGCACGCCGTGCGTCTTGACGATGACCGTGCCGCTGCCCTGGAACTGCATGACGAACAGCGCGCCACCGGGGATGCCGTGGCCCTCGATCCTGCGCACCTCGTGCTGGAGCGACTCGTCGAACGCGAGGACGTTCTCCGCGGAGACGCAGATCGCGTCCCCCTGGAGCTCGATGGGGTGCAGATGGGTGGCTTCCTCGGCGAGGAAGACCTGGCCTCGGCCGGAGCAGCGCATCAGCTGCATCTCCTGGCCGGTCGCGTTGCCCACGACGCGGCCCGCGAAGCCCGCGCCCTTGTAGCTGAACTCGACCTTGCCCTGGTAGAGCACCATGCTGCCCTGCCGGGCGAGCACGGCCTGCTCGCTGACGCCGAGGTCGACGCGGACCAGCTTCTCGTTCTGCTGCGTCCAGCGCTGCCCGGTGGGGGCCTCGCGGTACGCGGCGAGGGCCGCTGCCACGCCGCCGGCCTGCGGAGCACCCTGGGGGGCACCGGCTCCGTACGGGGACGGGGCGGCGGGCTGACCGGGGAACTGGCCGGGGGTCTGCTGGCCGTAGCCGGGAGGCATCGGGGCGCTCGGCTGCTGGCCGTAACCGGGTGGCGGGGGCGCCGACTGACCGGGGACCTGGCCGAACTGCGGCTGCTGCGGCTGCTGGCCGGGCTGACCGTACGGCGCGGGGGCCGGCGGGGGCGGCACGGTGCCGCCCTGCGGCGGGGTCATCGGCGCGATGATCGTCTGCGCCGCGTGCACCGACGGGTCGGGGGCCGGGGCGGGCGGCGGAGTGGCGCCCTGCGGCGGCGCGAAGTTCTGGGCGGGCGCGGGGGCAGGGGCAGGGGCGGGAGCCGGGGCCGGGGTCTGCGCGGGTGTCGCCGGAGCTCCGAACGCGGGCGGCGCGGTGGCCTGGGCGGGCGGCGCGAACGACGGGGCGCCGGTGGCCTGCGGTGCCTGCGGCGCGGGCTCTTCCTCGGCGACCTCGCCGCCGAAGTTCTTCAGGAGCGCGTCGAGACCGCCGTCGAAGCCCTGGCCGATCGCGGCGAACCGCCAGACGTCCTTCAAGTAGAAGTCGCCCAGCATCACGGCACGCTCCGTGGAGAACTCGGCGCCGTTGAAGGAGTAGCGGGCCACTTCCTCGCCGCCGGCGACGATCCGGATGTACCCGGGAGCGACCTGCGACATCTGTCCTGCGCCGTCGATCGTCGCGGTGAACGACAGCTTCTGGATCTGCGCCGGGATCCGGTCGAGCGTGACCCGGAAGGACTCGGTGTCGCCTGCCTGCGCGCCGAGGAGCTGGATGGACTCCTCGGGCGACTTCGGCTGGTTGAAGAAGATGAAGTAACTGTCGTCCGACAGGCGCTCGTCCGCGTCCAGGCCGAAGCAGCTGATGTCGAAGCTCAGCCCGGGGGCGGAGATCTGCACACCTACGTACAGATCGGTCCCTGCGGTGAGGTCACTGATCTTGGCCTTGTGGCCGCGTTGGAATTCCCTGGCCATACGTAACGACCGTCCCCCATCCCGAATGTAAATGCGTCGCGTCAGGCTAACCGCAATCTCTGACAGCGGACCAAGCCGGTACAGACCCGGTACACAACCTCCGCGCCCGGCGGAAGTTCACTCGTCGCGGGCGGCGGGCAGATGGGGCAGTCGGTCGGCCGCGACCACACCTTCGAGGTACCCGCGAGCCCGCTCCGTACGGGGATAGGCCTCGAGGAGCTGCCAGAAGTCGGGGCCGTGACCGGGGACGAGGAGATGCGCGAGCTCGTGGACGAGGACGTAGTCGACGACGTACTCGGGCATGCCCTGCAGCCGGTGCGAAAGACGGATGCTGCCCTCCGACGGGGTGCAAGAACCCCAGCGGGTGTTCTGGTTCGTGACCCAGCGAACGGACGTGGGCCTGGCCCGACCACCGAAGTGCTGCTCGGAAAGGCGCTCGGCGCGCTCGGCGAGCTCCGCGTCGCCCAGGACCCGCTTGCTCTCCTGGGCCGCGAGCTTGTCGAGCATGACGTTGACCCAGCGCTTCTCCTCGGCCTCGGACATCCGGGCGGGGATGAGCACGACGGTGCGATCGCCCTCTCGGTACGCGGAGACCGTTCTGCGGCGGCGGGCGCTCCGTCTGACCTCGACCGCGCTCGTCCCCGAGCCGGGTGACGGCGGGCTGGTCGTGCTGCGCTGTGGGTTTCCGGCGCGGTGCAGTGGGTCGGCGGGCACGCCCCGACGTTACCCGCTGGGTGTGGGGGAAGTCCCGCCTCCGGGACGGTTCGGCGGGGTATCGCTCCCCGCGCGATCGATTAGTACGACGAATACCCCCTGCCTGTGGACAACGTTCCGCGACTGTTCGCCGGGGCGGGCATTCTGGCTGATGACCGGTGATGCGGACGGGGACGGAGCCGGCGAGACACGGGGGACGAAGACCATGCATCCGATCTTGAAGCCGGCGCTGCGGCGCGGCTGGCGCGATCTGAACACGATCCAGTTCGGCGTGGCGCCCGCCCATGCCCTGGTGCTCGGACCGGTGGACACGGCGACGGGCAGCTTTCTCCAGCTCCTGGACGGGACGCGCGGGCTGCCGCTCCTGCGTGCCGAGGGCAAGCGGATGGGCCTGCCCGGCGATCACGTGGACAAGCTCGTGCGGCGGCTGTCCAGAGCCGGGCTCCTCGACGACGCGACGGGCGGCGGCGCGGCGGCCGACTCCCTGCGCAGGAGGACATCGGCCATGGACCGGCTGCGCCCTGATCTGGCCACCCTGTCGGTCGTGACCCGCGAACCGGGGGACGGGATGCGGAGGCTGGCGGCGCGTCGCGCGATGCGGGTGCAGGTGCGGGGAGCGGGCCGGGTGGGGGCGGTGGTGGCTTCGGTCCTCTCCGGTGCCGGCGTGGGGCAGGTCGACGTGCTGGAGGGAGGGGTCGTCGAACCCTGGGACGTGGCGCCGGGCGGCCTGCCCGCCGAAGCGGTCGGCGACCGCAGGGACGCGGCGGCGCGGCGGATCGTGCGGCAGTCGGCTCCGGACCGGCCGCCCCGCCGGGGCCGGAAGGAAGCGGGGGTGCCGGTCGAAGGTGAGCCGGGTCTCTCTCTCGTGATCATCGCCCCGCGGGACGGCCTCGCCGTGCACGCGCCCGACCCGCTCACCGCCGAGCCGCTCGTCGCATCGGGGACGCCTCATCTCTATGCGGGGGTGATCGAGGGAACCGGAGTGGTGGGGCCGCTCGTCTTGCCGGGGACGACAGCCTGCGCGAACTGTCTGGCACTGGATCGCGCCGACCGGGATCCGACCTGGCCGCGCATGCTGGCGCAGTGGCGTTCGGGACGCGCGCGCCATGTGCACGCCTGCGATCTGGCGCTGTCGACCACCGTCGCCGGCCTCGCCGCGGCGCATGCCCTGGCCTTTCTGGACGGGGCGGCACCGGCGAGTGCGGGGGTCCGCTGGGAGGCGTCCGTGCCCGGATTCGACTGGCATGCACGGCCGGTGCCACCCCATCTCACGTGCCCGTGCGGGGCGGGTGTGGTGGATAAGGGGGAACACCCCGTCGGGGACGAGGAGCCGCACGACACAATGGCCGGGTAACCGCCTGCGAGGGCGCGGCTGTCTGGGACTTGGAGGGGCGCATGTCTGATCTTCCCCGGAAGGCGGTAACCCGTACCGCCAAACTGGCCGCGCTGCCACTTGGCTTCGCCGGGCGGGCGACCTGGGGGCTCGGCAAGCGGATCGGGGGCAAGTCGGCGGAGATCGTCGGCCGCGAGCTGCAACAGCGCACGGCGGATCAGCTGTTCAAGGTCCTCGGCGAGCTCAAGGGCGGGGCCATGAAGTTCGGCCAGGCTCTGTCGGTCTTCGAGTCTGCGCTGCCGGAGGAGGTCGCGGGGCCCTATCGCGCCGCGCTGACGAAGCTGCAGGAAGCGGCTCCACCGATGCCTACCCGCACCGTGCACGCCGTGCTCGCGGAGCGGCTCGGCGAGGACTGGCGCGAGCTGTTCCTGGAGTTCGAGGACAAGCCGGCCGCCGCCGCCTCGATAGGCCAGGTCCACCGGGCGGTATGGGCGGACGGGCGCGAGGTCGCGGTCAAGGTGCAGTATCCGGGGGCGGGCGAGGCGCTGCTCTCGGACCTGAACCAGCTCAGCCGGTTCGCCCGGCTCCTGGGGCCGCTGATTCCGGGCATGGACATCAAGCCGCTCATCGCGGAGCTGCGCGACCGGGTCTCCGAGGAGCTCGACTACAGCCTGGAGGCCCAGGCGCAGCACGCGCACGCCGAGGAGTTCGCGGACGATCCGGATGTCGCGGTACCCGATGTGGTGCATCAGTGCGAGCAGGTCCTGGTGACCGAGTGGATGGACGGGATTCCACTCTCGGACGTGATCGCGGACGGCTCCCAGGAGCAGCGGGACCGGGCGGGACAGCTCCTTGCCCGCTTCCTCTTCTCGGGTCCGGCGCGTACGGGCCTGCTGCATGCCGACCCGCATCCGGGCAACTTCCGTCTGCTGCCCGACGAGAAGGACGGCTGGCGGCTCGGGGTTCTCGACTTCGGCACGGTGGACCGGCTGCCCGGCGGGCTCCCGCCGACCATCGGCCGCTCGCTGCGGATGACGCTCGACGGCGAGGCCGACGCGGTCTACGCGATGTTGCGCGAGGAGGACTTCGTCCAGGAGTCCGTGGAGCTCGAACCGGACGCGGTGCTCGACTATCTGCTGCCGATCATCGAACCGATGCTGGTGGAGGAGTTCACCTTCACTCGCGGCTGGATGCGCGGCCAGGCCGCGCGGGTGGCCGATCCCCGCTCCCCCGCCTATCAGTTGGGCAAACGGCTGAATCTCCCGCCGTCGTATCTGCTGATCCACCGTGTGACGCTGAGCACGATAGGGGTGCTCTGTCAGCTCGGGGCGACGGTGCGGATGCGGGACGAGCTCGAGGAGTGGCTGCCGGGCTTCCTGGAGGAGGAGCCCGAGGAGCCCGAGGAGCAGGAGCAGGAGCCTCAGGAGGAAGACCCGGCGGCCGAGGCCTGAGGTCCGGGACCGGCCGTCACCACCCGGTGGGCGTCACCACCAGGAGGAGTCGAGCCTGGACTCGATGGCTCTGAGGTTCTCGCGGGCGCAGGAGTCGCAGAAGTAGTGACGGGCGCCGTTCTCCACGGAGCAGGTCCAGGTGGGCGGCGCGCCTTCGGCGACGGTGCCGCAGCGGGAGCACACGAGATTCTCGGCATTCTCGCTGCCCGCGGGCTGAGGAGTCTGCTGGTCCACCCGGCGACCATATCGCCGCTCCCGGAGGTTCGCCCGGCACAACGCACCGCGGGGGCCGGTCCGTTCGGACCGGCCCCCGCGGGCATCGTGGTGAAACTCCGTCAGCTCCGTCAGTCCGTCAGCTCCGACAGCTCTGTCAGCTTCGTCAGTGCGTCTGACGGCTCGTCACTGCATGACGGCCATGGCGAGCGCGCGCCTGGCGCGCAGCGACGCGCGCTCGGCGCGGCGCTGCATCCGACGGGCCGCCATCACACGGGCGGCGGGGCGTTGGGCCTCGGCCTCACGCATGCGTTCGTGCATATGCGCACGAGCCAAGGCTTCTGGGATGAGTTGCATCTCGCGGGTCCTGTTCTGACGCGAGTCGTTCGCGCCGGTGGTGGTGAAGTCCGGGGTGGCGGAGCCTGCGGGCTCGGCGGTGGCTGCCTTCATCGGGGCCTGCTTCTTGGGGTCGTGCGTCAGGGGGCGATCGATTGTTCCGGCGGTGTTCATGCGGCGACCGGGTTCTTGCGCGGACGGCCACGCGGACGCTTGCGGGCAACGACCACACCCTGGACGAAGAGCTCGCCGCCCCAGACGCCCCACGGCTCACGCCGCTCCTTGGCGCCGGCCAGGCAGGCCTCCATCAGCGGGCAGGTACGGCAGAGGGACTTGGCGTACTCGACGTCGGCGGGCGACTCGGCGAAGAAGACCTCCGGGTCGTAGGCACGGCACGGGACGGGTACGCCGAGGTTCTCGATGGCGTCGTCGAGCGCGGTGAGCGCAGTGAGGGGAGTCAAGGTCGGGTCCTCCGTGGGAGCGGGCGGGGGGAGAGTCTCTGAAGGCGGTACGGACGGGGCGTGCGCTTCGAGTTGCACGGTGGTGTTTTCCTCGTCTGGTCGTGCCGGCCTGGGTCGGCCGGTTGGCGGCTGGTACCGGGTCTTGCTCGGCCCCTTCGCTCCGTCATCCCGTTTTGGGGAAAACAGAAGGGCCGCGGATCCCGGGTGGGGTTCCGCGGCCCTGAAGGCGCCGGTCTGATCGAGGATCAGACTGGATCACTCCAGGGTTCGAGCCCACGGAAGGCCCACATCGTGTGGTGCTGGTGCTGCTTCGTCTGCTTCTTGGATCCGGCACCGGCTGCGGCAAAGGCATAGGCCTGCGCCTGTGCCGTCACTACTGCTTCCGGTGCCTTGGTCGCTCGTCCGCTGCCTTCATTGACCTCACGCATCGGCTGCACGTTGAGAGCGGTGCGAGCGTTCCGCGGGAGGGACAGAGGCAGGACGGAGGACTCCGGACGGACGGCGGCGGCAGCGATGCCACCGGACAGACCGGTGCCCAGGTTCGAGAAGCCGAGCAGGCAGGAAGCGACGACCGAGCGATCGGTCATTTTCACGGTGCTGATGAAGCTCTCGTTGATGCTGATCACTGGAATCGCCTCCTCTCGGCGTCTATGGGATCGGTCGGGACCGATCCTGCGGGCTATTAAGTACAGCACGGGGCGAGGGCTTCGGAGAAGCCGCCGTTCCCGTGCTTAAGAACCTATGGGTCTTCCTTGCGCCTGCGCAAACTATTTTTTCGACGAGTTTGAATCAGTTGCCATCGGCGCCCCTTACACGCTCCTCACCTGCACAGATGGCGAGGACATCAGATCCGAAGCGGTTGAGCTTGCGCACGCCGACGCCCGGGATCCGGGCGAGCTCGCCCTCCTCGTCGGGCGAGGCCTCCGCGATGGCGATCAAGGTCTTGTCCGTGAACACGCAGTACGCGGGCTGTCCGAGGAGCTCCGCCTGGCCCGAGCGCCACTCCCGGAGCCGTTCGTAGAGTCCTTCGTCCATGTCGGACGGGCAGTCCTCGCAGCGCATCAGCTTCATCTCGCCCGCGTCGGTCAGGGACCGCCCGCAGACCCGGCACCGGGCCGGTGACCTGCCCGTCCTTCGACGGCTCCGGGTGCCGCCGCTCTCCTCGCCGCCGGTGCCGCGCTCGACGCCGCCGGGTCCGCCGCCCGCGGCGCGCGCTCCGGTGCCCGCCCCCGAGCCCGGGCGCAGCCCGTCCAGGAAGCGGCTGGGGCGGCGTCCGGCGCGACCGCCCGGTGAACGCGACAGGGCCCAGGAGAGGGAGAGGTGGAGACGGGCCCGGGTGACGCCCACGTACAGGAGGCGGCGCTCCTCCTCCACCTGCTCGTCGGTCTTGGCGTACGTGATCGGCATCATGCCCTCGGCGAGACCGACCAGGAAGACGGCGTCCCACTCCAGGCCCTTGGCGGCGTGCAGCGAGGCGAGGGTGACGCCCTCGACGGTCGGCGCGTGCTGGGCGTTGGCGCGCTCGTCGAGCTCCCCCACGAGGTCGGAGAGCGTCGCGTCGGGCTTGGCCCGCGCGAAGTCCTCGGCGAGGCGCACCAGGGCCGCCAGGGACTCCCAGCGGTCGCGGGCCGCACCGGAGCCCGCCGGGGGCTGGGTCGTCCAGCCCTTCGTGGAGAGGACGGCCCGCACCTGCGAGGGCAGGTCGACGACGTCGTCGAGCAGGGAGTCGTTGCCTCCGAAGCGGGCCGCGCCGCGCAGCGCGGCGCCCGCCTCCCTGACCTCGGTGCGCTCGAAGAAGCGCTCGGCGCCGCGCAGCTGGTAGGCCACACCGGCGTCGGCGAGGGCCTGCTCGTAGATCTCGGACTGGGAGTTCGTGCGGAACAGGACGGCGATCTCGCTCGCCGGGGTGCCGTCGGCGATGAGGGCGCGGATGCGGCGGGCGGCGCCTTCGGCCTCGGCGGGCTCGTCCGCGTACTCCGTGTAGAACGGTTCGGCTCCGGCGTCGCGCTGGGAGATCAGTTCGAGGCGGTGGTCCGCTGCGCGACCGCGGGCCTGGGAGAGCAGGCCGTTGGCGAGGTGGACGACCTGGGGCGTGGAGCGGTAGTCCCGGACGAGCTTGACGACCGTCGCCCCGGGGTGGCGGGTGCGGAAGTTCAGCAGGTGGTCGGGGGTCGCGCCGGTAAAGGAGTAGATGGTCTGGCTGGCGTCGCCGACGACGCAGAGGCTGTCGCGGTCGCCGAGCCACAGCTCCAGGAGGCGCTGCTGGAGCGGGCTGACGTCCTGATATTCGTCGACCACGAAGTGCTGGTACTGGGCGCGCACCTGATCGGCGATGTCGTGGCGGTCCTGGAGGATGCCGACGGCCAGGAGCAGGACGTCCTCGAAGTCGATGACGGAGCGGTCGCGCTTGAGGTCTTCGTACGCCCCGTAGATCTGGGCGATCTCCGCCGCGTCCCGGGGAATCAGGCGGCCGGACTTCGCGGCGGCGGCCGCGTAGTCCGCGGGGACGGTCTGGGTGACCTTGGACCACTCGATCTCGCTCGTCACGTCGCGCAGTTCATTGCGGTCGAGGCGGATGCGGGAGGCGGCCGCGGCGTCCGCGACGAGCTTGATCTTGCGGTCGACGATCCGCGGCAGCTGGCCGCCGACTGCTTTCGGCCAGAAGAACTGGAGCTGACGCAGGGCGGCGGAGTGGAACGTACGTGCCTGGACCCCGGAGGCGCCGAGCTGGCGGAGGCGGCCGCGCATCTCGCCCGCCGCGCGGTTGGTGAACGTGACGGCGAGCACGCTGGCTGGCTGGAGGATTCCGGCGCGCACGCCATAGGCGATCCGGTGCGTGATCGCCCGGGTCTTGCCCGTGCCGGCGCCTGCCAGGACACACACCGGCCCGTGCAGGGAGGTGGCCACCTCGCGCTGCTCGGGGTCGAGCCCGGCGAGCACCGCGTCGGCAGAGTCCGGGACCTGCGGGAAGAGGGTGGAGTGCGTTGCTGCTGTCACCCCGCCATGCTGCCAGGTCGCCGGAGGCGCGTGAGCCCGGTTGTCCACAGGGGGGCCGGTGCGGTCGTACTAATGCGGGAATGGTGGCCGGGTCACGTACGTTCAGGTCATTGCGATGACGCACCCCGAGCAACAAAGGAGCGCGAGACACATGCCGGGCACTGTGACGATGTACAGCACCACGTGGTGCGGCTACTGCCGCCGGCTCAAGGGCCAGATGGACCGCGAGGGCATCACGTACAACGAGATCAACATTGAGCACGACCCGGATTCCGCGACCTTCGTCGAGAAGGCGAACGGCGGAAACCAGACGGTTCCCACCGTTCTCTTCCCGGACGGCTCGACGCTGACGAATCCGTCGCTGGCCCAGGTGAAGCAGAAGCTGGCCGCCTGAGCGGCCGGGGCCCGGTCCGCCGGACGGGCCCCTAGCCGACGGTGCCCGGCTTCGGCAGGGGCTTGCCGTACCAGAGCTCGATCAGCCGGGCCGCAATCGAGATCCCGTAGGGAGGCAGGACCTCCCCGGACTCGAATGCGGCCCGCAGGTCTTCCCGGGAGAACCAGCGGGCCTCGGAGATCTCCTCGCCGTCCACGTTGATCTCGTACGTCGTGGCGCTGGCCATGAAGCCCAGCATCAGACTGGAGGGGAACGGCCAGGGCTGGCTGGCGACGTACTCGACGTCGCCGACCGTGACACCGGCCTCCTCCCAGACCTCGCGCCGCACCGACGTCTCGATGGACTCGCCCGGCTCCACGAAGCCCGCGAGCGTCGAGAAACGGCCCTCGGGCCAGTGCACCTGGCGGCCGAGGAGCGCACGGTCCTGGTCGTCCGTCACGAGCATGATCACGGCCGGGTCCGTACGCGGGTAGTGCTCGGCGCCGCACGCCTGGCAGCGGCGGATGTGGCCGGCCGCCGCGATGACGGTGCGCTCGCCGCAGCGCGAGCAGAAGCGGTGCAGGCGCTGCCAGTTCTCCAGGGCGACGGCGTGCACCATCAGGCCCGCGTCACGGGGCGACAGGAGGAGTCCCGCCTCGCGCAGGCCCGCGGGGCGCGCCTGCTGGTCCATGCGGCCCGGCAGGGAGTCCTTCTGCAGCGCGAAGTAGCTGACGCCGTCGTCGTCCGTGCCCAGGAAGTAGCGGTGCGCCTCGGTGAGGGGCGCCTCGAAGGACGGGGTCATCACCAGTTCGGTGCTGCCGTCCGGTGTCTCGTCGATCAGTACCTGGCCGCCGGAGACGACGAAGACCCGTGTCGTGGGGTGGCTCCAGGCGGCGGCGAGCCAGGCCTCGTCGAGGCGGTGGTGGGCTGCGCGATCGATGCCGCTCGGTGCGGTGAGCGAGACGGGACGGTCAGCGGTGCGGTCGGTCCAGGTGGTCACAGGTGCTTCCAACTCCCCCGATGGAATGGGTGGTTCAGCAAGGCTCGGCAGGGCGGTGTTCAGTGTGCGTCGCGCCAGTTCTCGGCGAGATCGCCCCACAGGTAGGCCGTCGTCTCGACTCCCTTGAGGAGCAGATCGAGTTCGACCTTCTCGTTCGGCGCGTGCCAGCCGTCGGACGGCACGGAGATGCCCAGGAAGAGCACGGGGGCGTCGAGCACGTCCTGGAGGTCGGCCGCCGGTCCCGAACCGCCCTCTCGGGTGAAGCGGATCGGCTGCTCGAAGGCCTGGCCCATCGCCCGTACGACGGACTGCAGGGCGGGGTGGTCGAGCGGCGTCAGGCACGGGCGCGTGGCGGCGCCGAAGGTGATCGTGTGGCTGATTCCGGCCGGTAGCTGGTCGCCGACCCAGGTGCGCACGGCCTCTTCGACGCGGTCGGGGTCCTGGCCCGCGACGAGCCGGAAGGAGAGCTTCAGGAAGGCGGACGACGGAACGATCGTCTTGCCGCCGGGCCCTTGGTAGCCGCCGCCGATGCCATTGACCTCGGCGGTCGGACGGGCCCAGATGCGCTCCAGGGTGGTGTGGCCCGCCTCTCCGTGGGTCGCGTGTGACTTGGCCGTACGCAGCCAGCGCTCCTCGTCGAAGGGCAGCTCGGCGAAGAGTTCGCGCTCGCGGTCGGTGAGTTCGGTGATGCCTTCGTAGAAGCCCGGGACGGCCACGCGCGCGTGCTCGTCGTGCAGCGCGGCGACGAGGCGGGCGGCGGCGGTCGCCGGGTTCGGGACGGCGCCGCCGAAGGAACCCGAGTGGATGTCCTGGTCGGGGCCGCGCAGCTCGATCTCGCAGTCGGCGAGGCCGCGCATGCCGGTGCAGACCGTGGGGGTGTCCTCCGCCCACATGCCGGTGTCCGAGACGATCACCGCGTCGGCGGCGATGCGCTCCTTGTGCTCCTCGATCAGCGCGCGGAAGTGCGGGGAGCCCGACTCCTCCTCGCCCTCGATCAGGAGCTTCAGGTTCACCGCGGGGGCGGTGCGGCCGGTGGCGGCGAGGTGGGCGCGGACGCCGAGTGTGTGGAAGAACACCTGGCCCTTGTCGTCGGCCGCCCCGCGCGCGTAGAGGCGGTTTCCCTGGACGACGGGCTCGAAGGGGTCCGTGTGCCAGCCGTCCTCGCGGGCCGCGGGCTGCACGTCGTGGTGGCCGTAGACGAGGACCGTGGGGGCCTGGGGGTCCCCGGAGGGCCATTCGGCGAAGACGGCGGGAGCCCCGGCCGTCTGCCAGACCTCGACGGTCGGGAAGCCGGTCTCCTTGAGCTGCGCGGCGAGCCAGTCCGCGCTGCGCCGCACGTCCTGTGCGTGGTCGGGCTGTGCCGACACGGACGGGATGCGCAGCCACTCGGCGAGATCATCGAGAAAGGCGGCACGGTGGGTCTGGATGTACGTACGAACGGCGCTGACGCCACTGACGTCACTGTCAACGGACTGGCTCATGGTCACGAGCCTAGCCGCCCCAGGGAGCCGGATCGTCCGGTGGTTCGTCACCCGGTTGCCCGCCCGGTTCCTCCAGCAGGATCCGCTCGAGCTCGGCCCGGCCCGGCAGGTGCGCGGGGCGTGCGGTCTCGCCGCTGCGCACGTACAGGAACGACGCCTTCACGGACTCCGGGGGCAGGTCGTGCAGCTCGGCCCAGGCCAGGCGGTAGACGGCGAGCTGGAGGGGGTCGGCGGTGCGGGTGCGGCTGGTCTTCCAGTCGACGATCTCGTACGTCACATCCTCGCCGTCGACCTCCTTGTAGACCGCGTCGATGCGGCCGCGGACGACCCGGCCCGCGAGCGTCAGCTGGAAGGGCACCTCGAGGCGGTGCGGGGAGCGGTGGGCGTACTCGGTGCGCTCGAAGGCTTCCTTGAGGGCGTCCAGGTCGCGTTCGTCGGCGATCTCGGCCTCGCCGGGGCCGCCGCCCGGCAGGTCCTCGGGGGCGAGCAGCGGGAGGCGCAGTTCCTCGAAGCGGGTCTCCACCCAGGCGTGGAAGCGGGTGCCGCGCCGGGCCGCGGGCTGCGGCGGGCGTGGCATGGGGCGCGCGAGCTCCTGGGCGAAGCCTTCCGGGTCGGCGGCGAGCCGCAGCACCTCGGACGCGGTGAGCGATGCCGGTACGGGGATGTCCCTGATCGCCTCCCGGGCGCGCAGGAGTTCGCCGGTGAGGGCGTCCAGGTCACGGTCCCAGGACGCGAGGGTGCGGGCTTCCTCAGGGGTCAGACGGGGGTGCTCCGGGGCGGCCTCGCGCTCGTGCGGCGGGGTGACCTCCGGCGGGTGCGGACGGGCGTCGGGTGCGGGGGCCTGGTGGGGCACGCGCGCGTGCCCCACGTCGCCCGGCGGACGCTCCGGGCGTTCCTGGGGCAGGGCGTCCCAGTCGTCCGGGGTGACGTCGGGGAAGTCGCCCTCTCCGTAGGGCGGTTCCTCGTCCTCCGGAGGGGGCGGCCAGTCCGGGTCCTCGGCCGGGGGCACGTCGTCGTACGCCGACGGGTGGGCCTCCTCGTGCGAGCGGGCGTCGTCCGGCGCGCCCTCCCCCGTCACGCCCGCCGGCTCCCCCGTCAGCCGGTCCAGATGCGTGAGGACCGTCTGGGCGGCGGCCCTGCGGCGGGCCAGGGACGTGTCGTCCAGCGGGAGCGGCCACGCGTGCTCGGCGGCGCCCTCCACCAGGGCGGGGTTCTCCTCGTCCTCCTCCGGTTCGTCGGCCCAGGCCTCGATCTCGCCGTGGCCGACCGCGCAGTGGTCGTACAGCGCCAGGAGGAAGTCCGAGGGGCCGCGCGGCTTCTTCTGCGACGGGCCCCACCAGTGGCCGGAGCCCAGGAGCAGCGAGCGGGGGCGGGTGAACGTGACGTAGCCGAGGCGGAGCTCCTCGGTGCGCTGGTGCTCCTTCATGTCCTCGTGGAACGCCTTCATGGAGCGGGAGTCCCACGCCTCGATGTCGGGCAGGGTCGCCGCGTCCCCGCGCAGGGCGTGCGGGATGACCTTCCCCTGGGCCGTCCACTTCTCGCGGCCCTGGGTGCTGGGGAACGTCCCGGTGACCAGGCCGGGGACGGCCACGACGTCCCACTCCAGGCCCTTCGACTTGTGGGCGGTGAGCACCTTGACCGTGTTCTCGCCGCCGGGCAGGGCGTTGTCAAGGCCCTTCTCGTACTGCGCGGCCGTCCGCAGGAAGGCGAGGAAGGCCAGCAGGCTCGCCCCGCTGTCGTTCGCGGCGAAGGACGCGGCGACGTCCAGGAAGTTCGAGAGCGTCTCGCGGCGGCGGGCCGCGAGGGCGTGCGGTGACGCGGAGAGTTCGACCTCGAGGCCCGTGACGGCGAGCACCCGGTGCAGCACGTCCATCAGCGGGTCGGCCAGCGAGCGGCGCAGATCGCGGAGTTCGGCAGCCAGGCGCGCGAAGCGCACCCTCGCCTCCGGCGAGAAGGGCAGCCCGTCGTCCGCCGTGTCCTCCTCCAGCGGCGTCTCCAGGAACGTGTCGAGCGCGTCCGCGAGCGATATCACCTCGGAGGGGTCGACCCCCTCGACCGCTTCGGCCAGACGCCGGTCCGGGTCGTCGTCCGGGGCCGCGTGCCCATGCCGTACGAGCAGGCGTGCGCGGCGCCCCAGGAGGGCGAGGTCGCGCGGGCCGACGCGCCAGCGCGGGCCGGTCAGGAGGCGCACCAGGGAGGCGTTCGCGCCCGGGTCCTGGAGCACCTCGCAGACGGCGACCAGGTCGGCGACCTCTGGGAGATGCAGAAGTCCGGAGAGGCCGACGACCTCCACGGGGACGTCCCGGGCGACCAGCGCCCCCTGGATCTGCGCGAAGTCCGTCGCCGTGCGGCACAGGACCGCGATCTCCCCGGGGGCCTTGCCGGTGCGCACGAGGTGCGCGATCGAGTCGGCGAGCCAGTCGATCTCCTCGGCGTGCGTGCGCAGCAGGGCGCAGCGCACCATGCCGTCGCGCTCGGCGCCGGGCGCGGGCCGCAGGGCCTCCACGCCCGCGTGCATCGCGCGCAGCGGCTCCGCGAGGCCGTTCGCGAGGTCGAGGAGCCGGCCGCCGCTGCGGCGGTTCTCGCTGAGCGCGTGGCGGGCCGCGGGGCGTCCGTCGGCGTGCGCGAAGTGCTCGGGGAAGTCGTCCAGGTTCGCCACGGACGCGCCGCGCCAGCCGTAGATCGCCTGGCAGGGGTCGCCGACCGCCGTCACGGGGTGGCCCGTGCCGCCTCCGAAGAGGCCCGCCAGGAGGATGCGCTGGGCGACCGACGTGTCCTGGTACTCGTCGAGCAGGACGACGCGGAACTCCTCGCGCAGGATTTCGCCCACCTCCGCGCGGGTGTCGGCCAGCGTCGCGGAGAGGGCGATCTGGTCGCCGAAGTCGAGGAAGTCGCGGGAGCGCTTCGCCTCCCTGTAGCGGCCGACGAGCTCGGCCAGTTCGAGCCGGGCCGCCACCGTCTCCGGCACCTTGCGCAGATCGGCGTTGGAGAGCTTGGCGCCCTCCAGGGCGTGCAGCAGATCGGTGTCGTACGCGCGCAGCCTGTCGGGCCGTACGAGGTGTTCCGCGAGCTCGCTGTCGAGCGCGAGGAGGTCGCTGACGAGGTCGGGGAAGGAGCGGGTCAGCGCGGGATAGGGGCCCGGTGCCTCGCGCAGCACGCGTGCGGCGAGCTGGAAGCGGGTGGCGTCGGCGAGCAGCCGGGAGGTGGGTTCGAGCCCTATGCGCAGCCCGTGGTCGGTCAGGAGGCGGCCCGCGAAGGCGTGGTACGTGGAGATGACCGGCTCGCCCGGAGGGTGGTCCGGGTCCAGCGCCTCGGGGTCGGTGACCCCGGCCTTGACGAGCGCCTGGCGCACCCGCTCGGCGAGTTCACCCGCCGCCTTGTTCGTGAACGTCAGGCCCAGGACCTGCTCGGGGGCGACCTGACCGGTGCCGACCAGCCAGACCACGCGGGCCGCCATCACCGTCGTCTTGCCCGACCCGGCTCCGGCCACGATCACCTGCGGGGCGGGCGGCGCGGTGATGCAGGCCGTCTGCTCCGGGGTGAATGGGATGCCGAGGAGCTCTTTGAGCTGCTCGGGGTCGGTGATACGAGGTGACACGTCAGAGAGGCTAGCGGCGGCCACTGACAAACGGGGCACGCCCGGTCGTCAGTGGCCGCTGTCACTCATGGCGCCCCAGGGCTTTCAGGCATGAGGGCCTTCGGGCACCGGGGCTTTTCGGGTCAGGACTTCATGAGCTCTTGCATGTCCATGACGTCGCCCGGCGCCGGCGCCTTGACGGTGACCGACTTGCCGTAGTCGCTGAAGTTCATCGTGCCCGGGTCTTCCGAGCCCGAGGTGACGACCTTCAGGAAGTACGGCTTGCCCTCGGCGGCGACGTAGAAGGTGGTCTTCTTGCCGGACTCCTTCTTCGTGAGGACGGCCGCCTTCTTGCCGTCGACCTCGGAGTCCTTCTCGCGCTCGAGCTTCTTGAGCTCCTTCGACTGGAACATGCTGTCCGGGTCGCAGACGCCTTCCTTCTTGGAATTCGGCGACTTGACCCACTTGCCCTTGAGGGCCGCGGCCTTGCCGCTGCCCCCCATGGCCTTCTTCCAGAACGCCTCGTCACCCTTCATGTACTGGGTATCGCCGGACACGAGCAGCTCGGCGGTACCATCCGCGCCGCCGCCGATCTTGCCCGTGCAGTCACCGGACTTGCCGACCGAGAAGTCGACGTTGACCGCCTTGCCGCCCTGCTTGCCCTCGCCGGTCACGCGGAAGGAGCCCGCGCCCTTGGACGCGTCCGACGCCTTCTTGGCGATCTTGTCGGCACTCATGCCGTCGAAGGGGTCTTTCTCCTCGCTGGAGCAGCCCGTGATGCCGACGAACACGGCGGCACAGGCGACTGCCGCGGTCAGGAGCTTCCGGTTGGCTGCCATGTGTGTTTCTCCTCGAGAGACGTTGAGCTTTGCCGCGACTTTAGATGGCCTGTGAGGCTGCTATGAGCGTGGGGCGCACAGAGGTGACGTTGACCACTGGCACCTTTGGGGCGGGTCAGTCCACGACCTGCCGGCCCTCCGGCCGTGCGCTGCACGAGGCGCGGAAGGCGCAGTGCGTGCAGTGCTGGCCCGTGGTGGGCGAGAAGCGTTCGTCGAGGACCTTGCCGGCCGCGGTGGCGAGGAGGTCGCCCACCCACTCCCCCGAAAGCGGCTCCTGGGCCTGCACCTTGGGGAGGGTCTCGCCGCCGTCCTTCTTGGCGGCGCCCTGGCGCAGCTGCACGAGTTCCGCGCCGCCCGCCTCCGGACGTACGCCGTCGAAGGCGTCGTCGACCGCGCCCTCCCGGAGAGCGAGCTGATAGACGGCGAGCTGCGGGTGGCGGGCCACTTCGGCGGCCGTGGGGGTCTGTTTGCCCGTCTTGAAGTCGACTACGTAGGCACGCCCCTGCGCGTCCTGCTCGACGCGGTCCATGGAGCCGCGCACGCGCACTTCGTAGGGGCCCGCTTCGAGGGTCACGTCGAAGTCGTGCTCACTGCTGACGGGGGTGCGGGTCGCGCGGTCCATCACATGCCACTGGAGGAAGCGTTCGAGCGCCACGCGCGCGTGCTCCTTCTCCTGCGCCGACTTCCAGGGGGCGTCGAAGGCCAGCGCGTCCCAGACCGAGTCGAGGCGTTCCATGAGGACGGCGAGGTCGGCGGGTGTCCTGCCGGACGCGACCTCGTCGGCCAGGACGTGCACGACGTTGCCGAAGCCCTGGGCGGCGGTCGCCGGGGCGTCCGCCTTCACCTCGCGGCCCAGGAACCATTGCAGGGAGCAGGTGTTGGCGAGCTGGTCCAGGGCGCTTCCGGAGAGCACGACGGGCTTGTCGCGGTCCCGCAGGGGGACTTCGCTCGCCGTCGGCTCATACATGCCCCACCAGCGGTACGGGTGCGCGGACGGCACCAGGGGGCGCCCGTCGGCGTCGCTGAGCGCGGCCAGCCGGGCCAGGCGGTGGGCGGCGGCCTCGCGCAGGGGCTCCGAGACGCGGGGGTCGACGGTGGTGGAGCGCAGCTCCGCGACGAGCGCGGAGACGGACAGCGGGCGGCGTGGACGGCCCGTTATGTCCTTGGGCTCGACCCCGAGTTCCGTGAGGAAGCGGGACGGCTGGTCGCCGTCGTCCGCGGGCGCCTTCACGGCGGTGACGACGAGGCGCTCACGCGCGCGCGTGGCGGCCACGTAGAACAACCGGCGCTCTTCGGAGAGGAGCGCTCCGGGGGTGAGGGGCTCGGCGAGGCCGTCGCTTCCGATGCGGTCGGCCTCCAGGAGGGAGCCGCGGCGGCGCAGGTCGGGCCAGAGGCCCTCCTGGACACCGGCGACGACCACGAGCCGCCACTCCAGGCCCTTGGAACGGTGCGCCGTCATCAGGCGTACGGCATCGGGGCGTACCGCCCTGCGCGTGAGGGTGTCCGCGGCGATGTCCTGCGCCTCGGTCTCCTCCAGGAAGTTGAGGGCGCCGCGCCCCCCGGAGCGTTCCTCGGCGCGGGACGCGTACGCGAACAGGGCACAGACCGCGTCGAGATCGCGGTCCGCGTTGCGCCCGGCGGCACCGCCCCGGCGCGCGGTCCGCTCCAGGCGGCGCGGCCACGGCGTGCCGTCCCACAGCTCCCAGAGCGCCTCCTCGGCGGTACCGCCGCCCGCGAGCCGCTCCCGGGCCTTGCGGAGCAGCGCACCGAGCCGCTGGGCGCCACGGGCATACGCGGGGTCATGCGCGACGAGCCGCTCCGGTTCGGCCAGCGCACGGGCCAGCAGCTCGTCGGAGGGCGCCGGGAGATGGTTCCCCGCCGCACGCTCCTCCGCGCGAAGGGCCCGCCCGAGACGGCGGAGGTCGGCGGCGTCCATGCCGGCGAGGGGCGAGGTGAGGAGGGTCAGCGCGGTCTCGGTGTCGAGCCAGGCGGGAGCCGTGGCTTCGTGGACGGCCTCCCCCTCAAGCTCGCCGTCCCCCTCAAGCTCACCCTCACCCTCGGGCCCGGGACCACCCTCAGCCCCACCCCCAGGAGACGCCGCCTCCGACACCACCGCCGTAGCCACCGCCCGCAGTGCCGTCAGCAAAGGCGTGACCGCCGGCTCGTGGCGGAGGGCGATGTCGTCGCCGTCGATGTCCAAGGGGACGCCGGATGCCGTGAGGCTGCGGCGGACCGCCGGGATCGTGTGGGCGCCCGCGCGGACCAGGACCGCCATCTCGCCCCAGGGGACACCGTCCTCCAGGTGTGCGCGCCGCAGGATGTCCGCGATGTTGTCGAGTTCGGCGCCCGGCGTCGGATAGGTGTAGGTCTCCACGCGGCCGCCCTCCCTGACCGCGGCCAGCTCCCGGTGGGCCCGTACCTTCTCCGCGGGCAGCCTGGTCAGCGGCATGCGCCGGGTGAGCAGCCGGGTGGCGGCGAGGAGTCCGGACCCCGCTCTGCGGGACGTCGTCAGGACCTCGACCGGCGCCGGAGTGCCGTCCGCGCGCGGGAAGTCGGAGGGGAACTCCAGGATGCCGTTCACGTCGGCGCCCCGGAAGGTGTAGATCGACTGGTCCGGGTCGCCGAACGCGACGAGGGAGCGCCCGCCGCCGGCCAGCGCGTGCAGCAGCCGTACCTGCGCCGGATCCGTGTCCTGGTACTCGTCGACGAAGACCGCGTCGTACTGCGCTCCGAGCGCCCGTGCGACCTCGGGGCGCCGTGCGAGCAGCACCGCGCGGTGCACCAGTTCCGCGTAGTCGAGCACTCCTTGCATGTCGAGGACGTCCAGGTACTCCGCGAGGAACGCCGCCGCCGCGCCCCAGTCCGGGCGCCCGGCGCGGCGGGCGAAGGCATCCAGGGCAGCGGGGCCGAGGCCCAGTTCACGGCTCCGGGCGAGCACCGCGCGGACCTCGTCGGCGAAGCCCCGCGTCGTCAGGCAGGCGCGCAGCTCGTCCGGCCAGCGGACGTGGGAGCGCCCCTCGCCCGCCAGGTCGATCTGGCCCGCGAGGAGTTCCCGTACGGCCACGTCCTGCTCGGGACCCGAGAGCAGCCGGAGCGGCTCCACGAACAGGTCCGCGTCCTGGTGGGCGCGGATGAGGGCGTAACAGAAGGAGTGGAAGGTCGTCGCCTGCGGGGCGTTGGCCGCCCCTATGCGCAGCGCCATGCGGTCGCGCAGTTCCACCGCGGCCTTGCGGCTGAAGGTGAGGACCAGGACCCGCTCCGGCTCGGTGCCCTTGGCGATCCGCGCGGCGACGGACTCCACCAGCGTCGTCGTCTTGCCCGTGCCGGGCCCCGCCAGGACGAGCAGCGGCCCTCCGGGGTGGTCAACCACCGCACGCTGCCGTGCGTCAAGACGAGGGGGATCCACGCGAACCGGCGGGGTACGCACCAGTCGATAGGCGCCCTGGGCCCCCTGTCGCACCTGGGGGTGCGACGGGTGCCGAGTGTGCCGGGCGGAAGAAGTGGAGCTCACGTGGGTCGCCGGTCCTGGTGGGTGTACGGGGTGAAAAGCGGCTGCGCGACGGCTGCGGGGACTGCAGGGTCTGTGGGGTGAGAGAAATGCGTGCTGTCGACGCTACGCCAGCGGGCGTGCGGGACGCGTGGCTTCCCCCGTACGGGCCACCGGTCCCCCGCGACGCCGCGGGATGGCCGAAGCTGTCAGGTGTGAGCCTCCGGAGCCCGCGGCGGGGCGGCCTCGCCTCTTCCCGCCGTGTCGTCGACAGCCGCCGCCCCGTCCCAGCGCGCCCGCCGCATGTCGAGGCGCGGCACATGGCCCTCGGACGCGCGGCCCGCCGCACGCAGCGGTGTGGCCTCCGCACGGTAGTGGCCGAGCGCCCGCAGCTCGTGGCCCGGCAGCAGCCGACCGTCGGCGCGCACCACACGCCACCACGGAACCGCGTCCCCGTAGAGGGCCATCACCCGGCCGACCTGCCGGGGGCCGCCCTCCTCCAGCCACTCCGCGATGTCCCCGTACGTCATCACGCGGCCCGGAGGGATCAGTTCCGCAACCTCGAAGACCCGCTCGGCGTACTCCGGGTACGCCGACAGCTCCTGCTCCGGTCCGCTCTCCTCGCTCATCCGAACCATCCTGCCGTACCGCACCGACACCGTGAGCGGCCCGCGACAGAGTGTGCGGTACGAGACAAACTGGAGCCCGGTGAACACTTTGCGCCCCCGCATTGCACCCTGATGCCCCCCTCTGTCGGCGGGGCATGCCACCATCGTGCGGGCGGTGACTGGTGATACGAGATCAAGAAGAGGCGACGGAGCAGCAGGATGTGCACCCCGATGAGACGGCGGGCACCCCTGCGGCCGAGGCGCACCCGGACACCGGTGGGCACCCCCTGAAGAAGCACGAGAAGAAGCACGAAACGCCCGAGAAGCACGAGGAGGCCGGCGGGGACGAGGCCGCCTTCGTGCCCCTGGCAGGGCAGGACGTCCACGACGCCTTCGTGCCCGATGACGGCGCTGACGACCGCGCTGACGACCGCGCCGACGCCTGCACCGACGAGGAGGCGCACACCGACCGCGTCGCCGGTGACGAACCGCTGCTCGCCGCGCGCGTGCACCGTCCGTCGGACCTGATGCGGCTGCTCGTCGGCGTCCTCGGGATCGTCATCGTCCTGGCCATCGCCGCGTTCGCCCACGGCACGACGTCGGGCCTCGCCCAGGACATCGACAAGGGCACGGAGCAGGCGCCCGACCTCCTGATCAAGTTCGCGGGCCTCACCGCGAGCATCGGCGTCCTGCTCGTGCCCGTCGCCTTCGCGATCGAGCGCCTGGTCAAACGGGACGGGCTGCGCATCGCCGACGGCGTCCTCGCGGCCGTCCTCGCGCACGGCGTGACGCTGGCCACCGACCTCTGGGTCGCCAAGGCCGCCCCCGGCTCCATCCAGGAGGCGCTGACCCGGCCGTCCCCCGGTGATCTGCACGCGCTCACCGACCCCGTGCACGGCTATCTCGCACCCGTCATCGCGTATATGACCGCCGTGGGGATGTCCCGCAGACCGCGCTGGCGCGTGGTGCTGTGGGTGGTGCTGCTGCTCGACGCCTTCACCATGCTGGTGACGGGCTACACGACGCCGTTCTCGATCATCCTGACGGTGCTCCTCGGCTGGAGCGTCGCCTACGGAACGCTGTACGCGGTCGGCTCGCCGAACGTCCGGCCCACCGGCCAGACACTGCTCGCCGGTCTGCGGCACGTCGGCTTCCACCCGGTGAGCGCGGCACGCGAGGACTCCCCGGACAGCGAGCACGGCGACCGGGGCCGCCGCTACTTCGTCACCCTTGAGGACGGCCCGCCCCTCGACGTCACGGTCATCGACCGCGAACAGCAGGCGCAGGGCTTCTTCTACCGCGTGTGGCGCAGGCTCACGCTGCGCGGCATCACCCAGCGCCGCAGCCTGCAGTCGCTGCGCCAGGCCCTGGAGCAGGAGGCGCTCCTGGCGTACGCGGCGATCGCGGCCGGGGCCAACGCGCCCAAGCTGATCGCCACCTCCGAGCTCGGCCCCGACGCGGTGATACTCGTCTACGAGCACACGGGCGGCCGCACCCTGGACTCCCTGCCGGACGACGTCATCACCGATGAACTGCTGTGCGACACCTGGCGGCAGGTGCAGGCGCTCCAGTCGCGGCGGATCGCGCACCGCAGGCTCGCGGGCGACGCGGTTCTGGTGGATCGTTCCGGCACGGTGATCCTGACCGACCTGCGGGGCGGTGAGATCGCCGCGGGCGACCTGGTCCTGCGGATGGACATCGCCCAGCTCCTGACCGCCTTCGGGCTGCGCGTGGGCGCCGAACGCGCGGTCGCGACGGCGGTCGACGTGCTCGGCCCCGACTCCGTCGCCGACTGTCTGCCGCTGCTCCAGCCCATCGCGCTGACCCGCTCGACCAGGGCGACCCTGCGCAAGCTGGCCAGGGAGCGGTCGCAGCGCGAGCGCGAGGCGGTCCTCGAAGCGTCCCGCAAGGACAAGCTGGCCCGCGCGGCGGAGGCGGACGCCGAGGCGGCCGCGGAAGCGGTGGAGGCCGCCGAGGTGGGTGCCAAGGGGCCCGACCGCAAGGCCGTGCGCGCGGAGAGGCTGGCCGAGAAGCAGGCCATAGACGTCGCGCTCGACCAGGCCCGCGAGGAGGATCTGCTCACCCAGATCCGCCACCAGGTGCTGCTCATCCGGCCGCAGGCGCCCGTCGAGCCGGCCCAGCTGGAGCGGATCAGGCCGCGCACGCTCATCAGCTTCATCGCCGGTGCCATCGGCGCGTACTTCCTGCTCTCGCAGCTCACCCACGTCGACTTCAACACGATCGTCGGCGAGGCCGAGTGGGGCTGGGTCGCCGTGGCGGTGGCCTGTTCGGCGCTGAGCTACTTCGCGGCGGCGATGAGCCTGCTCGGCTTCGTGCCGGAGCGGGTGCCGTTCCTGCGGGCCGTGCAGGCGCAGGTCGCGGGCTCGTTCGTGAAGATCGTGGCGCCCGCCGCGGTGGGCGGCGTGGCGCTGAACACGCGCTTCCTGCAGCGCTCCGGGGTGCGCTCCGGCCTCGCGGTGGCGAGCGTCGGCGCCTCGCAGCTGTTCGGGCTCGGCTCGCACATCATGCTGCTGATGATCTTCGGTTATGTGACCGGCACGGAGAAGACGCCGTCCCTGTCGCCGTCCCGGACCGTCATCGCCGGTCTCCTGTCGGTCGCGGTGCTCGTGCTCGTGGTGACCGCCGTCCCGTTCCTGCGGAAGTTCGTCGTCACGCGCGTGCGCTCGCTGTTCGCGGGCGTCGTGCCGCGCATGCTCGACGTGCTGCAGCGCCCCCAGAAGCTGCTCACCGGCATCGGCGGCATGCTGCTCCTGACGCTCACGTTCGTGCTCTGTCTCGACGCTTCGGTACGGGCCTTCAGCACCACGGAGATGAAGCCGCTGACCCTGGCCAGCGTCGCCGTGGTCTTCCTCGCCGGCAACGCGCTCGGCTCGGCGGCGCCCACGCCCGGCGGTGTCGGCGCGGTCGAGGCGACGCTCACCTTCGGTCTGATCGCGGTGGGGGTGCCCAAGGACGTGGCGGCCCCGGCGGTCCTGCTGTTCCGGCTCCTGACGCTGTGGCTGCCGGTGCTCCCGGGGTGGCTGTTCTTCAACCACCTGACAAGGAAGGGCCTTCTCTGAGGGAAGGGCCCTCTTCTGTAGAAGGACACCGGTCCACGGAAGGGCGAGCCAGCCGTGCGCCCCGTCTGCGCCCCCCGCAGGATGGGAAGTATGCCCAACCTCAAGGCGCGTGCCGCCGCCACCGTCGTCCTGCTGTCTGCGACCCTCGCGGCCTGCGGCGGTGACGACTCCAAGGACTCCGAGGACCTGTCGGCCCAGGAGCTCAGCTGGAAGGACTGCCCCGCACCCGCCGCCTCCGAAGGAGGGGGCGAGGCCCCGTCCCCGCTGCCCGGCGGCGCCGCATGGCAGTGCGCCACCATGAAGGCCCCCGTCGACTGGGGCAAGCCCAAGGGGGACACCCTCGACATCGCCCTGATCCGTGCCGGGACGAGCGGCGACAAGGACAAGAGGGTCGGCTCGCTCGTCTTCAACTTCGGTGGCCCCGGCGGCTCGGGCATCACCACGCTGCCCGCCTTCGGGGAGGACTACGCCAAGCTGCGCACCCGCTACGACCTGGTGAGCTTCGACCCGCGCGGCGTCGGCCGCAGCGCGGGCGTGCGGTGCGAGGACGACGAACAGCTCGACACGTACTTCCAGCAGGACGCCACACCCGACGACGGCGCCGAGCGGAAGAAGCTCGTCGAGAACGTGAAGGGCTTCAACGGAGCCTGCGAGAAGAACTCCGGCAAGGTGCTCCCCCACGTCCGCACCACCGACGCGGCCCGCGACATGGACCTGATGCGTCAGGTGCTCGGCGACGACAAGCTGCACTACTTCGGCATCTCGTACGGCACCGAACTCGGCGGCGTCTACGCCCATTTGTTCCCCAAGAAGGTGGGCCGTGCCGTCTTCGACGCGGTCGTCGACCCCACCGAGACGGCGGAGCAGGGCTCGCTCGGCCAGGCCGAGGGCTTCCAGCTCGCGCTCGACAACTACGCCAAGGACTGCACGTCCAAGGTCGAGGACTGCCCCGTCGGCGACACCGAGCAGGACGTCAAGGACAAGATCGCGAAGCTGCTCAAGGATCTGGACGCCAAGCCGCTGCCCGCCCTCGCCCCCCGCGACCTGACCCAGACCGCCGCCACCAACGGCATCGCGCAGGCGCTGTACTCCAAGGACTTCTGGCCGTATCTCACCGAGGGCCTCGACGAGGCGTACGACGGCGACGGCAAGATCCTGATGACGCTCTCCGACTCCATGAACGGCCGCAACCAGGACGGCACGTACAGCAACATCCAGGCGGCCAACATCTCCATCAACTGCGCGGACGACAAGGCGCGCTACACGCCGGACTACGTCGAGAAGAAGCTCTCCGGGTTCCGTGCGGCGTCGCCGCTGTTCGGCGACTATCTGGCGTGGGGCATGGTCGGCTGCACCGACTGGGCCGTGGACGGAGCCGCCGACCACCCGGACGTCAGCGCGCCCGGCGCGCCGCCCGTCGTCGTCATCGGCAACACCGGCGACCCGGCCACGCCGTACGAGGGCGCGAAGAAGATGGCGGACGCGCTCGGCAAGGACGTCGGCGTCGAGCTGACGTACAAGGGCCAGGGGCACGGGGCGTACGACAGCAAGAACAAGTGCGTGCGGAACGCGGTGAACGGCTATCTGCTGGACGGCACGGTGCCCAAGGAGGGCACGGTCTGCTCGTGAGGCGAGAGCGGACCGGCGGGCGGCCGGGCCCGCTCGGCCTCGTCGGCTCCCGCGGCCCGCCAGGGCCGTTGTCCGAGGTCCCGCCTACTATGGCTTGACTGTCTTCCGAGGGGGGAAGCGCTCCATGCCGCGTTTCGTACGGTCAGCAGCTCTGGCCGCCGCAGGAGTTCTGGTGGCGGGGCTCGCCGTCGGCTGCGGTGGTTCCGACGGGGGCGAGGACGACGCGAAGCCCGCGCCGACCAGCCCCGAGCAGTCACCGAAGCCCGACCCCTCCTCCACCCTGCCCGCCTCGCTCACCTCCCAGAAGCTCCACTGGGGCGCCTGCAAGGCGACCGGCAGCGACCCCGCGCCCGGCTCCGAGTGGCAGTGCTCGACCCTCAAGGTCCCGTTGGACTACGCGAAGCCGGACGGCGAGACCATCGGCCTCGCGCTGATCCGCGCCAGGTCCACCGGCGAGGGCAAGCGCATCGGCTCGCTCCTGTTCAACTTCGGCGGACCCGGCGGCTCCGGCGTCTCCATGCTGCCCTCGTTCGCGGACATGTACGACAAGCCGCGCGAGCGGTACGACCTGGTGAGCTTCGATCCGCGCGGAGTGGCCGGCAGCGAGGGCGTGCACTGCCGCAGCGACAAGGAGACGCAGGCCGCGGAGGCCGTCGACCTCACCCCGGACACCCCGGCCGAGGAAGCGGCGTACTTCAAGGACGCGGCCGATTTCGGCGCGGGCTGCGCCCGTGAGTCGGGCAAGCTCCTTGGCCATGTCTCGACGGTCGAGGCCGCCCGGGACATGGACGTGATGCGCCAGGTGCTCGGCGACGACAAGCTGCACTACATGGGCATCTCGTACGGCACCGAACTCGGCGGCACGTACGCCCACTTGTTCCCCAAGAAGGTGGGACGCCTCACCCTGGACGCGGTGGTCGACCCGAGCGCGGACTCGGTGGGCCACGCCAAGAACCAGGCACGCGGCTTCCAGCGTGCCCTGGAGAACTACCTGAAGTCCTCGGGCCAGGACCCCAAGGCGGGCTCGCAGAAGATAGTGCGCCTCCTGAAGCGCCTCGACGCCAAGCCCCTGCCCGGGACGGGCGACCGGAAGCTCACCCAGTCCCTGGCGCTCACCGGCATCACGGTCACCCTGTACAGCAGGGACAGCTGGCCCTCCCTGACCCGCGGCCTGGAGCAGGCCGAGAAGGGCGACGGCGCGGCGCTGCTGCAGCTGGCCGACCTCTACAACGAACGGGACGCGTCCGGGCGTTACAGCACGCAGAGCCACTCGCAGCGCGCGATCGGCTGCCGCGACGGCAAGGCACGGACGACGCCCGCGGAGGCGAAGGCGCAGCTGGCGGACTTCCGTGCGATATCGCCCGTCTTCGGCGAGTTCATGGGCTGGGACACGGCGGGCTGGTGCCACAAGTGGCCGGTGGCCGGGCTGCACGACTCCCCCGACGTGAGCGCTCCGGGCGCGCCGCCGGTCCTGGTCGTCGGCAACACCGGAGACCCGGCGACGCCCTACGAAGGCGCCCGCAAGATGGCCGACGAGCTGGGCAAGGGTGTCGGCGTCGAGCTGACCTGGAAGGGCGAGGGCCACGGCGCGTACGGCAGCGGCAGCAACTGCGTGGACGACACGGTCAATGACTACTTGCTGAACGGAAAGGCCCCGAAGGACGGCAAGGTCTGCGAGACCTGAGGGGTTCGGCCGACAGGTGGCATTTCAACCCGTCCGGCGTTGAGGACGAGCCGTCAAGGCGATGCGGTGAGGCCGTCCCAGAACGAGCCGCAGGCAAGATGGGCCCGCACCAAGAGGTGCGGGCCCATCTCCGTTCAGGCGCTACGCCTAGTAGATCGGCTTCTCGGGCTCGATCTGGTTGACCCAGCCGATCACGCCGCCGCCCACGTGCACCGCGTCGCTGAAGCCCGCGGACTTCAGTACGGCGAGGACCTCCGCGGACCGGACACCCGTCTTGCAGTGCAAGACGATCTTCTTGTCCTGCGGAAGGTTCTCCAGGGCGGTGCCCATGAGGAACTCGTTCTTCGGGATCAGCTTGGCGCCGGGGATCGAGACGATCTCGTACTCGTTCTGCTCGCGTACGTCGATGATCTCGATCTTCTCGTCCCCGTCGATCCACTCCTTGAGCTGCTTGGGAGTGATCGTCGAGCCGAGCGCCGCCTCCTGGGCCTCGTCCGACACGACGCCGCAGAAGGCCTCGTAGTCGATGAGCTCGGTGACGGTGGCGTTCGGGCCGCAGACCGCGCAGTCGGGGTCCTTGCGGACCTTGACCTGGCGGTACTGCATCTCCAGGGCGTCGTAGATCATCAGGCGGCCGACCAGCGGGTCTCCCACGCCGGCCAGGACCTTGATCGCCTCGGTGACCTGGATGGAGCCGATCGACGCGCAGAGCACGCCGAGCACGCCGCCCTCGGCGCAGGACGGGACCATGCCGGGGGGCGGGGGCTCCGGGTAGAGGCAGCGGTAGCACGGGCCGTGCTCGCTCCAGAAGACGGAGGCCTGGCCGTCGAAACGGTAGATCGAACCCCACACGTACGGCTTGTTGAGCAGCACGCAGGCGTCGTTGACCAGGTAGCGCGTGGCGAAGTTGTCCGTGCCGTCGACGATCAGGTCGTACTGGCTGAAGATGTCCATCACGTTCTCGGCCTCGAGCCGCTCTTCGTGGAGGATCACGTTCACGTACGGGTTGATGCCGAGGACCGAGTCCTTCGCCGACGCCGCCTTGGAGCGGCCGATGTCGGCCTGACTGTGAATGATCTGGCGCTGCAGGTTCGACTCGTCGACCTCGTCGAACTCCACGATGCCGAGGGTGCCGACACCTGCCGCGGCGAGGTACATCAGCGCCGGTGACCCGAGGCCGCCGGCGCCGACACACAGCACCTTGGCGTTCTTCAGCCGCTTCTGCCCGTCCATCCCGACGTCGGGGATGATCAGGTGGCGGGAGTACCTGCGAACCTCGTCGACGGTGAGCTCAGATGCTGGCTCGACCAGGGGTGGCAGCGACACGGGGACTCCGTTGGTCGGTATTTTCGGAACGGTGTTCTGCCTGTAACACTGCCACGCCCTTCTTCATTCCGAGACACCTGTTCCGATGCGCGAGACGATTTCGTCCCAGTACCCGGGCATGGACTCCCACGGGTCGTCCGCCCCCCGGCCGTCGACCCGGTCGGTGAAGTAGATCGTCGACGCGCCCTGCCAGCGTGCGATGCGCAGCGCCTCGTCGAGGTGACCGCGCGGCATGCCGTGCACGAAGTGGCAGAAGCGCTCGGGCGGATAGTCGGCGGTCCACTCGGCCACCTGCGACCAGCGGTAGTCGCTCCAGGGACCGGAGAAGGTCACCAACTGGTCGGCGGATTCGGCGTATCCGGGGTACGGATGGGTGCCGTGCCCCAGGACGATGTGCGCGTCGTCGCAGAGCGCGCGCAGCGTCGTGACCGTCCTGCGCACCTCCGGGAGCGCCGCGCGCTCCGTGGGGCAGCGGTCCAGCGAGAAGCCGTCGACCTGGTACCAGTCGAGGTAGCGGTGGGCGTCGGAGATGAGCTCCCCGAAGCTGCGGGCGCCGTACGTCACGTCGAGGTGACCGAGAACACGCACGCCCGCGTTCCGCAGCCGTCCTGCCGCCTCCAGGCAGTGCGGGTCGGGCCGGTCCCCCGGCCCCCTGCTCACATTCAGGACGACCCAGTGCAAAGGGGTACTGGGGCGGGTGAGTTCGGACCATTCGGCGGGCGCGACGAGGGGGTGCGCGAAGCCGGGGATGCCGAAGCCGAGTCGTACGTCGGTGTGTGCGGTGCCCGTGCCGGTCCTTGTCAGATGCGGCATGCCGCCTCCATCCAGATGTCGGCGAGTGATTCTTCGAGGTTGATCCGGGGGCGCCAGCCGAGCCGGTCGCGCGCGGTGCGCACGTCGGCCTGCTGCCAGCTGCCGCACCCGTCGGGATAGGGGTAGGCGGCCGGGCTCCCGTGGTCGGATTCGGTGCGGGGGTGCCCGATGGATTGCCGCAGGGCGCCTTGGTCGAGCTCGTGCAGGGCTCCGCCGTACCCGGCGACGCGCGCCAGGACGGCCGCCGCGTCCCGCAGCCGCACGGCACGGCCCGCGCCGATGTTCACGACTCCCTGGGCGGCGGAGAGCGAGGCGGCGTGCACGGCGCGCGCCACGTCGCGTACGTCGATGAAGTCCCGCTGGACACCGAGCCCCCCGAGCTTGAGCTCGCCGTCCCCGGCCTGCATGGCGCGCCGCATGGCCTCGGCGAGCCGCCCGAGCGGCGAGCCGGCCGGGGTGCCGGGTCCTGCGGGCGAGAACACCCGCAGGACGACGGCGTCGAGACCCGATCCGAGGACCAGTTCGGTGGCCGCGAGCTTGCTGACGCCGTACGGTCCGCCGGGCCTGGGCACGGCGTCCTCGGCGGTCGAGGACCCGGGCTGGCTCGGCCCGTACTCGGCGGCGCAGCCGAGCTGCACGAGCCGGGCCCCGCATCCGCTGCGGCGCAGGGCCTCGCAGATCGTGGCGACGGCGACGGTGTTGTGCCGGGTCAGCTCGCGGGCGCCGCCGCGGGTGGCGCCCGCGCAGTTGATGACGACGCCCGGGTGCACGGCGTCCAGGAAGCGGGTGAGCGCGCCGGGGCTGCCGCTCGCGAGGTCGAACCGTACGTCCGAGTCGTCGCCGCGGCCGAGCGCGGTGAGCTGCACCGCCGGGTCGGCGAGCAGCCGGTCGGCGACGAACCGGCCGAGGTATCCGTTGGCTCCGATCAGCAGCACCCTCATCGGGCGGCTCCCGGGTCGGACTCTCGGATGCTGGGGGTGCTCATCTGGCTTTCTCCTTCAGGGGGTTGCCGTAATTCACGGGGGAAGGCCCGCGGTGTCGGCCCCGCGGGAGAGAGAGTTTTCGCATCGGGCCGGGAGGGACCGGCGCGCATCTTCAGGACGCCCCGTCGCCATGCGCGGAGGCCCGGCTGAGCACCCGCAGCGAGTGGAGCAACAGCACACCGGCGGCCGCGCCGCACGCGACGACGGGCACGGCACCGGGCCCCCAGGCCCGGACCACCCCCTCGACGGGCGCCGCGAGCCATGCGCACCCGGGCAGGCGCCCCGCGAACACGGATGCGAGCGAGGCCGCCTCCACCGCACCCGCGGCGCCCAGCATCAGCAGGGGCGCCCGCATGAAGCCGTACGAGGAGAGCAGGCGGGCGAGGAGCAGCAGCGCGCCCAGCGCCCCGGCCCCGGCGGATGCCGGTACGCCATAGGCGGCCCCGGCCCCCACGAGGAGGACCCCGAGGGCGCACAGGTACAGCGCGACGCTGCCCAGCAGCAAGGGCCGTACGGCGGAGGTGAATTCAGCGAGCCCCCGGCTGAGCGCGAGCCGTCGCCGTGCTCCCACGGCGAACAGCCGCACGCACCACACGGCGGGCGCGACGGCGAGCGAGAGCCCCAGCGCCGCGGCGGTCGACGGCGCCCAGGGGCCGTCGGGCCCGCCCGAGACGGCGGCCCGCATCAGCCCGTCGCCGAAGAGGGCGTACGCGATGAGGAAGCACACCCACGCGCGCGTGGCCGGCACGACGTGGTGCGCGCAGCGCAGCGGCCCGCGCCGGAGGGCGAGCCGGAGCGCGACGGCCACGGCGAGGGCTCCGCCGATCCCCACCGCGTACCGCGCGTGCCCCTCGCTCAGCTCGATCCCCACGGCGGCGAGTGCGCAGGCCACGCCCGGGAGCAGGGCGAACAGCGCCCACCCGGCGGGCACTTCGGGGGCTCCGCGCGACGAAGTGCCCGTGGGGGCGCCGCGCTCTTCCTCGTCGCGGGGCACGCGCGCGTACATCTCCTCGGCGAGCGCGAACACGTCCCGGTGCCGGAACCGCGCGGCGGTCCTGTCGGTCACTCCGTGCGCCTCAAGGCCCGCGGCGATCTCCAGCGGGTCGACGGCGCGCTCGCACAGTTCGCGGTGCCGGTGCATCAGCGCCTTCACGGGGTCCACGGCACCGCGGCGCGCGGGCTTGGCGGGGACGGCCCCGCTCGCACTGCCCGCAGCCGCAACCACATCCGCACCCGCACTCCGCCAGGCCGTGGGCTCGCGCACCAGTGCCGCGTCGGCCACCAGTTCCTCGGACCGCTCGTCCCAGCCGCCGGGGCTCCCCGGCGCCTGGGGGGCGTCCACCTGCTGCTCCTTGCTCATACCCCCGCCCCCTTCAACCGCTCCGGACCGTCCGCCTCTTGCGCCCAGCGGGGCGCGCCGCCCGAGCCCGCGCCCGCGTCCGCGCCGCCCGCGCCGCCCGCGCCGCCCGCGGCGACCGCGGCGACCGCCCACCGGCCCGGCATGCGGGCCTCCGCCGGATTGCCGAACGGCACGGGCTCGCCCGCGTCGTCGAGCGCTTCCCTGCGCACCGGGCAGTGCGAGACGATCTCCAGGTAGATGGCGCGGAAGGCTTCGGTGTTCTGCTCCACGGTGAACAGTTCGAGCGCCCGCGCACGCGCCGCGGCGCCGAGCCGGTCGCGCCGCCCGGCGTCGCGCAGCAGCGCCACGCACGCCTCGGCGAGCGCCCTCGGATTGCGGGGCGGCACCACCAGGCCGGTGCCGCCGATGACCTCGACGACCGCGCCGACATCCGTGGACACCGTCGCGCGTCCGCAGAACATCGCCTCGACCAGGCTGATCGGGAAGCCCTCGACGACGCTCGACAGGACGACGACGCTGCCCGCGGCGTACGCGTCGGCGAGGTCGGGCACGTCGGGTGTGCCGATCTCCTCGAAGGACACGGGGTTGTCGCCGACGGCGTGTACGCCCTCCGCCTCGTCGGGGAAGAGCTGCGCGGCGAGCGCTCGGCAGTGCGCGAGGTACGCCGTCGCCTCCGCGCCTTCCGCGGGCGCCCCGACGATGCGCAGCCGCGCCTTCGGCTCCTCCTTGCGGATCTCCGCGAAGGCGTGGAGCAGGGAGATCAGGTCCTTGGCCGGTTCGATGCGGCCGACCCAGAGGAGCGTGTCGGGGTCGCCCGGGTCCTCACGCTCGCCGACCTCCGCGAAGCGGGACGCCTCCATGCCGGGGTAGACCGTGCGCAGCTTCGCCCGCTCGGCCCCGCACCGCTCCTGCCAGCGGCGGGCGTGCGTGTTGCCGGGGGTGATGATCGTGGCCTTGCCGTACACCTCGGCGGCGAGCCTGCCGTGGAAGGAGGTGAGCAGCGCGCGCGCCGGCGCGCTCAGTGCCTCGTCGCCGGTCGCGAGGTAGTGCGCCCGCAGTTGCACGCCGTACTCGGTGACCAGGAGCGGCACTCCGGAGAAGTGCTGGGCGAGGAGGCCGGGGATCGCCGCCGGGCCGCCGGACGTGGCGTGGCACAGGTCGACCGCGCCGAGGCCGTCGTCGCCGTACCAGTCGAGGGAGAGCGGTCGCAGGGCGCGCTCCAGGAGGCCCGCCACGACGAGCAGGTCGGACACTCGTGCGGTGCGCGCGGCGCGGAGTGCGCCCGGCGCGCGGCACGCGCCCTCCAGGGCGCGCACGGCCGCTTCGGAGCGCAGTGCGGCGACGAGGCCGCCCTGGTCCCTGGCGAGTTCGGCGAGGCCGTAGAGCGCACTGCCGAAACGGTCCGCCAACGCGTCGGCGTCGCCGGATTCCCTCGCGGCGCCCGCCGCGGACGCCGCTCCGGAGTCGCACACCACCGCGGCCAGTTCGCCGAAGCACTCGGCGAAGCGCCGCCGCGCCCGCCGTCCGTACCCGGCCCCGAAGGCCACGCCGTCGTCGTCGGCCGTCCACAGGGGCGCCGTCCGTACGCGGTTCACCTGGGGCGGCAGCTCGATCCAGCCCTGCGCCTCCTGCCGCGCGCTGCGGCTGAGGGCGTAGATGTCGAATTCGTGCTGCCCGAGCCCGCGTACGAGCCGGTCGCACCAGAGCCTGGCGTCACCGCTCACATACGGATAGCCACCCTCCGTAAGCAGTCCGATGCGCACGCGCACACCCCCGATCTCCCATGTGGAGAGCCGCCGTTGGACCGGCGGCTCGCAGCGGGACGAACGTATGCGGACATGCCGGTGGCGTGATGGACGGTTGTCCATCACGCCACCAAAAGGGGTGAACGGCAGTAACTTTCCCGCGCCGGTAGCGTTCTGTCGCGCTATGGCGGCGAGAGAGCGCTCTTCCGCTACGGAGCGTTAAGCTGCGGCCAGCTCCCTGCGGGCCGTGCGGCGCCGCGCCGCGGCCTCCGGGTCGAGTGCGGGCACGGCCGCCAACAGCTGCTGGGTGTACGCCTGTTGCGGCGCCCCGTACACCTCGTCGACGGTTCCGTGCTCGACGATCCGCCCCTGCCGCATCACCGCGATCCGGTCGCTGACCTGGCGTACCACCGCGAGGTCGTGGGCGATGAAGACGAGGGCGAGTCCGTGCTCCCGCTGGAGTTCGGCGAGCAGCCCGGTCACCTGCGCCTGCGTCGTCACGTCGAGCGCCGAGACCGGCTCGTCGCACACGATGACCCGGGGCTCGGCGGCGAGAGCACGCGCGATCCCGACGCGCTGCCGCTGGCCGCCGCTGAACTCGTGCGGATAGCGCCCGTAGTACGCCGGATCGAGCCCGACGCGCTCCATGAGGTCCCGCACGCGTGCGCGCACGACGGAATCGTCCCTCCCCCACTCTCGGCTCCGCTCGAGCGGGGGGACCCCCATGCCCCGTGCGCGCAGCGGATCGGCGATGGACTCCCCGATGCTGCGGCGCGGGTTGAGCGAGGAGACGGGGTCCTGGAACACCATCTGCACGCCGGCCCGTACACCGCCACCCGGCGTCCTCTCACCCCCGTGCCGGATCTCCCCGGCCGAAGGGTCGAGCAGCCCCACGAGCATCCGCCCGAGGGTCGTCTTGCCGCTGCCGCTCTCCCCCACGATCCCGAGCGTCTCGCCCCGGCGGACCGTGAGCGAGACGCCGTCCACCGCGGCGAAGGCACGCTTGCCGCGGCCGAACTCCTTGCGCAGGTCCACCGCTTCGAGGACGACGTCACCCTCTGCGGGCGCCGACACCTCCCGCGGCGCGTCCACCCGCGGCACCGCCCCGAGCAGCTCCCGCGTATACGTGTCCGCGGGCGCCCCGAGCACCTCCCGCACCGGCCCTCGCTCGACGGCCCGCCCGTACCGCATGACCAGGACGTCGTCGACGCTCTCCGCCGCGACGCCCACGTCATGGGTGACCAGGAGCAGCCCCATCCCCGTCTCGGCCCGCAGCACGTGCAGCAGGTCGAGGATCTGGGCCTGCACGGTGACGTCCAGGGCGGTCGTCGGCTCGTCGGCGATCAGGAGCTCGGGCTCGCAGGCGAGGGCCATGGCGATGAGCGCGCGCTGCCGCATGCCACCGCTGAACTCGTGCGGCCTTGACCGCGCCCTGCGTGCGGCGTCCGGGATGCCCACCCGGTCGAGTACGTCGACGGCACGCGCGCGTGCCGCCCTGCGCGAGGCTCCGGTGTGCACGCGGTACACCTCGGCGATCTGGTCGCCCACCGCGTAGTACGGGTCCAGGGACGACAGCGGGTCCTGGAAGACCATCGCCGCCTTCCCGCCCCGCAGCCGCCGCAGCTCGTCACCGGACGCCTTCTGTACGTCGATGCCGCCGACGAGGACCTCACCGCCGACGCCCGCGCCGGTGCCCCGGTGGAGCCCGAGCAGCGCGGACGCCACCGTGCTCTTGCCGGACCCCGACTCGCCGACGATGCCGAGCGCGGCGCCCTTCTCCAGCGTGAAGGAGAGCCGGTCGACGGCGCGCGTGTCCCCGAAGTCGACCACCAGGTCGGTCACTTGGACGAGGCTCATGACAGGACCACCCTTCGGTCGGCCACCGCGTACAGGACGTCCGCGACGGCGTTGGCGAGCACCACGAAGAAGCCGGTCACCAGGACCATGCCGACCACGACCGGCAGATCGACGACCTTGACCGCGTGCACGAGTTCACGCCCCATGCCGGGCAGCCCGAAGAGCGTCTCGCTGAGCACCGCGCCGCCGAACATCGACCCGAAGTCGTTGGCGCTGAGCGCGATGACCGGCGCGACCGCGCCCCGCAGGGCGTGCTTGCCGATGATCGAGCGCTCCCCGACGCCGTACGCGCGAAACGTGCGTACGTGGTCGTCGGCGAGGGTCTCCAGCATCGAGGAGCGGGTGAGGCGCGCGTACTTGGCGGCCTCGATCAGGGCGAGGGAGAGCCAGGGCAGCAGCAGGTTCCACGCCCACTGCTGCGGGTCGTCGGTGAACGGCACGTACTGCGGGAAGGGCAGCCAGTTGAGCTGGCCGCAGACCACGATCATCAGCAGCAGGCCGATGACGAAGACGGGCGTGGCCGTGCCCGCGAGCGTGACGGCCGTCAGGACCCGCTCGGTGACGCGCCCGCGCCGCCAGGCGGAGAGCACCCCGGTGCCGACCCCGAGGATCAGCCACATCACCATGGCGCCGAGCGCGAGCGACCCGGTGACCGGCAGCTTCGCCAGGATCAGCTGGGTGACCTGCTGGTCGCTCTGGTAGGAGAGCCCGAGGCAGGGGGCGTCGCAGTGCTCGACGCCGGTACCCGTCGAGTAGTCCTGGCCGACGAAGATGCCCTGCAGGAAGTTCCAGTAGCGGACGTACACCGGGTCGTCGAGCCGCAGATGCTCGCTCACCTGGGCCACTTGAGCCGGTGAGCAGCGCGGCCCGCAGGTGATCTGGGCGACGTCGCCGGGAGCGACGTAGAAGACCGCGTAGATGATCACGGAGATGGCGAGCAGCGTGACGAGGGCGCCCACCGAGCGCCTCAGGAAGAAACCCGGGAAGCCGGTCATGCCTTGCCCTCCCGCTTCCGCCCGGTCCCGATGCTCAGCCGCGACGCGGCCCGTGGATCGAGCGCGGTCCGCACGCCGTCACCGAGGACGGTCAGCGCGAGGACGGTCACGAACAGTGCCCCGGCGGGCAGCAGTAGGTACTGCGGCGCGGCCTGGTACCAGATGTCGGCCGCGGTGAGCATCTGTCCCCAGGACGCGGTCGGCGGTTTGACGCCGACGCCGAGGAAGGAGAGCGCGGCCTCCACCGTGATGTTCATGGGGACGAGCAGCGCCGCGTAGGTGATGACGGGGGCGGCGAGTCCCGGCAGGAGTTCGCGACGCGCGATGCGCCAGGTGCTCCAGCCGCTGAGCCGGGCGGCGGCCACGTAATCGAGCTCCTTGAGGGTGATGGTCTGCGCGCGCACGATCTTGGCCGTGCCGCCCCAGGCGATGAGCCCGATGACCAGGGCGACCAGGACGGGGCGCGGGAAGCCGCTGGGCACGATCGCCATCAGGGCGAGCGAGAGGACCATCAGCGGCATGGCGACGATGACGTCGGTGGCGCGGCTGAGCACCTGGTCCACCAGGCGGTTGCCGAGCCCGGCGGCGATACCGACGCCGACGCCGAGCACCACCTGTACGACCGTCGCGGCGAGCGCGACACCGAGGGAGACCCGCGCGCCGTACACGAGCCGGGCGAACAGGTCGCGCCCGGTCTGCGGTTCGACGCCCAGCCAGTGCTCGGCGCTGATCCCGCCGAACGAGCCGATGGGCACGCCGCCACGGCCGGAGTCGATGAGGTCGGGGTGGTACGTGCTGGGGTCCTGGCCCTCGATGGCGGTGAGCAGCGGCGCGGCGAGCGCGACCAGGACGAGAAGCGCGACGACGGACGCCGCGACGAGGGCGGCACGCTGCGTGCGCAGCCGCCGCCAGAACTGACGGGCACCGGAAGCCGGGGCGGGCGCCGTGACGCCCGTCCCCGCTCCCGAGGCCAACAGGGCCTCGCTCATGGTGATGTGACCGGTAATCCTTACTTGACCGCGACCTGGGAGACGTCGAGGACGCCCGTCCAGTCGCTGATCACGATGTTCTTGACGTCCTTGCCGTAGAGCCGCTTGTAGACCGGGTGGAAGAGCGGCACGGTCAGGGCCTGCTCGCCGATCTTCTTGTCGAGGGCGCCCCAGCGCTTGGCCGCCGCGTCGAGGTCGGTGAGCTTGTTGATCTCGTCGATCTCGTCGTTGACGGCCTTGTCGTCCAGGAAGCCGGTGTTGAAGTTGGCGCCGTCCTTCACGATCTGCCGTCCGTCGAAGATCGGGGCGAGGAAGGGGCCGCCGGAGGGCCAGTCGGCACCCCAGTGGGCGAGGAAGAGACCCGGCTCGGACTTGGCGCTGTGCACCTTGTCCTTGTAGTCGTTGTCCTCAAGGCCCTCCAGCTTGACCTTGATCCCGGCCTTCTTCAGGGCGTCCTGGATCGCGGTCGCGATCTCCGGGCTCGTCTCGAAGTCCTTGGCGTTGGAGTGGGTCAGCGTGATGGTGAGCCCGTCCTTGTGACCGGCCTCCTTCAGGAGCTCCCTGGCCTTCTTCGCGTTGCCGGACTTGCCTGCCGGGAAGTGGTCGTACTTCGTGTATCCGAAGGACTTCTGGTTCGGCAGGTACGTAGTGGCGGGCTCGGCGAGCGACGAGCCGCCTGCCGCGTTGACCACGGAGGAGCGGTCGACGGCGTACGAGATGGCCTGGCGCACCTTCGGGTCGTCGAAGGGCTTCACCTTCGGGTTGAAGGCGAGGTAGTTCGTGTATCCGAAGTGCCCGGTGCCGACGCGCGAGGCCAGTGCCTTGTCGCCGGTGACCTTGGCGAGTTCGGCGGGGCCGAGGTTGGTGTCGGTGGTCACGGCGGCGGCGTCCGCGCCCTGACCGGCCGAGAGCCGCTGGTTGATGACGGAGGAGTTGAGGCCGGACCGCACGTCGATCTTGTCCGGGTAGGCCTTGCGCTCCGGGTCGGTCTTCGCCGACCAGTGCGGGTTGCGCTCCAGGGTGAGGCGCTCGCCGTCGTTCTCGTTCTTCACGACCTTGTACGGGCCCGAGGAGACCGGGTGCTCCTCGTACTTCGTGCCCTTGTCCTTACTCTTGGGGACGGGCGTGAACTGCGTCTGCGTCGCCAGATAGGGGAATTCGCCCTCGGGCTTGTTCAGCCGGAAGACGATGGTCCGCTCGTCGGGCGTCTCGATCGACTTCAGCCCCTTGCCGCTCTTGTCCTTGTAGGGCCCGGCGTACTTGTCGCCGCCGATCAGCCAGTCCCGCAAATAGGGCGCGCCACCGGAGAGTTCACCGGCGAAGGAGCGCTCGATGCCGTACTTGATGTCGGCGGAGGTGATCGGCGAACCGTCCTCGTACTTGAGCCCCTTCTTCAGGGTGTACGTCCATACCGTGGCGTTCTTGCTCGACTTGCCGAGGTCCGTGGCGAGGTCCGGCACGACCTCCGAGCCCTTGGCGCCGTCCTCGCGGTTGCGGGTGGTCAGGGTGCGGAAGACGAGCGAGGGAACGTTGCCGCCGCCGGAGGTGTAGAGCCGCGCCGGGTCGAAGTCGACCTGCGGCTCGCTGTTGAGGACGGTGAGCGTGCCGCCCTTGGCGGGCTTGCCGTCGGCGCCGCCGCCCCCGGCGTCGTTGTCCTCGGGGCCCGCGCAGGCGGCGGCGCCCGCTGCCAGGACGAGGCTGACGGATGCCGCTGCCACGCGGCGGGCTATGACGGACGGTTGGCGCATGGGAAAGGGGCCTCTCGGGGAATCAAGCAGGGGACAGCAGGAAATGAGCAGAGCTCGCCCCGGGGTCGCCGAAAGAGGTCAGGACCACAGAAAGGTCATGCGAAAGCGACGCACGCGCCAGGGGCGGGCGTCAGCAACAGTGAATGTCGGACACGCAGAGCGCGGTCACGCCGAAGAGCGCCAGCTCAAGGGCGGCGCGCGAGGAGGCGTGACGAGGCGACATGCGGAGAAATATGTACGAACTTTCGACGGATGTCAAAGCTGTCGACTCATAAAAGACCACATGCCGAGCAGATCCGTCTCAACTCTTGGGAAACGCCCAGGGGTTGGCCTTGCACTTGATTCCGTCGTGGTCGAGGAACTTCGTCTGCTGCTGCATGACGGGCGCGAGCTCGCCGTCCTTCGTGCAGTCCGTGTGGTTGAAGCCGAGCCGGTGACCGACCTCGTGGTTGATCAGCATCTGCCGGTACGGGTGGATGCGGTCGCCGTAGGTCTTGGCGCCCTGCGCCCAGCGATAGGCGTTGATCATCACGCGGTCCGTGGCGGCGGAGTCACAGGAGACGTTCTGCGCCATGGTGTCGAGCCCGGACTTCGCGCACCACTTCGCGGTCGTCCCGGGGCTCGCGAGCGTGATGACGAAATCGGGCTTCCCCGAAGAGATCCGCTCGAAGGTCCTGCCGTCCTTGTGCGCCCAGCTCCGGTCGTCGTTCAGGGTCTTCTGCACGGCCGACGCGAACAGCTCGCCGTCCAAGCCCATGCCCTTCTCGACGTCGACGCGGTAGCGGAACAACTGCCCCTTGCCCGGCGCCTTGTCGAACCCAGCCATGGCGTCGAAGTCGCCGGACGCCGTGAGCTTGGCGTCGAGCGGGTACTTCTTCGCCATCTTCGTCTCGTACGTCGCCGGGGCGGACTCGGGGGGCGTGGGCCGGTCGTCCGAGCGGGACGCGTCCTCGCCCGCGGCGCGGCCGTCCTGGCCCTTCGCGGCCTGGGTCCTGGGAGCGGCGGAGTCCTTCGGCCCGCCGGTCACCTGGCCGGCCACCACGACCGCGAGGACGGTGGTGACAGCGGCGGCGGCGATCCCGGTGAAGGTGCGGCCCTTGCCACCCCCCTTGCCCTCCTTGGCGTCGCCGTCCGCGGGGGCTCCGGGGCCGCCGTCGGCTCCATCCGCTCCGTCGGCCGCGTCGGCCCAGAGCTCTCCCTGCGCTTCCTCTTCCTCGTCGACCGAGCGGTCCCAGTCGGTGACGGAGGCGTACGGGTCGCGGGGCGGGGGCGTCCGCAGGGGCGGGCCCCCGGTCGCCCTGGGCGCCGGACCGGTCACCGTGGGCGTGGCGCCGGTCGCGCCGCCCCCGAAGAGGTCCTCCTCCGCGAACTCGTCGCCGAACGCGTCCACATACTCGCGGCGTGGCCCCGGCACGCGGGGCGGCGCGGTCCGCGCTCCCGGCGTCCCGTAGGCGGCACCCAGCCGCGGCCCGGCACCCCACGCCCCGCCCGGCTCACGCTGCTCGGGATGCCCGCCACGGACGTGCGGCGAGCCGTGCGGCGGGGTGGCCTGGGGCATGCCGTGCGGCGGGGTGGCCTGCGGAACCCCATGCGGAGGAGTGGCCTGCGGGAAGCCGTGCGCGGGCGTGCCGGGGTCCCCGGGGGCTCGTCTGCGGCGTCCCGTGCCGGGGGCCGGCGGACGTGTGCCCTGCGGTGCCGGTACGTCGTCGGTGTCTGTGTTGCCCGCGCTGCCCGTGTTGTCTGCGAGGTCGGCCGAACCCCGGCGGCTATGACGTCCCACTCGCCGCCTCAGCTCCCCGCGCCCGCATGACCGGATGCACTCAACTCGCCCGTGTCCGCGAGCAGTTCGCGGAATGCCGTGGCCACCGTATCCGGATACTCCATCATCGCCACATGCCCCGCGTCCGGCAGGGTGAGCAACCGTGAGTCACGGAACGCGGCAGCGGCCTTCTGAGCCATTCGGTACGAGACGAGCAGGTCCTTTCCTCCATAGATGAGCAGGGTCGGCGCGAGCACCCGCTCCGCCTGACGCCACAGTCCGTGCTGCCCGCCCAGTGTGTACGCGTTCACGATGCCGCGCGCCGAGCGTGCCATCGCGTCCCACATGTACGGAAGGGCGAGCCTGCGCTCCATCTCCCGCACCGCGGCGCTGTAGCCCTCCGGCGAGACCCGGCCCGGGTCCCCGTAACAGAGTGCCATGACGCCGCTGACCCGCTGCTCCGCGGTCCAGTCCTTGGTGAGCCTGGTGAACAGGCCCGCGACGCCGGGCACCGCGAGGAGCCCGGTCGGCAGTGCCGTGCGCTGCACCCGGAGTTCAGGGAGCGCGGGCGAGATCAGCGTGAGGGTGCGGACCAGGTCGGGGCGGACGGCGGCGACGCGGGTGGTCACCGCGCCGCCCAGCGAGTTCGCGATCAGATGCACGGGCCCGTGTTCACGCGTGTCCAGATAACGGATCACGGCACGCGCATGCCCGGTGACCGAGTAGTCACCGTCGTCCGGCGGCGGCGAGTCGCCGAATCCCGGCAGATCCACCGCCGCGCAGTCCACGACGTCCTCGAGCAGCGGCATCAGGCCCGACCAGTTCTGCGAGGACCCGCCGAGCCCGTGCACGTACAAGGCGGGCGGCAGCCCCGCACGCACCGACGGCCTGGAACGCACCGAAAGCGTGAGCCCGGGAAGGGTGACCGAGTCGAGCCGCTCGCCCGCCGCGACGCCGACGGCACCCGGCTTGGGCGCGACGGAGGCGGCGATCACGTTCGGCAGCTCGGTCGAAGACATGCGGGCAATGTTACGAGACGATCACGCGGTGGTTCATGTGTTCGCCGTCACAGATCCGGCCGATGTCACCCGGAGATCGCGTAGCGCCCGGATCGGCAAGCTCCTAGGCTCATAAGTGAGGGCGAACAGGGCACTCGCACCACTAGTCCTCCAGGGAAGAGAGCCACGATGACCGTCGACCCGTCCGACCCCGAGACCTTCGAGGCCGAGGAAACCGCCGACACCAGCACCGAAGCGCCCGAGGCCGATACCGCGGAGCAGCAGACCGAACTCACACCTCGCGAGGACGACTCCTTGCAGGACCTGAACACGGACGCGGCGAACGAGGCGGACCTGGCCGAACAGGCCCGCGTCGTCAGTCTCGACGAAGACGACTATCGCTGAGCTGCCCGTGTTTGCCCTGCTACGCACGGCTTTCACGGTCATCCAGTCCGTGAAATTCTCCGCTCGTACCGCGCACATCACGGTTACCGAAAAGTACGATGGCCGCGCGGCGCACACCGCACATTCACGATCATGGGAGGCGGCGTGACAGCCATCGAGCAGACAGAGGCAGCGCGCCCGCGGGGCACACGCCTGCCGCGTCGTGCCCGACGCAATCAGTTGCTGGGCGCGGCGCAGGAGGTCTTCGTCGCGCAGGGTTACCACGCGGCGGCGATGGACGACATCGCCGAGCGGGCCGGAGTCAGCAAGCCGGTGCTCTACCAGCACTTTCCCGGCAAGCTCGACCTGTATCTCGCGCTGCTCGACCAGCACTGCGAATCACTCCTGCAGTCCGTCCGTACGGCGCTCGCGTCCACCTCGGACAACAAACTGCGCGTCGCGGCCACGATGGACGCGTACTTCGCGTACGTGGAGGACGAGGGCGGCGCGTTCCGCCTCGTCTTCGAGTCGGACCTGACGAACGAGGCCGCGGTCCGCCAACGTGTGGACCGGGTCACCCTCCAGTGCGCGGAAGCGATCTGCGAGGTCATCGCCGAGGACACGGGCCTGCCCCGTGACGAGGCGATGCTGCTGGCGGTGGGCCTCGGCGGCTACTCCCAGGTGGTCGCCCGGTACTGGCTCGCCAGCGGCAGCACGGTCCCGCGCGACAAGGCCGTGGAGCTGCTGACGTCCCTGGCCTGGCGCGGTATCGCGGGCTTCCCGCTGCACGGCCTGGAAGGCCACTGACACCGATCGGGGACGCCGCTTTCCCGTTCCCGCATTCTGTTCCCGATCTCTGTTCGCTACTGGCGTGCAGCGGCGGAAGCATGCGCATCGCCTCACCGGGCTAATGTGTGCTGAGTACGGCGCGGACACCGCGCACATCACTGACCGTCGGAGGGACAAAGCCGTGGAGGTCAAGATCGGCGTGCAGTACGCGCCCCGCGAGATCGTGCTGGAGAGCGGCCAGAGCGCCGAGGAAGTCGAGCACGCGGTGTCCGAGGCGCTGACCGGCAAGTCGCCGCTGCTGAGCCTCGTGGACGACCACGGCCGCAAGGTCCTGGTTCCGGCCGACCGCCTCGCGTACGTCGAGCTCGGCGAGCCGACCGCACGCAAGGTGGGCTTCAGCGCCCTGTAGTTCAAGGACGCCGCACGTAGGACGAAGAACGAGAACGGCCCGGTGGTCACAACCACCGGGCCGTTCTCGTGCGTTGACGCGCCCCTCGCGGGAAGGCTCTGGAGGATTGCATTCCGGCCGCCACGGGTAAGACCGGCTACGACCGTTTTGCACCTGGCCGCGAGGGAGGGAACACCCCTGTGATTCTGGAAGCGCTCGGCTCCGCACTGCTCGGTTTCGCCCTGGCATGGGCGGCGGCCCACCGACTGCCCCACCGACTGCCCGCACGCAACCTGGTCCTGTCGACCGGGGCCGCCGGCGCCGTGATCGGTTCCTTCGTCACGCACATGGCCCTGGGAGCCGGCCACGCCCCCGGCACCATCATCGGCGCGGTGGCCGTAGCAGCAGCCCTGCTCTCACTCCTGCTCCGCCCCAACAGGAGCCACCTACGCCGTCGCTCAGCGACGGCGTAGCGGGCGGGAACGACGCGCCAAGCCACGGGGCCCTTAGGGGCGCGAGGAACCGCGCGACAAGCCCCAACGCACCCGCAAGGGACCTCGGCACACCCGCCCCTCCAAGGGGCGCGGGGAACGGCGCGCGCAACCCCAACCCACCCGCAGGAGAACCCAGCACACCAGCCTCCCAAGGGGCGCGGGGAACTGCGCGACAAGCCCCAACGCACCCGCAGCAGACCCGACGCATCAGGCCCCCAGGGAAACGCGGCAAGCCACAGCGCACCCGCAGGTGAATCCAGCCCCCGGAGCCCCAGCGACTACGCCGCCAAGCCCAGCGCAGCCATCCGCTTCGTGTGAGCCTCGGTGATCCGCGAGAACATCCGCCCGACCTCGGCCAGGTCGAAGCCATCGGCCACGCCCCCGACCAGCATGGTCGACAACGCGTCCCGGTCGGCAACGACCCGCTGCGACTGCGAGAGCGCCTCGCCCATCAGCCGCCGCGCCCACAGCGCGAGCCGCCCGCCCACCCGCGGGTCCGCGTCGATCGCGGCGCGCACCTTCTCCACCGCGAAGCTCGCGTGCCCCGTGTCGTCGAGGACGCCGAGGACGAGACGACGGGTGTCCCCGTCGAGCCGCGCCGCGACCTCGCGGTAGAAGTCACTGGCGATCGAGTCACCCACGTACGCCTTGACCAGGCCTTCGAGCCAGTCGGAGGGCGCCGTCTGCCGGTGGAAGCCGTCCAGGGCGGCCACGAAGGGCTCCATGGCGTCGGTGGCGTCCGCGCCGATCGCCGAGAGCCGGTCCCGAAGCTGCTCGAAGTGGTGGAACTCGGCCGACGCCATCTTCGCCAGCTCCGCCTTGTCGCCGAGCGTCGGCGCCAGCTTCGCGTCCTCCGCGAGCCGCTCGAACGCCGCGAGCTCTCCATAGGCGAGCGCTCCGAGCAGGTCGACCACCGCGGCGCGGTAGTGCGGGTCGGCGGCGGCGGTCGTCCAGTCCTGGGCGGCGATTCCCTTGGGTTCGGCAGGTGTGTCAGCGGCGGTGTCAGGCGTCTCCATAAACCGCACAATAGCCCGCTCGCAGCAACGTGTAAGGGCCTGGTCAGTGACTGTGACGACGACTACGTGACCAATTCGCCAGACACGGCTGCGAGATTCCGGGGTACAGTGGTAATGCGCCTGCCGAATATTCGACGGGCCGTACGAATGAGGATGCCCGGTCGGAGGCCCGATCGGCTCCGACCCGACAGCCCTCCAGGCAGTACGCACAGTGCGTACGGCATGAGGAGGGAACCTCAGCGGTACGAGCGCTCGAGCGCAGGCAGTGGTCCCGCGCCCCCGGCCCCGCCCCCCAAGCAGCCGGCGGTAGTGGCACGGTCACGACCCCCAGCGTTCGCCTCGGACTGCGTCTCACAGAAGAGGCAATGCCCTGACTACGACTTTCCGCGATCTCGGAATTCTCCCCGAGACGGCCGAGGCCCTTGAGGCCGTCGGCATCATCAGCCCTTTCCCCATCCAAGAGATGACGCTCCCCGTTGCCCTCTCCGGCAGCGACGTCATCGGCCAGGCCAAGACCGGCACCGGCAAGACGCTCGGCTTCGGACTCCCGATCCTGGAGCGCGTCACCGTCCCCGCGGACGTCGAGGCGGGCCGGGCCAAGCCCGAGCAGCTGACCGACGCCCCGCAGGCGCTCATCGTCGTCCCCACCCGTGAGCTGTGCCAGCAGGTCACGAACGACCTGCTGACCGCCGGCAAGGCGCGCAACGTCCGCGTCCTCGCCATATACGGCGGCCGGGCGTACGAGCCGCAGGTCGAGGCCCTCAAGAAGGGCATCGACATCGTCGTCGGCACGCCGGGGCGTCTGCTCGACCTCGCGGGCCAGAAGAAGCTCAACCTCAAGCACATCAAGTGCCTGGTCCTCGACGAGGCCGACGAGATGCTCGACCTGGGCTTCCTGCCGGACGTCGAGCGCATCATCAACATGCTTCCGGCCAAGCGCCAGACGATGCTCTTCTCGGCGACCATGCCGGGCGCGGTCATCGGCCTGGCCCGCCGCTACATGTCGCAGCCCACGCACATCCGCGCCACCGCGCCGGACGACGAGGGCCAGACCGTCGCGAACACGAAGCAGCACGTGTACCGCGCGCACAACATGGACAAGCCCGAGATGGTCTCGCGCATCCTGCAGGCCGACGGCCGCGGACTCGCGATGATCTTCTGCCGTACGAAGCGGACCGCCGCGGACATCGCCGAGCAGCTAGAGAAGCGCGGCTTCGCCTCCGGCGCGGTGCACGGCGACCTCGGCCAGGGCGCCCGCGAGCAGGCGCTGCGTGCCTTCCGCAACGGCAAGGTGGACGTGCTCGTCTGCACGGACGTCGCCGCACGCGGCATCGACGTCGGCGGCGTGACGCACGTCATCAACTACCAGTCCCCCGAGGACGAGAAGACCTACCTGCACCGCATCGGCCGCACCGGCCGCGCGGGGGCCAAGGGCATCGCGATCACGCTGGTCGACTGGGACGACATCCCGCGCTGGCAGCTGATCAACAAGGCTCTTGACCTGGGCCTCAGCGACCCGGTCGAGACGTACTCCAGCTCGCCTCACCTGTACGAGGAGCTGAGCATCCCGGTGGGCACGAAGGGTGTGCTGCCGCGTGGGGAGCGGACCCGTGCCGGCCTGCGCGCCGAGGAGGTCGAAGACCTCGGCGAGACGGGCGGCAAGGGTGGCTCGCGCGGGCGGGACCGCGATCGTGGCGGCCGTGACGGTGGTCGTGACGGCGGCCGTGACCGTGACCGTGGGCGCGCTGCCGAGCCGGAGCGCGAGCCGCGTGAGGCGCGTACGCCGCGTCGTCGTCGCCGCACCCGGTCGGGTACGCCGCTGGAGACTCCGGCGGTGGCAGTGGCCGAGGCCACCGCACCGTCCGCCGCAGCCGTGGCTGTGGCCGCCCCGGAGCCCGAACTGACGGAGCCGCGCACGCCGCGCCGCCGCCGCCGGACGCGGACCGGTGCCGAGGCCGCGGAAGCCGTGGTCGAAACGGTCGAGGCCGTGGAGCCGACGCCCCCGGCGGAGCCCGCGGAAACGAAGCCGCGCCGCAGGACCCGCAAGGCGGCCGAGCCCGTGGTCGAGACGGTGGAGGCCGAGGCCCCCGCCACGAAGCCGCGCCGCCGCACCCGCAAGGCAGCGGAGACGGTCGTCGACACGGTCGAGGCCGTCGAGACGGCCGAACCGGCAGAGCCCGCGGAAGCGAAGCCCCGCCGCAGGACCCGC
>NZ_JBEZVL010000006.1:0-291967 GCF_040636975.1 Streptomyces sp. NPDC032198 | reverse complement strand
AAGGCAGCAGAGCCCGTGATCGAGACGGCAGAAGCCGCCGAGGCCCCGGCCACGAAGCCCCGCCGCCGCACCCGCAAGGCAGCGGAGACGGTCGTGGACACGGTCGAGGCCGTGGAGCCGGCGGCCCCGGCGGAGCCCGCGGAAACGAAGCCGCGCCGCAGGACCCGCAAGGCAGCAGAGCCCGTGATCGAGACGGCAGAAGCCGCCGAGGCCCCGGCCACGAAGCCCCGCCGCCGCACCCGCAAGGCAGCGGAGACGGTCGTCGACACGGTCGAGGCCGAGATCCCCGCTCAGCCGACGGAGGAGACGAAGCCGCGTCGCCGTACGCGTAAGGCGGCGGAAGCTCCGGTTGCCACCGCGGAGGAGCCGGCGGTTGCGAAGCCGCGCCGCCGTACCCGCAAGGCGGTGGCGGCACCGGCCGAGGAGAGCTGAGACGCTCCGCTGAGGTTGAACGCCTGAAGGCCCGGCCCCCTACGGCGGTGCCGGGCCTTCCGCATGCCGCGCCCCCCAACTCCCCGCACCCCCAACGAAGTTGCGGTCCACCCCACACAGCCCCGACGCTCCGCGCCGGATGTCTCCCACCCACCCACCCGTTCACCCGGCAGCTGCAAGGCGACCGAAGAGAGACGCCACGCGAGCACCAGGGCCCCGCACCCAGCGCCCACCCCCAACGGCTGCCGCGCAATCGAGACGAACAAGCAACACTCCATCCTCGGAGCTGCGGGGCAATCGGGTGGGTGGGCGGGAAAGGTCCGCGCGCAGCGCGGGAAAACCACCCGCAGGAAACCGGCAAGCAGCACCCCCCACCTTGACGCTGCAGGGCAACCAGCCACCGGCACCCCCCCTGCCGCTGCGGGGCAATCGGGTGGGCGGGCGGGAAAGGTCCGCGCGCAGCGCGGGAAAACCACCCGCAGGGAACCGGCAAGCAGCACCCCCACCTTGACGCTGCGGGGCAATCGGGTGGGCAGGTGGGGAAGATCTGCGCGCAGCGCGGGAAAGGCGGCCGCAGGAGACCAGCCACCGGCGCCCCCCCCTGCGACTGCAGGGCAATCGGGTGGGCGGGTGGGGGAAGGCCGCGCGCAGCGCGGGGAAAGGCGGCCCGCCAGCCAGGCGCCGGCAGCCCCACAGCCCCACACCCCCCGAAGCAGGCCACGCGGCGGCCCGCAGCAAGACCACCCCGCAGAAGAGAGCTGCCCCCGGCGCACCCGGGGGGACCCACGCCCCGCCTACGGATAGCCTCGAAGGCATGAGCAGGCCCCCCACCTTCACCCCGCCCCCCGGCGTCGACGCCCGGCCCCTCAAGACCGTGCGCGGCGACTTCGCCACCCTGGACGCCCGCCCGGCCGGCGAGGCCAAGGGCACGGTCCTGCTGCTCCCCGGATTCACCGGGAGCAAGGAGGACTTCATCGCCCTGCTCAGGCCCATCGCGGATGCCGGGTACCGAGCCGTCTCCGTAGACGGGCGGGGCCAGTACGAGACCACAGGGCCGGCCGACGACGAATCCCCGTACGAGCAGGGCGAGTTGGCGCAGGACGTCCTCGCCCAGGCCGACGCCCTCGGCGGTACGCCGCACCTCCTCGGGCACTCCCTCGGAGGCCTCATCGCCCGCGCCGCCACCCTCCGCGCCCCTGCGGACACCTTCGCCTCGCTCACCCTGATGGCATCGGGGCCGGCCCGGATCGCACCCTCCCAGCAGGCCCGCGCGAAGATGCTGACGGACGCGCTCGGCGTCCTATCGATGGCCGAGGCCTGGGCGGCCATCCAGGCCATGGATCCGCCGGAGGAAGCCGACCTCGACGGCGCCGCCCTGCGCGACCGCTGGCTGCGGCACAGTCCCGCCCAGCTCATCGCCACCGGCAAGCAGCTCTGCGTCGAGCCCGACCGCGTCACGGAACTCGCGGCCGTCCCGCTGCGCAAGCACGTCATCTCCGGCGAGCGCGACGACACCTGGCCCATCCCCTGGCTCGACGACATGGCGGCCCGGCTGCGGGCTCACCGCACGGTCATCACCGGCGCCGAGCACTCCCCCAACACCGACCGCCCCACGGAGACGGCCGCGGCACTCATCACCTTCTGGAACCAGAACCCCATCAACCCAGGCAGCACCCCCAGCGCCCCCAGCACCGAAAGCACCCCCACCACCCCCTAATACTGCGTCTGCAAGTGCTCCCAGAATCCGTCCCGCAACGCCCGCCGCAGATCCGACTGCCCCCGCAGCGAGTACGCGAGCAGCTTCTCGGCCTCCACCAGGAGCTCCTGGTCGACCGACCCTGGCAGGTACGGATGCCCCGGCAGCAGGTCCACCAGCGCCTCGCGCCCCCGCGCGGCCAGCCACTTCGCGGCGATCTGGGCGCCCACGAAGCGCACGTCGTCCCGCGCGGGCCGCGGCGTGCCCGCTGTGTCGTACGTCGCGTACGTCGAGAGGGTGCGCCGGGAGACGTACGGCTTGAAGAAGTCGAGGTCGAAGGTGCGCTGGCTGTCGACCTCCCACAGCAGCGGCTCCGCCTGATTGCGGCCCTCGACCGCCTCGATGCCCCACAGGTGCACCCGCGCGCCGTACCCCTGCGCCGCCTCGACCGCCGAGACCAGGTCCTCGTCGCCCCCGATCAGAGCCGCGTCGCTGATCGCGCGGTGCCGGGCGAGTGACTCCAGATCCGACCGGATGAGGGAGTCCACGCCCTTCTGCTGATTGTTCGCGTTGAGATTGCCCAGGCGCACCTTGACGTCCGGCAGCTCCGCGATGGACTGCTGCTCCACCGTGTGGATGCGGCGCCGCGCGCCGTCGTACCAGTAGACGCGCAGCAGCCGGCTGTCCGCGAAGATCGTGCGCGCCTTGTCGATGAACGCCTCGATCAGCCCCTCCGCGTCCAGGTCGAAGGCGCGCCGGTCCTCCGTGCCGGCCGCCAGGCGGCCCGCCGCCGCGTACACATACCCGGCATCGACGAAGATCGCGTGCGTGGACGGCGTCTTCGCCACCTCGGCGAGCACGCGCTCCAGAAGTCCGTTGGCGCGCTCCAGCTGGGTGCTGATCTGGGCGCTGATCTCGATCTCGTCGTTCATCGGTGCCATTGTCCCGTCGGTCACGCAGCGAACACAACCGGTCTCGCTACTCGCGAGTAATTAGTCTGTCGAAAAATTTCCTTAGCGTAGGGAATGTTTGCTGGGGGCAACTCGTTGTACCCGTATGGAACGCCGGACACAGCTGCCCCGGCGGCCACAACTCCAGTAGTTCTCCTTCAGGAGGATGACCAGACGAAGGGAGAAGCCTTATGCGCTTCGAAATCATGCGACTCGACGACGTCGACGGCGCTGCCGTGGACCGGACCGTCGTAGACGCCGCCTCCGTCAATCGGATCGTGCAGCAGGCCGCAGCGATCGGCCAGCGCATCTATATCCGCCCGGCTGAATCCCCGGCCTCATAACGCACAAGTTGCACATATAGGTTGCACGTATATGTTGCGTATATAGGTTGCACGCACAGGTTGAAGGGCCCTCGTACACCTTTGGTACGGGGGCCCTTGGCATGCCCGGGCAGCGCCCCAGGTGGGGACGCCCTAGCTGCCGTTGATCACCTGCGTCACGCCGTTGATGATCTGCTGCACCGCGATCGCGGAGAGCATCATGCCCGCGAGCCGCGTCACCAGGACCACGCCGCCGTCCTTGATCACCCGGATGATCAGCAGCGAGTAGCGCATCACCAGCCACAGCACGACATGCATCGCCACGATCGCCGCCCACACGGAGAGCTGCGTACCGAGGGTGTCGGCGTCCTGGACGGCCAGGATGACCGAGACGATCGCGCCGGGTCCCGCGAGCAGCGGCATGCCGAGCGGCACCAGGGCGACGTTGACGTCCTTCGTCTGCGTCGGCTCGTCCGACTTGCCGGTGAGCAGGTCGAGCGCGATGAGCAGGAGCAGCAGACCGCCCGCGATCATCAGCGCGGGTACGGAAACATGCAGGTAGTCGAGGATCTGATGGCCCAGGACACCGAACACCGCGATCACGCCGAAGGCGACGCACACGGCCTGGAAGGCCATCTTCTTCTGCACCTTGGCGGGACGGCCGGAGGTGAGTCCGAGGAAGATCGGCGTGATCCCGGGAGGGTCCATGATCACAAAAAGGGTGAGGAAGAGGGATCCGAAGACGGCAACGTCGAACACAGTGATGGCCTTGCAGTGAGTCGTACGAAAATGCCGCGCGGGGGCGGCGGAAAAGGTGGGGGCGGAGTCGCGTTACGCGGAGTCGTCGAGTCGTCGAGTCGTACGGTCGCGTTACGCGGCGGGGCTTCCGCCCGCGCCCGGCACCGGGAACGCCCCGGTGGCCCGGCGCGTGATCTCCCCGTAGATCTCGGGGTCGGTGGTGAACTCCCCGAGCACACAGGTCTTGCGGCTGCCGTGGTAGTCGCTCGACCCCGTGGCCAGCAGACCGAGGTCGGTAGCAAGGCCGTGCAGCCGGGTGCGGGTGGCGGGCTCGTGGTCCATGTGGTCGGCCTCGATGCCGTCGAGACCGGCTGCGGCCAGTTCCGCTATCGCGGCCTCGGGCACCACCTGGCCGCGCTTGACGGCCGCCGGGTGTGCGAAGACGGTGACGCCGCCCGCGGCCTTGACCAGGCGGATCGCGTCGAAGGGGTCCAGTTCGTGCTTCTCGGCGTACGCACGGCCGCCGTCGGCGAGCCAGTCCTGCGTGAAGGCGTCCGAGACGGTGGGCACGACGCCCAGCTCCACCAGGGCCTCGGCGATGTGCGGGCGGCCGACCGAGCCGTCGCCCGCGATGCGCGCGACCTGCTCCCAGGTGACCGCGACGCCGAGTTCCTGGAGCTTGCCGACCATCGCCTTCGCGCGGGGCACGCGGTCGTCGCGCACGAGCTCGCGCTCACGGGCGAGTTCCGGCTCGTCGGGGTCGAAGAGGTAGGCCAGCATGTGCAGGCCCACGCCGTCGAGACGGCAGGAGAGTTCGGCACCGGTGACAAGGGTGAGACCGGCGGGGAGGGCGGCGACGGCTTCCGCGTACCCGCGGGTGGTGTCGTGGTCCGTCAGCGCGACGACGTCGAGACCGGCCGCGGCGGCGTTGCGCACCAACTGCCCCGGGGTGTCCGTGCCGTCGGAAGCGGTGGAGTGGGTGTGCAGGTCGATGCGCACGACGCGGACTCCAGGCTCTGACGGGGCTGGCGGCTGACGGGGCAGACGGCCAACGGGGCTGATGAGGGGGACGCTCAAGGATAACGGGACTCGAACGTCCCGCCGCCCGCCCCGGACGAGACACCCCTCACTGCGTCGGCAGCCAACGAGCGCGCCGTCAACGTCCGCGAGAAACCCGCCCCCGGCACCTCGCCGCCCTCACGGCAGCACACCCTCACGGCATCAAGATCCGTGGCGAAAGCGCCCCGCACGGCAGCAGGTCCACCTCGGCGCCCGCGTCCCGCAGGTCGGTCAGCACCAGCTCGTCGTACATCAGAAGCCCCGACTGCTCCGGCCACGCGATCGCCCACAGCCACAGCCCGCGCGCCTCGCCCGCGAAGACCGCGCGGTCGTCCGGCGTGCCCGCCACATGCCACAGCGGGGTCGGCCGGCCCGCAGCGAGGAGCTTGGCCTGCGGCGGCTTCTCGACGTTCAGATATGGACCGGGGTCCGGGCCGTCGACGCCCGCGTACCGCGCGCCGAGACCGACCCCGAGCTCCTCCGCGACCAGGACCAGCTCACCCATGCCGCCGAGCGGCGCGGGCCCCGAGCAGGCCACGGCGGTCGCACGGCCGCCGCTGCGGTCGTCGCCCGCGCAGGCCACGCCCGTGAACAGCCAGCCGACCGGCAGCGGCCACGGCATCCACACCGGCACCTGAGCGCGATGCACCACGACCTGGATGGCCTCGACACTGGGCGGGATCACAGGTTGCAGCGGATGCACCGTCCCGTGCACATCGCACTGCCAGGAGTCGGCAAAGAGACCGGGAGCCCTGACCCGGCCACCACACTTCGGGCAACTGGGTTCGCCCCTCATAACGACCAACGGTCCTCCCCGGTCGTCGCCCCGTCAAGGACGATCACCCGTCCGGTGGCCCTGTCACCAGGCGAAATTAGATGTAGCTTGCATCTTTTAGTCTGGCTAACTAATATGTGTATACGTCAACGATCCCGACGGAAGCCGCTAAGGAGCAGGCATGAACAGCAGCACCGGAGGTCCCTCCGAAGGGGACCCGTTCGACGAGGGAGCGACCAGTCTCCTGCGCCAGCCGAAGGCCGTCTGGGCCACCGCGGGCGCGTCCGTCGTCGCCTTCATGGGCATCGGGCTCGTCGACCCGATCCTCCCCTCCATCGCCAAGGGCCTGGACGCGTCCGCCAGCCAGGTCTCCCTGCTCTTCACCTCGTACTTCCTGATCACCGCCGTCGCCATGCTCGTGACCGGGTTCGTCTCCAGCCGGATCGGCGGCAAGAAGACCCTGCTGCTCGGCCTCGCGCTCGTCGTGGTCTTCGCCGGGCTCGCCGGAACCTCGGGATCGGTCGGTGAACTCGTCGGGTTCCGCGCGGGATGGGGGCTCGGCAACGCGCTCTTCGTGTCGACCGCGCTCGCGGTCATCGTCGGCGCGGCGGCCGGCGGCAGCGCCGCGGCGATCCTGCTCTACGAGTCGGCGCTCGGCCTCGGCATGGCGTGCGGGCCGCTGCTCGGCGCGGTGCTCGGCAACGCGAGCTGGCGCTACCCGTTCTTCGGCACCGCTGTCCTGATGGCGGTCGGTTTCCTCTGCATCACGGCGTTCCTGAAGGAGCAGCCGAAGCCCGCGCGGAAGACGTCGCTGCTCGCGCCGATCAAGGCACTGGGGCACGGCGGGCTCGCGTCGGCCGCCGCCTCCGCGTTCTTCTACAACTACACGTTCTTCACGGTCCTGGCCTTCACCCCCTTCGTGCTGAACACGACCCCGTACAAGTCGGGTGCGATCTTCTTCGCCTGGGGGCTGCTGCTCGCGGTCTTCTCGGTGCTGGTGGCCCCGCGGATGCAGGCGCGGTTCGGTTCGCTGAAGGTGCTCGGCGGCTCGCTGGTGCTGCTCGCGGTGGACGTCCTCGTGCTCGGCTACGGCAACCACACGACGGCCATCGTCTGCACGATCCTGTCCGGCGCCTTCATCGGCGTGAACAACACCGTCTACACCGAGCTCGCGCTCGGCGTCTCGGACGCGCCGCGCCCGGTGGCCAGCGCCGGTTACAACTTCGTCCGGTGGTTCGCTGCCGCCGCCGCGCCGTTCTTCGCGCCGAAGATCGAGGAGTGGAGCAACATCCACATCCCGTTCGTGGTCGCGGCCGTCACGGCGGTGCTCGGCGCGGTCGTCGTCTGGGTCCGCAAGGACTCCCTCACCCACGAAGCCGAGGAGCTCGAACCGAAGCACGCGACGGAGGACGGCGTCACCGTCTTCGCCAACTGATATCTCCCGTACGGGATTTCAGTCCAGGGACACGGACTTGCGCAGCGGATCGCGCAGGTCCGTCCCGCTGTTCAGCCAGCGCTCCTGGAGGGCCTGCGCGCCGTGTACCCGCTTCCACGCGCCCTCGTTCGGCGTCATGGGAAGGAGCGGCAGGAACCGGACGGGCTCCATCGGCTCGTCGAGCTCCAGGTCCTCCACCAGGCCGCCGGGCTCCGCGACGAGGACCGACGTGAACTGCGCGCCGGGCCACAGGGGTTCGCCCACGTCGAGCGAGGCGCCGGGGGCCACGATCAGGCCTTCGACTTGCGGCGAAGCGGCCAGTACGGCGAGGGGGCGCAGCACCTTGTCCGTGTCGGCCTCGCCGCCCCGCACCGAGAGGACCAGCTCCGCGCGCGGGCCCTTGACCGGGTCGGCGAGTGCGGCGGTGGGGTCGGCCATCGGCTGCGCCGACATGCCGAGGGTGGCGTAGCGGACCACGTCCCCGTCTGTGAAGCGCAGCACTTCGACGCGGTCGGTACCGAGGAAGGTCACCGCGGCGCGGGCGTCCGGTTCACCGAGGGCCGTACGGAGACGGGCTTCGACCAGAGCAAGAACATCAGCCATGTCGCGAGCATAGAACTCGTCAGTGGCGGGTAAAGGCGGGGCTTGACACTTCAGTCGGCTGATAGTGTTGGCCGCTGGTTCCGGGCAGCACGCAGAGCGCGCTTTCAAGCCCGGCGCAGATGACTTCGCGCGCTACGCGCTTGGGACTTCCCCTACGGGGGACCGGCCGGAGGAGGTGGGGCTGCCATGGATCGAAGTCGACCGTGCAGTACCACCCGTTCTTCCGTCTGACACCTCACGCAGCCCTGTAGCTGCCACTGTGCGCCTGCGCTCCCCGTGCTCGCGTGCGACGGAAGAGCACTTCGTTTCCACCTGATCTCTCTGTTCTCTGATCTGAGTCAGTAGCGAAGCTGCCACCGCGATGGTGCGGTGCTCCCCGCTTTGTGGACGTGCCAAACATCCTCAGCAGGACGTCCCCATTCCGGGTAGTTCCACCCGCCGCCGGCGGCCTCCGTCAAAGGAGCCTGCCCATGTCGATGATCCGTGACCTTCGCGCCGCCGTCCGCCCCTCGCTCCGCAAGGACGGCAGCGCCTACAGCTCGTACGACACCACCCGCGACCCGACCGCCGCCTCCGCCGTCGTCGACTGCGCCGTCTACCGCGACGGCCGCCGCGCGGCCTGCGACGACACGCTCACGCCGCACGAGGCGATGCTCCAGGTGCGGCGCGACGGCGGCTTCGCCTGGATCGGCCTGCACGAGCCGACGGAGGCCGAATTCGCCGGTATCGCCGCCGAGTTCGGGCTGCACCCCCTCGCCGTCGAGGACGCCGTGCACGCCCACCAGCGGCCCAAGCTGGAGCGCTACGACGACACGCTCTTCACCGTCTTCAAGACCATCCACTACGTGGAGCACGCCGAACTCACCGCCACCAGCGAGATCGTGGAGACCGGCGAGGTGATGTGCTTCACCGGGCGGGACTTCTTCATCACCGTGCGGCACGGCGGCCACGGCTCGCTGCGAGCCCTGCGGCGGCGGCTCCAGGAGGAGCCCGAGCTCCTCGCCAAGGGTCCTTCCGCCGTCCTGCACACCATCGCGGACCACGTCGTCGACGGCTATCTCGCGGTGGCCGACGCCATGCAGGACGACATCGACGAGGTGGAGACCGAGGTGTTCTCCGCCCCGAGCAAGGGCAAGGGCTCCGCGCGCGGTGTCGACGCCGGGCGGATCTATCAGCTCAAGCGCGAGGTCCTGGAGTTCAAGCGGGCCGTGTCGCCGCTGCTTCGGCCCATGCTGCTCCTGAGCGAGCGGCCGATGCGGCTCGTCGACCCCGACATCCAGAAGTACTTCCGCGACGTCGCCGACCACCTGGCCCGCGTCCAGGAGCAGGTCGTCGGCTTCGACGAACTGCTCAACTCGATCCTCCAGGCCAACCTCGCGCAGGCCGCGGTCGCGCAGAACGAGGACATGCGCAAGATCACCTCCTGGGCGGCGATCATCGCCGTGCCGACGGCGGTCTGCGGGGTCTACGGCATGAACTTCGACCACATGCCCGAGCTGCACTGGCGGTTCGGCTACCCGATGGTGCTCGGCCTCATCGGCGGCGCCTGCTGGGCCATCCACCGCACCCTGAAGCGCAACGGCTGGCTCTAGAGGGCACTCGGTAGGCTGCGCGCATGACAGAAACGCTGCTCGCCCGGGCCCTCCTCGAGGAGGCCACCAAGAAGTCGGGCCTCATCTGGGTGCGCGGCGAAGAACCTGCCCGCGCCCTGTGGCACGTGTGGCACGAAGGCGCGGCGCACCTCGTCGGCGACGGCCCCGGCGAGCAGCCGCTGCCGGGTCTCGTCGACGGCGGCACCGCCGAAGTGACCGTACGCAGCAAGGACAAGGGCGGCCGGCTCATCGCCTGGACGGCGCTGGTGACCGAGCTCGCGCCGCGTTCCGAGGCGTGGGAGGCGGCCGTCGCCGAGCTCAAGGGCAAGCGCCTGAACGCCCCCGACGGCGAGCGGATGCCGCAGCGCTGGGCGGACGAGTGCCGGGTCGTCCGGCTCACCCCGCAGGACACGATCACCGACCTGCCCGACGGCTCCCTGGCGGCCCCGCCCCTGCCGACCGGGGCGACCACCCGGCAGCCGGCGCCAAAAGCGCTGCCCCGGCTGCTGTTCGGGCGCAAGAAGCGGCGGAGCTAGTTCCGGGCCGCGGCGGGCTCACGAGTCGGGCAGCTGCTCGCCGTAGTCCACCATCTCGTCCTTGTCCGGCTCGCTGAGCGGGAAGTCCCTGCCCCAGTCGCTGAGCCGGAGCGTGCCCGCGTCGCCCGCGCGCTGCAGGCGCAGCGGGTAGGGCTTGCCCTTGAGGGAGACGTCCAGGGTGCCGCCCGCGCCCTTGTCGCCGGTGATCTTGATGGTGGGGTTGCCGGACGTCGTGCCGCGTTCGCCGGTGGCGAGCTTGCCGTGCAGGGTGAGCATGCCCTCCAGGAGGACGTCCTTGTCGGTGAAGCCGCTGAGCTGCTGGTAGGACGCGTCCGCCTCGGGGACCTTCACGTACTTGCCGTCGAGCTTGGCCGCGGCGTCGCCGTCCGTCTTGCCGGGCTTCTGGCCGCCCTTGGCCTCCTCGTGGGTCCAGAAGGCGGAGTCGGCCAGCAGGAAGAGCTGCTTGCCGACACGCAGCAGCTGGAAGGTCTCACCCTTCGAGGTGACCGACCCGGTGCCGCCCTCGTCCTTGAGGCGCATGTCGAGCTTGTACGTGTGCCCCTTGCTGACCAGCGTGCCCGAGAGCCGCACCGCGGGTGCCGCGTCGGCGGCGGCGCGGGACTTGCTCTGGATCTTCGCGGCGGAGAGTTTGCCGATGCCGTTCGTGCCCGCGTCCGGGTCCTCCTCGCTGCTGCACCCGGTCAGTCCCGTGATCCCCAGCACGAGACCCGCGCACACTGTGCTCACGAGGGCTGTCTTGCGGGTGCGGCGGACCGGGGGGATCGCTGACACAGGGGGCGCTGCCTCTCGTGGGGACGACGGCTACGGCTACGGCAGTACGGCAGCGTACCCGTGCTGACTAGGTGGATCGTCGCCAGTCCGGCCGGACGCTCCGCCGGGGCGTATCCGACCGGGACGGGCTAGCCTGAAGCCCGCATTGCCCGACAGAACGACACAAAAGGTTACGAGCGGACACACCAGCGGAGGAGGGGCGAGCAATGGCGGCCAGCGCCTCCCGGGTCTTCGTGTCACATCTGGCCGGTACGGCCGTCTTCGACCCGAACGGCGACCAGGTGGGCCGGGTGCGCGACCTGGTGGCGATGCTCCGGGTGCAGCGCAGACCGCCCCGCCTCCTCGGCCTCGTCGTGGAGCTGTCCACGCGGCGCCGCATCTTCCTGCCCATGACCCGCGTGACCGGCATCGAGTCGGGCCAGGTCATCACGACCGGCGTACTGAACGTGCGGCGCTTCGAGCAGCGGCCCACCGAGCGGCTCGTGCTCGGCGAGATGCTCGACCGGCGGGTCAGGCTCGTCGAGTCGGACGAGGAGGTCACCGTCCTGGACGTGTCGGTGCAGCAGTTGCCGGCCCGGCGCGACTGGGAGATCGACCGGGTCTTCGTACGGAAGGGGAAGGGGGGCACCTTCCGGCGCAAGGGGGAGACGCTGACCGTCGAGTGGTCGGCCGTGGACGGATTCAGCCTGGAGGAGCACGGCCAGGGCGCCGAGAGCCTGCTGGCCACATTCGAGCAGATGCGCCCCGCCGACCTCGCCAACGTCCTGCACCACCTGTCGCCCAAACGGCGGGCCGAGGTGGCCGCCGCGCTCGACGACGACCGGCTCGCGGACGTCCTGGAAGAGCTGCCCGAGGACGACCAGATCGAGATCTTCGGCAAGCTCAAGGAGGAGCGCGCCGCCGACGTCCTGGAGGCGATGGACCCGGACGACGCCGCCGACCTCCTCGCCGAGCTGCCCGAGGACGACAAGGAGCGGCTGCTCACGCTGATGCAGCCGGACGACGCGGCCGACGTACGGCGTCTGATGGCCTACGAGGAGCGCACCGCGGGCGGTCTGATGACGACCGAGCCGATCGTGCTCAGGCCGGACGCGACGGTCGCCGACGCCCTCGCGCGGGTGCGCCAGCAGGACCTCTCCCCCGCGCTCGCCGCGCAGGTCTACGTGTGCCGTCCGCCGGACGAGACGCCGACGGGCAAGTACCTGGGCACGGTGCACTTCCAGCGGCTCCTGCGCGATCCGCCGTACACGCTGGTCAGCTCGATCCTTGACGACGATCTGCAGCCGCTCACGCCGGAGACGGCGCTGCCGCAGGTCGCCGGGTTCTTCGCCACGTACGACATGGTGGCGGCCCCCGTCGTCGACGAGGGCGGCTCGCTGCTCGGCGCGGTCACCGTCGACGACGTGCTCGACCACATGCTGCCGGACGACTGGCGCGAGACGGAGTTCCACCAGGAAGAGCAGGAAGAGGGAGAGCGCCGTGCCGCCGGCTGACCGCGAGCGGGACGGCCGCGCCGAGCCGCGCGCCGCGCCCCGCTTCCGGCTCGACCAGCCGCGGCCACCGCGCCGCAAGTTCCTGCCGGAGTACGACCCCGAGGCCTTCGGGCGGCTCTCGGAGCGGATCGCGCGATTCCTGGGCACGGGGCGCTTCATCGTCTGGATGACGGTCACCATCATCGTGTGGGTCGCCTGGAACGTCTGGGCGCCCGAGGCCCTGCGCTTCGACCCGTTCCCCTTCCTGTTCCTGACCCTGGCGCTCTCCCTCCAGGCGTCCTACGCGGCCCCCCTGATCCTGCTCGCGCAGAACCGGCAGGACGACCGGGACCGGGTCAATCTCGAACAGGACCGCAAACAGAACGAGCGGTCCATCGCGGACACCGAATATCTGAGCCGCGAGATCGCCTCGTTGCGCATGGGCCTGGGCGAGGTGGCCACCCGCGACTGGATCCGCAGCGAACTCCAGGACCTGGTCAGGGAGCTGGAGGAGCAGGGCAGGGCGAACCGTGTCGTATTCCCGGCCGAGGAGGGCGGCGGGCGTGATGTAGGCGACCGTTGACGGCTCTTTCCGGGGCAGGGTTACCGCGCCGTACTATCGGTCTTATGGCTACGGAAGACGCGGTGCGTGAAGCACTGGCGACGGTGAACGACCCCGAGATCCACCGACCGATCACCGAGTTGGGGATGGTCAAATCGGTAGATATCTCCCCTGATGGGGTGGTAGCGGTCACCGTGTACCTCACGGTCTCCGGGTGCCCGATGCGCGAGACCATCACGAAGAACGTGACCGACGCGGTCGCCGCTGTCGAAGGCGTCACCCACGTGGACGTCACCCTCGACGTGATGAGCGACGAGCAGCGCAAGGAGCTGGCGTCCGCGCTGCGCGGCGGCACCGCCGAGCGCGAGGTCCCCTTCGCCAAGCCCGGCTCGCTGACCCGTGTCTACGCCGTCGCGTCCGGCAAGGGCGGCGTCGGCAAGTCCTCGGTGACGGTGAACCTCGCGGCCGCGATGGCGGCGGACGGCCTGAAGGTCGGCGTCGTGGACGCGGACATCTACGGCCACTCCGTGCCCCGGATGCTGGGCGCGGACGGCAAGCCGACCCAGGTCGAGGACATGATCATGCCGCCGTCGGCGCACGGCGTGAAGGTCATCTCGATCGGCATGTTCACCCCGGGCAACGCCCCGGTCGTCTGGCGTGGCCCGATGCTCCACCGCGCCCTCCAGCAGTTCCTCGCGGACGTCTTCTGGGGCGACCTGGACGTCCTGCTCCTGGACCTGCCGCCGGGCACCGGCGACATCGCGATCTCCGTGGCGCAGCTCGTCCCGAACGCCGAGATCCTCGTCGTGACGACGCCCCAGCAGGCGGCGGCCGAGGTCGCCGAGCGCGCGGGCTCCATCGCCGTACAGACCCACCAGAAGATCGTCGGCGTCGTCGAGAACATGGCCGGACTGCCCTGCCCGCACTGCGGCGAGATGGTCGACGTCTTCGGCACGGGCGGCGGCCAGCGGGTCGCCGAGGGCCTCACGAAGACGACGGGCGCCAACGTCCCGGTCCTCGGTTCCATCCCGATCGACGTCCGCCTGCGCGAGGGCGGCGACGAGGGCAAGCCGGTCGTCCTGACGGACCCGGACTCCCCCGCCGGCTCGGCGCTGCGCACGATCGCGGGCAAGCTGGGCGGCCGCCAGCGCGGCCTCGCGGGCATGACCCTGGGGATCACCCCGCGCAACAAGTTCTGAGGCTTTCCCGGGCTTCACCGCCGTACGCCGATGGGGGCGCCGCTCGTCATGAGCGGCGCCCCCATCGGCGTACGTGTGCGGCGGTCGGGTCAGGCGGCGTACTCGTGGATGTCCTTGACCACGGAGAAGCCCAGGCCGTACGCGCTCATGCCGCGGCCGTAGGCGCCCAGGGGCACGCCGTCCTTGGTGGACCCGGCGAGGATCCAGCCGAACTCGGACTCGCGGTAGTGGAACGAGGTCGGCACGCCGTCCACCGGGAGCGAGAGCGTCGACCAGTCCTCGCCCTGCAGATCGTCCGCGAGGACCCAGGCCGTCTCGGTCTGCTGGTCCAGCCAGTCGTCGCGCAGGCTGTGGTCCATCTGGCTGGGCCAGGTGTAGGACAGCAGACCCACTCCGGCGAGCCAGGCCGCGGACGACACCGAGGTCGCCTCAAGCAGGCCCGTGCCGTCCGGGCTGCGGCGCACCGGGTTGGCCGCGACGGTCACCACGACCGCGAAGCGCTCCTTGTCGCTGTTCCCGAAGGGTCCGTCACTCCGCACCGACGGCTCATCGCCGTGCCCGATGGAGCCATGCTCCACCGCGCCGTCCGCGGCGGTGCCGACCTGCATCAGCCAGCGCTGCCCCGTGAAGGCCTCGTCGAGGCCGTACCAGGGGAAGGGCGCCAGCAGATAACTGTCGACCGTGCGCCGGGCGGAGGGCATCGCCTGTGCGGTGCCGTCCGCGGCCGGCGCCTGTGCGCCTACGCGACTTGTCGTCTCCATGTACCCGGCCGCCTCCTCGTTCTCATCGGTCCGCAGGGCCCGCCCCCCTCGGGCGTCCTCAGCCGGACAACAAGGCAGGATAGCCACACCCGTTCCGGAAGCTGGGACACCGGTCGGCGTACGGGTGTCCGGAAAGACGTGCCACGGGGCGTGCTCAGGGGCGGACCGCGGGTGCCTCGGAGGAGGTCAGGTGGCGTCCGCGTCGAACGGCGGGTGGTCGACGGGCGCGGCCTTCCCGGGCTTCTTGTCCATGTCGATGCGGCCGTCCTTCTTGGCCATGTCGACGCGGCCGCCCGCGTCGGACGCGGTGTCCGTGCCGGTCGCGCCGTCGGAGGATTCACTCTCCCGCCCGTGCACGGCGTCCGTGACCTCGGCCATCTCCTTCTTCAGGTCGAAGCCGTTCCGGATTTCCTTCAGGCCGAGCTCGTCGTTGTCGAGCTGCTTGCGGATGAAGGTCTTCGGATTCAGGTCCTCGAACTCGAAGTCCTTGAATTCCGGGCCGAGTTCACTGCGTATATCCGCCTTGGCGCTGTCCGAGAATTCACGGATCTTACGTATGGTCCGCGAGGCGTCCTGAATCAGCTTGGGCAGCTTGTCCGGGCCGAAAACGAGCACGGCGAGGACGACCAGCGCCACTACCTCGAGCGGGCCAATGTCTGAGAACACCTTGAGCTCCTTGCCATCCGGACCGGGTCCACGGTACCCGGCGTTCCTGTCCGTCCGGTAGCCGCTGGGCGACAGACGTGGATCAGTTCCCGCTCGACGCGCCGAGCACGAGCGTCACTTTCCGGTCCTTTCCAGCTCGCTGGACCGTCAATTCAAGGCTGTCCTTCGGCCGATGCGCCCGGATCTTGACGATGAGCTCGTCGCCGGAGTGGATGCGCTGGCCGTCCACCGCGGTGATGACGTCGCCCGGTTTGATTCCGGCACGGTCGCCGGGGCCTCCCGCGTTCACGGCGGGGCCGCTGCCCTTGCCCTTGTCGCCGACCCGGGCGCCGTCGCCCGTGTACTCCATGTCGAGCGTGACCCCGATCACAGGGTGCACGGCCTTGCCGTTGTTGATCAGTTCTTCGGCGACCCGCTTGCCCTGGTTGATGGGGATGGCGAAGCCGAGGCCGATGGAACCCGCCTGGCCGCCGCCGGGTGCCGAGCTGTCGTCGGCGGAGCGGATGGCGCTGTTGATGCCGATGACCCGGGCCTGGGCGTCGACCAGCGGGCCGCCGGAGTTGCCGGGGTTGATGGGGGCGTCGGTCTGCAGCGCGTCGACGTAACTCACGTCGCTGCCGTCGCCCTTCTCCCCGCCCGCGGTGATGGGGCGCTCCTTGGCGCTGATGATGCCGGAGGTGACGGTGTTGGCCAGGTCGAAGGGGGCACCTATGGCGACGACGGGGTCGCCCACCTGCACGTTCTCGGAGTTGCCGAGGGGCAGTGGCTTGAGTCCGCGTACGCCGGAGACCTTGACCACGGCGAGGTCGTACCCGGCGTCGCGGCCGATGACCTCCGCCTTGGCGGTCTCGCCGCCGCTGAAGGTCACCGATATCTCACCGCCGGTGCCGGCCGGCTCGACCACATGATTATTGGTGAGGATATGACCCTTTCCGTCCAGCACGAACCCGGTGCCGGTGCCCTGCGCCTCGTCGCCGCTGACGTGCAGGGTCACGACGCCGGGCAGCGAACTCGCCGCGATCCCGGCGACGCTGTCCTTGGCCCGCGCCTTGTCCTGGGCCCCGGCCTGCGGCAACTCGATATCGGAAACACCGGCGTTCCGCTCCAGATACGCCCCCAGAGCCCCACCGAGGCCTCCGGCCACGAGAGCAATAACGGCGATCCCCACAAGAAGGACCCGCCGCGCCCGCTTCCGCTGCTTGTCCTTGTCGACAGGAACGGCACCGCTCTGCTGAAGGGGAGCGTTCCAGGGGTCGTAGGACTGGCGGGGTGGGGCGGATTGGGGGTGGTGGGTTGGGGATGGGGGCTGAGGCTGGTGATGCGGGGCAGCTTGGGGGTGCGGCTGGGGCTGCGGGCCGACGCCTTGCGGGGTGCCGTGGGGCGGGGTGGAGCCGTGGACGGGGGCCGGGGCTGGGGCCGGAGCTGGGCCCGGGGTGCCGTGGGGCGGGGTCCCGCCGTGGTGCGCCGCCGGGAGCTGTGTGCCGTGGGTCGGGGTGGCCGTCGGGTGCTGTACGGGCGGGGCGGGGGCCCAGGGGCCGGGCTCGCCGTAGGGCGGGGTGCTGTACGGATCGGGGTCGTGCAGCGGGCGGGGGCGGCCGGCGGGGGCTCCGGGAGCCGAGGCGTCGGGGGCCGGGGTGCCGGGGGCGGCCGGCGCGGAGCCGCCCGGGGCGGGGACGCCCGGGCCGGGGGTGCCGGGCGCAGGGTTCGCGGGAGCCTGGGTCGAAACGCCCGAAGCCGTGTCACAAGGAGCAGTGTCGACGTGTGCGACGGGAGTGGTACCCGCCGGGGCGGGAGCACCCGGGGCGGAGGTGCCGGGCGCCGGGGCCGCGTCGGCAGGAGTCGTAGCGCCCGAAGCCAAGCCGCCAGGAGTGGCGTCGGCACGCGCGACGGAAGCCGAACCGGCGGGGACACCCGGGCCGGGGGCACCAGACGTATGGGCAGCTACAGCAGCCGCGTCGGCCGGAGTCGAGGCGTCGGCGCCGGGCGCGCCAGCGGACGGACCCGCGGCATCAACCCCGGGGCCGTGCGCGGCAGCGGACGGAGTCGGCTCAGCCGAAGCCAGCTCAGGCGAAGCCCCGGCCCCAGGCGAAGCCACCTCAGGCCCCGCCCCAGGCCGAGTCGGACCCGACGTCACGCCAGACGCAGCCACCTCAGACCCCGCCCCGGAGGGGCCCGGATCAGGCGTAACCCCAGGTGAAATCCGTTCGGGCCCCGCGCCCAGCGGAGTCGCTGCTGCCAGGGTGAAGTCGCCGGAGGCGTCCTCTCGTCCGGCGGTGCCTGTGGTCTCGTCCCCGGTGGTGGGTCCGCCCCGCTCCGCCCCCGTGCCGTCAGGCGCGGACGCCGACCTGGGGCGGCTCCACCATTTCGCCTTCGTGGGCTTGCCCTCGTCCATGCTCTCCCCACACCTGGCCTACGGCGGACGCCGATCACGTGCTCAACTCCGCGCCCGCCACAAGCCTCGGGCAGGCACGGCCCACCGAGGATTCAACCAGGTTCCCGCACCGAAGCGCAGAGCACGTCAGCGGATCTGCGAAGTGCCCTGCAGGGTGCCCTCTATGGGTGAGGACGCCGCGGTGCTCGAAGCCCTCTCGTCCAGGGTCGGCACCGTACCGGCGGAGGATGTGCTGCCCGATACGACGGGAGGCACCGGCCGGATCAGCGGGGACATGATCGCCGCGCCGGTCAGCATCGGCGCCGCGATCTGATGCTGGGCGGACACGGGCTCGGGCTGATCGAGACGAGGACCCCGCGCAGGCACGCCGGGCAGCAGAGGCCCGGTCGCCTGCGTCGGCGCGACCGGCGCCGCGAGGACTCCGGGACGCTGCCCCTGCACCGACAGCGGCCCGCTGCCGCGACGGCGGACGGAATCGGGAGCCGAGGTGGCAGCCGAGCCCGGCGAACGCAGCGGCGACGCATTGCTGTTGCCGCCCGAGCCACTGCTGCTGCCAGAACTGTTGCTGCTGCCCGAGCCCGCGCGCGAGTCACCCGGATCGGCGGGGATGCCCGTCGTGACGCCGCCCAGCGCTATCGCGGCCAGCGACACCGCGCCCGCGGCGGCGAAGGCGAACCGCCGTCCGCGCCACAGCGACCGCTCGGCCTCGTGACGGCCCACGTCACGGCCGATGTCACGGCGGTCGACGTCATGGATGCGAAAACCGCGCCCCGAACCCGGCAGCACCGCGGCATGGCTGCCCGAGGGCGCGTAGCCGAAGGTCTCGGGCCGCACGCCGAAGACTCCGCTCGGCGGCAGCCCTGACTCACTGTCCGCGGTGGCGAAGCCGCCACCAGGGGATCTGGGGCCGGACGGAGGCTCGCTGCCACCGCCGGGAAGGCCTTGCAGCCGGGCGAGGAAACTCTCGGAGGGAGGCGGCGGTGCCACCTCGGCGAAGACACTCTTGAGCCGCCGCTGCGCGTCGGCCTCGGTCTTGCACTTCGGACAGGTCGCGAGATGAGCGAGGACCCGCTCACGCGCGTCATGGCCCAACTCACCGTCCACCAGGGCGGCGAGTCGGTCCCCCAGATGCTGCTCGGCCAGATGCCGCTCGGCAGGATTCGACCGTGATCCACTCACTCGGTCGCGCCCCCTCCTCCCGGCGCCACGGCTCCTGCGAGCGAGCGGCGCTCGGCGCGGGCTTCGGGCGACCGGTGCTGAAGGGCCTTGCGCAACTGCGAGCGGCCACGGTGGATACGGCTGCGGACCGTGCCCAGCTTGACGCCCAGGGTCGCGGCGATCTCCTCGTACGAGAGACCTTCGATGTCGCACAGGACCACGGCCGCGCGGAACTCCGGAGCGAGGGTGTCGAGCGCCTGCTGCACGTCCGCGTCGAAGTGCGTGTCGTTGAAGACCTGCTGCGGCGACGGCTCACGGCTGGGGAGGCGCTCCGCCGCGTCGTCGCCGAGGGCGTCGAAACGGATGCGCTGCTTGCGGCGCACCATGTCCAGGAACAGGTTCGTGGTGATGCGGTGCAGCCAGCCCTCGAACGTGCCGGGCGTGTAGGTCGACAGGGACCGGAAGACACGGACGAAGACCTCTTGCGTGAGGTCCTCGGCGTCGTGCTGATTGCCGGTCAGGCGGTATGCCAGGCGATAGACCCGTCCGCTGTGCGTGCTGACGATCTCCTCCCAGGTGGGCGGAGTCCACGCCTGCGATTCCGCATCAGCGGCAAAGGTCGCGGTCTGAGCGGAACTGGCGGTGTGGAATCGGTCAGCGGTGTCGGTCACGGATTTCGGCTCACCCGCCAACCCGAGAAAGCGCCTCAGCGCTCCTCCCCGATCCGCGGACGCAGCCGCACCTCCCCTGTCGGCTCTGGTGGTGTCCAGTGGAGCCCCTACCATAGCCACCTCGCCCGTTAGCTCCGGATAAGCGTTTTTACTGGAATTTGGTACGGGCTTCCTGCCAGGTGTCCTGCCTGGTCGAAGGGCCCGCCGCCAGTCTTGATCCATTCGTTACCCCCGGCGTCCGCCTACCCCTACTAAACGCCCGGTCCCATCTGCGGGTTCCCACCCCCAACGGATACAGTCACGGCCAGGCATCCACGGGGACAGGAGAGGGCCATTACCGGCAACCGGCAGACGAGCTGGGCGTTCGCCGACGCCTTTGTCGCCGAGGACGAGGCCACACGCTGGGCCCGTGACCGGGCCCAGGACGCGGGCCTACCCTCGGTGTCTCCCGGTACCGGCGCCGCGCTGCGCATGCTGGCCGCCACGGCGGACGCCAAGTCCGTCGCCGAGATCGGGACGGGCACGGGCGTGTCCGGGCTCCACCTGCTGCACGGGATGCGGCCCGACGGCGTCCTGACCACCGTCGATCCCGAGCCCGACCGCCAGCAGTTCGCCCGGGAGGCCTTCCGTGCCGCCGGGTTCGCGGGCAATCGAGCGCGGTTCATCCCCGGCCGGGCACTCGACGTACTGCCGCGCCTCGCGGACGGCGGCTACGACCTCGTGTTCTGTGACGGCGACCGCACGGAGTACCTGGACTACCTCGCTGAATCGTTGCGCCTGCTGCGGCCCGGCGGGCTCGTCTGCTTCGAGGGCGCCTTCTCCGACGGCCGGACGGTGGACTCCGGTCCGCAGCCCGCCGAGGTGCTGCGCATCCGCGAACTCCTGCGCACCGTGCGCGAGAGCCAGGACCTGATGCCGGCGCTGCTCCCGGTGGGCGACGGCCTGCTCTGCGCCGTGAAGCGCTGACCTCGTCGCGCCGCCCGGGCACCCCGCGGCCCTCGCAACCCCGCAAATAGCGCTGCCCCGGCACGTTTGCACGATGCCGGGGCAGTGAAAAAGTGTGGGCGCTTCCGCGTCAGCCGACGACCTTCTTCAGGGCGTCGCCGAGTGCGTCGGCTTCGTCCGGAGTCAGTTCGACGACAAGTCGTCCGCCGCCTTCGAGCGGAACGCGCATGACGATGCCCCGCCCCTCCTTGGTCACCTCGAGCGGGCCGTCGCCCGTTCGCGGCTTCATGGCCGCCATGCTCGTTCCCCTTCCTGAAACCAGCTCATCGCAGCCGACAACCCAGGTGTCACCGGCATCGAACACATTGCTTCCAGGCCATTATCCCGCATCGCAGGACCCGATGACCAACATCGGTCTGCATCGCTTGCGCAACGCGCGCCCGCAAAACCACTCAATTCGGCGATGTGGCTGCGATACTGCGCCGCCTCCTACGCCTCCACGGCCAGGAATTCTTTGACGCAGGTCACATATCTCCCCTCATGTCGGAGCCCGATGATCTCCGTCATGCTGGGCTCCGACAAAGATGACCGGCGCAGGACCACTGGAGGGGATTCACCATGGCCGACACCGTGCTCTACGAGGTGAGCGACGGTCTCGCGACCATCACGCTCAACCGCCCCGAGGCGATGAACGCGATGAACGTCGAGGCCAAGGTCGCGCTGCGGGAGGCGGTGCAGTCGGCCGAGTCGGACCCCGCGGTCCGTGCCGTACTGCTCACCGCGACCGGGCGCGCCTTCTGTGTGGGACAGGACCTGAAAGAACACGTGGGTTCCCTCATGGCGGACCGCGCGGCGGGCACCGGACAGACGATGAGCACGGTCCGGGAGCACTACAACCCCGTGCTGCGCGCGCTGACCGGGATGGCCAAGCCGGTCGTCGCGGGTGTCAACGGCGTCGCGGCCGGGGCGGGCCTGGGCTTCGCGCTCGCCGCCGACTACCGGATCGTCGCGGACACCGCGCGTTTCAACACGTCCTTCGCCGGGGTCGCGCTGACCGCCGACTCGGGCGTCTCCTGGACGCTGCAGCGCGTGATCGGGCCCGGCCGCGCGAGCGACCTGCTGCTGTTCCCCCGCAACATCGGCGCACAGGAGGCGTACGACCTGGGCATCGCCAACAAGGTCGTACCCGAGGCCGAGTTGGCGGCCGAGGCCGAGAAGCTGGCCCGCACCCTGGCCGAGGGCCCGACCCTCGCCTACGGGGCCCTCAAGGAGTCGCTCGCCTACGCGGCGGGCCACACCCTGGCGGAGTCCCTGGAGAAGGAGGACGAACTCCAGGCGAAGGCGGGCGCGTCCGAGGACCACGCGATCGCCGTCCAGGCGTTCCTGGACAAGGCGAAGCCCCAGTACCTCGGCCGGTAGGTCCTGAGGGGCCTGCGGTGGCCTAGCGGCCCCGGGGGACGCGGATCACGCAGTCCTCCAGGTGGTCGTCGACCAGACCGCAGGCCTGCATCAGGGCGTAGGCCGTGGTGGGGCCGACGAATCGGATGCCGCGCTTCTTCAGTTCCTTGGACAGGGCCGTGGACTCGGGTGTGATCGCCGGTACGTCGGCCAGCACGCCGGGGGCCTTGCGGGATGCGGGGTCCGGCGCGTGCGACCAGATGAGTTCGTCGAGCTCCCCCGCGGACCAGTCGGCGAGCACGCGCGCGTTGGCGAGGGTCGCGTCGACCTTGGCGCGGTTGCGGATGATGCCGGGGTCGGCGAGGAGGCGCTCCCGGTCGGCGTCCGTGAACCGCGCGACCTCAGCGATCTTGAAACCGGCGAAGGCGGCGCGGAAGCCCTCGCGGCGGCGCAGGATCGTGATCCAGGAGAGACCCGACTGGAAGGCCTCCAGGCAGAGCCGTTCGTACAGCGCGTCGTCCCCGTGGACCGGGCGGCCCCATTCCTCGTCGTGGTACGCCACGTAGTCCTCGGTCGAGAGGCCCCAGGGGCAGCGGAGTCTGCCGTCGGGACCCGCCACGGCGTCGCCGCTCATCGCCCGTCCTCCTCTTCGGTCTCTTCGGCCCCTTGGGCCCCTTGGGCCCCTTGGGCCTTTTCGGCCGCGTCCCTGAGGGCCGTATCGCCCTGGAGCGCGGCCGGGGCGTGCGTCTTGAGGAGGCCGGGACCGCCGACCGCGGTGGCCTGGGCGCCGGCGAGTGCCGCCTCCAGCTCAGCGATGTGGGCGTCACGCTCGGCCAGTTCGGCGGCGAGGCGGCCGAGGGCCTCGTCCACGTCCGTCATGCGATAGCCCCGCACGGTCAGCGGGAAGCGCAGCGCCTCCACGTCCGCGCGGCGCAGGGCACGGTCCGGCGGCAGCGGGTCGGCGAACCGCTCCGCCGCGACGTCGGGCAGCGCGGCGCGCTCCCCTCCGCCCACCACGGCCAGGGTCACCGCGCCGACCACCACGACGAGGGCGATGACCAGGAACAAGAACAAGACCATCTCTTCAGGCCCCCACGCTCGACTGCCGTGCTGAAACTGTCAGGGTCCGATCGTGCCATGAGCCTGTGACGGTTAAGGTCGCAGGCGGCCGAACCGCGGCACCGACAGAGGAGGCTCACAGGGGATGCTCAGGCTTGGCAGGCGTGAATTCGACGCGCACGAGCCGGTGATCATGGCGATCGTGAACCGGACCCCTGACTCCTTCTACGACCAGGGCGCCACGTTCCGCGACGAGCCGGCGCTCGCCCGCGTGGAACAGGCGGTGTCCGAGGGCGCCGCCATCATCGACATCGGCGGGGTCAAGGCCGGCCCCGGCGAGGAGGTGACGGCCGAGGAGGAGGCGCGGCGGACGGTCGGTTTCGTCGCCGAGGTGCGCAAGCGGTTCCCCGATGTCGTCATCAGCGTCGACACATGGCGGCACGATGTCGGCGAGGCGGTCTGCGAGGCCGGTGCGGACGTCCTGAACGACGCGTGGGGCGGGGTCGATCCCCGGCTCGCCGAGGTGGCCGCGCGGTACGGCGTGGGCCTGGTGTGCACGCACGCGGGCGGCGCCGAGCCGCGGACCCGCCCCCACCGCCTCGCCTACGAGGACGTCATGGCCGACATCCTCTCGGTCACCCTCGGCCTCGCCGAGCGCGCGGTCGCACTCGGGGTGCCGCGGGAGTCCGTGATGATCGATCCCGGGCACGACTTCGGGAAGAACACGCGGCATTCACTGGAGGCGACGCGGCGGCTCGGGGAGATGGTGGAGACCGGGTGGCCCGTGCTGGTGTCCCTGTCCAACAAGGACTTCGTCGGGGAGACGCTCGACAAGCCGGTCAAGGAGCGGATCGTGGGGACGCTGGCCACCACCGCCGTATCGGCGTGGCTGGGGGCGCAGGTGTACCGGGTGCACGAGGTCGCGGAGACCCGGCAGGTCCTCGACATGGTCGCCACCATCGCGGGGCACCGGGAGCCCGCCGTGGCCCGCAGGGGCCTGGCGTAGGAGCGGGAGCCGGTGGATCACCGGGCGGGCGGAGCGGATGCCCGCCCGGTGCGGCCCGGACCGCTAGCGGCCGACTTCCTTGGTGACCAGGGTGACCGCCTCGTCCACGTCGTCGGTGATGTGGAAGAGGTGCAGGTCGTGTTCGGAGGCCTTGCCGCCCGCCACCACCGTGTCGCGCAGCCAGTCGACGAGTCCGCCCCAGTACGCGGAACCGAAGAGGACGATCGGGAAGCGGGTCACCTTGCGGGTCTGGACGAGGGTGAGGGCCTCGAAGAGCTCGTCCAGGGTGCCGAGGCCGCCGGGCAGGACCACGAAGCCCTGCGCGTACTTCACGAACATGGTCTTCCGCACGAAGAAGTAGCGGAAGTTCACACCGATGTCGACGTGCTCGTTCAGGCCCTGCTCGAAGGGCAGCTCGATACCGAGGCCCACGGAGACGCCCTTGGCCTCGCGGGCGCCCCTGTTGGCGGCCTCCATGGCGCCGGGGCCGCCCCCGGTGATCACGGCGAAGCCCGCGTCGACCAGCGCCTTGCCGATGCGGACGCCCGCTTCGTACTCGGGCGAGCCGACCGGTGTGCGTGCCGATCCGAAGACGCTGATGGCGCTGGGGAGTTCGGCGAGCGCGCCGAAGCCCTCCACGAACTCCGACTGGATGCGCATGACCCGCCAGGGGTCGGTGTGCACCCACTCCGACTCGCCTTCGGCATCGGTGTCGAGGAGCCGCTGGTCCGTCGTGCCGGGGGTGATCTGCTCACGCCGCCGCACCACAGGACCCAAGTGCTGCTCCTCCGGCGGGCACTGCCCTTCTGGACTACCCATGACGTCCCCTTCCGCTGACGGTCTTGCTCGACGTGCCGCTTCAGCGTAGGTCTACGGGCGTTACAGGCGGCGCACCCTTGCGGGAAATCAGGATGTCAGCCAGGCGCGCAGCCGCTTCTCGGCCTCCGGGATCAGTGAGGCGAGCACCCGCTCGTCGATCTTGTGGGCGAGCAGCGGGTTGCCCGGGCTGTAGTTCACGGCGGGCACGCCGAGCGCACTGAAACGGGAGACGTCCGTCCAGCCGAACTTCGGCTTGGCCTCGCCGCCGACGGCGGCCATGAAGGCCGCGGCGGCCGGGTGGTCGAGGCCGGGGCGCGCCGCGCCCGTGTGGTCGTCGACGATGAACTCGTCGATCTCGCAGTCGGCGAAGTAGTCGCGGACAAAGGCGAGTGCCTCGTCCTCGGTGCGGTCCGGCGCGTAGCGGAAGTTCACGACGACGGTGCACTCGTCGGGGATGACGTTGGTCGCGACGCCGCCCTCGACGCGTACGGCGTTGAGGCCCTCGTGGAACCGCAGGCCGTCGACGACCGGTGTGCGCGGCTCGTACGCGGCGAGCTTCGCCAGGATCGGCGCGGCCTTGTGGATGGCGTTCGAGCCCATCCACGCGCGCGCGGAGTGCGCACGCGTGCCCTTCGTCTTCAGGAAGACCCGCAGCGTGCCCTGGCAGCCGCCCTCCACCTGGTTGTCCGTCGGCTCCAGGAGGACCGCGAAGTCGCCCGCGAGCCAGTCGGGGTGGGCCTCGGCGACATGGCCCAGGCCGTTCAGGTGCGCGGCGACCTCTTCGTTGTCGTAGAAGACGAAGGTGAGGTCGCGGTTGGGCTCGGTCACCGTCTGCGCGATGCGCAGCTGGACGGCGACGCCCGACTTCATGTCGCAGGTCCCGCAGCCCCACAGGATGCCGTCCTCGTCGAGGCGCGAGGGCACGTTGTCCGCGATCGGAACCGTGTCGATGTGCCCGGCGAGGATCACCCGCTCACCGCGGCCCAGGTTCGTGCGCGCCACGACGTTGTTGCCGTGCCGGTCGACCGTGAGGTGCGGCAGGCCGCGCAGGGCCGTCTCGATCGCGTCCGCGAGGGCTTTCTCCTGACCGCTCGGCGAGGGGAAATCGACCAGCTGGGCGGTGAGCGCGGCAGCGTCGAGCGTGAGGTCGAGCGATGCGTCCGGTGAGGTCTGAGCCATGGCTTCGACCCTAACGCCCCTCCTCACGACGCCCTGTCGGTGGCCTCCAGTACCTTGGTCGCGTGCCTGAGCCCCCCACCCTCATCCGGCGCGGCCGCCTCCTGCGCATCGGGGCCGCCGTGGCGGTCCTCCTCGCGCTCGTGGCCTATGTGGTCGTCCAGTACGTCTTTGGAGGCAAGGCCGCTCCACGCTGCCAGGTGGTCTCGGGCAACGGCGACGGGGCGTCGTACGAGTTCGGTGCCGAGCAGGCGCAGAACGCGGCGACGGTGGCCGCGGTGGGCACCTCCCGCGGCATGCCGGAGCGTGCGATCACCATCGCCCTGGCGACGGCCCTGCAGGAGTCGGGGCTGCGCAACATCAGCCATGGCGACCGGGACTCGCTCGGCCTCTTCCAGCAGCGGCCCACGCAGGGCTGGGGCAACGAGAAGCAGATCATGGACCCCGCGTACTCGGCGGCGCGTTTCTACGCCCATCTCAAGGACGTCCCGGGCTACTCACGGCTGCCCCTGACCGTCGCCGCCCAGCGCGTACAGCGCAGCGGCTACCCCCAGGCGTACGCGAAGCACGAGCCTGACGCCGCGCTGCTCGCCGCCGCGCTGACGGGCCGCGCCCCCGCCACCCTCACCTGCGAGGGCCGCACGGCCGACGAACCGGGCGACCCGGCGAAGGTGCGGGCCGCCCTGGTCCGCGACTTCGGCCACGGTGTGGCACCGGAGAGCGCTCGCGGCAGCACGCTCACCGTGCCGGTGAACGCCACGGCGGGCAGCGCGGAGGGCGGGACCGGGCAGCGGGGCTGGGAGCTCGCGCACTGGGCGGTGGCCCAGGCGGCCACGCTCGGCATCGAGCGCGTCTCGTACGGCGGCCGGGAGTGGAACGCCACGGATTCCGGGCAGGAGTGGCGCAAGCCGGGCAAGTCGATCGAGGACGAGCCGCGCACGGGCGCCGGAACCGGCACGGGCGAGGTCCGAATCGTCGTTGGGCAGTAGTACGGCGGGTCACCCGATCGAGTCACGCTGATCACTTACGGGCGATGGGCCGCCCATCCTTTCGCGCATCCCTCCCCGCAACCGCCGGACCCCTTGCGGACACAGGGCATTGACGATTCAGCAGACCCGCGCGCGTTGATCGCTTTGCCCGTTTTTATCCACAGCCGATTATGCGATGCATTGCGAATTCTTTGCGTTGGGCCACCGCAACCTTCGAGGGCTTCGAGCGGTAGTCACTGCGTCCAAGCGCCGGACCCCATCCGGCCGGACACACCAACGTTCTCTCCCGTCTGAAGGAGCATCATGTCCCTCCCCCTGACCCGCCGGATCGCCCGCGCCGCGCTGCTCATCGCAGCGGGGGCGGCTCCCGTGGTCGGTGCGGCCGGCTCCGCAAGCGCCGCCGAGCTTCCGGCCACCCCCGACCTGGGCGGTGTGACTGCCCTGGACAGTGCCGGTCTGGGCAACACCGTCGACGGCGCGGCTCAGAACACCACCGGTCTCGCGGGTGAGACCGGCAGCAAGGCCGTGAAGAAGGGCGTCCCGACCGCGGGCAAGGTCGTCGGATCGGGCGCCAAGACCACGACTCCCGTCGCGCAGAAGGCCGCGGGCGACCTCGCGGGCAACGCCGGTGACGTGGTCGGCGAGACCGCGGGCACGGCCACCAAGGACGGCCTGCCGACCGACGCCGTCGGCGAGGGTCTGCCGACGGACGCGGTCACCAAGGGCGGCCTGCCCACCGACCAGCTGCCGGTCAAGAGCCTGCCGCTCGGCTGATCACCACCCAACTGAAACGAGGGCCCGGAGCCACTGGCTCCGGGCCCTCGTCGCGTCCGTGCCGCCGGGCCCGGTCGGCGGCTCAGGCGAGCCGGGCGACCGCCGCTGCCACGCGCTCGTCCGTCGCGGTCAGGGCCACACGGACGAAGCGGTCGCCCGCCGGGCCGTAGAAGTCGCCCGGTGCCACGAGGATGCCGAGCTCCGCGAGGTGCCCGACGGTGTCCCAGCAGGACTCGTCACGGGTCGCCCAGAGGTAGAGGCTCGCCTCGCTGTGCTCGATGCGGAAGCCGTGCTGCAGGAGGGCGTCGCGCAGGACCGCGCGCCGGGCCGCGTACCGCTCGCGCTGCTCGTGGACGTGCTGGTCGTCGCCGAGCGCCGCGACGACCGCCGCCTGCGTCGGCGCGGACGTCATCATGCCGCCGTGCTTGCGGATCTGAAGCAGGTCGCCGAGGACATCCGCGTCACCGGCGACGAACGCCGCGCGGTAGCCCGCGAGGTTCGACCGCTTGGAGAGCGAGTGGACGGCCACGAGTCCCTCGTACGAACCACCGCACACGTCCGGGTGCAGGACCGAGACCGGCTCCGCCTCCCAGCCGAGCTCCAGATAGCACTCGTCGCTGACGATCAGCACGCCGTTCTCGCGCGCCCAGGCGACCGTGCGGGTCAGCTCGTCCTTGGACAGCACGCGGCCGGTGGGGTTCGAGGGCGAGTTGAGCCAGAGGAGCTTGAGGTTGGTCGGGTCCAGCTCGGTGCCCGCGGCGGCAGCCGCAAATGTCTCCGTGTCGTACGCGACGTACTGGGCGCGGGCCAGCCGTGCGCCCACCTCGTACGTCGGGTAGGCGAGCCGCGGGTAGGCGACGACGTCGCCCGGGCCCAGGCCCAGCTGGGTCGGGAGCCAGGCCACCAGTTCCTTGGAACCCACGATCGGCAGCACGTTGCGGTGCGTGACGTCGCGCGCGCCGAGGCGCCGCTCGCACCAGCCGGTGATCGCGTCGCGCAGCTCGGGGGTGCCCCAGACCGTCGGGTAGCCCGGTGAGTCCGCCGCCGCGACCAGCGCTTTCTGGATCAGCTCGGGCACGGGGTCGACCGGCGTGCCCACCGACAGGTCGACGATGCCGCCGGGGTGGGCGGCCGCCGTGGCCTTGTAGGGCTCGAGCTTGTCCCAGGGGAAGGTGGGAAGGCGATCGGAGACTACGGACACGTGCTGACTCCCGTACTGCATGTACGTACTGCGTGCATGGACAAATGCCTCGGTCCCGTACGGCTGCTTGTGCCGTACGGGACCGGGGCGACGCTTCAAGCTGCCGTTACTGGTTCTGCGGCGGCAATGCGGCGATGAAGGCGTGGTCGCGCTCGATCAGGCCGAGCTTGCTGGCACCACCGGGCGATCCGAGCTCGTCGAAGAACTCGACGTTCGCCTTGTAGTAGTCCTTCCACTCTTCAGGAGTGTCGTCCTCGTAGAAGATCGCCTCGACCGGGCATACCGGTTCACAGGCTCCGCAGTCGACGCATTCGTCCGGGTGGATGTACAAGGACCGGGAGCCCTCGTAAATGCAGTCGACCGGGCACTCCTCGATGCACGCCTTGTCCTTGACGTCGACACAAGGCTGCGCGATGACGTAGGTCACGCTGTCGTTCCTCCTCGATACGGGCGTTGGCGGGCCGTCTTCAGGCTCCGCTCGCCTGGCGCGCGGGAGCGCGGCGTCGTCGATGCCCGCCCCTAGTATCTCCGTTCCCGGGCATGATCCGAACAGGAGGGGCGTACAGAGCTGTGGAATTCACTGCGGGCGGACGGCTTGAGGTGCACATTACCCCTACTGACGTGGGCAAACGGGTCTCCGTGCGGCGCCTGTACGAAGGGACTGGTACGGACGGCAAGTTCACTGACACGGTGGGTGTTCTCACATCGTGGAATGACGGTGTGGTACTGATCACACGGCGCGACGGTGAGCGTGTCCGGATCGAGGAGTCCGCCCTGGTCGCGGGCAAGGTCGTCCCCGCCGCCCCGGCCCGCAGGCGCGGCCCGGCCGCCTCGTACGCCGAACTGGCCCGGGTGGCCGCGCGCGCCTGGCAGCCCGTCGAGAGCGAGCCGCTCGGCGAGTGGGAGCTGCGGGCGGCGGCCGGATTCACCCGGCGGGCCAACTCGGTGCTTCCGACGGGCGATCCGGGACGGCCGCTGGACGACGCCCTGGACTACGTGCGCGAGTGGTACGCGGCGCGGGAGCTGCCCGCGTACATCCAGACCGCGACGGGGGCCGCGGGCACCCAGGAGATGCTCTGCGCGGAGCTTGAGGAGCGGGGCTGGGAGCGCGAGGTGAGCGCGGAGCTCCACATCGGCGCTCTCGCGCCCCTGGGCGATCTGGAAGTGCCCGGAGCAGGGGTGGAGCGGGTGCGTCTCGCGCGCTCCGCCGACGAGGCGTGGCTGCGGCGCTACCAACGATCCGGAGTCCCTGGACCCCATGTGTACAAGGTGCTGGCGGGCGGCCCGTCGGTGTGGTTCGCTTCCGTGCCCGGGGCCTCTCGGGACGCGGGGCCCGCGGCGATCGGGCGGTGCGTCGTGGACGGGCGCTGGGCGGGATTCATGGCGGTCGAGGTGGATCCGGCGCACCGCAGGCAGGGACTGGCGACCGCGGTGATGGCCGCGCTGTCCCGGCAGGCGCTCGCCGAAGGCGCTTCGGCGGCCTGGCTGCAGGTCGAGGACGACAACGAGGGTGCGCGGGCGCTGTACGGCGGTCTTGGCTTCGCCGCGCACCACACGTACCACCACTATCGATACCCGTCGGCTCGGTGACTCCGGGCGGCTCGGTAAGTAAGGCACGAGGCACGCATGCACGAGGAGTCAAGGACCGCCGCGTCCCGGCGGCGGTTCGCCGAGGAGGCCAGGTCCGAACGGCCCGACCTGTCCCTGCTGTGCCTCCTGCTGAGCGCGGAGGCTGATCCGGAGCTCGGGGACGACGACATCGACGCGGCGCAGATCGAGCTGGACCGGCTCGCCGGGCAGCTCCCCTTCCGGCCCGGCGGGGCCCGGGCGTGGGCGGTCGCGCTCGCCGAACTCCTGGGTGCGCGGTGCGGGTTCATGGGAACACCCTCCGACTACCAGCGCCTGGAGTCCTCCCTCCTGCACGAGGTGCTGCAGCGCCGCCGGGGCCTGCCGATCCTGCTCTCGGTGGTGTGGATCGAGGTGGCGCGGCGGGCGGGCGCGCCCGTCTACGGCGTCGCGCTGCCCGGTCATTTCGTGGTCGGCTTCGGCGCGCGCGAGGAGCAGGTGCTCACCGACCCGTTCGCCGGCGGCCGGCTCCTGACCGGCGAGGACGCGGAGCTGCTGGTGGCGGACTCGTCGGGCGGCACGGTGTCCTCCTCGATGCTGACGCCCGCCGATCCGCTGAACATCGTGCTCCGCATCCTCAACAACATCCGCGCCTGGGCGGCGGCCCGCCCCGAGCGCTCGGACGTCGCGCTCTGGGCGGTCGAACTCTCCCTGCTGCTGCCCGCCCACCCGGCGCGGCTGCGTTACGAACGGGCCCAACTCCTCGTCCAGCGCGGCGACTTCCTCGCGGGTGCGGCGGAGCTGGAGGAGTACGCCGATGTGGTGACGACGGTGGAGCCGACCACCGCGGACCGGGTGCGGGACCAGGCGCGGGCCGCACGGGCCATGCTCAACTGACGGCGCCCGTGCGGGCGTAGCGCCCCGGCGCGATGCCCACCACCCGCTTGAAGTGCCGGGTGAGGTGCGACTGGTCGTAGAAACCGGCGGCGGTCGCCACCTCGCCCGGCGGCTGCCCCGCCAGGAGGAGACGGCGGGCACGGTCGACGCGGCGGGACATCACGTACTGGTGCGGTGCGATGCCATACGCCCCGCTGAAGGCGCGTACGAGATGCGTGGGGTGGGCGTGGACCAGGCGTGCGGCCTCGGCCAGGGTCACGCCGTCGAGCAGCCGCTCGTCTAGGAGGTCGCGGAGGTTCTGGGCGACGCCCCGCCCGGTGTCACCACGGGTACCGGTGGCGATCCTGGGGCGCAGGTGGCCGCGCAGGCGCTCGCCGATCAGGGCCAGGCGACTCTCGGCCTCCAGCTCGTCGCCCCGGCACGCCAGGGCCGCGTGCAGCTGGCCCACGCGTCCACGCAGGACCGGGTCGACGAGGTCGGGTCCGTCCACCGCGGGGCCGATGAAGCTCGCGTCGAGCTGTGTCATGTCCAGGTAGAGCACCCGCTTGCGGAAGCCGTCGGGGGTGGCGGGCGAGCCGTTGTGCGGGACCTGGGGCGGGAGCAGGGAGACGGTGTCGCCGGGTGTGCCGTGAACGCGCCGGTCCAGGTCGTAGCGGACGGCTCCGTCGTCCACGATCAGCAGGGTCCACGCGTCGTGGACGTGCATCGGGTACGCGTGCTCGGTGAAGTGGGCGTGGAAGACCTCCACGACACCCGCGACCGGCGGGCGCCACGCGGAAATCTCCTGCCGGGCCACCATGCAAAGAACGTACAAGACGCGGCGGGCGTCCACTCGGCAGTCTCGAGGCATGAGAACCACCGCTGAGACAGAAGCCGCCGGGGCGGAAACCGCAGGCACGGAGACCGCCGGAACAGAGACCGCCGAGGTCACGGGCCCGGCGCCCGTCCGCTTCGACACGAAGATCGCCGTCCTGCTCCGCGACGACCTGGAGCCCTGGCAGCGCCTCAACGTGACCGCGTTCCTGGTCAGCGGGCTCGGCACGGCGGTGCCCGAGGTGGTCGGCGAGCCGTACGAGGACGCCGACGGCACCCCCTATCTGCCGATGTTCCGCCAGCCCGTCCTCGTCTTCGAGGGCTCGAAGGAGACGCTGACCGGGGCGCACGGCCGGGCCCTGTCCCGCTCGCTGCCGAGGGCACTGTTCACGTCCGACCTGTTCGCCACCGGCAACGACCGGGACAACCGGGCCGCGGTGCGGGCCGTGCCCACGGACCAGCTCGACCTGGTGGGGATGCTCGTCCACGGTCCGCGCAACGCCGTGGACAAGGTCCTCAAAGGGGCCCGGATGCACCCTTGACCGACCGGAGCACAGGCGCGGGGCGAGATCGGAGCGCTATCGATCGGCCCGGCAGGGCACGAAGCAGCTATGCACCCCCAATCCCCGGAGCGGCGACGCCTCTTCGCCGATCAGGCACGGGCCGCACGGCCCGATCTCACGCTGCTGTGCCTGCTGATCGCCGCGGAGGCCGACCCCGATCTCGATGACACGGGCATGCGCGCGACGCCGCGCATCCTCGACCGCCTGGCCGACCAGCTGACCGAGCGGCTGCCCGACAAGGCCGGCGGCCCCCGGTCCTGGGCGCTCGCGCTGGCCGAACTGCTCGGCACGCGCTACGGGTTCAAGGGCAGACCCGGCGACTACCAGCACCTCGGTTCGGCGCTCCTGCACGAGGTGCTGCGGCGGCGCAGAGGCCTGCCCATCCTGCTCTCGGTGGTGTGGATCGAGGTCGCCCGGCGTGCGGGCGTGCCCGTCCACGGGGTGGCCCTGCCCGGCCACTTCGTGGTCGGCTTCGGCGCGCGCGACGAGCAGGTCCTCGCCAATCCGTTCGCGGGCGGGCACGTCCTGTCCGCCACGGACGCGGAGCTGCTGGTGGCGGGGGCCACCGGCGCGCCGCTCGTGCCCTCGATGCTGAGCCCCGCCGGGCCCCTCGACATCGTCCTGCGCGTCCTCAACAACATCCGTGCCTGGGCGGCGGCCCGCCCCGAGCGCTCGGACGTGGCGCTCTGGGCGGTCGAACTCTCCCTGCTGCTGCCCGCCCACTCGGACCGGCTGCACTACGACCGGGCCCAACTCCTCGTCCGGCGCGGCGACTTCAGGGCGGGCGCCGCCGAGATCGACACGTACGCCGACGCCTTGGAGCACACCGACGAGGCGGCGGCGATGCGGCTGCGCCAGGAGGCCATCGGGGCGCGGGCGATGATGAACTGAGCTCCGTGGGCGGGTGGTTCAGAGCCAGCCCTTGTCCCGGGCGACCTTGACCGCTTCGGCGCGGTTGCGCACGGCCAGCTTCTGGATCGCCGTCGAGAGGTAGTTGCGGACCGTGCCGGCGGAGAGGTGCAGGGCCGTGGCCAGCTCGGCGTTGGTCGCGCCGTCGGCCGCGGCGCGCAGGACCTCGCGCTCACGGTCGGTCAGCGGGTTCGCGCCTCCGGCGAGTGCGGCCGCCGCGAGCGTGGGGTCGATGACCCGCTCCCCCGCGAGGACCTTGCGGACCGCTTCGGCGAGCTGGGCCGCGGGCGCGTCCTTGACCAGGAAGGCGTCCGCGCCGGCCTCCATGGCGCTGCGGAGGTAGCCGGGGCGGCCGAAGGTGGTGAGGACGACGATCTTCAACCCGGGGAATTCGGCGTGCAGTTGGGCCGCCGCCTCGATGCCCGTGCAGCCGGGCATCTCGATGTCGAGGAGCGCCACGTCCACCGCGTGCTCGCGCGCCGCCGCGAGGACCTCGTCGCCGCGGGCCACCTGGGCGACCACCTCGATGTCCGGCTCCAGGCCGAGCAGCGCCGCGAGCGCCTCACGGACCATCGACTGGTCCTCGGCGAGGAGCACCCTGACGGTGCCGCTCCCGCCGCCCGCACCGGCCCCGCCGTCCACCCTGCTCACGCTGCTCATGAGGGGGATCCTACGGCCGCCCCGGCCAGCGGCACACGGGCCGCGAGACGGAAGCCGCGGCCGTCGGCGGGGCCCGTCTCCAGGACGCCGCCGACCGCCTCCACGCGCTCGGTCAGGCCCGTGAGGCCATTGCCCGCCGCCGCGCCCGAGCCGCCCGACCCGTCGTCCTCGACGCAGAGTTCGAGGAGCGGCCCGGCGAGGGTCTGCCGGGCGGTGAACGTCACCGTGCAGCGCCGCGCACCACTGTGCCGTACGACGTTGGTCACGGCCTCCCGCAGCACCCACGCGAGGGCCGCCTCGCCCTCCTCGCCCGGGAGTTCGGCGGGTGCCTCCAGTGGTACGTCGGCGGCTACACCGGCGGCCGTCAGCGCCGTGCGGGCGCCCGCGAGCTCTCCGGCGAGAGTGCGCCTGCGGTAGCCGGAGACCGCCTCGCGCACGTCCACCAGGGCCTGGCGGCTGACCTGTTCGATGTCGGCGACCTGCTGGGCGGCCTTGTCCGGGTGGTCGGGGAGCATGCGTCCGGCGAGCTCGCTCTTGAGCGTGATCAGGGAGAGCGAGTGGCCGAGCAGGTCGTGCAGGTCCCTGGCGAGCCTCAGCCGCTCTTCGTTGGCGGCGAGTTGGGCGACGGTGGCGCGGGCCTGCCGGAGCATGATCGTCGTACGGATCAGTTCGCGTACGCCCGACATCGCGAAGCCCACCAGGAGGGTGATCACCCCGAGGTTGGTGATCAGGTCACCGAGGCCGTCGTCCCGCAGGCCCACCAGGATCATCACGAGGGTGACCCCGGGGATGACGTAGATCGCGTACCGCATGGGCAGGACGGCGCCCGCGGAGACCGAGACGTACACGAAGAGGCCGAGCCACTGGTCGCCGAAGCCGAGGGCGAGGATCACGGCGAGGGCCAGGAGCAGCCCGAAGGAGACGATGACGGCGCGCCACTGGAGGATTTTGGTGGTGTAGCGGAAGACCAGGGTCAGATAGCAGACCACGAAGACCGCGAGGCCGACCCAGCCGAACACGGTGGCGAGGGTCGTGTGGTGACCGTCGGTCAGGTCCTTGATCGGCGAGCTCAGGAAGACCAGCCAGACGCCGATCCAGACCGACTTCGTCAGGAACTGGCGTCGGCCCTGCGGCGGTCGCCCGAACGTGTACACGGGATGGTTCTCGCCGCCCGCGGCGTATGTCTCGCTCACGCCTTCAGTGTGTCCTTCCGGTACAGCCACGCCGCGCCGCCCGCGAAGAGAAGGAAGTAGGCGACGAGGAGCGTGACGTCCTTCGCATGCGGGGCGTTGCCCAGTTCGATGGCCTGTCCGAGGGCAGCGTACGCGTGCGTGGGCAGCCAGGAGGCGATGTCCTGGAGCCACTTCGGGAAGGTCGTCGTCGGCATCCACAAGCCGCCGAGCACGGAGAGCCCGAAGTAGACGATCATCGTGATGGGGCGTACGGCGTCACCGGTCGCGAGGTAGCCGATGGCCACGCCGAGTGCCGCGAAGCAGAGGCTGCCCGCCCAGATCGCGCCGGTCAGCGCCAGCCACTGCCAGGCCTCGAAGCGGACGTCCTTGACCGCCGCCGCGACCACGAACACCACGACGATGGACGGCAGGCTGACCACGGCCGCGCTCGCGGTCTTCGCCAGGACGTAGCCGCGGCCGGGCAGGGAGGTCAGGCGCAGCTGGCGCACCCAGCCGTTCTCGCGCTCCTTGGCGATGCGCTCGCTGTTGCCCATGAGGACGGCGGTGAGGGCGCCGAACGACGCCATCGACACCATGAAGAAGGCGGGCAGGTTCAGGCCCGTCCCCTCGACCTTCTCGGTGGCGGACTGGCCGCCCGCGATGATCAGGAAGAGCAGCGACGGATAGACCACGGAGAAGAAGAGGAATTTGCGGTTGCGCAGGGAACGGGTGATCTCCAGCTTGACGAGAGCGCGTGAAGCGAAGGAACGCGTCGGATTCGTCATCGGGTCCTGGCCTCCTCGGCCTCGGTGATCGCCACGAAGGCCTGCTCGAGACCGAGCCCGGCGACCTCCAGATTGCGGGGGTAGACGCCGAGCCCGTACAGCGCGTGCACGGTCGCGTCGGCGTCCGTCGACTGGAGGCGGACCGTGTGGCCCGACACGTCGAGCGTGGTCAGGAACGGCAGCGCGCGCAGCTTGCCCGCGAGCGCGTCGCCTACGTCCTCCAGGTCGAAGGAGACCTTGCGGGCGCCCGCCTTCGCCTTGATCTCGGCGGCGGTGCCGTCCGCGAGGAGACGGCCGCGGTGCAGCACCAGGACGCGGTCGGCGATCGCGTCGGCCTCCTCCAGGTAGTGCGTGGCGAAGAGGACGGCGCGGCCCTGCTCCGCCTGCTCGCGCATGGTCGCCCAGAAGGCCTGGCGGGTGGTGACGTCCATGCCGGTCGTCGGCTCGTCGAGGACGATCAGGTCGTTCTCGCCGGCCGTCGCGAGCGCGAAGCGTACGCGCTGCTCCTGGCCGCCGGAGAGCTTGTTGACCCTGCGGTCGGCGAGCTGCGAGATACCCGCGTGGGCGAGCACGTCGTTCACCCGGTGGGGCCGCGGGTGCAGCGCGCAGGCAAGCCGGACCAGTTCCTTGACGGTGACCTCGTCCATCAGGCCGCCGCTCTGCAGCATCGCGCCGACCCGGCCCGAGGTGATCGCCTCGCGCGGACTCGTGCCGAAGACCCGCACGGTGCCGCTGTCCGGGCGGCGCAGGCCGAGCAGCAGGTCGAGCGTGGAGGACTTGCCCGCGCCGTTCGGGCCGAGCAGCGCGACGGTCTCGCCGGGGTGGAGCTCCAGCGTGAGGGCGTCCACGGCGAGCACGTCGCCGTAGCTCTTGGTCACCTGCTCGAAGCTCACCGCGCCGGTCGCGGGCGGTGCCGCGGTCTGTGTCGTCATGTGATCCATCGTCGCCAAAGGGCGGTCGACGGCGGCAGTGTCGTGTGTGCCGAGTCCGGGATGACAGATGTCATGCCGGAGGCCGGGCGGTCCGTCTCGGCGGGCCGCCCGGCCTCCGGGTGCGCAGCGGAATCAGCTGCCGTTCGTCTCGATCACGCCGACCCGCTCCGCGGGCGTCTTGCCGGTCAGGGCCTTGTTCATCGCGGCGGCCACGTCCGTCGGCTGGACCGGCGTCTTCTCGCCGTTGCCGCGCTGGATCAGGATGCCGTCGAAGACGTTGCCGTAGAGCTTCTTGAGCTCGACGAGGTTGTAGTGCGGCTGCAGGGTGCCGTTCGCCGCCACCTTCGTCTCCAGGATCTTCGGCAGCGACTTGGCCGGGCCGAACGGGATCGAGGCGGTGCCCGCCTTGATCGTGACGTTCGCGGACATGGCGGGCTTCGCGAAGCGCGTCATGAACTTGTCGACCTCGGCGTTCGGGACGGTCGGCTTGCGCGTGGTGACGGGCACCTGGACGGTGCCGGCGCTGCCGGTCTCGACCTGCTTCTTGTACGCCTCCGAGACGGCCTTCGTCGACGCGGCGACGTCGATGCCGTTGCCCGCCTTGCCGTACACGGGGACGGCCTTGCCGGGCACGAACTTGACCCCGCCCTCCTTGGCCGAGCCGGAGCCGCCCGCGGCGCGCTCCAGGGCGGCAGCCAGCTTCTCCTCGTCCACGGGCATGACCGGATCGGCGACGCGTGCGCCGCCGAAGAGCGAGCCGATCACCGATACGGGGTTGTAGTCGCTGCCCGCGGCCTCGCGGACGGTCGCCTGGCTGTCCAGGGTCAGGCCCGCCTGGTCCGGCTTGAGCGTGACCGACTCGCCGTCGACCGACAGCTTCAGGGGCTTGGCCACGCGCTGGCCGATCGCCGCGTCGAGCTTCTTGACGGCCTCCTCGCGCGTGCCGCCGCCGATGTCGACGCCGAGCGCGGTGGTGCCCTTCGGCACGTCGGCGTGGTTCATCAACAGACCGGCGCCGTACGCCCCGCAGGCCACGACGACCACGGCGACGGCCACGAGAACGAGCTTGTTGCGCCCCTTCTTCTTCTTGGCCGGGGGCGCGGAGACGGGCACGTTCGGCTGCACCGGCTCGGGCAGCTTGGGCGGGGTGTGCGGGAGGGGACCGTCGGTCTGCGGGCCCCCGGCGAACGGCGAGTTCTGCGCGGGCGGCACGACGGGGATGCCGCTGGTCAGGGTGTCGCCGGAGATGTTGGTCCCGGGGGAAGGCGCGCTGGGGCCGCCGGGGATGGAGCCGGGGCCGCCGTGCACGGGGCCGCCGGGGGTCTGGCCGCCGGGGGGTCCCTGGAGGGGGCCCGCCTTCTGCGGCGTGAGGATGGCGGTGTCGTCACCCATCACGGGCGCACCGGCGCCCGCGCCCGAACGGGCTGCGGGACCGGCCGGGTTGGGCCGATTGCCGGGGTTGCCCGGGTTGCCGGGGTTACCCGGGTTGCCGGGTCCGCCCTGATTCGGCGATGCCATCGGGTTCGCCCGGCCTGCCGGGTTGGCCTGGTTCGCCGGGTGGGACGGGTCCGCGGGCTTCGGCGGCAGCGGGCCGTCACCGGTCACCGGTCCGCCGGTCGGCCCGGCCGGGCCACGGCCGCCGTCACCCGCGGCGCCTCCGGAGAAGTACGGCAGGTCACCGCGCTGCGCGTCGCCGCCCTGCGGCGCACCCGTGCCGAGCGGACCGGCCGCCACGGCGCCGGACACGTCGAAGGAGCCCGTGCCGGAGCCGTCGGTCCCCGAACCAGCGGATCCGGACGCGCCGTTCCCGCCGGTGCTCGCGCTGCTGCTCTTGCGCGGCGCGAACCAGTCGCTCGTCTTCTCCTCCGCCGGGGCGGAGGGCGCCGGTGACCCGGCCGAGGACGGCCCGGAGGGCGCGGAGCCGGTAACGGGCGCCCCTGCGGCACCGGGGCCACCCGCGCCGTTCGCGGACCCCTGACGCCCCGCGCCGTCCCCGGCGTCGGACGCGTCCGGCGTACGGCCCGCGTTCAGCGGACGGGACGCACCGGGGTCGCTGTCCCCGACGGGCGTGCGCATGACGACCGGTGGGATGGGCCGCGATCCGGGAATGTTGATCCGGATGCGCGTGGTCAGCGTGGTCTCGGTCCTGGGCTCGTCGGGCCGCTCGTCGGCGGTCTGCCGCTGCGCGCCGTCCACGGCGCCGTCCGACGCGGCACCCTGCGCGGGGGAGCCGTACGGCGGCGTCCCCGAGGGGTAAGCGGCTCCACCGCGCCCCTGGGGCCCGGAGGACGAACTGTCAGTTTCACGACTCAAGGCAGGTTCTCCCGGTTGGCTCCGCCGCCCGTGCTCCCCGCGCGGAGGGGAATGTCCCCCGGCCGGAGGCTGGGGGAGGCTCGACGGCGCGCACCACCATACTGGCCGCCGTCGGCAGTCATCCTGTGACCGCCGTCAAACCCGTGCGGCACACGGGCTGAAGTGGTACGTCACTTGCCAAGTCGGGCGGCGGGCCCGACTGGTTGCGGCCACTGGCCGAGGGTGGCACACATCACAGCGACCGCCATCCCGCCGAGCAGGAAGGCGTACGAGCCGAGTCCCGCGCCGAAGAGGAAGTCCCCCTCGGGGCGGCTGGCCGTGAGCAGCATGACGGAGACGAGCCAGCCCGCCGCCGGCGCCACCGCCCCCGCTCTGGTACCGATGGCCCGCACCCCGCCGTGGAAGAGCCCGGCGGCCCCCAGGAGCGCGAGCAGCAACCCGCCCGGGAACCAGCCCCCTTGGACCAGCGCACCAGCGGCGCCGACGACCGCGCCGAGCACGAAGAGGCCTCCGTACGCGGCGATACGGCCGAAATTCAGCGGCTGGGCGAGGGCGCTGCCGCCGGGCGGGGCGGCGGCGGACGACGAACCGGAACCCGGCGCCGACGTGGCACGCGAACGAGTACTCACAGCGCCGTCACCCCTGCCCCTTCGAGCCCCGCGAACAGATCCGTCTCACGCTCGCCGTCCACCGCACCGGTTTCTCCTCGCACCAACTCGTAGTACTCCACGTCGAAGATCGGCTGCGCGAGCCCGTTCGACAGGACGAAGAGCGGGCCCTGTACCTCGATCTGCGTGGCATGCGCGCGCATCGCCGCCGCCTTCGCCCGGGCGAAGGCGGTCCCGTCGATCTCCGCCGTGATCCGTTCGTCGTCCGTCACACCGGGGACGTCCGCGACCACGCCGGGGGTCGTGAACGGGGAGTGCCGCAGAGCACCCTCCATCCACCGGAACCGCTCTTCGACGACGGTACGCGGCGCACGGTTCCAGTAGATCTTGCGGATGGTGTGCGGTTCGCCGAGATCGGCGCGGAAGGCGCCCTCGGCCGCGAGGTCCGCGGCGCGCATCGCGACCCGGTGGGCCTGGATGTGGTCGGGGTGGCCGTATCCGCCGTCCGGGTCGTACGTCACGAGGACCTGGGGCCGCACCTCGCGGATCACCTCGACGAGGTGCGCGGCGGCTTCGTCGAGATCGGCCGACCAGAAGGCGCCGGCACGGTGGTTCTGCTCGATGCCCATCATCCCGGAGTCGCGGTAGCGGCCGGTGCCGCCGAGGAAGCGGTGGTCGGTGACCCCCAGCTCCTTCATCGCGGTGGCCAGCTCGCCGATGCGCTGCGGCCCGAGCGCGTCCTCGCGGTCGGGCGCGAGATGGGCGAGGTCGGGCGGGATGACCTCGCCCTCCTCGCCCAGCGTGCAGGTCACCAGCGTGACGTGGACGCCGTCGGCCACGTACTTGGCCATCGTCGCGCCATTGTTGATCGACTCGTCGTCGGGGTGCGCGTGCACGAGCAGCAGACGCCGGGCGGGCAGTTCCGTCATGGGACCACCCTACGAGCACCCCGCGCGACGATCGGAATGTGATGCGAAGGGATCAGAACTTGATGTCGCCGATCATCCCCGCCACGTTCGTCGTCAGCTCGTTGATCGTCGGGGCGATGGAGGAACTCGCCAGATAGAAGCCGAGCAAGACACAGACGATCATGTGGCCCGCTTTCAACCCTGACTTCTTGACCAGCAAGAAGACAATGATCGCCAGCAGCACCACCGCCGAAATCGAGAGTGCCACGGCGGCTCACCTCCAAGTCCCAGACCCTGCACCAGTGCGGACGCCAGCAGGTACATACCCACTAAGCGCTACGGATCATAACTATCCGTGGGTCCGCATGACTCGGAGCACGGCAGCACAAGGGGGCGCATGCCCTCTAGGCTCGGACGATGACCACCGAGACGCCCGGATCCGCCGGGCCCGCCGAGAGTCACACGCAGCGGCTCTCCTTCCCCCGTCTGCACGCCCGCACGCAACGCTTCACTCTCGGTGCGCCCCGCGCGTTCACGGTGGCGCCGGACGGGTCCCGGGTCACCTTCCTGCGCTCGTCGTCGGGCACCGACCGGGCGAACCAACTCTGGGTCCTGGACCTGACGGACGGCGCTGCCGAGCGGGTCGCGGCCGACCCCCAGGCCCTGTTGAAGGGCGCCGTCGAGCGGCTCTCCGCCGAGGAACGGGCCCGCCGTGAACGCAGCCGCGAGGGCGGCGCGGGCATCGTGGGCTACGCGACGGACGCGGCGGTGGAGCTCGCCGCCTTCGCGCTCTCCGGGCGGCTCTTCGCGGCGGAGCTGCGCGTGGGCACGGCGCGCGAACTGCCCGCCCCCGCACCGGTGATCGACCCGCGCCCCTCGCCGGACGGCCGCCACATCGCGTACGTCGCCGGGGGCGCCCTGCGGGTGACGGGCGCCGACGGGGAGGGCGACCGGGCACTCGTGGCGCCGGAGCCGGACTCCGTCGAGAACGAGACCGTGACGTACGGCCTCGCGGAGTTCATCGCGGCCGAGGAGATGCAGCGTTCGCGGGGCTTCTGGTGGTCGCCGGAATCGGACCGTCTCCTGGTCGCACGCGCCGACGACGCCCCGGTGAGGCGCTGGTGGATCGCCGATCCCGCGCACCCGGAGACGGAGCCCGCGCGGGTCGCGTACCCGGCGGCGGGCACGGCCAACGCGGACGTGCGCCTCTTCGTCGTGACGTTGGACGGCGCGCGCACCGAGGTGATGTGGGACCGCGCCCGCTACCCGTATCTGGCGCGCGTGCACTGGTCGTCGGCCGGGGCGCCGCTGCTCCTCGTCCAGTCCAGGGACCAGCTCAGCCAGCTCTATCTGGCGGTGGACCCGGACGACGGGTCGACCCGCATGGTGCACGCGGAGGAAGATCCGCAGTGGCTGGAGCTCTTCCCCGGCGCCCCGTCCTGGTCCCCCAGCGGGCGTCTGGTGCGGATCGTGGACGAGGGCGGCGCGCGGGTCCTCGCGGTGGGCGAACGCCCGCTGACGGGGCCGCAGCTGCACGTCCGCGCGGTGCTCGACGTGGCGGACGAGGACGTGCTGATCTCGGCGTCGGCGGGCGCGGCCGCCGCGTCCCCGGAGACCGGCGAGGTGCACGTCTACCGGGTCAACGAACTGGGCGTCGAGCGCGTCTCCGCCGAACCCGGGGTGCACTCGGCGGTGCGCGCGGGCGGCCTCACGGTCCTCGTGTCGGCCACCCTCGACCAGCCGGGCTCCCGCGTCCAGGTACTGCGCGACGGCAAGCAGGTGGCGACCGTCGCCTCATACGCGCGGCGTCCGGGGCTCACCCCGCGCGTGACTCTTACCGAAGGGGGCGCACGCAAGATCCCGTGCGCCGTCCTGCTCCCCACGGACTACGAGGAGGGTTCGGGCCCCCTGCCCGTGCTCCTCGATCCGTACGGCGGCCCGCACGGCCAGCGGGTGCTCGCCGCCCACAACCCGTACCTCACGTCCCAGTGGTTCGCCGACCAGGGCTTCGCGGTGGTCGTCGCGGACGGCCGGGGCACCCCGGGCCGCTCCCCCGCCTGGGAGAAGGAGATCCGCCGGGACTTCACGCTCACCCTGGACGACCAGGTGGACGCGCTGCAGGGACTGGCCGCCGACCACCCCCTCGACCTGGACCGGGTCGCCATCCGGGGCTGGTCCTACGGCGGTTACCTCGCGGGGCTCGCTGTCCTGCGCCGCCCCGACGTCTTCCACGCGGGGGTGGCGGGGGCGCCGGTGACGGACTGGCAGCTGTACGACACGCACTACACGGAGCGGTATCTGGGCAACCCCTCGGAGGACCCGGCGCCGTACGCCCTGAGCTCGCTCGTCACCGACGAGGGTCTGGTGGCACCGGAGGAGCCGCACCGGCCGCTGATGATCGTGCACGGCCTCGCGGACGACAACGTGGTGGTGGCGCACGCGCTGCGGCTGTCGTCGGCGCTGCTTGCCGCGGGGCGCCCGCACGAGGTCCTGCCGCTCTCCGGGGTCACGCACATGACCCCGCAGGAACAGGTCGCGGAGAATCTGCTGCTGCTTCAGGTGGACTTCCTGAAGCGCTCGCTGGGCCTTCCCCGGCCCTAGGGAACGGCGATCGGCCGGGGCGACATGGCACACCCCGGCCGATCCACGGCACCCGCACGGCCGTACGTTCTTCAGCCTGCCGCGTGCGTATATCGCCGGCGCGACGGTGCGGTTGCTCGCGTGTTAAGGCGACTCCGGGCCCCCCGTGAGGCGCGCGGCGACTACGGCACCACCTGTTTCTCCTCCGCGAAGTGGCACGCCGAGTCGTGGGCCGCCGGGCCTGTGACGTCGCGGAATTCCGCTGGGACGGCCAGCGCAGGCACCTCAAGCGCGCACCGCTCCTGCGCCTTCCAGCACCGGGTGCGGAAGCGGCAGCCCGAGGGTGGATTGGCGGGCGATGGCACGTCGCCGCTCAGGATGATCCGCTCCCGGTGGTCCCGCGCCTCGGGGTCGGGCACCGGCACCGCCGAGAGCAGCGCCTGCGTGTACGGATGCGTCGGGTGCTCGTAGATCTCCGCGTCGGAGCCGATCTCGACGATCCGCCCCAGGTACATCACGCCGACCCGGTCGGAGATGTGCCGCACGATCGAGAGGTCGTGCGCGATGAACACGTACGACAGGTCGAACTCGTTCTGCAGCTTGTCCAGGAGGTTCACCACCTGCGCCTGCACCGAGACGTCGAGCGCCGATACCGGCTCGTCGGCCACGATGATCTCGGGGCGCAGGGCCAGGCCGCGCGCGATCCCGATGCGCTGTCGCTGGCCGCCGGAGAACTGGTGCGGATACCGGTTGATGTACTCGGGGTTGAGCCCGACCACGTCGAGGAGCTCCCGCACCCTCTGCCGCCGCGAGCCCTTCGGCGCGACCTCCGGATGGATCTCGTACGGCTCCCCGATGATGTCGCCGACCGTCATCCGGGGATTCAGCGAGGTGTAGGGGTCCTGGAAGACCATCTGGATGTTGCGGCGCACGGCCTTCAGCGCACGCCCGGACAGCTTGCTGATGTCCTCGCCCTTGTAGCGGATCTCGCCCGCCGTCGGCCGCTCCAGATTGACCAGCATCTTCGCGACGGTCGACTTGCCGCAGCCCGACTCCCCCACGATGCCGAGCGTCTCACCCCGGCCGAGGTCGAAGTCCACGCCGTCGACGGCCTTGACGGCGCCGATCTGCTTGCGGATGACGATGCCCTGGGTGAGCGGGTAGTGCTTGACCAGACCCCGCACCTGGAGGATCGGCTCGCGGCCCGACGCCGAGCCGAGCGCGGCGAACTCGTGCTCCGCCCGCGCCTTGTCCATCAGCTGCCGCGCGGTCTCGCCCTCCTCCTCCAGCTGCTTCTTGCTGATGTGCTCACCGTGCGGCATCGAGCGTCTCCTTCCAGAAGTGGCAGGCGCTCCGGCGGTCGGCGGCCAGGCCCTCGTACGCCACCTCATAGAGCGGCGGCTCGTCGGTCCTGCAGACGTCCTGTGCCATCGGGCAGCGGGGGTTGAAGGCGCAGCCCGGTGGGATGTTCATGAGGTTGGGCGGCAGGCCTTTGATCGCGTAGAGCTCCTGGCCCTTCTGGTCGAGCCGGGGGATCGACTCGAGCAGACCGCGCGTGTACGGGTGCGCGGGCGCCCGGTAGATCTCGTGCACGGGCGCCTTCTCGACGATGCGGCCCGCGTACATGACGGCGATGTTGTCGGCGACGTCCGCCACGACGCCCAGGTCGTGCGTGATGAGGATCAGGCCCATGTGCAGTTCGCGCTGGAGCTCGGCGAGGAGGTCCATCACCTGGGCCTGGACGGTCACGTCCAGGGCGGTGGTCGGTTCGTCGGCGATGATCAGCGACGGTTCGAGGGCCATCGCCATGGCGATCATGATGCGCTGGCGCATGCCGCCGCTGAACTGGTGCGGATACTGCCCGACCCGTTCCTTCGCCGCCGGGATGCGTACGCGGTCCATCAGCTCGACGGCCTTGGCCTTGGCGTCCTTGCGGGACATCCCCTGATGGACGACGTACATCTCGCCGAGCTGCTGGCCGACGCTGACCACGGGGTTCAGCGAAGACAGGGCGTCCTGGAAGATCATCGCCATGCCCGCGCCGCGCGTCTTGCGCCGCTCCTCCGCCTTGAGCTTGAGGAGGTCCTGGCCCTTGAAGAGGATCTCGCCGCCGGTGATCTTTCCGGGCGGCATGTCGAGGATGCCCATGATCGCTTGAGCCGTCACGGACTTGCCGGAGCCGGACTCGCCGAGCACGGCCAGCGTCTCGCCCTCGGCGACGCTGTAGTCGACGCCGTTGACGGCCTTGGCGACACCGTCCCTGGTCCGGAACTCCACGTGCAGGTCGCGCACTTCGAGCAGCTTGGACGCCCCCGGGGTGGGCGCCGCTGATGCCTCGGATGCCACGGTTGCCATGGGCGCCTACCTCAGCTTCGGGTCGAGGGCGTCGCGCACCGCGTCGCCGAGCATGATGAACGCGAGCACGGTGATCGCCAGGGCTCCGGCGGGCCAGAGCAGCATGTGCGGGGCGTTGCGGATGTACTGGGAGGCGGCCGAGATGTCGATGCCCCAGCTCACGGTCGGCGGCTTCAGACCCACGCCGAGGTACGAGAGGGTCGCCTCCAGGGCGATGTACGTGCCGAGCGCGATGGTGGCGACCACGATCACCGGTGCGATCGCGTTCGGCGCGATGTGCCGGAGCAGCATCCGCGAGTTGGAGGCGCCGAGCGCGCGCGCCGCCTGGACGTAGTCGTTCTGCTTGGCGGTGATGACGGACCCGCGGGCGATGCGCGAGAGCTGCGGCCAGCCGAGCAGGACCATGAAGCCGATCACCGGCCAGACGGTGTTGCTGGTGACGACGGAGAGGAGCACCAGGCCGCCGAGTACGACGGGGATGGCGAAGAAGACGTCGGTGATCCGGGAGAGGATCGCGTCCCAGAACCCGCCGAAGAAGCCGGCGAGCCCGCCCAGCACGCTGCCCAGGATCGCGACACCGAGCGTGGCGCAGACGCCGACGGTGACCGAGGCGCGGGCGCCGTACACGGTCCGCGTGTAGACGTCGCAGCCCTGTCCGTCGAAGCCGAAGGGGTGGCCGGAGGTGGAGCTCTTCTGGGCGTCGGCGAGGTTGCAGTCGAGCGGATTGCCGGAGGCGATCGCGGACGGCCAGAGCGAGATGAAGACGAGGAAGAGAATGATGAGGCCCGAGATGATGAAGATCGGGTTCCGTCGCAGCTCGTGCCAGGCGTCCGACCACAGGCTGCGGGCCGGTGCCGAAGGACCGGTGCCTTCGGGGCCGCCGGGGACCTTGTCCAGCGTCGACCCCTCGGTCGCCGCGAGGTCCATCGCGCCACCCGCACCGGTCGGGGCGATGGCACCGTCTGGCTCTCGGGGGTCAGGCATAACGGATCCTCGGGTCGAGTACGGCGTACAGGAGGTCGACGATCAGGTTGGCCACCAGGAAGACCAGGACGAGTACGGTCACGAAGCCGACGACGGTCTGGGTGCTCTGGCGGAGGATCCCCTGATAGAGCTGGAAGCCGACGCCGTGGATGTTGAAGATCCGCTCGGTGACGATCGCGCCGCCCATCAGGGCGCCGATGTCCGTGCCGATGAAGGTGACCACCGGGATGAGTGAATTCCGTAGCAGGTGCCGGGTGATGACGCGGCGTCTCGGGAGCCCCTTGGCGATGGCCGTGCGGACGTAGTCCGCCCTGCGGTTCTCGGCGATGGAGGTCCGGGTGAGCCGGGTGACGTACGCCAGGGAAACCGAGGCGAGCACGAGTCCCGGCACGATGAGTTCGTTGACGGGCGCCTCCGAGGAGACGGAGGGTTTGATCACGCCCCATTCGACGCCGAGCAGCAGTTGGAGCAGCAGGCCGGTGACGAAGGTGGGGATCGCGATGACGACGAGCGTCAGGAGCAGGACGACGGTGTCGATGGGACGCCCGCGCCGCAGCCCGGTGACGACGCCCAGCGAGATGCCGATGACGATCTCGAAGACGATCGCGACGAGCGTCAGGCGGATCGTGAGCGGGAAGGCCGTCGACATCAGCTCGGTGACCTTCTGGCCGTTGAAGGCGGTCCCGAAGTCACCGGTGAAGACATTGCCCATGTAGGTCGCGTACTGCTGCCACACCGGCTTATCGAGGCCGAACTCCTTCTTCAGCTGGGCGGCCGTCGCGGGGTCGCACTTTCGGTCCCCGCAGAGTCCCGCGACGGGGTCGCCCATCACGTTCACCATCAGGAAGATCAGCAGCGTGGCGCCGAAGAAGACCGGGATCATCTGCAGCAGACGCCGGATCACATAACGTCCCATGAGGGGCTCCGGAAGTAATGGGAGCGGTCGTCCGGCACCCATCGCCGGACGACCGCTCCCTGGGCCTCAGCTGACCTTGATCTCGTTGTAGACCGGGACGCTGAACTGGTTCAGTGCCACGTCGGAGACCTTGTCCGAGTAGCCGGCGCTGCCGTTCTGGTACCAGAGAGGAATGACCGCCATCTGATCGGCGAGCACCTTTTCGGCGTCCTGGAACGTGGAGACGGCCTTTTTGGTGTCGGTCTCGGAGTTGGCCTTGTCGACGAGCTTGTCGAATTCCCTGTTCGACCACTTGCCGTCGTTGGACGGTGCGTCCGTGTAGTACAGCGGCTGCAGGAAGTTCTGGATCAGCGGGTAGTCCATCTGCCAGCCCGCGCGCCAGGCGCCGTCCAGCTTCTGCTGGGAGGCCTTGCTGCGGAAGTCGGCGAAGGTGCCGACCGGGCTTCCGACACAGGACTTGTCGTTTCCGAGAGCCTTGTTGATCGAGTTGCAGACGGCGTCGACCCATTCCTTGTGCGAGCCGGTGTCCGCGTTGTACGTGATCTTCAGCGTGCCGCCGGGAATGCCGCCACCGTCCGCGATCAGCTTCTTCGCCTTGTCCGCGTCGTACTTGCAGGGGTCGCCGCAGAGCCCGGACTTGTAGCCGCCGGCCTCGCCGAGCACCGGCGATGTCCAGTCGGTGGCGGGGGTACGGGTCTTCTGGAAAATGGTCTCGGTGATCTGCTTGCGGTTGATCGCCATGGAGAGCCCCTGGCGGACCTTCTCCATTCCGTCCTTCGACCACTTGCTGTCGTAGAACGGGAAAGCAAGCGTCTGGATGATGCCCGCGGGGGTGTTGATGTAGCGGTCACCCAGATCGCTCTTGGCGTTCTTGAGCTGCGACGCCGGAACGTCGTCGACGAGGTCGAGGTTCCCCGCCATCAGGTCCGTATAGGCGGTGTTGTTGTCGGTGTAGACCTTGAGGTCCACACCGCCGTTCTTCGCCTTGTCCTCGCCGCTGTAGTCGTCCCACTTCCGCAGGGACATCTTGGAGCCCTTGTCGTACGAGTCCACGGTGTACGGGCCGTTTCCGACCGGCTTGGCGAGCCAGGCGTCGTGGTCGTCGTAGAACGTCTTGGGCAGCGGCGCGAAGGCCGGATAGCCGAGGGTCTTGGGCCAGGTGGAGAACTTCTGCGTGAGCTTGACGGTGAAGGTCTTGTCGTCGACGACCTTCAGCCCGGAGAGCTTGTCGGCGCTCGCGTCACCCTTCTCCGGGTGCACCTTGTCGTAGCCCTCGATGTAACCGAAGAAGTAGGCGTTCTTCTGGTTGTTCTTCAGGTGCGCGCCGTAATTCCAGGCGTCGACGAAGGACTTCGCGGTGACCTTCTCGCCGTTGCTGAACTTCCAGCCGTCCTTGAGCTTCACGGTGAAGTTCTGCGAGTCCTTGGTGTCGATCTTGTCGGCGACCATGTTCTTGGCCTCGCCGGTCTTCGGGTCGTACCGCACGAGACCCCGGAAGATCATGTCGAGCACCTTGCCGCCCTGCACCTCATTGGTGTTGGCGGGCTCCAGCGGGTTCTGCGGATCACCCCAGGAGGACCCCACGATCCCGGAGCCGTCGCCGCCACCACCGCCGCTGTCCCCGCCTCCGCCGCAGGCGGTCGCCGCGAGAGCGACGGTCACCGCACATGCGGCCCACTTGGCGTGCGTGGCTCCACGCATGGAGAGTCTCCTGTCCTGATGCTGTCCGGTGCTATCACCAAATATCGCCGTATCAGTAAGGACATGCACATTTGCCGCGTCCGTATGGGTTCGGGACCTCTTCGGCCGTACGCATGACAGACAGCTCAGCTCAGATATCGGACACATTGCCGGGTTCGACCGGAACACCCCGGGTTGTCCATCACGCTTGATTACGCGAAGGCAAATACCACCCATACCTACGGTCAAGTTCTAGCCAAGGATCTCAAGAGCCCTCCAAGGAGGAACAGGATTCATTGACCGCGCCATAAATGCCTTGCGAAGGTCGCGCCCAGCCCGTGGGGACTTTCCTCCTGCGGAATCCCACGACCCCATCGGGCCACCCAGGAGCGCCATGACCACTCCGACATCCGCCGCCTCAGCCGCACTTGAAGTGACGGACGAAACTGACGGCATACCAGGCTCGCCCAAGAACCAGGGCAGCAAAGGCCGTTCGCCTGGCCGACTCGCATGGACGCGGTTCAAGAGAGACAGGTCGGGTGTCATCGCCGCGTGCGTGGTGCTCTTCTTCTTCGTCATCGCGCTCTGCGCGCCGCTGATCGCGGCGGTGTACGGGAAGAACCCGTACGACACCTACGGACTTGACCAGCCAGGGCTGCTCAACGACTTCAACTACCCGGTCAAGCCCAACGGCGGCATCGACGGCGACTTCTGGTTCGGCGTCGAGCCGGTGCTCGGCCGGGATGTCTTCACGTTCCTCCTCTACGGGATCCGCAACTCCCTTCTGATCGCGGCCGTGACGACGATCCTGGTGACACTGCTCGGGATCACGGTCGGCGTCACCGCCGGATACCTCGGCGGCAAGACCGACTACCTCATCGGCCGGGTCATCGACATCCTGCTCGCCTTCCCCTCCACGCTCTTCTACATCGCCTTCTTCCCAGTGATGATCTCGATCCTGGTCAGCCCCGAGGACAAGATCCCGCTCTGGCTGACCGTCACCAGCCTCATCACTGTGATGACCGCCTTCGGCTGGGCCCCCATGGCCCGCCTGCTGCGTGGTGAGGTACTCGCCCTGCGCGAGCGGGAGTTCGTGGAGGCGGCCAAGGTCACGGGAGCGTCTCCGGCGCGCATCATCTTCAAGGAGCTGCTGCCCAATCTGTGGACGCCGATCCTGATTCAGGCGACGCTCGCGCTGCCCCTGTTCGTCACCGCCGAGGCGGGACTCGCCTTCCTCGGTGTCGGACTCGAGGAGCCCACGCCGGACTGGGGAGTGATGATCCAGAACGGCTCGAAGTACTACCAGGACGACATCACCTTCATGGTGTTCCCCGGCCTCGCCATGGTGATCTTCGTGGTGGCCTTCAACCTCCTCGGCGACTCGGTGCGCGACGCACTCGACCCGAAGACCAAACGCTGACACTCCCCGGGACCTCCCCGGGACCGGCATGCGCGACGGGGCCGCGCCGGTCCGCCCTCCGCTCTTACTCCTTCACTCAGGGTTGGTAGCCACATGGCAATCTCACGCAGAAACCTCCTCATCTCGACGTCCGTGGCAGCGGGCGGTTCGCTCGTCCTGTCCGCGTGCAGCAGCGGCGACTCGGGCGGCGGCAAGGGCGGATCGCACGGCGGTACCACCGAGTACACGAACGCGACCGTGAAGATCGGCACCAAGGAGGACTCGACCGGGCCCGCGCCCGAGGTCCCCGGCGGGAAGAAGGGCGGCACGATCTACGGCGTCGCCGAGGACGACGCGTCGCACCTGGACCCGCAGCGCATCTACTTCGCGTACAACTCCTCCTTCGCCAACCTCTACGCGCGCTGCCTCACCGGCTACTACACCGACATGAAGGGCCATCAGACCCTGGTCGGCGACCTCGCCACCGACGCGGGCACCGCGTCCGACGACAACAAGACCTGGACCTTCACGCTCAAGGACGGGCTGAAGTGGCAGGACGGCAGCGAGCTCACGGTCGACGACGTCCGGCACGGCTTCGAGCGTGGCTGGGCCCCGTTCATCACCGAAGGCGCCATCTACGCCCAGCAGGCGCTGACGGGCAAGGGCGGCAAGTGGCGTGACGCGTACGAGGGCCCGTACAAGGGCAAGCACCTGGACTCGATCGTCACCGACAAGGCGAAGAAGACCATCACCTTCCACTTGGCGGAAGCCCGCCCGGAGTTCAACTTCACGCTGGCGATGCACTCGTACGCGGCGACGCCCGTGAAGCACGACACCAAGGAGAAGTACGACAAGGCGCCCTTCTCCTGCGGCCCGTACATCGTCAAGCACCGCACCATCGACAAGTCGATGACGCTGACGCGCAACAAGCACTGGGACCCGAAGACCGACCCGATCCGCAACGCCTACCCGGACAGCTTCGAGTTCGAGTTCGGACCGACCGGCCTGGAGTCCAACGACCGCTTCATCGCGGACCAGGGCAACGACCAGCAGATGGTCGCCATCTACGAGCCCATCCCCGCCGAGCGCATGCAGAAGGTGCTCACCACGCCGGACATCAAGGAGCGCAGCTTCAACGGCCTCTCGTCGGGCACCTACTACTTCGCCATCAACATGAAGCGCGTCACGGACCTCGAGGTGCGCAAGGCCCTCCTCATCGCCTGGCCCCTGGAGCAGAGCCGCAAGATCTACGGCGGCACCTCCGCGGGTGACTACGCGACGACGATCCTCAGCCCCGACATCCTGGGCCGCGAGAAGTTCGACCTCTACGGCAAGCTGGACAAGCCGGAGGGCGACGTGAAGCGGGCCCACGAGATCCTGAAGAAGGCCGGCAAGCTCGGCACCAAGATCGTCTACGCCTTCCCGCGGCGTCCCACGTACGACAAGACCAAGATCGTCATCGAGAAGAACCTGAAGGCCGCGGGCTTCGACCCGGTCATCAAGCCGCTCAACTCGACGGACTTCTACGACCAGGCACAGCGCCTGGACAACAAGTTCGACGTGATGTGGTTCGGCTGGTCCCCGGACTGGCCGACCGCCTACACCCTGATCCAGCCGCTCTTCGACGGCTCGGCGATCGGTGACGGCCAGAACAACATCTCGCAGGTGGACATCCCCTGGATCAATGAGGCGATCAAGAAGAACGCCGTCATCGCGGACCCGAAGGAAGCCGGCAAGGCCTGGGCCGCGCTCGACAAGCGGATCATGAAGGAGGTCGTGCCGATCATCCCGGAGACCTACCAGCGCCGCTGGTACCTGCACGGCTCCAAGGTCGGCGGCGCCATCCACGACCCGCAGTTCGCCGCGACGCTGCTCTGCAAGACGTACGTCAAGGCCTGACGCCCGCCCCCGGGGCGGGCTCCCCACGGGGAGCCCGCCCCGGACCCCACCTCCCTAACGGCATCCGTCAGGAATCCCAACTGCCATGCTCCGCTTCCTCATTCGCCGCATCATCGGCGGCGCGGTGATCCTGCTGGTCATCAGCGCGATCGTCTTCCTCCTCTTCTACGCGGCCCCGCGCGATCCCGCGCGCCTGGCCTGCGGCAAGGTCTGCCCGCCCGACACGCTGGCGCTGGTGAAGCACAACCTGGGGATCGCCGATCCGCTGCCCGTGCAGTACTGGCACTGGTTCGAGGGCCTGTTCGTCGGCCGCGACTACGACTCGTACGGCTTCTGTGACGCGCCCTGCCTCGGCTACTCGTTCCGTAACCGTGAGCCCGTCCTCGCCACCATCCTCGACCGCTTCCCGACCACCGTCTCCCTCTCGATGGGCGCCGCGGTCGTGTTCGTCATCTTCGGTGTGGGCACCGGCATGCTGGCCGCCGTCAAGCAGGGCAAGGCCCTCGACAAGATCGCGTCATCGGCATCGCTCGTCGCGTCCTCGATGCAGATCTACGTCGTCGGCGTCTTCGCCGTGTACCTCCTCACCGACCAGTTGCACTTGCTGGACCGGCCCACGTACACACCCATCTCGGAGAACCCCGCCAAGTGGTTCTCCGGACTGCTGATCCCCTGGCTCGTGCTCGCGCTCATCTTCACCGCGAACTACACACGCATGGCCCGCTCGCAGCTGGTCGAGACGATGAGCGAGGACTACGTCCGCACGGCTCGCGCCAAGGGGCTCTCGCGCCGCACGGTCTTCTTCCGCTTCGCCTGGCGCGGCGCCATGGGCCCGATCGTCACGATCTTCGGCCTCGACCTCGGCGTGCTCCTCGGCGGCGCGATCATCACCGAGAAGACCTTCGCCCTGCACGGCATCGGCGAGCTGTCGGTGAAGGCGGTCGACACCAGCGACCTGCCGCTGCTGCTCGGCGTCGTCCTCGTGGCAGCCGCCGCGATCGTCATCTTCAACATCATCGTCGACGCCCTGTACGCGCTGATCGACCCGCGCGTGCGCCTCGCCTAGGGCTCAGGAGAGAGATCTGATGAGCACCCCTTTCCTGTCCGTACGCGACCTGCGCGTCCACTTCTCCACCGAGGACGGCATGGTCAAGGCCGTGGACGGCCTCGACTTCGACCTGGAGAAGGGCAAGACCCTCGGCATCGTCGGCGAGTCCGGCTCCGGCAAGTCGGTGACCAACCTCGCCATCCTGGGCCTGCACCACAAGGACAGCACCGCCATCGACGGCGAGATCCGGCTCGACGACCAGGATCTCCTCGTCGCGACCGAGCGGGAGCTGGAGCAGCTGCGCGGCAACAAGATGGCGATGATCTTCCAGGACGCGCTCGCCTCGCTCTCGCCGTACCACACCATCGGCCGGCAGATCGGCGAGACGTTCCGCAAGCACACCGGCGCCTCCAAGAAGGAGGCCCGTGCCCGGTCGATCGAGATGCTGACGAAGGTCGGCATCCCCCAGCCCGACCTGCGCGTGGACGACTACCCGCACCAGTTCTCCGGCGGCATGCGCCAGCGCGCGATGATCGCGATGGCGCTGGTCTGCAACCCGGCCCTGCTGGTCGCGGACGAACCGACGACGGCGCTCGACGTGACCGTCCAGGCGCAGATCATGGACCTCCTGAAGGACCTGCAGCAGGAGTTCGGCACGTCGATCATCTTCATCACGCACGACCTGGGCGTCATCGCCGACATCGCGGACGACGTCCTGGTGATGTACGGCGGCCGGTGCGTGGAGCGCGGCACCAAGAAGGAGGTCCTGCGGGCGCCTCAGCACCCCTACACCTGGGGCCTGCTGGGCTCCATGCCCTCGCTGGAAGGCCCGGTGGACGTGCCGCTCTCGCCGATCCCGGGCACGCCTCCCAGCCTCCTCAACCCGCCCTCCGGCTGCCGCTTCCACCCGCGGTGCGCGTTCACCGAGCAGGTCGGGGGAGGGCGTTGCACGGACGAGCAGCCACTCCTGGAACTGACCGACGGCCGGGGCGCCGCCTGCCACCTCACGGCGGAGCAGCGGACGCAATTCTTCGCTGACTTCGCGGGCACGCGCACCGACTGACGCACCCGGGCACGCGCACCGACCGACGTACAAGAGACTGGACTTGACCACTATGAGCGACAGCACTCCCCTCCTGGACGTCGCCGGGCTGACCAAACACTTCCCGGTCATGGGCGGCTTTCCGTTCAAGCGCAGGATCGGCGCCGTGCAGGCGGTGGACGGCCTGGACTTCACCGTCGCCGAGGGCGAGAGCCTGGGCCTGGTCGGCGAGTCCGGCTGCGGCAAGTCGACGACGGGCCGCCTGATCACGCGCCTCCTGGAGCCGACGGCCGGGAAGATCTCGTACCGCGGGCAGGACATCACGCACGCCACGCGCAAGCAGCTGGCGCCGGTCCGCTCGGAGATCCAGATGATCTTCCAGGACCCGTACGCGTCGCTGAACCCCCGGCAGACGGTCGGAAAGATCATCTCAGGCCCGATGGAGGTCAACGACATCCACCCGGCGGGCGGGCGGGAAGCGCGCGTCCGCGAGCTCCTGGAGACGGTCGGCCTCAACCCCGAGCACTACAACCGTTTCCCGCACGAGTTCTCGGGCGGCCAGCGGCAACGCATCGGTGTGGCCAGGTCACTGGCCCTTGAGCCGAAGCTGATCGTGGCGGACGAACCTGTCTCGGCGCTCGACGTCTCCATCCAGGCGCAGGTGGTGAACCTTCTCCAGCAGCTCCAGAAGGACCTGGGCATCGCGTTCCTCTTCATCGCCCACGACCTGGCGGTGGTCCGGCACTTCTCGCAGCGGGTCGCTGTCATGTACCTGGGCCGGATCGTGGAGATCGCGGACCGCGAGGACCTCTACGGCAACCCGCGCCACCCCTACACCAAGGCGCTCCTGTCGGCCGTCCCCGAGGCCGTCGCGGACGACGTCCCGCGGCGCGAACGCATCCTGTTGACGGGGGACGTCCCGTCCCCCGTCAACCCGCCCTCGGGCTGCCGCTTCCGCACGCGCTGCTGGAAGGCGACGGACAAGTGCGCTTCGGAGGCTCCGCCGCTGGTGCAGATCGAGGGCAACCGGGGCGGGCACCTGACGGCGTGCCACTACCCGGAGGACTCAACCCAGCTGACGCTCCCCTCGGCCCGCAAGTCCCTCTGACCGCTACCCCTCCAACGCAGGTCTCCAGCCGGACCGCCGCCCCGGAACCGATCCGCCCACCCTTCTGACCCGAGCGGGGCGCGGCTGGTTCTGGGGTGGGCGGGCCGGCTGGCGGGGGGCCGATTCGGTGGGGCCTCGGAGATCGACGGAATCCACGGAATCAGGGGAATCAGGGGAATCAAGGGGGTGCAGGGAAATCCCGCGCCAGAGGCCTCAGCAGGCGCTCCGCTTGAATTTCTTCGCAATCCCTTGCCACCACCACCGCATGCCTCCGATCAAGCCGCCCAGGGGCGGAGGGAAAGCCCGCCGCCTGCCTCGACCGCATCGCTGAGCAGCGGCGGATGCGGGAGCAACGGAGGCTGCGGCGGTCCGGGAATCCGGTAGACCCGGCAGCCCGTGCCAGCCCCGCAGGCCCGCGAGCCCGCCAGCCAGCCCGCCAGCCCGCCAGCCCCGGAGGCTACCGCTTCACCGGGTGGACTCCTCTGCCTCCACCTCGACCACCGAGACCCACTTGCCCCAGCCCTCCACCTCGACCCGGAGCGACGACGAGGACGTGGTCACCCCGGACCAGTACCGGTCCTCCCCCGCCCCGTGCTCCCGCAAGCCGCACTCGGTCAACGCCTCTCGCAGCAGCCCCACTTCAGCCTCCGCGACGGACGCGCTGTCGTATTCGGTGACGCGCTGCCGGGCATCGGCCCCCTTGTCGCTGTAGTAGCTGGTGCCGTACTGGACCTGATTCGGCGCCTTCCGAACGGCGTACGACTGCGGGCAGCTGTCCGTATCGCCCACCGCGGGCAGCGCCAGATCCCGCGTGTCCTCCTCCTCATCGCCCTTCCATTGCCACTTCCCGGCCTCCGGCATCTGCTCGGGGGCCAGCACCCGCACCACGCCGTCCACCATGAACGGGTTCTCCGTCGGCTTGGCGGCGGGCCGCACGTCCCGCCCTTCGCCGCCTCCCGGCACGGCCAGCCACGTAGCCGCCCCCGCCACCACGGCCGTGACCGCCACGCCCAGAGCCACCCGCCGCCGCACCGTCCGCCGCTTCCCCCGCGCTCGTACCTGCGCCGCCGTCGGCATCCGTACGGCGACCTCGTCCAGCAGTTTCTCGACCTCAGCCATGGCGGGCCGCCCCTTCCGCGGTGAAAGCAGTCGTCTCGGTCAGGCGCTCCCCCAGCACCTTGCGGGCCCGGCTCAGCCGGGTGCGTACAGCCCCGTTGGAAGCCCCTGTCTCCCGGGCCACCTGCTCCACGGGCAGGTCCAGCAGGTGATGCAGCACTACCGCCTGCCGCTGTGGCAAAGGCAGTTCACGCAGCGCGGCCACCAGGGCCACCCGGTCCGCCGACAGCTCGGGCACGTCACCCACCGGCCCGTGCCTCAGCTGGGCGCGGAGCCGGTTCCTGGTCCGGCGCCATGTGCTGATAGCGAGCCGCGAGGCCACCGTCCGCACCCACGGCAACGGATCCCCGTCCCGAGTCAGCCCCTCCCACCGCTGCCACGCCCGTACGTACGCCTCCTGCACCGCGTCCTCCGCCTCTGCCAGATCCCCGGTCATCGCATAGACCGTGGCGACCAATCTCTTGGCGGTGGCGGCGTAGAACGCGTCGAACTCCCGAGCATGGTCGAGCTCTTCCATCCGCTGCGTCATCGTCCCCCGTCCGTCCCTCGGTTCGGCTTCCGACATAGACACGCTCGGCGGCGCCCGGATGTTACGTACGAAAATGGGGGCGCCCGGAACCGAGTGGTTCCGGGCGCCCCCATCACGTACAGCCAAAAGCCGAGGCCGAGACTACGCCGCGTGCACGACGTCCTTCTCCTCCGCGAAGTGACACGCCGACTCATGCGCCGCCGGGGTGTCCTGGCCCGCGAAACGCTGCGGGATCGCGAGCAGCGGGGTCTCCTCCGCGCACTTCGCCTCCGCCTTCCAGCAGCGGGTGCGAAAGCGGCAGCCCGAGGGCGGGTTCGCGGGGGACGGCACGTCACCGGTGAGGATGATGCGCTCGCGGCCCTCACGAGCCTCCGGGTCCGGCACCGGCACCGCCGACAGGAGCGCCTGCGTGTACGGGTGCGTCGGGTGCTCGTAGATCTGCTCGTCCGAGCCGATCTCCGCCATCTTGCCGAGGTACATCACGCCCACGCGGTCCGAGATGTGCCGGACGATCGACAGGTCGTGCGCGATGAAGAGATAGGAGAGGTTGAACTCGTCCTGGAGCTTCTCCATCAGGTTGATGACCTGGGCCTGGACGGAGACGTCCAGGGCCGAGACCGGCTCGTCGCAGATGATGATCTCGGGGTTGAGGGCCAGACCGCGCGCGATGCCGATGCGCTGGCGCTGGCCGCCCGAGAACTGGTGCGGGTAGCGGTTGATGTACTCCGGGTTCAGGCCCACCACGTCCAGGAGGTCCTGGACCTTCTGTCGGCGCGAGCCCTTGGGAGCCACCTCGGGGTGGATCTCGAACGGCTCCCCGATGATGTCGCCCACCGTCATACGGGGGTTGAGCGAGGTGTACGGGTCCTGGAACACCATCTGGATGTTGCGGCGGACCGCCTTCAGGGCGCGCCCCGAAAGCTTGGTGATGTCCTGGCCCTTGTAGAAGACCTCGCCGGCCGTGGCGCGCTCCAGGGTCATCAGGAGCTTGGCGACCGTGGACTTGCCACAGCCGGACTCGCCCACGATGCCGAGGGTCTCGCCCTGGTAGAGGTCGAACGAGATGCCGTCGACCGCCTTGACCGCACCGATCTGCTTCTTGATCAGGATGCCTTGGGTCAGCGGGAAGTGCTTCACCAAGTTGCGGACCTGGAGGATCGGCTCGCCGCGCTCGACCGGTGCCTCGATCGCGGCCACGGCCTCTTCCGCCGTGGCGGCGTCCACCGTCTCCACCTCGGAGACGTTCGGCGTGGCGGCGGCAGGCTCGTCCGTCTTCGAGAGCTTCGAAGCCTTCGTCGGCTCAGCCATGGATCGTCTCCTTCCAGAAGTGGCACGCGCTGCCGCGGCCCGGCAGCTCCGCGCCGTCCTGCTCCGTCACCGGCACCAGGGCCGGAACGTCCGTACGGCAGATGTCCTGCGCCATGGGGCAGCGCGGGTTGAAGGCGCAACCGGACGGAATGTGGAGCAGGTTGGGCGGCAGACCCTTGATCGCGTAGAGCTCCTGGCCCTTCTGGTCGAGCCGGGGAATCGACTCGAGCAGACCGCGCGTGTACGGGTGCGCGGGGCGCTTGTAGAGCTCGTGAACCGGGGCCGTCTCGACGATCCGGCCCGCGTACATCACGGCGATCTTGTCCGCGACGTCGGCGACCACGCCGAGGTCGTGGGTGATCAGGATCAGGCCCATGTTGTACTCGCGCTGAAGGTCGGCCAGCAGGTCCATGACCTGCGCCTGGACCGTCACGTCGAGAGCCGTCGTCGGCTCGTCGGCGATGATCAGGTCCGGCTCCAGGGCGAGTGCCATCGCGATCATGATGCGCTGGCGCATACCGCCGGAGAACTGGTGCGGGTAGTCGTTCACCCGCTCCTTGGCGGCCGGGATCTTCACCCGCTCCATCAGCTCGATGGCCTTGGCCTTGGCCTGCTTACGGCTGACACCGTCGTGCACCCGGAACATCTCGCCGAGCTGATAGCCCACCGAGAGCACGGGGTTGAGCGACGACAGCGCGTCCTGGAAGATCATGGCGATCTTGCGGCCGCGGATCTTCCTGCGCTCCTCGTTGGACATCTTGAGCATGTCCTGGCCGCGGAAAAGGATCTCGCCCTGCGGGATCTTCCCCGGCGGCATGTCGAGGATGCCCATGATCGCCTGAGCCGTCACGGACTTGCCGGAGCCCGACTCACCGAGAACGGCGAGCGTCTCGCCCGCGTCCACGCTGTAGTTGACGCCGTTGACGGCCTTGACCTCACCCTCGCGGGTGTGGAACTCGACGTGCAGGTCCTTGACGTCCAGGAGCCTGCCGCTCTTTTCCTCACCCGAGCGGGGGGCGGGAACCGAGTCTTCCTTGATGTCGATGCTGGTCATTTACGCCTCCCTCAGCGCAGCTTCGGGTCGAGGGCTTCGCGTACGGCGTCACCCATCATGATGAACGCCAGCACCGTGATACTCAGCATTCCTGCCGGGAAGAACAGCGTGTGCGGGTTGTTCCGGATGTCCTGCGTCGCCTTGGAGATGTCGCCACCCCATGAGATGGCGTCCTCACCGAGGCCGAGGCCCAGGTACGACAGCGTCGACTCGGCGACGATGTACGTGCCGAGCGAGATGGTCGCCACGACGATCACCGGGGCCAGCGCGTTCGGCAGGATGTGGCGGAACAGGATCCGCTTCGTCCCCGCGCCGAGCGCACGCGCCGCCACCACGTAGTCGGCATGCTTGGTCGTGATCACCGCACCGCGCATCACGCGGGCGATCTGCGTCCAGCCCAGGAAGGCGAGGGCGCCCGTGACGACCCAGACCGTGCGGGTCTCGAAGGCGTTCAGGACGACCATGGCACCGAGCAGGAACGGGATACCGAAGAACACGTCGGTGAGCCGGGAGATGAGGCTGTCCCAGAAGCCGCCGAAGTAGCCCGCGAGCATGCCGCACAGGCCGCCGAAGAGTGTGACCAGGATGGTCACGCCGAGCCCGACGGTGATGGAGTTGCGCGCGCCGTAGACGACACGGGCGTAGATGCTGCGGCCCTGCCGGTCGAATCCGAACCAGTCGGCCTGGAACAGGTGACCGAGGTTCGGCTTGCCCAGGAAGTCGTTCGCCAGGTCGCCGGTGGTCGGGTCCGTGCTGGTGAACAGGCCGGGGAAGGCCGCCACCACGAGCAGGACCAGGATCAGCACCGCGGAGACCATGAAGAGCGGGTTGCGGCGCAGATCCCGCCAGGCGTCGGCACCGAGGCTGCGAGGCTTCCCGGGCGCCGGCGTGGCGGACACCGCGGCACCTGCCACGACTTCGTCCTGTGCCGCGGCCGTCTCGTCCGTGGTGGAGGTCTTGGTGAGGTCAGGCATAACGGATCCTCGGGTCCAGGACCGCGTAAAGCAGGTCTACGAGCAAGCTGGCGGCGAGGTAGACGAGCACCAGGACGGTGACGACACCGACGATGACCGCTCCCTCGCGGTGGGCGAGCGCTGTGAAGAGGAGGTTGCCGACGCCCGTCACGTTGAAGATGCCCTCGGTGATGACCGCGCCACCCATCAGCGCGCCGATGTCCGTGCCGAGGTAGGTCACCACAGGGATCAGCGAGTTGCGCAGCAGATGCCTGGTGATGATGCGCTGTCTCGGCAGGCCCTTGGCGACGGCGGTCCGCATGTAGTCGGCCGAGCGGTTCTCCGCGATGGAGGTGCGGGTCAGCCGTGCCACGTAGGCGAGGCCGACCAGGCCGAGCACGATCGCGGGGACCATCAACTGCGCCATGTTCTCGGAGTCCTGGACCGTGGGTGTGATCCACCCCAGTTGGTTGCCGAAGAACAGCTGGCAGAGCAGACCGACCACGAAGATCGGCACGGAGATCACCAGGAGGGTGAAAAGCGTGACCGCGTTGTCGACCAGACGGCCGCGCCTGATGCCGGCGAGTACGCCCAGCGAGATGCCGACGATGAGCTCGAACGTCCAGGCCATGGAGGCCAGTCGGAGCGAGACCGGGAATGCCTGGGTGATCTCGTCGAGCACGGGCCGGTTGCCGGCGATCGTCTTGCCGAAGTCGCCTTGCAGCAGACCGCCCATGTAATGCAGATACTGCTGCCAGAGCGGCAGGTCCAGACCACGGTCGTGGCGAATCTGCGCCACCTGCGCCGGGTCCGGCGGCTTGTCGCCCCACAGCGCCCGCACTGGGTCACCGGGGAGCACGTTGACCATGATGAAGATCAACAGGGTTGTCCCGATGAAAACCGGGATCATCTGGAGCAGTCGCCGTGCGACGTAACGCCCCATTGGTGCCTCCGTCCAATCCGGAGCCGCCCGAAGCGACGCCCGGGATCGCCGGGCGTCGCTTCGGGAACTGGGCTCCGACGCCTACTTCTCGAAGACCTGGATGTCCGTGAGGACGGGGTCCCCGGCCTGGTCGAACTTGACGTCCTTCACGTTCTTGGAGTACGCGGAGAGCACCTTGTTGTACCAGAGGGGGATACCCGGGAAGGTCTCAGCCAGACGCGCTTCCGCCTTCTGGTAGAGCTCCGCGGACTCGTCGACGGTCTTGGCCGCATCGGCCTTCTTGGTCAGCTCGTCGAACTTCTTGTCCGAGAAGCCGCCCTTGTTGCCGTCGACGCCCGTGCCGTAGAGGTCGGCGAGGAAGTTGCCGTTGAACGGGTAGTCGAGCACCCAGCCCGACCGGTACATCGCCTTGACCTGCTTCTTGTCCCGCACCTCGGTGTCGGCCTGGAAGTCGGTCTTCGGGTCGCCGACGCACTTCACGCCGGTCGACTTGGTGATGCTGTTGCACACCGCCGTGACCCAGCCCTCGTGGGGCTGGTCGGCGTTGTACTGGATGGAGATCTTGTTGCCGGGAACGCCGCCGCCGTCCTTGACGAACTGCTTGGCCTTCTTCGGGTTGAACTTGCAGTACTCGCCACAGACGTCGGCCTTGTAGCCCTTGACGCCCTTGGCGACCCAGCCGGTGGCGGACTCACGCGTGCCGGCGAACGTCTGCTTGGCGATGGTGTCGCGGTCGATGGCCATCGAAAGACCCTGGATGACCTTGACGTCGACGTCCTTGAACGCCTTGCTGTAGAACGCCGGGTTGACCGTGTTGATCGCCGAGAAGTCCTGCTGGATCGCGCGGTCGCCGAAGTCCTGCTTGAAGTTGGCGAGCTCGCTGTCCGGGATGATCGGCATCGAGTCGACGTTGTCCGAGCGCAGGTCGTTGTACGCGGCCTGCGGCGTCGTGTACGCCTTGAAGTTGATGCCGCCGTTCTTCGGCTTCTTGGCACCCTTGTAGCCGGACCACGCGGTCACCTGGACCGACTTCTTGTGGTCCCAGCTCTTGAACTTGTAGGGGCCGTTGCCGACCGGCGCCTCGCCGTACTTCTTCGGGTCCTTCAGCGCTGCCGAGGGCATCGGGTAGAAGGGCGCGTAGACGAGCTTGTACGCGTAGTACGGGATGCCCGTGTTCAGCGTGATGGTGAAGGTGTTGTCGTCGACGACCTTCAGGCCCTCCATCGACTTCGACTTGGCCTTCCCCTTCTCGGGGTGGACCTTGTCGTAGCCGGCGATGTCGCGGTACCAGCCACTGTTCTGCTGGCCGTTGGCCGGGTCGGCCGCCCAGTTCCAGGCGTCGACGTACGACTTGGCGGTGACAGCCTCACCGTTGTGGAACTTCCAGCCCGGCTTCAGCTTGACGGTCCACACCTTGTTCGCCTTGTCGGGGGTGACCGACTCGGCGTTCTCGTAGGTGATGTTGCCCTGCTTGTCGTAGTGGACCAGGCCCGTGAAGAGCGAGTCGATGACGACGCTGCCGTACGCCTCCATGGTGTTGGAAGGCTGCAGGGCGTTCTGCGGCTCACCATTGGCGTAGCTGACGATCCCCTTCGGGTCCACCTTGCCACTGCCGCTGCTGCTGTCGTCGCCGCCACCACAGGCCGTTGCCGTCAGCGCCACGACACCCGCTATCGCGACCCACTTGGCGCTCTTGGCACCACGCATGGGGTTCCTCCTCATGAGTCCACTTGTTCACTACAAGAGGGGGTACAAGAAACCGCGCCGACACCCCTGACGGCGCGTAGATCGAAGTACCCCAGTGTGCTCGTGAGTCGGCGCTCCCCACAGCGCGTGACCCATTGACCCGAGCTATACGCGGTCAACTATTAGCCATGAGGTACCGCCCGACCACACTCTTTTGGTCTCGGTTCAATCACACCTGGTGCGTACAACTTCCAAAATCCGGACAAACCGATCCGAGATAGATGGTTGCGAAACGGACGTGTTACACATCTAACGGTCAACGATGTCCGCATTCCGGACAGATGGTCCAGGAAAACAGGTTGCGGCGGACCGCGCGGAAGACAGTTCGCGACGCCTTAGGAGGCGATTTCGCGGACGCGCGTAGATGCGCGGAGAGTCGCGACGGCGGGGAGTTGGTGGAGAACCCTCGCCCCCCGAAGTCTGGGCCAGCGTAGTGGCGCTGAGGGCCGCGCAAGGGGGTAACCCCCGCAGACGCGCGAGAGGCCGGTTTCCCTCTCTCCCTGGGGAGAGGCGGAAACCGGCCTCAGATGCCGAATTCGCAGAGCGTCAGCGGCAGTTGTGCCGAGCCCGAGGTTTTAGCCGGGCTTTGCCCCGGCCTTAGCCGTGCTTGGCGCGCGAGGCGGTGCGGCCGCGCTGCTTCTGGTCCAGGACGACCTTGCGGATACGCACGGTCTCCGGGGTCACCTCGATGCACTCGTCGTCGCGGCAGAACTCCAGGGACTGCTCGAGCGACAGCTTGCGGGCGGGCACGACGTTCTCGGTCGTGTCCGCGGAAGCCGCACGCATGTTGGTGAGCTTCTTCTCCTTGGTGATGTTCACGTCCATGTCGTCGGCGCGCGAGTTCTCGCCGACGATCATGCCCTCGTACACCTCGGTGCCGGCCTCGGTGAAGATGACACCGCGCTCCTGGAGGTTGACCATCGCGAACGGCGTGACCGAACCTGAACGGTCCGCGACGAGCGAGCCGTTGTGACGGGTGCGCAGGTCGCCGAACCACGGCTCGTGACCCTCGAAGATCGAGTGCGCGATGCCGGTGCCGCGGGTCTGCGTCAGGAACTCCGTACGGAAGCCGATGAGGCCACGCGACGGAACGATCCACTCCATGCGGATCCAGCCGGAGCCGTGGTTGGTCATCGTCTCCATGCGGCCCTTGCGGGTCGCCATCAGCTGCGTGATGGCGCCGAGGTGCTCCTCGGGCGAGTCGATGGTCATGCGCTCGATCGGCTCGTACGTCTTGCCGTCGATCTGCTTGGTGACGACCTCGGGCTTGCCGACGGTGAGCTCGAAGCCCTCGCGGCGCATCTGCTCGACCAGGATGGCGAGCGCGAGCTCACCACGGCCCTGGACCTCCCAGGCGTCGGGGCGCTCGGTGTCCAGGACACGGAGCGAGACGTTACCGATGAGCTCCTTGTCCAGACGGTCCTTCACCTGGCGGGCGGTGACCTTGTGGCCCTTGCCGCCCTTGCCGACGAGCGGCGAGGTGTTGGTGCCGATGGTCATGGAGATCGCGGGCTCGTCGACCGTGATGAGCGGCAGCGCGATCGGGTTCTCGGGGTCGGCGAGGGTCTCACCGATCATGATGTCCGGGAATCCGGCGACGGCGCAGATGTCGCCCGGGCCCGCCTTCTCGGCCGGCTTGCGGGTGAGCGCCTCGGTCATCATCAGCTCGGTGACGCGGACGTTGGACATCGTCCCGTCACGCTTGATCCACGTGACGGTCTGGCCCTTGCGCAGCTCGCCCTGCTCGACACGGCAGAGGGCGATACGGCCGAGGAAGTTGTCGGCGTCCAGGTTCGTGACGTGCGCCTGGAGCGGGGCCTCCTCGTCGTACTCCGGAGCCGGGACGGTGTCCAGGATCGTGGAGAAGAACGGCTCCAGGTTCTCGCTGTCGGCCGGGACGGTGCCGTCCTCCGGCTTGGTCAGCGAGGCGACGCCGTCACGGGCGCAGGCGTAGACGATCGGGAACTCGATCTGGTCCTCGTCGGCGTCGAGGTCCAGGAAGAGGTCGTACGTCTCGTCGACGACCTCGGCGATGCGCGAGTCGGGACGGTCCGTCTTGTTGATGCACAGGATGACCGGCATCTTGGCCGCGAGGGCCTTGCGGAGCACGAAGCGGGTCTGGGGCAGCGGGCCCTCGGAGGCGTCCACGAGGAGCACCACCGCGTCCACCATCGACAGGCCGCGCTCGACCTCACCACCGAAGTCGGCGTGGCCGGGGGTGTCGATGATGTTGATGGTGATGACGTCGCCGCCATCCTTGGGGTGGTACTTGACGGCCGTGTTCTTGGCCAGGATCGTGATGCCCTTCTCACGCTCCAGGTCGTTCGAGTCCATCATGCGGTCGTCGAGGGACTCGGCTGCGTGCGCGGCGAAGGAGCCGGCCTGCTTGAGCATGGCGTCGACCAGGGTGGTCTTGCCGTGGTCGACGTGGGCGACGATGGCAACATTACGAATGTCATGGCGCGTGGGCATACGAGCTGCGCTTCTCCCGGGAAGAGTGGATGGCCGCGCGTACGGTCCGGCACGCGTGCCCTGCCGGGCAGAACACGCCACGGCCTCACCCCAGTCTACGTCCCTTACGGGGAGGCGACCTCCGCGGGCCCCTCGCGGTGGGCCTGAGCTGGGGTTTTACCCCCAGAACTAGGCGCTCTCGGCGTGCGGCGCCAGCTCCACGCGCAGCTGGAGGTCCAGCGCGCGGGCCAGCCGGTCGAGCACCGGGATCGTGGGCACGGTGCCGCCCCCCTCGAACCGCGCCACGGCCGACTGCGTCATGTCCGCCCGGCGCCCGAGCTCGCTCTGCGAGAGCCCCAGCTCCTGCCGCCGCTCACGCACGGCTTCGGCAAGCATGAATCGGAGACGCGCGGCGGCGTACTCCTCCTCGATCTCGGGCGTGATCGCCCGAGCGGCACGCGCATCGGCAAGGCTGGCACGCCTGCTCTGAGTCACGACTCCTCCTCGTCCACGGTGTGCCGCTCTTCCTGGCAACGCTTCATGGCCTGACGCGCTCGATCGACCTCGGCGAACTCACGCATCCGCGTCTTGGGGAACACCGTGAGCATGATGATGCGGCGCCCGGAGGCAATCCAGTACGTGACACGGACCCGATCGCCTCCGCAGTAGAAGCGCAGCTCTCGGAGCTTGCCGTCGAGCTGGCGCGTGTACGGCTCGTCGAGGAGAACCCCGCGCTCTTCGAGCAGGTCGAGGTGCATGAGGGCCTGGGCCCAGCGTTTGTCGTCGAGCCCGGACAGCCAAGCATCGACTTCCGGCTCCAGTTCGACGGTACCCCACGTCATAGCACCAACGCTATAAACCGTGGCGTACCCGTGGGGTGGATCGCTGTGCTGTCACTCGATCGTGGCGATGGGGCAGGGGTGGGTGTCCCGGGTCAATGGGCGGGAACGACCTTGCCCGCCGGAGGTGCCGGCGGGCAAGGGAGTTGAGCGGAATCTGAGCGTGACCTGCGGCGGAGCTACTTCGCCGCGGGCTTGCCCGAGGGCTTGGCGCCCGGCTTCAGGAAGCCCATGTCCTCGTAGTTCGGGACCTGGAATCCGAACGCACCCGCGTTCGCGAGGTTCGTGCGGGCCGCCATCAGCTGCGGGCGCTGATAGAGAGGAATCGATCCTGCCTCCGCCCAGATGCGGGCATCGGCCTTCTTGACCAGGGCGCGGCTCTCGTCCTCGTCCAGCTCCCCCATCGCCTGATCGAACAATTGATCGATGTGATCCGTGCCGACCCGCGTGTAGTTCTGCTCGACGTTCAGCGAGCCGTCCGCGGCCGGCACCGGCTTGGCGAAGATCGGGCGCGCGTCCGTGGCCGGGAAGGCCGACGCGGGCCAGGAGTAGAGGGCGAGGTCGTACTGACCGGACGCGATGTGGTCCTTGAAGTAACTGTCGTCGGCGACCTTCGCCGTCTCCGTGCGGACCCCGATCTTCTCCAGCATCCGCGAGATCCGGTCCGCCACCGTCCGGAGCGATTCCGAGCCGTCGCCGGACGGCAGGACGAAGCGCAGGGTGAGGGGCTTGCCGTCCTTGGCCATGGGGCCGCCCGCCGCCGGGGTGGCAGCCGGTGCCGCAGTGCCCTTGGGGGCGTACGCGCCGGGCGCACCGCCCTTCGCCGCCTGCTTCTCCGAGTGCTTCTCGGAGTGCTTCTCCGCCTTTTCCGCCTTCTCGGCCTTTTCGGCGTGCTTCTTGGGGTCCTTCTTCTTCTCCTTGTCCGCCTCGCCCGGGGCCGTGAGGGACGCCGCCTGGCGGGTCAGCGCCGCCTGCTGGTAGGCCGCCGCGGGAGCCGGCGCGAGCACCGAGGTGCCGCTGTCGCCCGGCTTCTGGTCGTCCTCGCCGACGACGTACGAGCCGTCGTCGCCCGAGTCCTCCGAGGAGTCCTCCGCCGAGTCCGCGTCGGATTCCGCCTTCGCCTTCGCCTTCTTGGCGTCCGCCTCGCCCCCGGCCGTCTTCCCCTTCGGCTCCTTCACCGGACCGCCCGGCGTCCACCCCGCGTCGGCGAGCAGCGCCCGCGCCTCGGTGGTGTCCTGGTCGCCGAGGGCCCCGCTGTTGTCCGCGTACGCCTGCTGCCCGGCGAGGGCCAGGTGGCTGCCGACCGGCACGGCGGGCAGGCCGAGCGGTGAGAGGACCGCCTTGGCGAGTTCGTCGCGGTCGAGGGCGCGGGCCACCGCGCGCCGCACCCGGTCGTCGGCGAGCGGGCCCTCGGTGCCGTTGAGGGCGAGCTGGGTGTAGGCCGGTTCGAGGGACTTGCGGACGGTGTAGCCCCGCAGGCCCGTCTGTTCGGTGGCGTACTTCTTGATCGCCTTGTTGGTCCGCTGGCGGGCCTGCTGCTCGGTGTCGGCCGCCTCCTCGTCGGAGCCGTGGGCCACCGCCCAGGAGCGCAGCGCCTTCGCGGGGGTCAGCTGCGACTCGGGGCCGTGGCTGAGGGGCCCCTGGGCGCCCTTGTCGCGCGCCGCGTTCGCGATGCGGCGGGCCTCGGGGGCCTCGATCTCGGCCAGATCGACCTTGCCCTCCGCCAGCGCGGCGGCCCGCTTCTCGCGCGGCACCTCGCGCAGGACCAGCTTGGAGAGCTTCGCGGGCCTGCCCCACCAGCGCGGGTTGCGGACCAGCGTGACCTCGTCCGCCTTGCTGTCGAAGTCCTGCACCGCGAACGGACCCGCGCTCACCTTGAGCTTGCGCCGCGCACCGTCGTTGAAGGTGTCAGGGGTGCCCATGACCTCCTTCGGATACAGCGGCGAGAAGAGCGAACGCCAGTCCGCGTAAGGCTTGTTGAAGGTGACGCGCACCTCCAGGTTGTTCTCGCCCTGCTCGATCTTCTCGATGCGGTCGTAGCCCGCGTTGCGTGCCGTCCAGTACGCGCTGTCCTTCCCGGACAGGGCGCGCTGCTGCGCGGCGAAGTCATCGGCGCCGATCTCCCGGCCGTCGCTCCACACCGCCTGCTGGTTGAGCTTGTAGAGGACGACCTGCTTGGGCTCGCTCTCCACGACCTTCGCGGACTCCAGGAAATCGGTGTTCTGCTGCGACCTGCCCTGCGCGTCGAGCCGGAACATCGACGGCAGGACGGCTCCCGCGATCCGCGACGTGCCCGCATCCGCGTCCGCCTGGAAGGAGTTGAGGGTCTCCGGCATCGCGTCGACGGCCCAGTTCATGGTCCCGCCGTCGGCGACGAGATCCCGGGCTGCGGGCGCGATGTCCTGGCCGGCGGTCGGGGCGCCCGCCTCGTCCTGGGAGCTGCAGGCGGCAAGGGCGGGCAGGGCTAGCACGCCCGTGGCGAGGAACACGGCAGATCTCAGTCTGGCGCGGTCTGGGGACATGACGGGTACCTCCGGGGCTCGCCCGGCCGCCCGCTACCAGGACCGGGCCGGGTTTGATCACGTTTGGCGGTATATGGAGCTGATCACATCTATCGATCCACTGAAGGGGACGGGGCCCGGCACGCGGGGGCGACACGGCGTGGGGGCGCCAGATCCCACTCGTGCGGCCCAACCCCGTGTGATCACGCATGACCCAGCGTGACCGGATGCGGCCCGCAGCCGTGGCTCACACCCGACGCACGGCCGGGGTGTGCGGCGTACACCCCGGCGCGATCCACCGGCGCGTTCCGGCGGCGCGTTTCCATGCGTACGAGCCGGGAATCCCGGCAGATCCCTTCACAAGCCGGGATGTGACGCGCGACACTCGCAGGCGCATGAACGTTGCCGCCGCACCCCTGAAGTGAGGGCAAGTCATGGCTCTGCAGGATGATCTGACGGCTGTTCAGCGATGCGTCGACGATCTGGTCCGCACCGTCGGCAAGCTCGAGCAGCAGGTCGGCGAGGGTTCCCAGGGTGGTCTTGCCGGGCTCGACGTGCGCCGCGTCCGCACGGACGCCGACCATCTGCGCGAGAGCGTCGCGCTGCTGCGCGCCGCGGCCCCCGGACTCGCCGGAGCCCCGGCGAAGCGCCCTGACCTGGTCACCATCCCCGATACGCCGTACGACAGCTCCCTGTGGACGGACTCGGACGACGAGGGCCTGGGCGCGAGCGACCGGCGCGCCCCTTGAGGCGCCGCACCCCGCCCTGAGGGCCGCCACCGCACCGAGGACTGCCGATCTTCTGAGGACTGCCGATCTGAGGACAAAGGAGTGGAGCCTCGTTGGCCACTGGCACGGAACCCCATCTGAAAAGCGGTCAGGATCCGGGCGGCGTACGAGCGGCGACGCGCGCCGCGATCAGCGCTGCCCATCTGCGGACCGACCGCTGGTGGCTCGCGCCCGCCGCGACCGCCGCCGGCCTCTTCGCGTTCATCGTCTACTCGACGTGGCGGGCCTTCGCGAACGCGGACTACTACGCGGCGCCCTACGTCTCGCCGTTCTACTCGCCGTGCCTCGCCGAGAACTGCGAGCCGATGCGGTCAGGGCCCAACTGGGAGATCTTCGGCAGCTGGTGGGGCCTGTCCCCTGCCCTGCTGATCCTGATCTTCCCGCTCGGCTTCCGGATGACCTGCTACTACTACCGCAAGGCCTACTACCGCGGCTTCTGGGCCTCACCGCCCGCCTGCGCGGTCGCCGAGCCGCACAAGAAGTACTCCGGAGAGACCCGTTTCCCGCTGATCCTGCAGAACATCCACCGCTACTTCTTCTACGCGGCGGTTCCGGTGGCGGGCATCCTCACGTACGACACGGTGCTGTCGTTCCGCGATGAGCACTACGAGTGGGGCCACATGGGCCTCGGCACCCTCATCTTCCTGGTCAACATCACGTTGATCTGGGCGTACACGCTCTCCTGCCACTCCTGCCGGCACATCGTCGGCGGCAAGCTCAAGCACTTCTCCAAGCACCCCGTGCGCTACCGCATGTGGCAGTGGGTCGGAAAACTCAACGCACGCCACATGCTGCTCGCCTGGGCCTCCTTGGTGAGCGTGGCGCTCGCCGACTTCTACGTCTATCTGATCGCGTCCGGCGTCTTCGACGATCCGAGGTTGTTCTGATGTCTCAAGTGGAGCGGCAGCAGTGGGATGTTGTCGTGGTGGGAGCCGGAGGCGCGGGCCTGCGGGCCGCGATCGAGGCACGCGAACAGGGTGCCCGTACCGCGGTCATCTGCAAGTCCCTGTTCGGCAAGGCCCATACGGTGATGGCCGAGGGCGGCATCGCGGCCTCCATGGGCAACGTGAACTCCGGCGACAACTGGCAGGTCCACTTCCGCGACACCCTGCGCGGCGGCAAGTTCCTCAACCAATGGCGGATGGCCGAGCTGCACGCGCGCGAAGCGCCCGACCGCGTCTGGGAGTTGGAGACCTGGGGCGCCCTGTTCGACCGTACGGCGGACGGGCGGATCTCCCAGCGCAACTTCGGGGGGCACGAGTATCCGCGGCTCGCCCACGTCGGCGACCGGACCGGCCTCGAACTGATCCGCACGCTCCAGCAGAAGATCGTCTCCCTCCAGCAGGAGGACGAACGCGAATTCGGCGACCACGAAGCACGGTTGAAGGTCTTCCAGGAGTGCACGGTCACCCGGGTGCTCAAGGAGGGCGAGCGCGTCAGCGGCACGTTCTGCTACGACCGCGAGTCGGGCCGCTTCTTCGTCCTGGAGGCCCCGAGCGTGGTCCTCGCGACGGGCGGCATCGGCAAGTCCTTCAAGGTGACGTCGAACTCGTGGGAGTACACGGGTGACGGCCACGCGCTCGCGCTGCTCGCCGGGGCACCGCTCCTCAACATGGAGTTCGTGCAGTTCCACCCGACGGGCATGGTCTGGCCGCCGTCGGTGAAGGGCATCCTGGTCACCGAGTCGGTGCGCGGTGACGGCGGGGTACTGCGCAACTCCGAGGGCAAGCGGTTCATGTTCGACTACGTACCGGACGTCTTCAAGGAGAAGTACGCCCAGTCGGAGGAAGAGGGCGACCGCTGGTACGAGGATCCGGACAACAACCGGCGGCCTCCGGAACTCCTGCCGCGCGACGAGGTGGCGCGCGCCATCAACTCCGAGGTAAAGGCGGGCCGCGGCTCACCGCACGGCGGGGTCTTCCTGGACGTGTCGACGCGCATGCCCGCCGAGGCCATCCGGCGCCGACTCCCGTCCATGTACCACCAGTTCAAGGAACTGGCGGACGTCGACATCACGGCCGAGGCGATGGAGGTCGGGCCGACCTGCCACTACGTGATGGGCGGCATCGCGGTCGAGTCGGACACGGCGGCGGCACAGCGCGTACCGGGCCTGTACGCGGCAGGAGAGGTCGCCGGCGGCATGCACGGCTCCAACCGGCTCGGCGGCAACTCCCTCTCCGACCTGCTCGTCTTCGGGCGGCGCGCGGGACTGCACGCGGCGCAGTATGCCTCCGGGCTCACCGGGGCGGGCGCGCGGCCGGTGATCGACGACGTCCAGGTGGACACGGCGGCGGCCGAGGCGCTGCGGCCGTTCAGCGCGGAGGGCCCCGAGGACGGGGCGACGCCGGAGAACCCATACACCCTGCACCAGGAACTCCAGCAGACGATGAACGACCTGGTCGGCATCATCCGCCGTGAGGCCGAGATGGAACAGGCCCTGGAGAAGCTGGCGGAACTGCGGGTACGGGCGCGGCGGGCCGGTGTCGAGGGCCACCGCCAGTTCAACCCCGGCTGGCACCTCGCGCTCGACCTGCGCAACATGCTGCTCGTCAGCGAGTGCGTGGCACGGGCCGCCCTGGAGCGCACGGAGAGCCGGGGCGGGCACACCCGCGAGGACCATCCGGGCATGAACCGCGAATGGCGCCGCGCGAATCTGCTCTGCCAGCTCACGGACCCCTCCGGGGGGCTTGCGGCGACGGATCCCGTGCGCGGCCAGATCGACCTGGTGCGGATCACCACCGAGCCCATCCGTCCCGACCTGCTTGCTCTCTTCGAGAAGGAAGAGCTGGTCAAGTACCTGGCCGAAGAGGAGCTTTACGAGTGAGTACAGCTACGCCGAGTTCGTCGGGTCCCTCCGGTGCGCCGGGTCCCTCCAGTACGTCCTACGACGCGCGGTTCCGGGTCTGGCGCGGGGACGTGAAGGGCGGCGACCTGGAGGACTACAAGGTCGAGGTCAACGAGGGCGAGGTCGTCCTCGACATCATCCACCGCCTGCAGGCGACCCAGGCCCCCGACCTGGCGGTGCGCTGGAACTGCAAGGCGGGCAAGTGCGGTTCGTGCTCGGCGGAGATCAACGGCCGGCCACGCCTGATGTGCATGACGCGGATGTCGGTGTTCGACCGTGAGGACGTCATCACGGTGACGCCGCTGCGGGCGTTCCCCGTGGTCCGGGACCTGGTGACGGACGTCGGCTTCAACTACACGAAGGCACGGGAGGTGCCGGCCTTCGTGCCGCCCGCCGACCTCGGCCTCGGCGAGTACCGCATGATGCAGGCGGACGTGGACCGCTCCCAGGAGTTCCGCAAGTGCATCGAGTGCTTCCTGTGCCAGGACACGTGCCATGTGGTGCGCGACCACGAGGAGAACAAGGCGGCGTTCGCCGGACCGCGCTTCCTGATGCGGGTCGCTGAGCTGGACATGCATCCGCTGGACGCGGCGGCGGAGACCGGCCTCGACCGCAAGAAGGCCGCCCAGGACGAGCACGGGCTCGGCTACTGCAACATCACCAAGTGCTGTACGGAGGTGTGCCCGGAGGGCATCAAGATCACGGACAACGCGCTGATTCCTTTGAAGGAAAGGGCAGTTGACCGGAAGTATGACCCGCTGGTCTGGCTCGGGAACAAGATCCGGCGGCGGGGGGAGCAGTAGCGCTGCGGCGAGTAGGGGCGCTGCCGCGCCAAACGGTGAGGGGCGGGCTTCGGGGCTGGGCGTCTGGCGGGTCTGGAGGTCTGGCGGGTCTGGAGGTCTGGCGGGTCTGGGGGTAATCCCCCAGACCGAAGACTCAAGATTTCCCCCATGGTCACGGGGCCCGGGCGAGATCAGCATTGAGGCATGAACTCTTCCTCGGCAGTGACTCGTTCGGCTTTACCCGTGGCTGCGCGTTCGGCCTTGACCCGGCGGTCGGTGCTCGGCCTCGCGTCGGCCGGTCTGGCGGCGTCGATGCTGGCCGCCCCGTCCCCCGCCCATGCGGGCCCCGGGCCCGCAGGCCCCGCGCAGGCCCGCCCCCTGGGCATCGAGGCGAAGCTCCCGGCGCCGACCGGACCGCACCGGATCGGCACGGTGTCGACCCGCCTCGTCGACACCACACGGCACGACCCCTGGGTGAAGTCCGTGCCGTACCGAGAGGTGATGGTCAGCGTCTGGTATCCGGCGGCGGGAAAGAAGGGCGGGGGCGTGCACCGTCTCGCTCCGTACATGACGCCGGGAGCGGCGGAACGCTGGAACGCGAAAGCACCTCACGGCATCCCCAAGGACGCGATCGACTTCGCAGCCATGCGTACGCACGCGCGGGAGGGGGCCCCGGCCGACACGAGCGGGGGCCGCCGCCCGGTCCTCTTGTACGCGGCGGGCGCGAACGACCCGCGGACGTGGGGCACTTCCGTGGTCGAGGAGCTCGCGAGCCGCGGCTATGTGGTGGTGACGATCGACCACACCTATGAGGCACCGGGGGTGCAGTTCCCCGACGGCTCGGTCAAGGACGACGCCCCGCTCATCAAGGCCTTCGAGGAGGCGCAGCGGAAGGAAGAGGTGCCGGCGCTGCTCAAGAAGGTCGTGGACGTCCGGGTGGCCGACTCGAAGTTCGTCATGGACCGCCTCGGCTCGCTGCCGCACGGCCTGTCCAAGGCCGTGGACCAGAAGCGGGTGGGCATGCTCGGCCAGTCGGCGGGCGGAATCGCGGCCGCCGAGACCATGTACGAGGACGGCCGGGTCAAGGCGGGCCTGAACATGGACGGCACCCTGGAGAACAACCCCGAGCCGAACGGCACGAACCTGACGCCGGTGGCCGAGCACGGCCTGACCGGCCCGTTCCTCCTGATGGGCAGGCAGGGCAGCGACCGGACGACGGAACCGTCGTGGCGTGCGTTCTGGTCCCACAGCACCGGCTGGAAGCGCGACCTCACCCTGCGCGGCGCGAAGCACCAGGCGTACACGGACCTCGCCGCGCTGCTGCCGCAGGCCGGGGCGGACCGCGAGGTCATGGAGGAGAACGTGGGCACGGTCGACCCAGATCGCGCGATAGCGGTGGAACGGGCCTACGCCACGTCGTTCTTCGACCGCTGGCTGCGAGGCCAGGACAACCACCTGCTCGACAAGCCTTCAGGAAGGTATCCGGAGGTGGAGTTCGCGGGCTGAGCCGGGGCGGTTGATCCCCTGCGCCTGCGGGGGTGGCGGCTTACGCTCCCGGAATGGGGATGACTGATCGACTGCTCGGCTCGGGACGCACGGCGGATGTCTTCGCGCTGGACGACACATGGGTGCTGCGGCGGTATCGGGACGGAACCGACGCGACGGAGGAGGCCGCCGTCATGGCGTATCTGTCGGAGCACGGATATCCCGTACCGCCGGTCCGCCCGGCCGCGCCCGGGTCACCGCACACCGACCTGGTCATGGGGCGGCTGACCGGGCCGACGATGGCGGAGGCGGCGATGCGGGGCGTGCTCACGCCGGAGGAGGCGGCCGTGATCCTCGCCCGGTTGCTGCAGACGCTGCACGCCCTTCCGGCCCGCTCGTCCACCTCGCCCGCGGACCGCGTCCTGCACCTCGATCTCCACCCGGAGAACGTGATCCTCACGCCGGAGGGGCCGGTGGTGATCGACTGGTCCACCACGGAGGAGGGGCCGCCCGGCCTCGACTGGGCGATGTCGGCGCTGATCCTCGCGGAGGTCGCGGTGAGCGGCAGGCCCGAGGCGGCGGGGTCACGTGTCGCTCTGGCCACGCTCCTGACGGACGCGGCGGTCGATGTCAGGGCCACGGCCAAGCACCACTTGGCCGAGGCCCGCGCACGCCGGGCGGCGAATCCGACGCTGGGGGAGGACGAGGTGCGGTGCCTGGAGGCGGCGGGGGAACTGGTGCTGGAGCTGCACCAGTGACCTGGCGCCCGTTGAACGGGAGGAACCCCATGAACGGGAGGAACCCAAGGCGCTTGCGATCGCCTTGGGCCCTTGCTGCGGTCGTTCGATGGTCGTGGTGAGGAAGGCGAGGAAGGTGAAGAGCCAGCCGAGCGCGGTCTACTGGGCTCCGCCCTGGCCGGCGCTGCCGATCGGGCCGACCTTGACCGGTGAGCCGGAGCCGTCGGTGACGGGCAGGGTGGCGGCGCCCGGCCACTCCAGGGAGTAGGACTTCGTCTCTCCGGGCGGGGTCACGACCAGGCCCGTGATGCTGACGCCGGAGCCGCCCGAGTCGTTCATCGGGTAGCTGATGTTGAAGAACGTCGACTTACCGTCCTTGAGGACCGACCGCTCGGCCGGCGCACCCGCGCGCTTGGCGGACAGCGCACCCTCACTCGTCGACAGATCGACACCGGCGAATCCGGACATCACGCAGTCCTTGCCGCCCACGTTCTTCATCTCCACCGCGACGGAACCCTCGTTGTCGCCGTCGATGGTGGTGTCCGACGCCGAGATGTCCAGGTCATCCGTACGGCACTTGCCGACCGAGGCGTTCTGCCCCGAGCCCGAACCGGAACCGGCCGCCGTGCCCTGCCCGCCCGAGTCCTTGCCCGCCGAGTCCTTGCCGCCACCCTGCTCCGAGCCGCCCGAACCACCCGAGCCGCCCGAGCCCGCGTCGTCCTTGCCGGAGCCGCCGCCTGACGAGGACGCGCTGGACGCAGCCGAGGGGTCAGCCTGCCCCGTGGCGTCATCGCCGTTGCAGGCCGTGAGGGAGAGGCTCGCGGCCATGGTCAGGACCGCGGCGGCGACGCGGAGGGTGTGGCGACGGTTTCCACGGATGGTGGTGTTGGAGCGCATGGCGTGTCCCCCGGTAGGTGGTGGGTGGCGTTCCCTCCCTGGGAACAACACCGACTCTGGTGGAGGCCGCTAATGCCGGGTTCCCGTCCCGCTAACTTCCGCCTAACGCACCCGTAACCAGGCAAGAGAGCCCGGGAAATTCGACGACGCGGCTTGGCGGGCGGCCGCAACCGGGATCTCGGCAAGGGAATGTGGCGTCGAGCGGGCTGCGGCGGTCGCCCGGGGCAGGGCGAGGACGCGCAGGGCGCCGCCGAGGCCTTCGCCCGGGTGGCGCAGGCGGGACGCCGCCCGTTGTCCCCGGTCGCGCACCCCACAAGACGGCCATACGCTCCCACATGTGACGCCGCCCTCGCACATAGCCGTGCGGGCGACAGCGGCAGCCACCGCACTGCTCACGTGGTGCCTGCTGCTCCTGTCCGCCCCCGCAGCACTCGCCGCCCCGGCCGACGACCCGGTCACGCTCTCCCGCGACGGCCAGATCACCGACAAGGTGGGCGCGCTCGGCAGCCGCAAGAACGCCACCGCACGGGCGCTCGACCAGCTCTACGACGACCGAGGACTCCAGCTCTTCGTCGTCTACGTACGCGACTTCTCCGGGCGGGGCGCGCAGGACTGGGCGGACGCCACCGCCGAGCGCAACGGGCTCGGTCTGGACGACGCGCTGCTCGCCGTCGCCACGCACGACCGCCAGTACGCCTACTCCCTGGACGCCGGTTCACGGCTCACCGAGGCCCAGCTCCAGGACGTCGCCACCACCGCGATCAAGCCCTCGCTGCGGCAGAACGACTGGGCAGGCGCGGCCATCGGTGCGGCGAACGGATACCGCGCGGTCCTCTCCGGCCGGCCCGTCCCCACCCCGACGCCCACCCCCGGAGCCGCCGATCCGGGCGGCAACGGCAGCGGCAACGGGGACGAGACGGCCGCCGGTGACCTCGTCCTGCCCATCGTGGCGGTGGGCGGCGCAGGCGCCCTCGCGGCGGTGGCGTACAACCGCCGCAAGAAGCGCGCCACCACGCGTACGACGCCCGGAGGCGGCGGGTGGGGCACAGGGGCTGCGGGCGGGGAGACGCCGCTCCCGGAGCTCGACAAGCAGAGCAAGCAGCTCCTGGTGGAGACCGACGACGCGATCCGGACCAGCGCGGAGGAGCTCGGTTTCGCCACCGCCCAGTTCGGCGACGAGGCGGTGCGGCCCTTCACGGACGCGCTCGCCTACGCCCGCTCCGAACTGACCAAGGCCTTCAAGCTGCGCCAGCTGCTTGACGACGCCTATCCGGAGGACGACGCGACCAGGCGCACCATGCTGGACGAGATCGTCGCGCGCTGCACCGAAGCGGGCCGGCGTCTCGACGCGGAAGCCGCGGGCTTCGACCAGCTGCGGGCGCTCGAACGCGATGTCACGGGGGCCCTGACCCACGCCGAGCAGGTGTTCCGGCAGGTCACGGGCCGCACCACCACCGCGGAAACCACCCTCGGCAAGATCCGCGAACAGTACGCGCCCTCGGCCTCGGCGCCCGTCCTGGGCCACGTGGAGCAGGCCAAGGACCGCCTCCTCTTCGCCACGACGCACCTGAACGAGGCCCGCCAGGCCATCGACGCGGGCGACAACGGCAAGGCCGCCGTCCACCTGCGTGCCGCCGAAGGCGCCGTCGATCAGGCGGGCACCTTCGTGGACGCCGTCGACCGGCTGGCCGACGAGCTCGGGCTTGCCGCGGAGAAGCTGCCCGCCGCGCTCACCGAGACGGAGACCGACCTCGCCGAGGCGCGCGGCCTCCTGGAAGGCACCATGGCGGGCGCCTCCACGGCTGACCTGCACGGCCGTATCGCCCGCGCGGAGACCGTGGTCGCCGAGGTCCGCTCGAGCATGGCGGCGGGCCCGCACGACCCGATCGACGCCCTGCGCCGGGTCGAGGAGGCCGACACGGTCCTCGACGAGTCCCTCAGGGGCGCCCGTGAACGCGAGGTCACCGGCCGGCGCGCCATCGCCCTGCTCGGCCAGGCCCTGCTCACCGCGCGCAGCGCCGTGGGAACAGCGGCGGACTTCATCGACACCCACCGGGGCGCGGTGGGCAGCGAGGCGCGGACGCGGCTGGCCGAGGCCCAGCGGCACCTCTCGGGCGCGGAGGCCGCCCAGGACACCGATGCCGCCGCGGCGCTCGCGGAGGCCCAGCAGGCCGACGCCCAGGCCCGCCAGGCCCAGCAGCTCGCCGAACGCGACGTACGCGGCTACGGCAACCCCTACGGAGGAGGAGGTGGGCGCGGCGGCGGCATGGGCGGCGCGGTCCTCGGCGGCATCATCCTCGGCGAGCTCCTCGGAGGCATGGGCGGACGCGGGCCGGGTGGCGGAGGCGGCGGCTTCGGAGGGGGCGGCTTCGGCGGCGGCAGCCCCGGAAGCTTCGGCGGCGGCGGGACCCGGGGGCGGATGGGCGGAGGCGGAAGGTTCTGAGCCACGCCTCTCCCCCGCGCCTCTCCCCCACACCACCCCTCCCGCCCCTGCCGCCCCTCCCCCTCCGCCTCCCACCACCCCTCATAAGAAGGAGTCCGTCATGACGAAGCAGACGATCCTCGGGCGCGTGGCCCAGCTCGCCAAGGCCAACATCAACTCCCTCCTCGACCAGGCCGAGGACCCGCAGAAGATGCTCGACCAGCTGATCCGCGACTACACGAACAATATCCAGGAGGCCGAGGAGGCCGTCGCGACCACCATCGGCAATCTGCGGATGCTCGAACTGGACCACAAGGAGGACCAGGACGCGGCTGCCGAATGGGGCACAAAGGCGGTCGCCGCCAGCAAGAAGGCGGACGAGCTGCGGTCCGGCGGGAGTGCCGTGGAGGCCGACAAGTTCGACGGCCTCGCCAAGGTCGCGCTGCAGCGGCAGCTGCAGTCCGAGCGGGAGGCCAAGGACGCCGAGCCGACGATCGCGTCCCAGACGGAGGTCGTCGACAAGCTGAAGTCGGGCCTCGACCAGATGAAGATCAAGCTGACCGAGCTCCGGTCGAAGCGCGATCAGCTGGTCGCCCGTGCCAAGACCGCGCAGGCGCAGAACCAGATGATGGACGCCGCCCAGAGCATCGATGTCCTCGACCCGGCAAGCGAGTTGAGCCGCTTCGAGGACAAGGTGCGCCGCGAGGAGGCCAGGGCGCTGGGGAAGCAGGAGCTCGCCGCGTCCTCCCTCGACGCCCAGTTCGAGCAGTTGGACAGCATGGGCGACGAGGCGGAGGTCGCCGCCCGGCTCGCCGCCCTGAAGGCCACCACGTAACGGCACCCCTGCCCGCACGGCGCGAAGCCCCTCGGAAGAAGCCCCTCAGAAGAAGCCCCTCAGCAGGGGCTGATCAGAAGAGGCTGAGCAGTGCCTCCGCCGCGTCCATCGGCTCCACCCCGCTGTCCGGCAACGGCATCTCGAACCACACCGTCTTGCCGCGCGGGGTCCTGCGCGAGCCCCACGCGGCGCTCAGCAGGCCGACGAGCTGCAGCCCGCGCCCGCCCTCGTCCGTGTCGCGCGCCCGGCGGCGGCGCGGCTGGACGAGGCCCGCGTCCCACACCTCGCACACCAGGGTCCGGTCGAGCAGGAGCCGTACCCGGATGTCGCCCTCGCCGTACCTCAGGGCGTTGGTGACCAGCTCGCTGACCAGCAGTTCGGTCGTGTCGCAGAGGGGTTCCAGGTCCCAGGAGCGCAGCTGCTCGCAGGCCAGTTCGCGCGCCCGGCCCACCGACTTGGGGTCGCGCTCCAGCGTCCAGTCGCCGACGGCTTCGGCGGGCAGTCCCTGGATGCGCGCCATGAGCAGGGCGATGTCGTCCTCTCCGTGGTGGGTGTCGAGGGTGTTCAGGACGTGGTCACAGACGTCCTCGAGGGCGGGCGCGGGGTCGTCGAGCGCCCGTACGAAGGCGGTCAGGCCCTCGTCGAGGGGATGGTGGCGGGATTCGACGAGCCCGTCCGTGTAGAGCGCGAGCAGGCCGCCCTCGGGCAGCTCGACCTCGACCTCCTCGAAGGGCTCGCCACCGACGCCCAGGGGCATGCCGGGCGGCACGTCGAGCATGAGCGGCGATTCGCCGGGCTCGACGAGCACGGGCGGCAGGTGTCCGGCGTTGGCGAAGGTGCAGCGGCGCGTGACGGCGTCGTAGACCGCGTAGACGCACGTGGCGAGGTAGACCTCGGAAAGGTCCGTCTCGCTCGCGGAACGCGTCTGACGGGCCGCTCTGGTGGCCTGCTGGGTGCCCGAGGGGTCGCCGAGGCCCCGGGCGATCTCGTCGAGCGCGGAGAGGACCTCGGCGGGCTCCAGGTCAAGCAGCGCCAAGGTGCGTACGGCGGTGCGCAGTTCGCCCATGGCGACGGCGGCGCGCAGGCCGCGGCCCATGACGTCGCCGACGACCAGGGCGGTGCGGTGGCCCGGCAGTTCGATGACGTCGAACCAGTCGCCGCCGACCTCGGTGGCCGCGTTGCCCGGGAGGTAGCGGCAGGCGATGTCCAGGCCGGACGCCTCGGGGTCGTCGGGCGGGAGCAAGGAGCGTTGCAGTATCAGCGCGCGTTCGTGCTCGCGGCGGTAGAGGCGGGCGTTGTCGATGCAGACGGCGGCGCGCGCGGCGAGCTCGACGGCGAGGGCGCGGTCGCGTTCCCCGAAGGGCTCGCTCCCCTTCGTGCGGGAGAACTGGGCGAGGCCGACGACGGTGTCGTGGGCGACCATCGGCACGGCGAGCGTCGACTGGATGAGCCCGCCGGTGAGCCTGCTCGCGGAGCCCTCGTCGGCCCCGGAGACCAGCCGCGGCCGTGCCGTGCGCAGGGCGTCGGCGCAGGGCGAGGTGAAGCCGAACCGGTGCACGGCCCCGACGTCGATGGGGGTGCCCCCTTGCGGGAAGGGCGCGTCGGCGACGGCGCTCGCGTAGGCGACGCGGCGCAGGTCGGCGCTTCCGTCGGCGAGGCCGGGAGGTGTCTCGTCGCCGTCGAGCAGCCCTTGGTAGAGGTCCACGGAGGCGAGGTCGCAGAAGCCGGGGACGGTGACGTCGAGCAGCTCGCGCGCGGTCGTCTCCAGGTCGAGCGAGTTGCCGATCCGGGCACCCGCCTCGTTGAGCAGGGCGAGGTTTCGGCGGGCGTGAGCGGCCTCGCGGGCGGCGGCGTGCCGCTGCGTGACGTCGGTGCCGAGGCCGGCGATGCCTATGGGGCGGCCCGAACCGCTGTGCACGCGGTAGAGGTTGATCGACCAGTGGCGGCGTTCCTTGCTGCCGGGTGCGGGGCCGACGATCTGCATGTCCGTGACGGCGTCGCCGGTCTCCAGGACGCGCTTGAGGGCGGCGGCCATGCGGTCGGCCTCGTGCCGCGGCAGATAGTCGTGGACGGTACGGCCGCGGTGGTCCTCGACGCCGCCTCCGAAGACCGCGGCGAAGCGGCGGTTGGCCCGCTGCACCTTCAGGTCCGTGCCGAACAACAGGAAGCCGAAAGGAGATTGGCCGAAAATGGCCTGCGAGGCGGCGAGGTCGGTCTCGATCTGCCGGAGCGCCGGTACGTCGACGACGATGCAGACGGCGGCCCGCTCACCCTCCTCCGTCTCGGTCGGCATCACATAGACCTCGGCGATCCCTTCGGAGCCCCCGTAGGACGCCGCGTCGGGCCCGCCGGTCCCGTCGGGCCCCCCGGACCGTGCGGGCGCCCGGAAGGGGACGGATCCGGTCCACTCCCTGCCGTCCAGGATCTCCGCCATCTTGCGGTGCCCGCTGCTGCGCAGCTCGGCCGGGACGAAGGCCTCGATCGGGTCCCTGCCCACGGCGTCGTCGGCCGCCACTCCGAACAGCCGCTCGGCGCGCAGGCTCCACTGGTCGATGAGCCCGTCGGGGCCGATCGAGAACGAGGCCACCTTGATGTAGTCGTAGATCGAACCGGGTGGACTGCTCTGCCACATCACGTCATCCGCAGCTTCGCCCCTAGCGTCATCCGACGGCCCGTCCTGTTCCGTCGCCTTCGCTGGTATCTCGCTCACGCGAACCGTCCCCTCCAGCTCACCACGTCCGGCACCGGTCACCGGGTGCGGCCGCCCGCAGTATCCAGCACTACGGAGCCACGCCACACGGCGTTCACGATCACAGCACGGACTCAACTCTTTTTGGCCCGTGACCGTCTTGTGTCCGTCCCACGCTGCCAGTCTTCTAACCCGGCAGCACCAGCTCGAACCACACCGTCTTCCCCGTTTTCCCCGTCCTGCCCTGTCGTGTCCCCCAGCGCCGCGAAGCACGGGCCACCAACTGGATGCCCCTGCCCCCCTCGTCATCAGGCGCGGCGTCGCGCTCCTGGGGCGGGTCGGGAAGCGGATCGGAGACCTCTACGAGAAGGGTGCCCGAAGGATCGGCCGGGCGTACGAGCCGTACCCCGATGGGGCCTGAAGCGTGCCGCAGGGAGTTGGTCACCAGTTCGCTCACGAGGAGGACGGTGATGTCGCCGAGGGCCGCGAGGCCCCAGGCGCTGAGTTGTTTGCGGACGACGGCACGGGCCATGCGCACGGCGCCGGGGTCTGCGGGAAAATCCCACTCGGCGCAGTCGCCTTCGGTGTCGATCACGCCGATCACTTCCAGACCAGCAACAGCGGACCCTTGTCCGGTTTCATGGGGTTAATGGGCACATACCCGATATCCCGGCGGAATTACCGCTTACCTGGGCGCACTGTGGCACGAACGGCGTAGATGGGGCTCAAGTGCGGGGAGGCATGGCCTCGCGCGCTCCCCCGGCCGGCGGCATCCGATCACGTTCGGCGGTATCCGACGCCTCGCAGTGACACCCGGCGCCTCGCTGTGACACCCGGCGCCTCGTGGCGACACCCGACGCGCCCTAGCAGCACTCGACCGCGGCCGCCACCGCCGGGACGTCCGCGTCCAGCCACTCCACCGACCAGACCTCGTCCGGCGAGAGCCAGCGCAGTTCGTCGTGGTCCTCCAGGGGCTCGGGGGCTCCGGAGAGGAGCTTCGCCGTCCACACCCACAGGACGTATCCCGGCTTGAGCGGCCACTCCCCCGGCACCCGCGCGACCGGTTCGGCGGCGACGCCGAGCTCTTCGCGGAGCTCCCGCACCAGGGCTTCTTCGGGGTGTTCGCCGGGCTCGACCTTCCCGCCGGGCAGTTCCCAGCGGCCCGCGAGCTCGGGGGGTGCGCTGCGGCGCGCGGCCAGCAGGCGCCCGTCGTCGTACAGGGCGGCGCCCACCACGATCCGTTCCGTCATACGGCGGAGCCTATGCGCTCAGTGCGCGCTGCCGTTCTGGCTCAGCTTCTCCACCCAGTACAGCTGCCGGCGGCCGTGATCGTCGAGGCTGTTCGCGATCCTCTCGGCCTCGGCCTTCGTCGCGTACCTGCCCACCCTGTAGCGGTTGCCGTTGTCGTCCTGCCGGATGACGAACCAGGGAAGTACGGACGTTCCGTCATTCATCGCGTCCCTCCGCTCGCCGCCCCCGGCGCGCGCCACGCCTCGATCAGTAAGGAAACCGCAATCCGCATATGCCCGAGCCTACGCCCGACCTTTACTCAGCGGATACGAGTTTGCACAAAGAGGTACGCAATTGGCCATCGCCGAGGGGGCGCACCTTGGCGGGTGCGCCCCCTGGTGCCACCGGTTCGGCCGGTGCGAGCCCGCGTCAGTCGACGCGCACCGTCGGCATCGGCATGAGCACCGGCTCACTCGGCGGCGACGTACGGCAGACGTCGCCGCATTCCGCGTCCAGTGAGCAGCACAGGGAGCAGATCGGGCCGCCCTGGACCGGGCAGTCCGCGATGTCGGGGAGTTCGTACGCCGTCTCGCAGACGCCGCACGCGTGCGTGGCCGTCACGTCGGGGACGTCGACGTGCGGGCCGTTCACCGGGTTCGGGCGCGCCAGGTAGTACTTGCCCTTCGTCGCCCAGGCGATCAACGGGCAGAGGGTCACGGCGAGTCCGGCCGCGATGAAGGTCGAGAAGGCTTCCGCGTACTCCCCGAAGAGGCCGAAGAAGGCGAGGATCGAGACCACCGACGCGATCACCATCGAACCGAAGCCCGCCGGGTTCACCGCGTACAGGTAGGCCCTCTTGAACTCGATGTACGGGGGACTCCAGCCCATCCTCTTGTTGATGACGAGGTCGGCGGCGACCGCCACGATCCACGCGATGCCGACGTTCGAGTAGAAGCCGAGCAGCTTGTTGAGGGCCGCGAACATGTTCATCTCCATCAGCGTCAGCGCGATGGCGAGGTTGAGGAAGATGTACCAGACCCGGCCCGGGTGCCTGTGCGTGATGCGGGAGAAGAAGTTCGACCAGGACAGCGAACCGCTGTAGGCGTTGGTCACGTTGATCTTGACCTGGGAGACGATCACGAAGAGGGCCGCCGCGGGCAGCGCGAAGGAGCCGAGCCAGGGTTTGAGGGCCTCGATCTGCGGGGCGATCGGCTCCAGGGCGTGCGTCCTGCCGACCGCCTCCAGCGCGACGAAGGCCAGGAACGCGCCGCCGAGTTGCTTGGCCGCGCCGATGATGACCCAGCCGGGGCCCGCCGCCAGAACGGCCAGATTCCAACGCCGCCTGTTCTGCTCGGTCTTGGCGGGCATGAAGCGCAGATAGTCCGCCTGCTCGCCGATCTGCGCGATGAGCGAGAGCGCGACACCCGTGCCGAGCCCGAAAGCGACCCAGGAGAAGCCGCTGCCGGCCCCCTCGGTCCCTCCGAAGGAGCCGAAGGCACCCCAGGCGTCCGGCGCCTCGAAGGCGAGCACCACGAAGGGCAGCACCATGCCGATGAGCCAGATCGGCTGCGTCCACGCCTGCACCTTGGCCAGGGCACCCATGCCGCGGAAGACGATCGGGATCACGATGAGCGTCGTGATCAAGTAGCCGATCTCCACCGGGAGTCCGACGGCCTGATGCATGGCCTGGGCCATGATCGAACCTTCGAGCGCGAAGAAGATGAACGTGAACGAGGCGTAGATCAGCGACGTCAGCGTCGAGCCGAAGTAGCCGAAGCCCGCGCCGCGGGTCACCAGGTCCATGTCCAGGCCGTACTTGGCGCAGGCCCGCGCGATCGGGATGCCCGTGACGAAGATGATCGTCGCGGCGCACAGGATCGAGGCGAGTCCGCTGGTGAAGCCGTACGTGAAGACGATGGACGCGCCGATCGCGAAGTCCGCGAGGTAGGCGATGCCGCCGAGCGCCGTCGACGCCACCATCGTCGGCGACCAGCGCCGGAAGGAGTGCGGCGCATACCGCAGGGAGTAGTCCTCGCGGCTCTCGTCGGCCGCCATCCTGGCGTAACTGCGCTGGGGCGGCGGTCCTTCGGCGGCGTCGGTGTCGCGGGTGACCGTGTCCGTCATGCGGGTTCCTGTCGTCCGACCGGATTGCGGGTACGGGCGATGAAGTTAGGAGCCGTACATGACAAGTCGTTGCAGGGACTCATTGCTCCGGCGTTACGGAAGACCGGCGCGCGTTAACTCGCGATCACGGCGGGCGGACGGGTCCGTCCGGATTCCGGGGCGTACGCCGGAGCATCCGGTCACTTCACCGGCAGGTGGTATGCGATCCGGTACCGGTCGGCGGGGACCACCACGTCGGCCGTCTCTACCGGTTTGCCCGACGCGTAGTACGTCCGCTGCACGACGATCACCACATGGCCGGGGACGCCGCCGAGCGCCATGAGCTCCTCCGCGAGCCCCGGGCGGGCGCCGACCTCCTCCGCGACGTTGTCCACGACCACGTCGATGGCCGCCATGCGCTCGACCACTCCGCAGCCGCCGAGCGGCCCCTCCTCGGGGAGCATCACCGGAGTGCGTCCGGTGACGGCGAGGGGCTCCCAGGAGGTGGAGAGCATCATCACCTCGCCCGCGTCGCGGTACACGTACTTGGTGCACATCACGCGGTCGCCCGCGCGGATGCCGAGCCGCTCGGCGGTCGCGCTCGCGGCCTCCACCTGCTCGCTGCGGGACTCCCAGGTGCCGCGCGCGCCGTCCTCCGCCTGCTCCTGACGGAACGGCGTCGAGCCGCCGGAGGCTCGGTAGCCGGTTCGTGCCACACGGCGGGGCACGGGACGCTCGCGCACATACGTGCCGGATCCGGAACGTCCTTCGACCAGGCCTTCGGCCATCAGGACCTTGCGGGCCTCCAGGGCGACCGTGTCCGACACCCCGTACTCCTCGCGGATCCTGGCCTGCGAGGGGAGCCGGGTGTGCGGCGGCAGCGAACCGTCGACGATCTTCTTGCGGAGATCACCCGCGACACGCAGATACGCCGGCTGTTCACCGAAAGTCACTGGCCACTCCCATCAGGTTGACAGACAGCAACAGCCTGGCAACCGTGGGTTGTTGGCCGCAACCCAAGGCCAAGGAATCACCCGAAGTGATGATTTTGGAGTGCTCAGGTCTTTACGCAGGGGCTTTCCACAGCTATGGCGATCACTTTCCCGCGGTGGCCCACGAGGTGACGATCAAGCGCTCGCGCCCCGGATGTCAAGGAAACGGGAGATCGCCGATCGCGCGATCTGGCTCCCCCAGCCGCCCCAGTTCACGTCGAAGCAGTGGTCGGCCCAGGACAGTTCGACATACGTCGCCGGCGCCCCGGCCGCTTCGAGACGCCGCGCGAGCTCCCGCGCCTGCGCCACCGGCACCGCCCGGTCCGCGCTGCCGTGCAGCAGGAGCGTGGGCGGCACATCCGTCCGTACGAGCTTCGCGGGCGAACCGAGGAGGTAGCGGGCGGGGACGGCCTTCGCCGAACCCCCCATCAAGCGCGGGATCATGGGGTCGCCGCGCAGCGCGGTCCCCGCGATGAGGCGCCCCATGTCGGTCGGCCCGTAGAGGGAGATCACCCCGGCGACCGAGCTGTCACGCACCGCACAGGACGCGGGAACCCGGTCATCACCCTCCGTATAGGCGGCCGCGAGCGCGAGATTGCCGCCCGCCGAACTCCCCGCCAGGACAAGGCGGTCGGGGTCGATGCCGAACACGCGCGCGTGGCGCCGCACCCAGCCCACGGCGCACTTCACGTCACCGATCTGGTCGAGCTGGGTCACGCGGGGCGCGAGCCGGTAGTCGATGTCGAAGACCGACCAGCCCCGCGCGTTGAACCAGCGGTTCCATGCGGGGCTCTGCCCGCGGTGCCCCTTGTTCCAGCCTCCCCCGTGCACCCAGACCACGGCCGGATGACGCACCCCGGTCCGCTTCGGCAGGGTCCAGAGGTCCAGCTTTCCGCGCTGCTCACCGGTGCGGGCGTAGCGACGGGTGCGGTCGCCGTCTGGAGCCTTGGCGTAGTTGACGCCCTGGAAGTAGGCGGTGGGGGCCAGGGGTTGCCCGTGCTCCTGGGCGGTGCGGTACCCGGCGGCGTACGGCATGACGCCGTACACGAGCGCGACGAACGCGGTCAGTACGGCCAGTCCGGCGCACCAGGGGTGGCGCCGGCCCGCGACGGCTCCGGCGACCAGGCCGATGACCGCGGGGGGCACGAGTACGAGCCCCCAGGAGGTGACCGCCGCCGCGACGAGCACCAGGAGGGGGATGCGGGGCAGCGGGGCGGCGACGAGCACGACAAGGGCGGCGTTCAGGAGGGCGACGACGAGGAGGAGTCCGCGGGAGAGGTGCGCGACGCACGAAACCCTGGGCCCGTTCCTGCCGTTGCGGCTGCCCCTTCGGGGAGAGTCCGACGCCGCGGGCCCCGGAGTTCGCTGGCCGGCGACGGTCGGCGTCACGACGGTCGTCACGCCGAAGAACTATCACAGAAGCGGACAAAAGGCCCTTAAGGTGAGCGGCTTCGCGGCACCCGTACCCGGTCGCCGCGCCTCCGTTCCGCCGCCTCGCCGCAACGCCGCGCCCTCGTCACACCGCGGCGCCCGCCCCGCCTCCGTCGTCCTCGTGAACGCCGGGGCTCTCATCCCCGGGAGTCGCGTCGCGCGGTGAAGTGGTCGCCAGGCCCAGGGCCTTGCGGGCCGCGGCCTCGCGCGCGCCGCTGATGTGCCGCTGCGCCGGTACGTAGTGCTCGGAAAAGGCGTCGGCGTCCTCGGCGGTGGATGCCTTCTTCCACTGCTTGCGGTTCTGCTCGATCGCGTCGACGAGGGCGGTGATGCCGGCGTCGGCCTTCGCCGGCCAGTCGTGCGCGCGCAGCAGCCGCGCCTGCTCGGCGAGGCCCTTGTCGACGCGGCCGGCCCACTCCTTGTGGCCCGGCAGGTCGTCCTCGAACCTCTCCGCGTCGGGCTCGGACCCGTAGGCGTCGGAGAGGGCCTTGTCGGCCTTCAGGTAGGCGAGCTGATCGGCGTCGAGGTTCGTGCCGTCGCGGCGGAACGAACCCTCCAGCGAGCGCTTCCGCTCGGCGTCAGTGAAGAGGCAGGTGATGTGCCGGTCCCCCTGGCGCCAGGTGTCCCCGTCGGGCACGAAGTAGTTGACCTGCGCGTCGCCCCGGTCGACCCAGCTGTCGAGGACGTAGGCGGCCTGCAGGCCGCCGCACTTCTCCTCGGCGAGATACGTGAGGGCGGAGTCGCCCGGGTAGCTGTCGTGGTTCACCCGGACCGACGCGAAGACCTCCCCGTCGTGCCGCGCGGAGCACGGCACCCGGTCGACCTGGTAGGCGTACTCCGCCCCTTCGAGTCTGCTGCCGGGGACGTTGAAGCACTCCCCCTTGCCGACGGGGAACCCGGCACTGTTCCTGGCGTCACGCGCGGCGTCCCTGAAGCCGTCCATGAAGTCACGCGCGCCTCCCGTGGCGACGGCGAGCACCAGCAGCACGACGCCGACGACGGAGAGGATGCTGCCCGCGATCGCCAGGCCCTTGCCGCGCTCGCCCTTCTTCCTGATCTGCGCGAGCGCCACGAGCCCGAGGACCAGTCCGACGGCGGGCAGGAAGCAGAGGATCCCGAGAACGAGCGAGGCGATCGCGAAGCCGTTGACCGGAGGCCGGGAGTACGGCGAGTACCCACCGGGCCACTGCTGATACGGCACCTGGGGCCCACCCGGGTACGGGGGCTGCGCTGGCGGCCCGTAGGGAACCTGCCCGTACGGCTGCTGGGAACGGCCACCGAAGTCGGGGGGCGGGGGTATGGCCACGGGTTCCGTGCTCCTGGTTCGGGCGGGTCGGTCGATGCGGACGGCCTCGCATCGTATGCGGCGCACGACCCGGGCACTAAATAGGTAGATCTGCCCCCATAGCGCCAACCTCTTCACCGCACCGCACCGCACCGCACGCCTCGTCCTCGCGGCGGCCCGGGTCGGCGACCCGGAGCCGTGCCGCGAGGACGAGGCCCTAGAAGGACTCACTCAGAGCACAGAAATCAGAACTCAGAACTTCAGAACTGCAGCCCCCAGGAATCGATCTTTCCGACGTCCTGTGCCGCGTTGTCGCTCACTCGCAGCTTCCACGTCCCGTTGGCCGTCTCGGACGACGCGTTGACCGTGTACGTGGTGTTGATGTCGTCCGAACTGCCGCCGGTCCCATAGCCCTTCAGCGTGTACGCGCTGCCGTCGGGCGCGATCAGCTGCACCTGGAGGTCACCCACATAGGTGTGCTTGATGGCGACCGGCACGCTCAGGGAGGCAGGCGCGGAACCCGGGACACCGCTCACGGTGACCGGCGATTCGACCGTGGCGTTGTCACTGATCGCGTAGTCGGTCGTGTTCTCGAACTTGGGGCCCGGAGGGTTCGTCGAGCCGGCGCCCACGTTCAGGAGGCGGTTGGGCGAGCCCGATCCGGGGCTGGTGACGACGCCCGTGGAGGCCGCGGCGACCAGGGCCGCGGACACCTGCGCCGGGGTCGCCGTGCGGTTGTCCGCGAGGTAGAGCGCCGCGGCGCCCGCGGTGTGCGGGGACGCCATCGACGTACCGGAGATCGTGTTCGTCGCGGTGTCGTTGGTGTTCCAGGTCGAGGTGATGGACGAACCCGGCGCGAACAGGTCAAGGACGCTGCCGAAGTTGGAGTAGCTCGCCTTGGCGTCGGTGTTCGTGGTGGCGCCGACCGTGATGGCCTCGGTCACGCGCGCGGGAGAGCGTGTGGAGGCGTTGACGGACTCGTTGCCTGCCGCGACGGCGAAGGTGATGCCGGACGCGACGGCGTTGCGTACCGCCGCGTCGAGGGCACTGTCGGCGCCGCCGCCGAGCGACATGTTCGCGACGGCCGGCTTGACCGCGTTCTGGGTGACCCAGTCGATGCCCGCGACGACCTGCGCGGTGGTGCCCGAGCCCTGGTTGTTCAGGACGCGCACGCCGACGATCTTCGCCTTCTTGGCGACGCCGTGCAGGGTCCCGGCGACGGTGCCCGCGACGTGCGTACCGTGGCCGTGGCCGTCCTGCGCGGTGTTGTCGTTGTCGATGGCGTCGTATCCGTAGGAAGCGCGCCCGCCGAAGTCGCTGTGGCTGATGCGGACGCCGGTGTCGATGACGTACGCCGTGACGCCCTCACCGGCGGAGTCCGGATAGGTGTACGAGTTGTTCAGCGGGAGCGTCTTCTGGTCGATGCGGTCCAGGCCCCAGGACGGCGGGTTCGGCTGGGTGGCGTCGACCGTGAACGTCCGGTTCTGCACGACGGACTCGACCGCCGGGTCCGCGGCGAACTTCTCGGCCTCGGCGGCGGAGAGCTCGACCGCGTAACCGTTGAGGGCCTTCTTGTACGTGCGCTTGATCTCGGCGCCGTACTCGTCGGCCAGCGCCTTGCCCGCCTCGGAGCCCGCCTTCGCGGCGTCCGCGTCGAGGGTGACTATGTAGCTGCCGGGTATCGCGCCGGGGACTCCGGCGTTCTCGACCGTGCCTTGGGCCTGGCCCGGCTGCGCGGTCGCGGGGAGGGCGGAGACGACGCCGAGGGCGAGGGCCGCGACCGCTGTCGCGCTGATCCCGGCCAGTCTTCGGCGGGTATGACGCATCACTGCCATCTGAGGGGTCCTCCTCAATAGGTGGTGCGCTGGTGGGGGGTGGTGCTGATGGTGCTTGGGGTGAAGCCGGTGACCTTCGATGAAGCTGATGGTGCTGGGGTGGTGCCCGCAGACACAGGGGCACAAGGCAGGGACATGTCAAGTCGCCTTACCTGTTCTTGCCTGCGTCGGGACGAAAGATTGGCGGACCCATGGGAAACCCACAAGGGTCAGGACCGGACGTAACATGACCGCCACGCACCCGTCATGACACATCGGCCCCAACTGCCCCAACTAACCTGGCCACATGACAGCATTGCCGGATTGTTTCTGCCCCGCCGACGGAACCCGGGTCCCCGCAGGCACCCTCGCCTGGTGCTGCCCCGTCTGCCGTGGCCCGCTCGACCTGGACTTCTCCCCCAATCCCGCGTCGCTGAAGGCCCTGAACGGAAGGGTCAATTCCCTGTGGCGGTACGCCGAGTCCCTGCCACTGCCCGCCCCCGCGTTCTCGCTCGGCGAGGGCCGCACACCGCTCGTACCGCTGGATGGCGCGATCTCGGCCAAGCTCGACTTCCTGATGCCGACGCTCTCCTTCAAGGACCGGGGCGCGGTCATGCTCGCCGCGCTCGCGGCCCGGCTCGCTCCGGAGCGCGTGATCGCCGACAGCAGCGGCAACGCGGGCACGGCGGTCGCCGCCTACTGCGCGCGGGCCGGACTGCCCTGCACGGTGTACGTCCCTGAGGGCACGTCACCGAAGAAGCTGGAGCAGATCGGCGCGCACGGGGCACGGCTCGAAGTCGTCCCCGGAGACCGCGAGAAGACGGCGTGGGCGGCCCGGACGGCGGCCGACGAGCCAGGCACCTTCTACGCCTCGCACGTCCACAACCCCTATTTCCTGCAGGGCACCAAGACGTACGTCCATGAGCTCTGGGAGGACCTGGGCGGCCGCCTGCCGGACGTGCTCGTCGTCCCGGTGGGCAACGGCACCCTGCTGCTCGGCGCGGCCCTCGCGGTGCGGGAACTGCACTCGGCGGGCCTGATCGCCAAGGCGCCCGCGCTGTACGCCGTGCAGGCGGCCGCGGTCGCCCCGCTGGCCGAGGCGTGGCGCGCGGGCGCCGACGAGCCCCTGGACACCCCCGGGACGGAGCCGATGGCGCCGACGCTCGCGGAGGGCATCGCGATCCCGCGCCCGCCCCGCGCACGCCAGATCCTGCGGGCCGTACGCGGATCCGGCGGCGGCTTCCTGACGGTCACGGAGGACCAGATCCGGGCCGCCCAACTGGATCTGGCGGGCCGCGGGTTGTACGTCGAGGCGACCGGCGTCGCGTGCTGGGCAGCCGTACGGGACGGCGCACTCGGCGAACGGACGGCCGTGGTCCCGCTGTGCGGAGCGGGCCTGAAGTCAGGACTGGCCGCCGTCTGACATCAGGGAGGGCCGGCGCCTGGCACCACCGTTCGACAAGGGCGGCCCGATGGAGCCGGGAACGCCGGTGCCACCCTCTCTCCATGGCACGAACTGCGCTTCACAGCTCGGGAGTTGGCAGAATTCGACCAATGGTCACAGCTCTGCTCTGCTAATGGCCGGAGACCTGCCCTGCGCTGGGCTGTGGTCGTACGCTTGTCGCCACCATCGATATGACGGTGCCGCACCATCGATTCACATGAGTGCTGACTGCTGACTGCTGGTGGCGATCGGGAGGTCACGGGGGTGGAAGGGCGCAGCCCTGCGAGGGTTCGCAACGAATTGGTCGCCGACATCGTCGACGTACTGCAGGATTCGGGCACGGTGCGACAGGAGAACAGCGCCGATCTTTGGGTGCGCATGCTGAGCGACGAGCTGGAATCCCCCGTGGAACCCCTGCGCAACGCGGCGCTGCGACCCTGGCTGCTGCAGCTGGTGGAGCGCTGCGCGCAGGTCCCCGACGGTCTTGGGTGTCTGGTGCGCTGCCTGCGGTACCTGGAGCAGCAGTCCTCCGCCACGGTGTCGCTGCTGCGGCTGGTGGACGAATGGGAGGCAGTGGAATTCTTCGACGGCGCCGATCTGCGTCCCCTGCAGCCCGTCCTGCGGGACATGCGGTCGCCGGCCGGGCTCACCACGCTCGCCCGGCGGGCCAGCCGCTCACGCACCCAGGAATTGCCCGCGTGGTGCGACACGGGATGGGCAGTCTTCTTACGACTGGCCGGCGACAACACCGCCGCGAAGGAACTCCCCGTCAGCATGGCGTTCCTGGCCCTGGCCGCCGAACAGCTCGTGGAGGACGGACAGATGGAGGCAGCGGAGGACCTGCGTCGCTGGAACCGTCGGCAGTCCAGGGCCTGGGGCCTGGAGGACCAGATCGCCGACTGGCAGCGCAGCGGCATGGTCCAGCAGGCCCCGCCGCCCATGGTGCCCGCGTATCTGATGATCCAGTTCGAGCCCGACGGAGTGGATCCGGACCGCTATTTCCTCTCCCACTGGCGGCAGTCGGACGCCGAGGGCTGGCATCCCGTGCCCGGCGAGACCCTGCATCTTCACCGCGACGACCTGCCCGCCGAGGTGGAGGTCCTCATCGAGCAGACCGAGGAGCGGTGGGCGGACCTGCGCCAACCGGTCGTCCTGGAATTCATCCTCCCGTGGGAATTACTGGGCGAGCCCGTGGAGTGGTGGCACAAGGAGTCCTCCTCCTCGTCCCCCACCCCCCTGGTGATGGACTACTCGGTCCTGATCCGCAGCTTCGAGCGCCTGCGCAAGGCAGCCTGGCACCGGCCCTGGCACAAGAAGTGGCGCCAGCTCAAGGAGCAGCCCGCCGACAGCCACTCGTACTTCAACCCTCCCGGCCAGTCGCACTTCCACCTGGAGCGCGAGCTGAAGGAGGACGACCACGCGGTCTGTCTGGTGCTGAGCGAGCCGCCCGGCACCGACTCCCCGGCCAGCCACCAGGAGTTCATGGCGGGCCTGCGGGCCGGGGTGCCCGCGATGATCTGGCACCGGGGTGACTGCGGCGACCCCGCCTTCAAGGAAGCGGTCGCCGAGATGGTCCAGGACCGGGGCCTGTCCAGCCTCGTGACACGCGCCGGAAATTGGCGCAAGGAGGCTCTGGCGCTGGGACCCGAGGGCTGGGACAACCACGTGGGACGCCATCTGGCGATCCTGCTCGACGATCCGGAACGCAGACCCGGGCCGCCCGGCCCCGACCGTGCGCCGGTGACGAGTTGAACGGGGCCGCCGGCCACCGGTCCGTGAACCTCCCGCACACGGCGAGAGGGGGTGCCGCGCCATGAACGAGCCGGCCTCGGCTGCCGTGTGGCAGCTTCCCGCCGGGCGCACCCACTCGCCGGTTGGGTGCACACACCTGGCGGCCGGGCGCACACGCCTGGCGGTTAGGCGCACGCGCCCGCCCGCGGGGCGCACGGAGCCGCACGCCAAGGGCACCATGTTCTCCGCCGGAGGCACGACTTTCGCTGCCGCAGGCGCGACTTCTAGCACGATTTCCGTGCGCCCCGGCCCATGCCGCCGTACCCCCTTGCTTGCAGTGCGGGCGCACTGTCAGGCTGCGCTTGTGGATGTCACGCACGCCCGCGCACTGCGGGACTCCGCACCATTGTCCTGGCCGCCACGACGCCTTGAGGGCGCATATGCATGACGACGGAGGGCAGCGGCAGGGACCGGCGACGCGGGCACGACGTGAGGCCGCGTCCGTTCTCGGCCGACTCGGGCATGCGCGGTCCGGGCCGCCCGGCGGACAGGAGCGCTCCGAAGCGGTCCTCGTCCTCGACAGCCACCTGACCATGCGGATCTGGGATCACGCCGTCGGCGACCTGGTCGACGAGCTGAACCGCGGAGGCGACTTCGCACGCGTACGCGTGCTGCGCCTGCGCGGCACCGACGAGACCGACCCCGCCCGGATCGGCCCCGAGGAACCGCTCGGCAGCCCCGGAGACATGCGCCGCGTGGTCCTCGTGCTGACCGACGGTCTCGCGGCCGGATGGCGGTCGGGCGCGGTCATGCCGCTGCTGCGCGCCTGGGGCCGCACCTGCCCGGTAGCCGTGGTGCATGTGCTCCCCCAGCAGCTCTGGTTCCGCACGGGCCTGGACGTCTCGCGGGTGCGGCTGCGCGCGGGACGTGCCTGGGCGGCCAACAGCGAACTCGACTGGGAGCTGCGCGAGGCCCCGGTGGAGTCCCGCGACCCGGACGAGCCGGAGGCCGAGGGCGACCCGGTCCTGGTGCCGGTCCTCGCCCTGACCAACCGCTGGGCCGAGGCCTGGACCCAGCTCGTCATGGGCCCCGAGCCGCGCTGGCTGGAGATGTCCGCCACCCGGGCGCGGGAGTGGAAGCGCAGGCCCGACGCGGCGCGCGCCCTGCCGTGGACGGACGACGTCCCCGATCCGCACAGCACGGTGCCGGCGTCGGAGCGCGTGTCGGACTTCCGCGCCGGAGCATCGCCCACGGCATTCACCCTGGCGACACGCTTAGCCGCTGTCCCCCTCAGCATCCCCCTCATCCGCAAGGTCCTGGAGACCACACCGGGAGCGGGCCCTGTGCACGCCTCGGAGCTGCTGATGAGCGGCCTCGTCCGGCCCAGCGGGGAACAGGGCGACGCCATCACGGATGTGGCGTTCTCGTTCGCCCCCGACATCCGCGAGGAGCTCCTCGCGCTGGGCCGCCGCAGCGACACGGCACGGATACTGCACGACGTACGCGCGTTATTGGCGGGCGACGGAACCGGCCCCCCTTCGCTGCTCCCCTCCCCCGCCGAACCGCTGGACACCCTGGCCATGCCCAAGGTGAACAGCCGCAACATCGGCTTCCTCCGCGTGGAACTCGCCGCGCTGAGAGCACTCTCCGGACGTTTCATGCAGCGCGCCGCCCTGCTGGCAGGGGTACTTGGCTGGCACGATCGTCGATACGCAGTCAGCCTGGAGAAAAGCGGTGGAACCCCCGTCTCTCGGCCCCATCCTGAAGGAGCACCGGTGATGTCGACTACGCCCCAGCAAACGGTGGAGGGGGACCGCACATCACAGCCGCGCGTCTGGGGAAACCTGCCGCCCCGGAACCCCAATTTCACCGGCCGAATGGAATTGCTGGATCTCCTGGGAGAGCGGCTGAGGGAAGGCACGACAACCGTCCTGCCGGAAGCCATTCACGGCATGGGGGGCGTGGGCAAGACCCAGCTCGCCATTGAATACGCGTACCGCCACCAGTCGGAGTACGACATCGTCTGGTGGATTCCCTCGGAGCGGCCCGGTCAGATCGGCCAGGCACTCGTGGAACTCGCGGGACGCCTCGGACTCGAGACCAGCACCGAGGCCAATATCGCGGGGCCCGCGGTGCGCGAGGCACTGCGCGAGGGCCGTCCTTTCTCACGCTGGCTGCTGATTTTCGACAATGCCGATAATCCGGAACAGGTACGTCACTACTTTCCCACCGGGGGCAACGGCACGATCCTGGTCACCTCGCGCAACCGGCGCTGGGGCCTGGTCGGCGGCTCTCTCGAGGTGGATGTCTTCACCCGCGAGGAGAGCAAGGAACTCCTGCGCCACTCGGGGCCGCCCCTCCAGGACGACGAGGCCGATCAGCTGGCCGAGGCGCTGGGGGACCTGCCGCTCGCCCTGGAGCAGGCCGCCGCCTGGCGTGCGGAGACGGGCATGCCGGCATCCGAGTACCTCCGCCTCTTCGAGGACAAGCGCACCGAACTCCTCGAAGTGGCCCCGCCGCCGGACTATCAACTGCCGGTCGCCGCCGCCTGGAACGTGTCCCTCGACCACTTGGAGAACCGCAGCCCTTCGGCCCTGCGCCTGCTGCAGCTCTGCTCGTATTTCGCTCCGGACCCGATTTCGCGGTCCATTTTCTCCGGCTTGGGAAACAGCAGCATCTTCCCCGAGCTCGACGCGACACTGAACGACCCGATGCGGCTCGCGCGAGCCATAAGGGAGGTGAACCGCTACTCACTCGCACGCATCGACCACCGTACGAACTCCATCGAGATGCACCGTCTTGTTCAGCTCGTCCTGAACAACCGCATGACCCCTGAGGAGCAGTCCCGCATGCGCCATGGCGCCCACACTCTGCTGGCCGCCGCTGACCCGAAATCGCCCAACAATGCCGCCAGCTGGCAGCGTTACGCGGAGCTCTACGGTCACGTCATCGCCTCTGACGCCATCAAGTCCGACCAGCCTTGGGTGCGTCAGCTCGTCATGAACATCGCCAAGTATCTCTATTACTGGGGCGACCACGAGGTGTCGCTCGACTTCTCCGAACAGGCCTGGGAAACCTGGCTGACGATCTTCGGCGAGGAGGACCAGCAGACCGTCCTCATGGGCCAGTGGCTCTGCGTCATGTACCGCACTGTCGGCCGCTACGACGACGCGGCCAGGCTCGTGGACCAGCTCAAGGAGATCTACCAGCGCACCGCCCCCACCGATCGCGAGGACACCCGCGAGGACGCCCTGGACGCGATCCAGCTCGAAGCCGCCGTGCGACGCCTCGAAGGGCACTTCGCCGTCGGCGCCGAACTGGACGAGACGGCCTTCGAGCGGGCCCGCAGGGCGTTCGGCGAGGACGACCCCACGACGCTGAACATCGCACACAACCTCGGAGTGAGCCTGCGGCTGGCCGGAGAGTTCCGCCGCGCGCTCGAACTCGACCAGCACACACTGGGGTTGAAGATGCGCCTGTTCGGGCGGGACGACCAGCGGACCCTGGTGACGGAGAACTCGGTCGCCATCGATGTGCGCGAGACGGGTGACTACGTGGGCGCCCGCGCCCTCCAGGAGGCGGTGCTCGACGCCTTCCGTGACGTGTTCGGCCGCGCCAACCCCTCCACGGTCGGTGTGATGCGCCAGCTCAGCGAGTCCTTCCGCAAGGAGGGAGACCACGCGCGCTCCCTGGAACTCGCCACCGAGGCCTACGCCCTGTTCACCCGGCGCTACGGCGACGCCCACCCCCAGTCCCTGTCCACCGCGCTCACCCTGTCGGTGGCACTGCGCCAGAACGGCGACCTGCAGGCGGCCCGCACTCGCGGCATCAAGGCCAGCCAGGGATATCGCAACATCTTCGACCCGCACCACCCGCACGTCCTGTCGGCCGACGTCAACCTCGCGGTCACCTTGCGCCTGCTGGGCCAGCCGGACGAGGCACGAAGGCTGAACGAGGCGTCTTTGGCGTCACTCGCCGAACGGCTCGGCCCCGGCCACCCGATCTCCCTCGCCTGTGCCATCAACCTGGCGAGCGACCTGGCCGCGCTCTCCCAGCCCCAGGACGCGCGCAGGCGCGGAGAGACGACGCTCGCGTTCTGCCAGTCGACGTTCGGCCCCGACCACCCCACCACCCTGGCCTGCGCGAGCAACCTGGCGATGGACCTCATCGCGGTCGGGGAGGAAGCCGCGGGTAACGCGCTGCGGGCCGACACCCTGGAACGCATGGAGCGCGTGCTCGACGCCCCCCGGATCCGCGAGCAGACAGGTCCGCACCCGGCGACCCTTCAGGCCAAGGAAGGGGAGCGGGCCAACTGCGACATCGACCCGGTGTCGCTGTAACGCGACGGGGCGGGGCCGGCTGCGGGGCGCGCACCCCGGCCGGCCTCTCCTAGCGTTCCGTCGTCCCGCCCCGGCCCAGCCACTCGGCCAGCCGTGCGGGGTCCGCTCCGTGTCCCGTCCCGGCCCGCAGCGCGTCCCGCACGGCACGGGCCCGCTCCGGATACCGGCACAGAAGGCGGGCCGCCGCGTCCTGGCCCGCCGCCAGTGCCCGCCCGAGGCCGACCCAGGCGGCCACGGAGCCGCCCTCACCGCTCAGCTGGGCGGCGTAGGCGTGCCGGGCCCCGGCGAGGTCACCACGGGCCAGCAGTACGTCGCCCGGGTCGACGCCCTTGACGCCTCCCGCCAGGGCAGCGGTCCGCCGCCAGGCCCCGTCGGGCTCGCTGACGCGGTAGCGGGCCAGGATGGCCGTGACGTCGAAGTGCCGCCCCTCCGGATCCGGTACGAGTTCTGGCTCGGCCTCCAAGGCGGCCGGCGGGCGGCTCTCCCCTCGCTGCCAGGCGCGTACCGCTTCGTCGACGGCCGCGGCCGGCGGCCGCAGATGATGCGCGCGCCAGCGGGCCCGGTGGTCGGCCGCGGCCTCCCCGGCGAGCTCCAGCTCCCGGTCCGGCACCTCGTCGGCCATCCACTCCGCGCACCTCTCGCGCAGCGCCTCGATGACGCTTCGGCCCAGGGGCGTCAGCCGTTCGTGGCCCGCGACCAGATGCAGCGTGGACCACACCTGAGTACGCCACAGCGCGAACTCGAAGTGGGCCAGGGGGGCGTACGCGGCGTCGGCGGCATGCCGGTGGACGCGCCAGAAGCGGGCGACCCCGGCGAAGGCGTAGATGCCCTGCAGCAGGCCGCCCAAGGGCCGCGGATCGTCGCGCCAGGGGGCGTAGAAGAGCTCTTCAGGCCCCGCCTGGTCCTGGTCCGGTGCCTGCCGGGTCAGCGCCTCCAGGTGCATCAGGCCGCCGAGCTTGGTGTGCTGGAACTCGTGCACCAGCGTGGCCGCGAGTTGCGCCGCATCGTCCGGGTGGGATGCCGTGACGCTGCCGAACGCGTCGCCCGCCGTCCCGCTGTATGGCCGGAACCGCTCCCTGGCCGACACGGGCGCCAGCGACATCAGACCCGGCCGCATCGCGTCGGCGCTCTCCGCGTCGTCGCGCAGCAGGATTCCCCACGCGTCGGCAAGCAGTTTCCGCCAACTCGCCTCCTCCGCGGCCGTCATCAGGGTGGGCTCGCTCGGGCGGGGGAACGTGCGATAGGGGTCGAGCTCCTCCAGGACCAGCCGCTTGGCGTGGCTTTTGGACCCGAGGGCCACGCGGCGCACCGCATGCCAGCCGGGCCCGCTCTCCTGCCGGTCGGCGGGCACGGCCACCTCGCCGCGAGCCCCGAGGACCCGTAACGCCCCATCCCCACAGATGACTTGCGCGGTACTCCATGGCTCGCTCGCCTCGACCACCGCGCATCCCAGCGTCGGCAGCGGCACGACACCCCGGCGCACCGGAACGGTCATCGAGAAGTCCAGCCCTGCACGCGCTCCCGCCGCCGCGGCCAGTGCCGACAGATGCCCGGTCACCACCCACAAGGGCGCGTCCTCGTACGACGTGCCCCTGAGCCTGCGCAAGGCGAGCGAGAGCCACATGCCGGTGTGCGGGCACATCAGTACGTCGTCGAACACCTCGGGGGACTGCTTCTGGACGCGCTCCAGGAGGGCCCAGGCCTCATCGGGCGACACCGCGGCCCCGGAGCCGAGCGACGGACCGCTCCGGGACAGACCGTCGTCCAGGGCGCGCAGCATCAGCAGTCTGCGACTGCGTTCCGCGGCGAGCAGTTCGTCGACCACGTCGCTGTCGCCCTCGCCGAGCGCGAGCGCGCGCACGCCGGACGCCGAGAGCTGGTGGAACGACAGATCCGCAGATATCGCGGACTCACCCGCCATGAGCCCTCCACCGCACCGTACTGAGCCCCTCAGTCGATGCGGTCCGGGGGGTTGTACGACACGGCGATGGCCTGAGGGCCGTCAATATGCCGCAGGAGCTGTTCCAGCGACACGGCGATGGCCGTGCCGTCCATGGAAAGCAGCGCTTCAAGAGAAACCCCCGAGAGATCTACGAGATCGGACTCGACGGCAGGCATCGATTGCTCCACGGCTGCCAAGTCCCCTCCCGTGATTCCGTGCATGCGCCATCCCTTTCCCCCTCATGATGACCCAGCACGGCACGCTGCGAAACCCCGCATCCGAGCCGTGCCCGACATCAAGTCAGCAGTATCGCTTGGCCAGTTGAGCCGCCTCACGGTCGACGCGGGCCACTTCCGCCGACTGCCCCTCCAGCAGCCGGACAGTCTCCAGGAGCTGATCGAGCGTGCCCCGGTAGCGCAGACAGGTGCGCACGATGCCGTAGATGTCCATCCTGAGCCGGGAGTCCCTCGGCCGGTTCGCGGCGATCTCCGCGTCGATGCTGGCGAGCACCACACCCAGGCCGTTCGCGTCCTTCATCGCCGGGATCTCCACCAACGCGTCGACGAGCCCCATGAGTTCCCGCAAGGGCAGGTCAGAGGGGAGACCGGTCAGGCTCGCGGGGGCCGACGGCCCCTCCGGGCCGGCTGCGGAACCCAGCGCTCCGATCGGCGGAAGACCCGCCTCTTCGTGGAGGAGTTCACCCTCGGCCGAGGACAGCACGCCGTACCAGTGCTCCACCCGGCAGGCCGCGAGCCGCCCCAGGCCGTCCGACCGGTGGTGGGAGCTCACCAAGCCGATCACGGCGCCCCCCGACCAGACCGCAGCGCCGGACATCCCCTCCCACGGAGAGCGGCCCGGCTCGGGGTCCTCGCGCGGTGCGAGAACGGCCAGTTCGAGTGTGCCCTCGCGGCGGTTGGACAGGACGGAGACCGTCCCCGAGACATGGCAGGAGTCCCGGTACTGGCTGGGGGCGCCGTCGTCGAGGAGGCGCATGCCGTCGTCCCGCAGCTTGAAACGGGGAAAGCCCATCGCGCTGAAGGGAAGCACCACATCGGACTCGGGCACGGCGCCGTAGCGGGGGCTCAGGACAGCCGGGCCCCGGGGCGGAACGGTCGTGAGCTCGAGGAGCGCCAGGTCCGCGGCCTCGGCGAGCAGCACGACGCGTGCGTCTGCGCTCCACTCCCCCGGCAGATCGGCGTCGAAGCGCACCCGCACCGACGTCACCGGGCCCGCGGCCACATGGGCGGCCGTCAGCACGGACCGCTCCCCCACGCGATATCCGGACCCGCGCCGTCCGGGCGCTCCGCCCGGCCTCTCCACCAGTACTTCGGCGACCCTCGCCGCCTCAAGACCCTCTGACGCCGCCACGGTGGCCGGACTCAGCGCTCGCGCGCGGCCTGGTCACCGCTGACCCAGGGCCGCTGATCGGAGCCACGCACGCGGGGCTCCAGGCTGAGGGTGACGCGGTGGGTGGTGCTGGTCGCCTGCTGGCCGGAGGCGCCTGCCTCGACGACCCAGAAGCGGATCCTGCCGTCGGCCCCGGCGGACCGCTGCACGGCGAACTCCGCCTCCAGTTGTACGGGACCCAGCTCGAAGCGCAGTGCTGTGTCCTCGGCGTTCTCGGCGTTCTCGGCGTTCTCGGCCGCGGCCATGGCGGCGGCGAGTTCCCCACGTAACTGCGCGATCATCTCGGCGAGTTCAATCACGCCGGGCCTCTACCCCCGGCGGGTCGCCCCCACACGGCGGAGGCGACCCGGGGAAGGCCGAAGGGGCCGGCCGGCACGACGACGGCCGGCCCCCTTGAGGCAAGGTCAGCCGTTGCCGACACCGTTGCCGGACAGGGCCGGGATGTCGTTCAGGATGTGCGACAGCGGCTCGTCGCCCTTGGCCTGCGTGGAGTTCTCGGTGCACTGCTGGTTCTGCGGCGCCGACAGGACGGGGATGTCCTGGACTCCGACGTTCACGAGCGCGACGAGCGACTGGAGGTTCGCCTTGACCGGGAGACCGATGCAGGGCTTGTTCAGCGTGCCCTGGACGAGCGTGAGCTGGGGGCTCTGGTTGCCCTTGGTCGCGGAGTTGCCGAATGCCGTCTCGGCGCCGTTGCCGCTGAGCGACGTGGTGCCTCGGTCGTCACCGATCGCCAGGGCCTGGGGGGCCATCCCTGCCGTGATTCCGGCGACGGAGGCGGCAACGGCCGCGGATGCCCACAGCTTGTTCATTTTGATTCCCTTCAAGAGCGGGCTCCCTTGGCAGAGCCGCGTGATGATCAACTGTCTGACACGGTGATGGTTGCGACGTTCGACCCGGTTGGCCTAGTAATCAGAGCGCCGTCAACGGCATTCCAGGGTGTCGCCCCGGACGGTCACCGGGCTTCCGAACCTAGGCGGATCGCTCAGCCTGGCCTTGGAGTCGGGGGCCGTAAGAGGCTGGTCCCGCTTGAGGGCCGTGAAGACTTTGCCGGCCTTGGCCCGGTCCCACTGGAGCGCGCCGTTCAGCGTCTCGCTGAAGCCGCTGACGGGCACCGTGGTGAACTCCATGGACGACGCAGGGAGTCTGCCGAGGTCCGCCGCGAGGGCCAGGATCTGCTCCGAGCTGAACCCCCGGTCGACCCGCGCCGATCCGGCCAGCAGCCGGCCGAGCCGCGCCGCCCTCACCGGGTCGGCCAGCACGTCCTCCGTACGTACGCCGCGCAGCGCGGCCACGAGGAAGCGCTGCTGTCGCTGGATCCGCCCGAAGTCGGCGCTCAGGTCCACGTGCCGGGAGCGGACGTACTGCAGGGACCGGCCCCCGTTGAGCAGATGGCTGCCGGGCGCGAGGTCCAGCTTGGTCGTCCTGTCCTTGAGTGCGCGGGGCGTGCAGACCCGCACGCCGCCGACCGTCTCGACGCTGTCCATGAAGCGCCGGAAGTCGAGCTGCAGATACCGGTCGACGCGGACGCCGGTCGCCCCCTCGACCGTCCGCACCGACAGCGCGGGACCGCCTTCCGCGTAGGCGCCGTTGATCTTCCCCGGATGCGCCGGGCGTTCTTCTCCCGTGGCCTCGTCGCGGTGCGCGGGGATGTCGGCGTAGGAATCCCTGGGAAGACTGACGACACTGACGCGGTCCCGGGCCTCGGAGACATGGACCAGCATGAGCGTGTCCGTGCAATTGCAGGCGACTCCGCCCGCATGGAACGTGCGCTTCTCCTTGCGCGTGATGGTGTCGCGGCCATCCGTCCCCATCAGGAGGATATTCGTACCGCTTCCCTCGTTCGGTCGGTTCTTCATGTCGCCGAAGACATCGACGCGTTGGACAGGGAGCGGCGTTGCCGTGGCGTTTCCCATTCCAACGGCGGCGGCGACCAGAAGGACCCCCGGAATGGCGAGACGCAGCATTCGCGCGCGCCGGGATCCGGTCGGTGAGTAGAGGTGAGTGCGCAAGCTGGACTCCGCTACGGAGGAACCGGGACGAAGAAACGGTAAACCGCTCGACGCCACTGCGGAGTGCGGGTGTTCGCGGCACGCACGAACAACAACTCGTTCGCCCTAAACGTTCGGTTTCCCTGGATTCCACATCTGGAACAGATGGCTCGACACACGCCCGTCGATGGCGAGGGAACATGGCTGACTTCAAGCGTCAATGGAAGCGGCAGGGCCTCATCCCGTTGAGCAGGAATTCTCCGGAACGCCGTGTCGATGACCCCATCTTCACGTCGTTGCAGGACTCCTGGGAAAGGCAGGGGAAAACCGTCCCGGGCCGCCCCGACCAGGAATGGAGAGCTCTTATGTCAATGGATCACTGGCCACGGGGCTGACGGCACGGCGGATGGGGAACGCGGCAGCGGGCCGCCGGTGAACGGCGGCCCGCTGTGCAATGCGTGGGGGGTCAGTGGTTGGCCGTCCCGTTCCCGGAGAGGACCGGGATGTCGGACAGGATGTGCGACAGCGGCTCGTCGCCCTTGGCCTGCGTGGAGTTCTCGGTGCACTGCTGGTTCTGAGGCGCCGACAGGATCGGGATGTCCTGGACTCCGACGTTCACGAGCGCGACCAGCGACTGGAGGTTCGCCTTGGCCGGGAGGCCGATGCAGGGCTTGTTCAGCGAACCCTGGATCAGCGCCATCTGCGGGCTCATGTTGCCGTACGTGGCGGAGTTGCCGTACGCCTGCTGGGCGCCGTTGCCGCTGAGCGACGTGGTGCCGTGGTCGTCACCGATCGCCATGGCCGACGGAGCTACGGCGGCCGACATGCCGACGACGGAGACGGCAACCGCGGCTGCAGCCATACCCTTCTTAATCACAAGTAATTCCCTTCTGGAGTAACCCCGTTCGCCGGAGCGCTCTGATTAACTCCGCGCCCTGCACATAGTTGCTCCGTTTCACTCTGATGGCCCAACGGAGGGCTGGCACGGACCCCAATCGAGTGAAGCCCCGAAACTCAAACTCCTGCGGGCAGGTTGGTCAGCGTGCAGTGACTCGAGCTTCTGCCAGAAAAGGAACACACAAAATGATGAAGAAGGCTATGGCCACGGCGGCAGTTGCCGTTTCCGTCGTCGGTCTGTCCGCTGCCGCGGCCCCTTCGGCGCTGGCCATCGGTGACGACCACGGCACCACGTCGCTCAGTGGCAACGGGTCCAAGCAGGCGTACGGCAACTCCGCGACGCACGGCGACATGAGCCCCCAGCTCTCCCTCGTCCAGGGTTCGCTGAACAAGCCCTGTGTCGGTCTCCCGGTCAAGGCGAACCTCCAGTCGCTCGTCGCGCTCGTGAACGTCGGAGTCCAGGACATCCCGATCCTGTCGGCGCCTCAGAACCAGCAGTGCACCGAGAACTCCACGCAGGCCAAGGGCGACGAGCCGCTGTCGCACATCCTGTCCGACATCCCGGTCCTGTCCGGGAACGGTGAGCTCAACGGCTGATCTGCCGGTGTGAGAACGCTCGGGCTGCCCGCCTGCTTCAAGGCCGGGCAGCCCGGGCTTCTTCATTTTTGTTCTGCGGTAATTCGGGTGAATTTACCGAACGGTCGAAACCGCCGGTTTCTTCCGGACTCTCAACTCGTTTGCAGACTGCGGGTCATGGTGCGAGACGTAAACGTAGTTCTCGCTCGGTTTCGACTGCCAGATCGGCATGACCACAGAGAAGGGAACATCTGTGAAGCACAAGAAGAGCGCAACGATCATCGCTGGTGTCGTCATGGCCATGAGCATGGCGGCCCCCGCGTTCGCCGACGCCGGCGCCGAGGGTGCGGCCGTCGGGTCCCCGGGCGTTCTCTCCGGCAACCTCGTCCAGGTCCCGGTCCACGTGCCGGTCAACCTGTGCGGCAACACCGTCGACGTGATCGCCCTGCTGAACCCGGCGTTCGGCAACACCTGCGCCAACACCTGAGGTAGCACCCAGCCACCGGGCTGTTTTTCCTGGCCGGCCTTGGACCGTCGCTACGACTCCAAGGCCGGCTTTCCACTGCTCAGAGGAAGACAACTACATGCGACAGGTCATCGGTAAAGGGATGCTCGCGACCGCGGCCGCGACCAGCATCCTCTCCCTGTCCGGAACGCACGCGTTCGCCGCGGGCGCGGACGCCGTGGCGACGGATTCGCCCGGGATCTTGTCCGGGAACAGCGTGCAGGCCCCCGTGGAGGTGCCGGTGAACGCCTGCGGCAACTCCGCGAACGCAGTCGGCGTGGGCAACCCCACCATGGGCAACAGCTGCGCGAACTCCGAGGCCCCCAAGCACCACGCCGAGGCCCCGAAGCGGCACGCCGCCGTCCCCGAGCAGCACGCCGTCGCCCCGCACCGGGCGGCGACGCAGGAGCCTGCGGCCACCAAGACGCACGCCAGGTCCGGGCACGGTTCTGGGCACGGGTCGGGCCACGGGTCCGGGTACGGCGACGAGTCGGGCAGGGACGCCTACCAGGACACGCACGCGGGCACCCAGTCGCTGGCCGAGAGCGACGCCAGCCACTCGCCCGGCATCCTGTCGGGCAACGACGTACAGGCTCTCCTGGACATCCCGGTCAACGCCTGCGGCAACACCGTGGACGTGATCGCCGCGCTCAACCCGGCGTTCGGCAACGGCTGTGCCAACGGAGCGTCCGCACCGACGCCGCCGCAGCACGAGACGCCTCACTCGCCCGAGACGCCTCCGCGGTCTGTCGAGCCGCCGACCGACCGCGCCATGCCGCCGGTGAAGGCCGCTCAGCCGCCGCAGTACGTCGCGTCCTCGACCGCGCGGCAGATGCCGTCGGCCGCCCACGAGGCGCCGCACGCCGTCGCCCGGCTCGCCGAGACCGGCAGCGACCAGGACCTCCTGGCCGCCGCCGCGGCGAGCGCCGCCCTGCTGGTCGGCGGCGGGATCCTCTACCGCCGCGGGTTCGCCTCATCGGGTCGCTAGTTCGCCCGGACAAGCCGCTGGCGGGGAAGAGACACCCGAGGGTCTCTTCCCCGCCAGAACGGGAGGGGGGCCGGCCCGCGAAGGGGGTGTTGCCTACCCACGGCATGGAGCCGACGGCTGGCGGAGGGCAACCAGGCCCGTCCCATGACGTCAGAGTCCACCACCTGATCGCCGCGGACGAAGAACCGATTCACCCGTTCGCCGATGGCATCACCTGATCGGGTTCGCCGGAGCCGGGATTCCCGCTCAGTGCTTGACGGCGCCCAGGGGCGACCGGCGGCCCCGCTCACCGGCCGGCGCCGGGACGGCGGAGCCCGCCGGGCCGTGCCGCAGGCTGCGTCGCACGCCCCGTACCAGCCGCTCCGCCGTGAACGAGGCCCCCTGCACGAAGCGCATCGCCGGGCCGAAGCTGGCCGCCGTCACCAGGCCCGCCAGGAACAGACCGGGGTACGAGGACTCGAACCCGGTGGAGGCGTAGGGCTCGTCGGCGGCGTTCACCGCCAGGCTGGCGCGCACCTCCGGGGCCAGCAGGCCCAGGCGCGCGCCGGTGGCCCTGAAGCCGGTGGCGGCGATGACGTGGTCCGTCTCGAAGTCCGGGCCGCCGCCGATGCTGCCGACGGTGGCGAGCCGCACCCGGCCCGACGTGACCGACGCCGTGGCGACCTCGTGGTCGAGCAGCACCTCGACGCGTGACTCGACCCGGTCGCGCACCCACCAGGCCCCCGCGGGGCCGAGCGCCGACGCGGAGATGCGGGCGCGCGTGGCCTCGGGGAGCCGCCGGAAGCCGCCCGGCACCTCGGCGTAGAACCAGTTGCGCCAGCCGCAGCCGAGGCCGCTGTGCGGGGCGCGGGCGGACTGCCACCACGGGCGCTTCCACTCCGGGGGCACGGTGTTCCAGCTCAGCCGGTGCGAGCGGGCGAGTACGCGTACGCGGGTGCCCTGTTCGGCGAGGAGAGCCGCGGTCTCCAGGGCCGCCTGGCCGCCGCCGATCACGGTGACGTCCCGGTCCCGGAAGCGGTCCAGGTCCCGGTGGTGGCTGCTGTGCGTGACGTGCTCCGGGCCGAGCCCGTGCAGGGCCGAGGGGATCTCGACGAAGGGCATCACGCCGACGGCCAGGGCCACCGTGCGGCCACGGACGGCCTGACCGTCGTCCGTGACCACCTCGAAGCCTCCGGGGCAGGCCCCGACCGACGCCACCATGCGTTCGTCGACGTCCGGTACGGCGTGCCGCGCGAACCACAGGCCGTACGAGGCGAACGTCTCCACGGAGACCGGCTCGCCGTGCCGGGCCCGCATCCCGTTGCGCTCGCAGTACGCGGCGAGGCCGTAGCGGCGCCGGGGGTCGGAGAGGTTCGACGCCCAGGGCTCCGACTTGAGGAACATGCCCCGCGGCATGTGGTCGCGCCAGGACGCCATGGGTCTGCCGAAGACGCGTACGTCGAGTCCCGCACCGGCCGCGTGCGACGCGATGGAGAGACCGTAGGGCCCGGCTCCGACCACCAACAGGTCATACATCAGCAACTGCTCGCTCTCTCGTCATCGGTACGGGCGTCGTCGGTGCGGGCGGCATCGGGGCAGGCACCCTCGGCGCGGCCGGGGCCGTCGGGCGTGCCCGCCTGGCGCACCATCCGCACCCGCACGTCCTCCCCCCGGGGCGGTCCTGCGGGACGTGCCGTCCGCCTCAGCCGGCCGAGGAGGCGCCGCGTCACGTGCCGGCACCACAGCACCCACATGGCGCGCGCGGGAGCCATGTCGTCCCGGGCGTGCCAGGCCAGTTCGCGGCGGTGTGCCGCGGTGGAGGCGGGCCCCGCCGTCAGCAGGACGCGCACGGCGGCCAGCGGGGAGTAGTTCTCCACGACGAACGAGCGGCCCGGGAGAACGGCGGCGGGCGGCAGCGGCCGGTGTGTCATGTCCAGGTGCTGGGCGCGCACCACGTCCAGGTCGGCCCCGTCGGCGAACAGCCGGAACTGGGCGCCGGGCCGCGGATTGAAGTCGAGCAGACAGTGCTCGCCGGTCGCGGGGTCCACCCGGAAGTCGAGGTCGAAGATCCCCCGGTAGCCCAGGGTGCCGATCAGCCTCTCCACGCCGGCCCGCAGGCCCGGCTCGGGCGTCCACTCGCCCACCGCCGTCAGGCCGGCCCCGCGGGGCCAGGAGCGGTGCTTGCGGCCGGAGCCGCCACCGCGCACGGCCCCCGTCCGGTCGGCGTAGCCGTGGACGAACCAGTCGCGCCCGGGGCCGTCCGGCAGGAAGGCCTGCAGCAGCAGGCGGCTGCCCGCCTCCTCGCTGCGCCGATAGAGCTCCTTGGCCTGGTCGGCCGACCGCACCAGGACCGTGCTGCGCAGGTCCGTCCCGGCGGGGACCAGCCACGGGCGGCTCCACTTGGCCACCACGGGGAGCCCCAAGTGCCGTACGGCGGCGGCTGCCTGGGCGGCGGTCCGCGGGAGGAGCGTCACCGGGTGGGGGATGCCTGCCGCGGCGCACACCTGGGCCAGTGTCGCCTTGTCGGCCACCCGCTCCGCGAGTCCGCTCGCCTGGTCCGGCAGGAGATAGGTGGCGGACAGTTCCTTCTGCAGGCGGCCGATCGCGAGGGCTCCGGCATCGTCCATGGGAATGAGGACGGACGGTCTGGCCACCCGGTGGGAGATGCGGCGCAATACGGCGGCGATTTCCGGGAGGGACGCACCCGGCGGCGGTGGAGGGTGCGTCTGGTGCAGATAGCGGGATCTGCGCACCGGGCTCTCCGCCGATTCCGCGGCGGCCACGTGCACCTCCACTCCCGCGCGGCCCAGCGACCGGACAGCTCCGAGTGTGCCGTGATGAAAAGGGTTCCGGTCGATCCGCAGCAGAACCGCGGGGACGCGGGTGTCGAGAGTTAGCACGGCCGAATTCTCTCAATTCGATCCCCCATGCGGGCGATGGGCACGCCCAAAGGATTAGGGGCTCGATTGGCGCAATAGAAATACATATGACTGAGTGTCAGTAGACGGAGGCGCAGCATGAGGAGCGACCATGGCCTTGCAGAGACGCCAGACCACCAGTAAACGACTGGCATTCATTGCCACCGGAATCGTTGCATCGGCAGCTCTCGCCGTCGGACCCGGCTACGCGTGGGGAGCCGGCCAGGACCCCGAACCACCGGCCGCCCTGCCCGGTCTGCCGTCGGCGGCACCCGTCCCGGTCCCCTCCCCGGCCGTCCCCGCGCCCCCGGTCGGCCCGCTCGCCCCGTCCGGCGTGCAGCCCTCCGCGACGCCGAGCCCCACGGACGCGGCCAAGGCGGCCGGGAAGCCCGCGTTCGGGGCCTACCTCGCCTACGGGCCCCAGGGCGTGCAGCGCATGGCCGAGCTCAGCAAGTGGCTGGGCGGCGCCGAGCTGCGCGTGGGGCACACCTACCTGCCGGGCGACCGGTGGAGCAATATCGCGGGGGCGCCGGACTTCCTGGAGAGCTGGGCCGAGTGGCGGCGCGAGAAGGACAACCGGCTCTTCGTGCTCAACGTCCCCATGATGGAGCGCAACGAGGACCACGTCGGCGACTCCGAGGTGCGTGCGCTGCTCGGCCGGGGCGCCGCGGGCGACTTCGACCAGCATTACCGCGCCCTCGCCGAACGGCTCGTGAAGCTGAAGGTCCCGGACACCGTGGTGGTGCTCGGCTGGGAGATGAACGGCACCACGTACACCCATCGGTGCGGTCCCGACCCGGAGGCCTGGAAGAAGTACTGGAAGCGCATCGTCACGACGATGCGTTCGGTGCCGGGACAGAAGTTCAAGTTCGACTTCACGCCGAACAGGGGCCGGGACGCCATTCCCTGGACGCAGTGCTATCCCGGTGACGACGTCGTGGACATCGTCGGCATGGACTCGTACGACCAGCCGACGGGCACCGATTTCGCCGAGCAGGTCAGCGAGCCGTACGGCCTGAAACAACACGTGGAATTCGCGAAGGCCCACGGCAAGGACATCTCCTACCCGGAGTGGGGCCTTTTCCGTAACGGCGACAACGAGGAGTACATGCGGAAGATGCTCGCCTGGATGGACGAGCACAAACCGCTGTACAACACCGTCACCGACTACTGCCCGCACGGGGTGTGGCAGTGCGGGGACAACCCCAAGTCGTCCAAGGCCTACCGCTCCCTGCTCTTCGGCCGTACGGACACCGAGCCGACCGCCCCGGAGCCGACGCAGCCCACGACGCCGCCCAACTGTTCGCCGCTGAACCTGGGCGAGTGGGTCGAGCACTGGCTCGGCGGCAAGCTCTGTATGCGCCTCGACTGGTACAAGCGGCCGTAGGGAGGGGCGCTCAGGACTGTTTCCGGCGTTCCTGGCGGTCCCGGCGCTTGCGCAGGAACTCCTTGCCCCGGCTGCGGGCCGCCGCGTCCCATGCGGCGGCCCGCAGCACGGGGGCGGTGCGTCCGCGGGCGAGGAGCAGGCGGTGGTTGACGGCCTCCTCGGGACGCCAGTGGTGCTTGTACGGTTCGTTGCCGCGCAGGAGGCTCAGGACCCGGCTCCGGTCGCCCTCGGCGTGCTGCGCGCAGGCGTTCAGGAGCATCGTCGCCACGTCGACCTTCCGCTCGCGCAGCCGCGGATGTGCCCCGTACAGGTAGCCGCCGACCAGGTGCGGCGAGAGCAGGGTCAGATCGGCCGCCACCACGGCGTCGTCGAGCCGGAACTCGGTGACCACCGCGTCGCCCGACCTGACCATGAGCCCCACCGACCTGATCAGGTGCTCGGAGAACCGCTCCTGGAGGTGCTCGGACGTCACCTTGCGGCCTTGCCACTGGAGTTGGTGCAGGTGCAGGAGCGTGCGCACCGACGCGTCCACCTCGTCGTGCCGTACGATCCGCCGCTCGACGCCGAGCGCGTCGATCTTCCGGATCTTGGCGCGGGCCCGCTGGGCGCGCGGCGCGGGCAGCCGCCCGAGCAGTTCCTCCATCGAGGCCGCGGGCAGCTCCAGGCAGAGCGAGTCCACGAGGCGGAGCCGGGGCCCCTGCCAGCTTTCGTAGATGCGCTCCACGGCGGCTCCCGACCGGACCTCGCGGAAGTCGATCAGCGCGGTGCGGGCCAGTTCCGACAGGCCGTCGGCCAGCGCGGCCGCGGCCTCGTCGGCGAACGCGTCATCGAGCAGCACGTCGGTGAAGTCGGAGATCGCGCCGCCCAGCGGTACGAGCGCGGGGAACGGGACGTACGCGCGCATCAGCGGGGCCGCGGCGACCAGTTCACCGTCCTTGCGCACGAGGACCACGCGGAGCCGCCCGCGGGTGCCGTAGGAGAGCCACCACGAGTGCAGCCAGGCGTGGCTCTGGAACGGCGTCGCCGTGCGGCATCTGCGGTGCAGCCGAGCCCACGCCGTCGCGAGGCTCCCGAACTCGGTCTCGTCCGTGCAGAGTTCGACCGTCAGTGCGCTGTCGGCCACCTCCATCACCTCTCCCGGTTGAGGTCGGCGGACTGCGCGGGTCCCGGTACCGCGGCCGATGGCGCGTCCTCGGCGCGGCGGGGGCGCACGAGGAGGGTGAGCCCTCCGAGCAGGCCTCCGGCGCTGGCGCCCACCAGGGCGGTCATGGGCGCCGTCGCCGATGCGGGGTCCGCGGGCTTGACCGCACGGGAGAGCTGCAGGAGACGTACCCGCGTGCTGTCCTTGGTGTGGTTGGCGTTCTCGGTCAGGGAGCGCGAGACCGCGTTGGCGATGTCGGCCGCCTTGCCGGGCTGGGCCGCGGTCGCCGAGATGGAGATCATCGGGGCGTCGGGCGAGGTGGCCGCCCGTACGCTCTCGCGCAGCGTCCCGGGCGAGACGCCCGACTCCACCTGGGCGTCGCCGAGCACGGCGAGCTGGGTGGCGACGCGGCCGTACGCCGTGGCGAAGCCCAGCGCCGCGGTGGGGTCGGAGTCCTTCTGCGGGACGGCGATCACATAGCTGGTGGCGGTGTACTCGGGTGTCTTGACCACGCCGTACAGACCGCCGGTGAGGGCGCCGAGGGCGGCTCCCGCCGGGAGGATCCACCACGCGGGCAGTCGCTTCACGCGGGCCAGCATCGGGGCCGGTCCTGCCGGGCGGTGCCGCCTGCTGAGGGTATCGGTCATCAGGAACTCACTCTCGGGGTCGAACCGGAGGCTGCTGCCTCGTAGACATGCATCAGCTGTGCCGCGCTGCGGGTGATGCCGTAGTGGTGCGCGGCCGCCAGGGGCAGCCGCGCCCGTGGCCCCGCCGACCGGGCCCGCAGCAGCGCCCGCGCGAAGGAATCCGCGTCGCCCGTGACGCGCTCGGCGCCGCTGTCCGCCCCCGGCGGAAGGTCCTCGACGGCGGGGCACCGCACGTAGAGCACCGGCAGACCGGCGGCGAGGCCCTCGACGACGGCAAGGCCGAAGGCCTCCTCGGGTGACGGCGACGCGAGCACGTCCATGGCGGCGAGGAGCGCGGGCAGGTCGGCCCCCTCCCTGGACAGATGAGGCCGCTCCCCCGCGAACAACACCCGGTCCGCTACGCCCAGTTGGGCTGCCGTCGCGCGCAGCCCTGCCTCGTCGGGGCCGCCGCCCACCAGCAGTACGCGGACGTCCTGGGGCAGCGCGGCCAGGGCGTGCAACAGGACGTCGAAGCGTTTGCCGGGGGCCAGCCGTCCGACCCCGCCGACGACGAACGCCTCGTCCGGGAGCCCCAGTTGACGGCGTGCGGCGATCCGGGCCCGGGGGTCGAAGCGGAACCGCTCGACGTCGATGCCGTTCGGGACGACGTGGATACGCTGCCGCGGCACCCCCCAGCGGCCGAGCCGCTCGGCGACGGACGGGGAGACCGCCACCGTGGCCCGGCCCAGACGCTCGCCGGTCAGGTACAGCGCGCGGACGCCCGGGGTCAGCGGCCGCCCCTCCATCTGCGAGTCCCCGAGGGAGTGTTCGGTGGCCACGACGGTGCGCATCCCCGCGAGACGGGCGGCGATACGCCCGTAGAGGCAGGCGCGGAACAGGTGGGTGTGCACGAGGTCGTAGCCGCCGCCGCGGATGACCTTCACGAGGCGGGGCACGGCGCCCAGGTCGCGGTTGCCGGACATGCCCAGGTGGATGACGCGCACCCCGTCGGCTGTCAGCCCCTCCGCGACCGGTCCCGGATTGGTGAGGGTGACGACGTCGCAGTCGACCGGCAAGTGGCGCAGGAGGAGCCGCAGTTGCTGCTCGGCGCCGCCGACGCCGAGGCCGGTGATGATGTGCAGGGCCCTCATCCGGTCACCTCCGGTTCGCGGACCGCACGGCGGCGCAGCCGGTTGAGCCGCAGCTTCAGCTGGAGCCGCAGGGCGGTGTCCTCCTGCCCGATGTGCACACGGGGCAGGGCGTGCACCCCGGTCAGGGGGCCCGGGGAGATCGCGCACGCGTAGCGGTAGCCGGCCGCTCGTACGGTGTCGACGACGCGCTGGTCGACGGTGCCGTACGGGTAGCAGAAGCCCTCGACCTCGCGGCCGACGATGTCGGAGAGGGCGACCCGGCTGCCGCTGGTCTCCTGCCACAGCAGCCGGTCGTCCGCCCGGGTGAGGTCGACATGCGTCAGGCCGTGCGAGGCGACCTCCATGCCCTCGGCGGCGGCACGGCGGATGCCCGCCGCGTCGAGCAGCGGTTTGCGCGGGCCCAGCGGGTCCCACGCGTTGTCGCCCGCGAGGCGGCCCGGGAGCACGAAGACGGTGGCGTCGAAGTCGTAGCGGTGCAGGAGCGGCAGGGCGTGGTCGACGAAGTCGGTGTACCCGTCGTCGAAGGTGAGGCCGACCAGGTCGCGTCCCTCGCCACGGGCCCGCGCCGTGAGGAGCCTCGACATGCTCACGCCGCGCAGGCCCTGTCTGCGCAGCCAGCGCAGTTGGGCGGCGAGTCGTTCGGGCGTGACGGTGATCTTGTAGGGGTCGTCCGCGCAGGTGTCCACGGAGTGGTACATCGCCACCCACATCGGCGCTTCGGGCAGCCAGTGCCGTGTGCGCCGTGATCGGGGGGTCTCACCGAGTGCTGTGTCAACGGACATGCGCGAGCTTTCGTGTGGCGGATGTGAGGGAACGGACGACGGGCTCGAAGGCCTGGGCCTTCAGGGCCCGGAGCACCAGGGCGAACACGGCGGCGACGACCGCGGACCCGGCGACGACGGCGAGGACCGGCGAGTCGACGCTGCTCGCGATCGCACCGCCGAACCCGGTGGCGCACACCATCGCGGCCACCGGCTTGGCCAGTTCGCCCAGGACCTGGCGGACCCGGATCGGCACGTTGCGCGGGCCCATCCCGCACAGCAGCACGAAGGCCGCGACGCTGATCCCGGCGGCGTTGGCGAGTGCGATGCCGCGTACGCCCCACAGGTCCACCGCCCAGCTGCCGATCCCGGCGGTCGCGGCGACCCCGACCGCCATCGCGCCCAGCGGGAACCACGTGGCCCGCCCGCCGGAGAAGTACGAGCGGACGAGCGCCCCCACCAGCGTGTGGCCGAGGAGACCCAGGGCGTAGACGCGCATCACGGCGGCCGTGGCGACGGTGTCCTGCGCGGTGAACGCACCGCGCTGGAACATGAGGTGGATGAGCTGCGGCGCGCAGGCGATCACCACGGCGGTGCCGAGGAGCACCACGCAGCCCGCCAGGCCCAGGTCCCGCTCGACGCGTGACCTGGCGCGCTTGACGTCGCCGTCGGCCAGAGCACGCGCGACGACGGGGAGCGTGACCGTGCACAGCATCAGGGAGAGGATCATCGGCACCTGCGCCACTTTCTGGGCGTAGTTCAGGTGCGAGATGGCTCCCGAGGGCAGCGAGGACGCCAGGAAGCGCTCGATGAGCACCTGCGACTGGCGGCACAGCGCGAACAGCAGCACGGTGGCGACGAGGGTGCCGCTCATCAGCGCGGGGGCCGAGGGGTCCGGCGCCTTCCCGGCGGGCGCGTCCGCCGTGTCGCGGGTGAGCCGGCGCCAGAGCGAGGGGGCCTGGACGAGCACCATGAGTACGCCGCCGACCGCGACGCCCAGCGCTGCCGCCCGGACGCCGTAGCGGGGGGCGAGGACGAACACGGCGGTGACGATGCCGATGTTGTAGAAGACGTAGATGGCCGCGGGGGCCACGAACCGGCGGTGGGCGCGCAGGGCCGCGCTGCAGTATCCGGCGAGGCCGAAGGTGAAGACGCAGGTGGCGGTCAGCCGTGTGCAGTCCACGGCGAGGCGCGGGTCGGGCAGACCCGGCGCGAGGACCTCCACCAGGACCGGCGCCCCGGCCATCAGGATCAGCGCGACGGCCCCGGAGGCCAGCATCAGGCGGGGCAGCGACGCGGCCACCAGCGCGCGGACCGGATCGCGGCGCGCGCCCCGGCCGCGGCGGGCCAGCGCCATGCTGAAGGCGGGGACGAGCGCGAACGCGAGGCCGTCCTCGATGAGCAGGGTGGTGGCCACCTCGGGGACGGTCCACGCGACGAGGAACGCGTCGGTCTCGGAGCCCGCCCCGAAGAAGTGGGCGAGCGCCTGGTCGCGCACGAGCCCGAGCACGGAGCCGGCCACCGTGAGCAGCGCCGTGACCAGAGCGGCCTTGGCGAGAAAGCCGTTGGAGGGATCGGAACCCTTGCCGGACCCGGACCCGGACCCTGACTCGGCACCGGCACCGGCACCGGCACCGGTGTCCGGTCCGGGCACCTTCCCGGCGCGGCCGGTGTCCACCTCATGCGTCGTGGAGGTCATCGCGGGGCCTCCCCGGGCATCGGCGCGGCCAGGGCGCGCCCGGACAGCGCCCACCAGGCCACGAGCCCGAGGACCACGGCCATGAGCACCGTCGACGGCCCGCCGATGTCGGCGTACGAGAAGTCCACCAGCTGCCACAGCAGCAGCCCGCACGCGACGAGCGCGCAGTCCGCCCCCGCGCCCCCGCGCACCCGGGCGAGCCGCCGCATGCCGAGCAGCAGGAAGGCGGCCCAGCTGCCCACCAGCGTGCACAGGCCGAGCAGCCCCTGCTCGCCGAGGACGAGCAGATACATGTTGTGCGGGGAGAGCAGCGGCTGGCGGCTGAACTTGGCGCCCGCGCCCCCGGTGTCGCTGGCCGAGGAGAGGGCGAGCGACGCGTGGCTGTCGCGGTGGTCGGGGAAGGCCTTGAGGCCGACGCCCGACACTGGTGCGTCGCGCCACATGTCCACCGCGGCGGCCCACATCGTGTACCGGTCGGTGACCGACTGGTCGGGGGCGTCGGACACCTGCGTGATGCTGGTGACGCGCTCCGACAGCATCTGCGATCCGATGCCGAAGCCGCCCACGAGGACCACGGCCGCGGCGGCCAGCCCGGCGAGGGCCCGCAACGCGTTCCGCACGCCCGCGAGCCCCAGTTGCGCACCGCAGGCCACGACGGTGGCGATCCAGGCGCCTCGGCTGAACGAGAGCGCGAGCGGCACCGTCAGGAGCAGCGCGCACACCAGCGCGATCTGACGCTGCCTCGGGGAGGCCGGGCCGAGCGCGAGGGCCACCGCGCACACCAGGCCGTACGACACCACGGTCGCCATTCCCATGACGTCCGTCGGGCCGAAGGTCCCCACGGCCCGGACGTCCGAGCCCATGTAGCTGGCGCCCGTCCCGGTGACGTACTGGTAGACGCCCAGCGTGCCCTGGAAGAGGGCGAGGACGATGAGGGACCAGGCCACCAGGCGGAAGTCGCGGCGGTCACGGACGAGCATCAGGACCGCGGCCGGTACGAGGACGAAGATCTGGAGGTAGCGCACCAGGCCGGTCATCCCGGCCGACGCGGTGGTCGCGCCGACGGCCGCGACCGCGATGCCGAGCACCGGCAGGCCGAGCACGACGGCGGCGTCGCGCGTCAGCGGCCGCCGCGCCCCGCGCACGGTGCGGGCCACGCACCAGAGCACCACCAGGGCGGAGACCGCGTCGGCGACCGTACCGCCCGCGGAGCCGCCCTCGCCCGGCGGCGCGGGGAGCGCGAGCAGGGCGACCACGGCCATGACGGGCAGCACGGGACCGGCGCCGCGGAGTGCCGAGGACAGGGCGGCGGCCGGTGAGCCGGCCGGGAAGAGCGTGATCGGGGCACCGTTCACCGGGTCAGCTCCCCGTCGGGCGTACGAGGGACGCGGCGGTGCGCAGCAGGATGCAGAGGTCCTGCCAGAACGACCAGCTGTCGATGTAGGCGTTGTCGAACCGGCAGCGGTCCTCGATCGAGGTGTCGCCGCGCAGCCCCTGGATCTGGGCGAGCCCGGTGATGCCGGTCGGCATGCGGTGGCGCTCGGCGTAACCGGGGTGCGCCTTGCTGAACTGCCCGACGAAGTAAGGGCGTTCGGGCCGCGGGCCGACCAGGCTCATGTCGCCCCGCAGGACGTTCCACAGCTGGGGAAGCTCGTCGAGGGACGTACGGCGCAGGAACTGGCAGAAGCGGCTCATGTGCTGCTCGCCCGCGACGGTCCACCGGGTGGCTGCCTCGTGCGGGTCGGCGGGGCGGTGCGTGCGGAACTTCAGCAGGGTGAACGGCCGTCCGTCCTTGCCGACGCGCTCCTGACGGAAGATCACCCCGGGTCCGTCGGTGGCCCGCAGCACGAGGGCGCAGGCGAGGAGCACGGGGCTGATCAGCAGCAGCAGGATCCCCGAGGTCACGAGGTCCAGGGCGCGCTTGCTGACGCTGAAGTGCCTGCGCCGCACGGGCACGAGCTGACGGCAGGGGAACCCCGCGAGCCGCCCGGTTCTCGCCTGGCGCCCCGGCGCGTCGTAGCCCGGCGGCTGCGTCGCGTCGACCGCCCATACGTCGCAGCCCGAACCGCTCAGCGTCCGCAGCCAGCCGATCTGCTCGGGGCCGGGGGTCGGTCCGACGACCAGGACGGTGCGTACGGCGTTCTGGATGACCGCGCGGCGCAGCTCCTCGATCGTGGAGAGCACCGGGAGGTCGGCCCCCTCCGACTCCGTGCGCTCGGCGGGCGTGTCGCCCACGATGCCCACGGGCCGCACCCCGGCCTGTGGATGACGGAGCACCGCCTCCGCCACGCGCCGGGCGACGACGCCGGGTCCGACCACCAGGGCCGGGCGCGGCTGCCGGAGCGCCGCCCTGCGCGCCCACCCGTACAGGGCGCCGCGGCCAGCGCAGCACAGCACGCTCTGGAGGGCCGCGCCGGTGCACAGGGTGGTGAGGGAGAGCGGGCTGAGGGTGGAGACGCTCGTGGCGAGGAGTCCCACGGCGCACCAGCTCAGGAGGGCCTGCCAGGCCAGCGAGGGGAGTTCGTCGAGGGCGGCGGGCACGGCGAGCGGGCGGTACAGCGCGGCTCGCGCGTTCAGGACGGTCACCGCTGCGATGAGCAGGACCACGAGGAGGGGGTGGCGCTGCGGATCGGTGAGCAGCACGGTGCCCAGGAGGGCGGCGCTGCAGTCGACGGCGTACAGCGGGAGGACCGACGAGCGGCGCGCCGAAGTCCCCCATTTGATGCTCGTCCCGCGGCCGCCCCCGGCCCCTCGGGGAGGGATGACCGAGGGGGTGGCGGTGGCATGGTCGGCCGCCCGTGGCTGCGCGGCAGGGGCGACGGTTCGTTCCGCACTCACGGGTTGATGGACTCCCTGCACTTGATGGGCCCCACGCCCAGTAGCTCGCGGTACACGGCCGCGACAGCGTCCGCGGTGTGCCGCACATCGTGGGTGTTCAGAACGTGGCGGTGCGCTGCGCGGCCGAGGGATTCACGCAGGGGCGGATCGCCGAGCAGTCCGACGAGGGCGCGTGCCAGCGCCGCCGGGTCCTCGGCGGGAACGAGGCCGTGCGGCGCGAGTGCGGGCGGCAGGCTCTCGCGTGCGCCGTCCACGTCGGTGACCACCACCGGCCGGGCGCAGGCCATCGCCTCCAGGGGTACGAGTGCCATGCCCTCCCACCGGGACGGCAGGACCACGAGGTCGGCCGCCTGGTACCAGGGGGTGGCGTCCCGGACGTCTCCGGCGAACCGCACGGAGGCGGGCGCCCGCTCGCGCAGACCGGCCGCGTCGGGCCCGTCCCCGACGAGGACGAGCCGGGCGAGCGGCATCCGTTCGGCGACCTCCGCCCAGGCCCGCAGCAGGACGTCCTGTCCCTTCTGCCGGCACAGCCGCCCCACGCACACCACCAGAAGCTCCTGCCGGGACAGCCCGAGGGCGGTCCGTGCCGCCTGCGCGGCCACCGGACGGAAGCGCCCGACGTCCACCCCGTTGGGGATCACGGACCAGCGCGCGTCGATCCCGGACCGCTGCCCGGTGAGCCGCTCCGCCTCGCTGACGCAGACCACGTGCGCGGCCCAGCGCGCCCCGAGGCGCTCCCAGTGCCGGGCGAGCCGCGCGGTCACACCGCCGACGGCCTCGAAGGACCACGCGTGCGGCTGGAAGACCGTGGGCACCCTGCCGCGCAGGGCGAGCCGGGCGGCGAGCCCCGCCTTGGCGCTGTGCGCGTGCACGACGTCGGGCCGGAGCTCGTCGACGATGCGGGCGAGGCGCCGCACCTCGTCCGGCAGACCGGGCCCCGGGGAGCGGGTCGCCGCCCACGGGTGGGTGGCGCCGCCCAGGCCGCGCACGCCATCGGGCAGGCAGCCGCTGTCCGGGCACGCCACGCCGACCTGCATCCCGGTGGACAGCTGGGACCGCACCAGGTCGGTGACCACGCGGGCCACTCCGCCGTCGACGGGCTGGGCGACGTGAAGGACGCTCAGCCGGGGGTCAGTTGATGACAGTTGCATGCACGGCGCCTTGCTCAGGGGGAAGGTGGTGCGCTACCGCTTCGCGTCCACAGCGGCGAAGAGCACACCGGCCCACGCGGACTCTCGCCGCGAGGCGAGTCGGATGAGCAGGCCCTTTCGGTCGGCCTTGAGGCCCCCGTCGAGGCGGAAGATGTCGGAGTCGTAGCCGAGCGTGTTGGCGTACGCGGGCGTCCTCGCGCTCTGCCTGCCCGGCTCGCTGATGGTCGAGTTCAGTACGTCGCGGGCGGGGTTCGCCGCGTCGGAGAGCCGCACGGGCCTGCTCCGGCCGGTCGACACGGTGAGCGTGTCGCCGGTCGCGCCGCGGTCGCCGTCGTACGCGACCATGCCCACGCTGCCCTTCGCGCGGGCCGGGACCGGCAGGCCGGCAAGGCGGACCGCATGGCTGCGCCCGCGCGCGCCGCCGAGGGAGTCGAAGCCGTCCCACACGGCCAGGTGGCGCAGCGGCGCCGCCTCGTTCTCGTACGCGACGACCAGCGTCCAGCCGCCCCACGCACCGGCCTTGGAGTGCCCCATCGCCGCGTTGACCTGGGCGACGGTGTAGAGCCCTGCGCCGCTGGACCGGACGAGGGGCGTGACGTCGGCCGATGCCTGGAAGGCGTCAGCTCCGTGGGCGGTGCGGTGGCCGACCAGGGTGTCGGCCCGCACGTGCCGGTAGCTGCCGCCCGGTTCGGCGATGAGGGCACTGCCGTTGTCCCTGGGCGGCTTCTGCTCCCCCACGCGGAGGTTGCCGCCCCAGTACAGGCGCGCGTAGGACACCCGGGAGCCCGGGGGGAGCCGGACCTCTCCACGGCTGGAGTTGTAGGTGTTCGGGTCCTTGTCGACGTCGACGTAGAACATGTCGAAGTCGTTGTTGGCTGCCGCCTTGCCCCCGCGCGCGGAAGCGCACGACACCGCGCGGGCGACCATCGGCTTCCGGCAGGTGACGGACGTGTTGGCGGCGCGGGTGATGCCGCCGTGCTGGAGGGCGTGATAGCGCTGCGCGAACGTGGCGGCCACCGCTTCGGTGGCGGCGGGGGGTGTGGGCGCGGCCACGGCGGGGCCGCCGGGAGTGGCGACGACCGCGAGGGAAAGGGCGCACAGCGTCACGCGACGGAGAAGGGGGCCCAGGGAATTACGCATGACCGGCGTTGCCCTTTCGGGAAGGTCTGAACCAGGAGGGAGAATTGAAATGCGACAGTCACACTCGGCCCGTAACTTCCCGCACTCGTTCTTTCAAATGGCTTCAGGAGGAGAGCAACACTAGCCGCTTTCCGCATTAATCCAGGAAGGCTGACAAGTGTGTCGGAAACGTGAAGTACATAACGCTCGGGACCCCCTGTGAGCACGGCCCACTGGGCCGTCCCGGCAACCCTGCGCCAGCAGATCACCCTTTTGGGCCCACAACTCCTGCGCACGCCGTCCGTTGATCCATGGGCCGGGCACCCCGCCCTGCCGATGCATCAACTGACCAAGGAGCAACTCTCCATGTCGCGTACCGCGAAGGCCCTCGCCCTCTCCACCGTTGCCGTGGCCGCCATGGCCGGCAGCGCCGGCATCGCCGCCGCCGACGCCGGTGCCCAGGGTGCCGCCACCCACTCCCCCGGTGTCCTCTCGGGCAACGCCGTCCAGGTCCCGATCCACATCCCGGTCAACGCCTGCGGCAACACCGTGAACGTCATCGGTCTGCTGAACCCGGCGTTCGGCAACACCTGCGTCAACAGCTGACGCTGCGGCAGCACGCTCTGAGCGACGGCCGTTCTCCCCCGAGGAGGACGGCCGTCGTGCGTTCCCGCCGGTCCCCCGGAGGGCCGCCATGCCCCCGAATGGCAGTCGCTCGGTTGCGGTCGGTGTTCACCGCTTTCACGGTGAACACAAGATCCGACGCATCACCGAAGGGAACATCCATGCGTGCTCTGCCCGTACGGCGTATCGCGACGTCCGTCCTCTGCGCCTCTCTCCTCCTCGGGACGGCAGGCCCCGTCATCGCAGCCGAGAGCGACTCTCCGCATGGCAGCACCCAGGAGGCGGCCCGTGCTCCGGTTCCCGGGGCGGACAAGCTGCTGCCCCAGGTCAAGACCCTGGCCGACGCCGCTGGTGTGCTCTCCCCAGTCACCGATCTGCTCACCGCCGTGCTCAAGGCCGACGGCGGGAAGCTGCCCGCCGCCGACGCCGCGAAGCTCGCGGGGCCGGTGAAGGACGCCATCACGAAGGCTTCGGCCGCGGCGCCCAAGGCACCGGAGCTCCCCCAGACCCCGGCGGCTCCCGACACTCAGACTCTCCCGCAGACCCCGGCGTTGCCGAAGGCGCTGCCGGGTGACTCGATGGCACAGGCCGACCCGAAGGCCGACGCCCTCAAGGCGCTGCAGACCTCCGTCAACGCCCTCCTCAAGGCGGCCACCAGCGGCGACGTCAAAGCGGTGACCGGCGCGCTGCCGACCGTGCTCACCGGCCTCGTCAACCTCGTCGCCGCCACGCTGCTCGGCGGCGGTCTGCCCGCGCCCGACCTCGCGGGGCTCCCGGCCCTGCCGAAGGCCCCGGCGCCCAACCTGCCCCAGGCGCCCGGACTTTCCTGAGTCAGGTCACCTCCCGTCGCGTCGGTCCTCAGGGCCGGCGCGACGGGCTTTTCACGTCCGTATCGCTGCCTTCGCCGCTCCGGCCGCGCATCCATTTCATAAGAGAATGAGACACCGCCTTCGTTCGGGTGGGTTCCGGGAATTTCCGCCGCACAGAGTTTCCGCCGTACAGAGCGCTCGTTACCCATGGCGAAGTGAAAATCCCCTCTGGTGACCGTGTGTCGCCGCAGAAAGGAACCCGATGAAGCCCCTGAAGGCTGCCGCCGTCGTTGCCGGGACCATGGTCATCGCTGGTGTTGCCGCACCCGCCTTCGCCGCCGACCTCACGCCCACCAGCCTGAACGGTGCCCTGGACACGGTCACGAGCAAGACGTCGTCCATCGACGCGCTCCCGCTGGCCACCAACGCCCTGGACACCGAGAACAAGGACTCCGTCGTCAACACCGTCTCCAGTGCCGCGAAGAGCCTGCACGCGGGTGGCGGCGCCGGCAAGCTCCTCGGCGGACTCCCCGTCGCGAAGTAGAGCTCTTTTCCTGCTCCTTCATCCGGCGCGACGCCCCCAGGGGCGACAGCCGCTGCCCCCGGGAAGTAGCTGCCACGAGCGGACGGCACGCGGCAGTGAGGGCCGGTTCCGCAGACGCATTCTGCGGAACCGGCCCTCGGGCTTTCCCCGGCCCATCCTGCTTTCCCTGGGCCTCAGTTCGACTGGAGAGCGCCGGAGTTCGACCGGCGCGTGCCCCGATCGTGTGATCGCTCGCCCACACTCACCCAGTCAAGTGACAAGCGGGTCCGGGACATCAGCACTCGTCGATACGGTTCCGGGATGACCTCGACATCGAGCGAAACCCGCACTTTCCGCGCCGCCGATCTGGGCACCCTCACCGTGGTCGCCTGGAGCGGTGAACACCCCGAGGACGAACAGGACATGCCCTTCCTGCTCGCCTACTCGCTCGGTGACGGCGAAGGCGGCCCCGAGGGCGCGACCGAAGCCATCGAGCTCCTGCTGCAGGACACCGGACTCCCCATCGGCGGCCCCGTCGTGGAGAGCTCCCGCAACCCGAGCCTGCCCGTCAGCCTCCTCGTCGAGGCGGGCCAGGCCGTACTGAACATGCCGTACCTCAACGCCCAGTGCGTGGTACCGCCGGAGTGGCTCGCCGCCGTGGGCGAGCGAGGTCACGCCTACTTCATGTTCACCACGCGCCCCTGGCCCGAGGCCAAGCCGGGCGTGCCCCTCGCCGACGAGGCACTCGCGGCATTCGCGGGCTCCGAGGAGACGATGACCCGGGCCGCGCACTGCCTGCTCACCGCGAAGAGGCTGCGCGGCTAGGAGCGAGGGGCGGCGCCGGGACCCGCGACACGGCTGGGGCCCGCCGGTCGGGACGAACCGGCGGACCCCAGTACCCGTGACGCAGTGGCTCAGCGCTCCACGTCAGAGCAGGCCGAGGCCCAGGTCCGCGTCCAGCAGGTGGTGGTCGTGGTCGTGGTGGTGGTCGCCCCAGCAGCCGCCGTGGTCGCACGGGTGCGAGACCGTCTTCTGCGTCGGAACTGCCGCCGCGGAAGCGGAGGTTGAGAGCGGGATCGCCACTGCGAAGGTGAGCATGGCGGTCGCGGCCGCACGACGAAGCGTGATCTTCATGGGGGATCTCCTCGATCCGTTGGGGACGCGACCGACGCTAATCAGCCCCACGGACCCTGTCCTGCCGAGAGATGCACAACTACTGCAAAAGGGTGCCGGGCCCGCCGCCGGTGAACCCAGTGAGGACCGCATCGATGCACACCACGACCTCTCTCCCCGAGGCCCGTAAGCCCGAAGCGCCCTTAGGACACGTGGGCCCGCCGTCCGGTGGCACCGGCGGGAGCCGTGCGTTCGCGCTGCTCCTGGTGATCACGGGTGCCGCGGGGCTGCTCGCGGCCTGGGTCATCACGCTGGACAAGTTCAAGCTCCTGGAGGACCCGAACTTCTCGCCGGCCTGCAGCCTCAACCCGGTGGTCTCCTGCGGCAACATCATGAAGAGCGAGCAGGCGGCGGTCTTCGGGTTCCCGAACCCCATGCTGGGCATCGCCGCGTACGCCGTCGTGATGTGCGTCGGCATGAGCCTGCTGGGCGGGGCGCGCTTCCCGCGCTGGTACTACCTGACGCTGAACGCGGGCACGCTCTTCGGGGTCGGCTTCTGCACCTGGCTCCAGTACCAGTCGCTCTACGAGATCAACTCGCTGTGCCTGTGGTGCTGCCTCGCCTGGGTCGCCACGATCACCATGTTCTGGTACGTGACCTCGTTCAACGTCCGCCACGCCCTGCTGCCCGCGCCCTCCGGACTGCGTACGTTCCTCTCCGAGTTCACCTGGGTGTTCCCGGTACTGCACATCGGCATCATCGGCATGCTGATCCTCACGCGCTGGTGGGACTTCTGGACCAGCTGACACCCCCGTAAGGCAGCACGCACAGGGAGACATCGCCAGTGAACGACGGAGCAGCGGGCAGCGTGCCGGGCGGGGAACGTTTCACGCGCCGGGCCACGCTGCGCAACCTCATCGCGGTGGCCGTGGCCGCCGTGTCGGCGCAGACCGCCCTTCAGTGGTGGACCCGGCAGCCGGCCAAGGAGCCGCTGTCCGACGCCATCGGTGACGGCTCGTTCGACGAGATGTACGCGGGCCGCCACATCCGCGGGGCGAGAGCCGCCGGGGGACATCAACACACGGGCGCCGGCTGGGACATCACCGTCGACGGGCGTCCGCTCCACCTCATGCGGCGCGCGGACGGCGGCTATCTGAGCATGATCGACCACTACCAGTCGTATCCGACGCCCCTCATCGCCACCCGCGGAGCAGTCGACGAACTCGGTCGCGGCCAGCAGCTGCGCGGCAGGAACGCCTGAGCACTGCGCCGCACCGCACACCCGGACGGCAGGAGCGAACCGACGTGGTCTACACGCGCAAGAACCAGGCCCGGCTCACCAGCGCCGAGAAGCGGCGCTTCGTCAACGCGGTGCTCGAGCTCAAACGCAGCGGCGAGTACGACGAATTCGTGCGGGTCCACATCGAGCACTACGTGTCCGACGGGGACAACGGACTGCGGGTGGCCCATATGACGCCCTCGTTCCTGCCCTGGCACCGCAGGTTCCTCCTGGACTTCGAGCGGTCCCTGCGGCGGGTGGACCCCGCGGTGTCCGTCCCGTACTGGGACTGGACGGCGGACAGGACGGCGGGCGCCTCGCTCTGGGGCAGTGGGCTCATGGGCGGCAACGGGCGGCGCTCCGACCGGCAGGTCATGACGGGACCCTTCGCCCGCAAGAACGGGATCTGGATCATCAGGGAAGGGGAGACGGACGGCGATTTCCTCATGCGCGACTTCGGCCGGCCGCAGAACCCGATCGAACTGCCGACCGAGGCGACGCTGGCCTGGGCCATGCGCGACCCCGTGTACGACACGGAACCCTGGGACTCCACCTCGTCCGGCGGGTTCCGCAACAAGCTCGAGGGGTGGACGTCCGGCACCGGCAACAACAAGTGGCGCAACCACAACCTCGTGCACCGCTGGGTCGGCGGGCACATGCTCGGCGGCGCGTCGGTCAACGACCCCGTCTTCTGGCTGAACCACGCCTTCGTGGACCTGCTGTGGGACCGCTGGCAGGCACGCCATCCCCGCTCCGCGCCCTACCTGCCCGAGAAGCCCCCGCGGGCCGGGCACGGTCCGCTGCACGGCCGCATCTGCGCCCGCCACGAGGGGATGCCGCCGTGGGACGTGAAGCCGGACGACCTGATCGGCCATCGGGGCATCTACCGCTACGCATGAAAAAGCCCCCGGCGGTCAAGGACCGCCGGGGGCTCACACACGGGGTCAGCCGCCGTAGCCGCCGTGGCCGTGGCCGTGGCCGCCGTCGGCGTTGACGCACGTGTTGCCGAACGCCGGGTTCAGCAGCCCGATGACGTCCACAGTGTTGCCGCACACGTTGACCGGGACGTGGACCGGGACCTGGACGAGGTTGCCCGAAAGGACGCCGGGCGAGCCCACGGCCGCACCCTCGGCGCCCGCGTCCGCCATGGCCATGCCGGTGCCACTGAGCACCACGGCGCCCGTGCCGAGGGCGACAGCGGCTGCCTTCGCGATGCGAGACATCACGTTCTCCTTTGAATTGACGAGTACCGCCGCATGTACGCGGCCGTACTGTCCCTTCAACGGCGTCATCGACCACAGGTAACGGCACTGATCGGTACATCATTGGTGAAAACGGCCGGGCGCCCGTGTCCAGCGCTGTTCCGAGCCGTTGCGCATCACATGATCTCAACACGACGCATGGCCGCCGCCCTGGCTCTCGCCGCCGGCGCCACCGCCCTGGCCGCGCCCGCCGCGAGCGCCGCCCCCATCTCCCCCACCGCCACGCTCGACTCGCTGGCCTCGTCCTCGATCCCCGAGGACCGCCGCGCCGAGGTGCCGACCGTCACCCAGCAGCTCAACGGCCTCAACAACCTGTACGAGCTGCAGCAGCTGCACCAGCTGACCGACCTGGCCGCGCCCGTCACGGGTCTGCTCAACGCCTAGTACCGGTCACGCGCGAACGGCGGCGGGGTCGGGTCCTTGCAGGGCCCGGCCCCGCCTCACGGCAGGGTGGCCACGACCGACGCGTACGAGAGACCCGCGCCGTAGCCGAGCAGCAGGGCCGTGTCTCCGGGCTTCGCCTCGCCCGACGCGAGCACCGCGTCCATGGCGAGCGGAATGGAAGCGCCCGAGGTGTTGCCGGAGGTCACGATGTCCTTGGCCACCCGCACGCCGTCCGGCAGGCCGATGCGCTTCGCCATCGCGTCGATGATGCGGACGTTGGCCTGGTGCGGGATGAAGACGTCGAGGTCGGCGGGGGTGATGCCCGCGGCCTCCAGGGCCTGCGCGGCGACCTCGGCCATCTCGTAGACGGCCCAGCGGAAGACCCGCTGCCCTTCCTGCCGCATCCACGGGAACTCCTCGCCGGGCGCGTCCCTGAGCACGTCCCACGGGGCCGTCTGCTCGATGGCGTCCGCCTGGGAGCCGTCCGCTCCCCAGACCGCCGGGCCGATGGCGGGGGTCTCGGAGGGGCCGATCACCACGGCACCCGCTCCGTCCCCGAAGATGAAGGCGGTCGAGCGGTCCTTGAGGTTCAGCAGGTCGGTCATCCGCTCCACGCCGACGACCAGGACATGGCCGCCGCGGCTGCGGACCGCGTCCGCCGCGAGCACCACGCCGTGCACGAACCCGGCGCAGCCCGCCGACACGTCGAAGGCCGCCGCTCCCCGGGCGCCGACGCGGTGGGCGATCTGGGTCGCGACGGCCGGAGTCTGCTTGAGGTAGGTGAAGGTCGCGGCGATGACGCAGGTGATGTCGGCCGGGGTGATGCCCGCCGCCGCGATGGCCTTGGCCCCGGCCTCCTCGGCCATCACCGCCAGGGTCTCGTCGGGGCCGGCCCAGCGCCGGGTGTGGATGCCCGTGCGGGCGCGGATCCATTCGTCCGACGAGTCGATCTGGCGGGAGGCCTCTTCGTTGTCGACGATCCGTCGCGGGCGGTACGTCCCCACGCCCATGATCCGTGCGAAGCGGGCGCCCTGTGACGTGTTCAGTGCCGGGCTGGATGCCGGGCTGGATGCCGGGGTCATGAGGTGCCCCACTTGTCCCGGGCCTCGGCGAAGGCCTCGGCGAACATCGGGTCCGCCACCGAGCCCCGCTCGTGCCTGCCTCCGTACCGCTCCTCGTAGGCGGCGAACCACTCGGGGTCCGAGTCGAGGAACAGGACGTCGTGGAAGGCCATCCAGCGCATGGCCAGCATCGGCACCGGTGAGCGCGACACCTCGAACTCCGGGTTGCGCGCCGCGCGTTCGTCGCAGTCCGGGTGGAACTGCGCCAGCATCAGGCCGCGGCCCACCAGTTCGGGCTTGGCGAGCGTGTGCGCCTCGTCGAGCAGGCGGTGGCTGCCCTCGGGGAGTCCCGTGAGGACCAGGACGAGGGTGTGCAGGACGCGGTTGCGGCCCTCCCATCGCATGGCCTCGAAGGCCTCGGCCATCCGGCGTACGAGGTCGACCATTCCTTCGGCGTCGGTGTCCGGGTCGACCGGCCACTCCTCGATGCGGAAGCTCTGCGCCTTCATCGAGGATTCGACGAACGGGCAGACGGCGCCCTCCCGGTTGATACGCTCGTGCGGCCGCATGATGAACTCTTCTATCCACTGCCGCCCCCGTTCCAGGGGCGGTGCGGCCGAGCGGTCCGGTGTGTCCGCCCTCCCGTACTGCGGAGTGACGGCCGATGCCGACGGGCTCATGAGGGTTCCCTCCGTGATTCAGGACGCACTGAACCGCCACCCGGACTCGCGTGACACAGAGGGGTGTTGAGGTCGCCGTGCGACCAGCGGTTCAGCTCGTACGGTGGTGGTCTTGGCCGGTCAACTCTCTTCAGGGTGTCGCGTGTTCACGGGCGCGTGGCGGGCCTGCGGATCTCAGTAGTTGTCGCCGAAGGCGGCGCGCTGCCGCTTCTCGAGCCAGCCGCTGAACAGCCGCCCGATCGGCGCCGCCGCGACGCCGCCCTGCTCCCCCGGTCCGGCCACGGAGAGGAGCCAGGCCGGCATGAAGCGCAGCGTCCAGCCGGGGGCCGTCTTGCGCATGTGGGTCGCGAAGCCCTTCCAGATCTGCTTGCCGAGGGCCGGGGCGAGCCGGCCGAGGAGCTCGCGCTCCTCGTCGCCCGCGTGTCCGGCGAGCTGTTCGCGCACCTCCTTTGTGCGTGTGGCCAGCTCCGCCGCGACCGCGGGGTCCGTGCCGAGTCGTCTGCTCGTGTCGTGCCAGGTGTGCAGGACCTTCGCCAGCTCTTCGTGCTCGGCGGTCATGAGCGCCAACGCCTCCTGGTCGGCGCCCAGTTCGCGCAGCCGGGGCCAGAGGAAGTCGTCCTCGCCCTCGTGGTGGTGCTCGATCACCTGGAACAGCTTGTCCACGTAGTCCAGGAGGGCGGCGGCCTGTGCGGCATCGGGCGTACGGGCCAGCTGCTCGGCGCTGCGGGCTACGCGGTCGAGGTCGCGCACCATGGCACGGTGGGCCAGCAGCATCGTCTGGTGGCCCGAGGGCAGGTGGGCGATGGACTCGGTCATGAATGACGCTCCTTACAGGTCGACGGCGGGCTGTTCAGGTGTCCGCCCGCCGGGTGCTCCGGGTTCACCAGGCCTCGTCCGGCACGGTCATGAGCACCGTGTCCGTGTGCTCCGCGACGGAACGCTCTGCGGTCAGCAGCGGAAGCACCTCCTGGGCGAAGAACCTGGCTGTTGCGATCTTGCCTCGGTAGAAGGCCGCATCGGGGGCGTTCAGGCCATTCCGCCGCTCCGCCAGCCTCGACTCGGCCACCGCCGCCTGGCGGAGCAGGAGCCAGCCGACGAGCACGTCGCCCGCCGCCATCAGGAGCCTGGTCGTGTTCCGCCCCACCTGGTACATCGCCGTGGATTCCTCGAAGGACCGCAACAGGTGTCCGCCCATGACGTCGACGATGGCCCGCAGTTGTGTCACGGCGTCGGCCAAATAAGCGTGTGCTTCCACGAGTTCGCCGTCCGTCACGGCGGAGGCAGTCTTCTCCACCTCGGCCAGGAGCGCTCCGAGCGCGGCACCCTGGTCCTTCGCGACCTTGCGGAAGAAGAAGTCGAGGCCCTGGATCGCCGTGGTCCCCTCGTACAGCGTGTCGATCTTGGTGTCGCGGATGTACTGCTCCAGCGGGAAGTCCTTGAGATAGCCGGCGCCGCCGAAGATCTGGAGCGCGTGGCCCAGCTGCTCGCAGGCGCGCTCCGAGCTGTAGCCCTTGACGATGGGGAGCAGCAGGTCGTTGAGCGCCTTCGCCTCCTCATCCGTGCCGCCCGCGGCCTCGGCCTCCGCGATCCGGTCCTGCACCGTCGCGGTGTGCAGGACCAGGGCGCGCAGCCCTTCGGCGTACCCCTTCTGCAGGAGCAGGGAGCGCCGGACCTCGGGGTGGCGGGTGATGGGGACCTTCGGCGCCGACTTGTCGCCGAAGGCCGCGAGGTCCGTGCCCTGCAGGCGCTCCTTGGCGTACGCGACCGCGTTCAGATGGCCGGTGGAGAGGGTGGCCGCCGACTTGGTGCCGACGATCATCCGGGCCTGCTCGATGACCTGGAACATCTGCCGTATGCCGTCGTGCACGTCGCCGAGGAGCACGCCGACGGCGGGCTGTTCGGCGCCGAACGTGAGCTCGCAGGTGGCCGAGGACTTCAGGCCCATCTTCTCCTCGAGGGCGGTGGCGAACACGCCGTTGCGCTCGCCGAGCCGGCCGGTCGTGGCGTCGGCGACGTGGAACTTCGGCACCAGGAAGAGGGAGAGGCCCTTCGTTCCCGGCTTGTGGCCCTCGGGCCTGGCGAGCACGAAGTGGACGATGTTCTCGGCCAGGTCGTGTTCGCCGGAGGTGATGAACCGCTTGACGCCCTCGATGTGCCAGCTGCCGTCCGGCTGCTGGACCGCCTTGGTCCGGCAGGCCCCCACGTCGCTGCCCGCGTCCGGCTCGGTGAGCACCATGGTGGCGCCCCACTGCCGGTCGACCATGAGGCGGGCGAGCCCGCGCTGTTCCGGGGTGCCGAGCCGGTCGAGGATCTTCGCGAAGCCCGCGAGCCCTTGGTAGAGGTAGAGCGACGGGTTGGCGCCGAGTGCGAGCTCGGCGACGGCCCAGCGCAGCGACGGCGGCACGTCGGCGCCGCCCAGGGAGGAGGGCAGGTCGAGCAGGTGCCAGCCGGACTCCATCCAGGTGCCGTACGCCTGCTTGAAGGAGTCGGGCAGCGTGACCGAACGGGTCGCCGGGTCGTAGCGGGGCGGGGTGCGGTCGGCCTCGACGAAGGGGGTCGCCAGTTCGTGCACGGCGAGCCGCTCCACCTCGGCCAGGATGCCGCGCGCGGTGTCACGGCCCGTCGCCTCGAAGGCGCCCCTGCCGTACGTACGCTCGCAGCCGAGGACCTCGAAGAGGTTGAACTCCAGGTCCCGCAGGTTCGACTTGTAGTGGCTCATGACGCGCTCCCTCGCTCCTTCACGGCGATCGCGGGCCGGTGGGTCAGTGATGTTCGAGCAGGGCGGTGAGCGCCGTGGCGAGGCGCTCCACCTCGTCCACGGTCCCGACGGAGATCCGCAGGTAGCCGGGGAGCCCGAGCACGTCGAGGTTGCGCACGAAGATGCGGTGCTCGGCGGCGAGCCGGGCCGCGAACGCCACGCTGTCGCCCGGGGCCGTCCCCTCCCCCGGCGCCCCCGGCACCTTCACCATCACGAAGTTGGTGACGGACGGGGCGTGTTCGATGTTCAGGTTGTCCAGGGACTTGTAGAGCAGCTCCCTGGCCTGGGCGTTGTCCGCGCGCACCCGCTCGATGTGCTCGGGCTGTTCGAGGGCGCGCAGCACGGCCCGCTGAGCGGGACGGTTGACGTTGAAGGGCAGGGCGCCCGCGACGGCGTTGATCCTTCCGATGACGTCCTGGGGGCCGATGACGAGCCCCACGCGGACCGAGGCGAGTCCCCATGCCTTGGAGAAGGTGCGGGTCACCAGGATGCGGCGGCCCTTGCGCACCTCGTCGAGGGCGAACTCGTGGGCCTGGCCCGCGAAGTCCATGTACGCCTCGTCGAAGACGAGCACCGTCCCGCTGCGCTCCGCCGCGTCGATGAGCCGCGTCACGCCCGCCCGGTCGAGCACCGCTCCGGTGGGGTTGAGCGGGTTGCAGACGAAGGCGAGTTCGGCCCCCTGCTCCATCGCGGCCACGACCCCGTCGACCGGGATCGACGCGTCCCGCAGCGGGACGGTGTGCGCCCGCGCCCCGACGGCCGCGGCGGACACCACGTACCCGGGGAAGGTGGTGGCGGTGGTGACGACCGAGGCGCCGGGCTCGCGCAGGAACGCCATCGAGGTGACGAGGACCAGCTCGTCGGTGCCGTTGCCGACCGCGATCATGTCGGAGGTGACCCCGAAGTGACCGGCGAGCCTCCCGCGGAGTTCGGCGCACTCGCTGTCGGGATAGCGGTTGAGGTAGCTCGCCGCCTCCGCCCGCACGGCGTCGACGGTTCCGGGCGGCGGGCCGTACGGGTTCTCGTTGAGGTGCAGTCGCAGATGGTCCTCCCTGCCGACGATCTCGGTGTCGGCGAAGAAGCCCGGCGGTGGAGCCTGGACCTGGGGCATGGTGGATCCCTTCTCGTACGGTGTCGCCGGGCAGGCCGCCCGAACGGCCTTGGGGGTCAGCCCAGTTGGACGCGGGCTATCGTCTGCAGCTGGCCGGCGTCGCCGCCGAGCAGGGCCCGGCAGCGGAACCGCTGGATCTTGCCGCTGGGCGTCCTGGGCAGATGTCCGCGCTCCACGAAGACGCACTCGGAGAGCGCGATGCCCGACTTCTCCCTGGCCACGGCGGCGGCCTGGTCGGCGATGAGCGCGAAGTCGGCGCTCTTGCGCGTGGGTTCGAGGAGCAGGACCAGCTTGGAGACGCCGCCGCCGGCCATGTCGACGAGTGCCGAGCAGCCCTTGCGGACCGGCCCCATCGCCTCGACCGCCGATTCGATCTCACTGGTGTAGACGTTGCGTCCGCCCACCGAGATCAGGTCGTCGGCCCGGCCGACGAAGTACACCTCGCCCTCGTGGACGAAGCCCAGGTCACCGGTGTGCAGGACGCCGTCGTGGAAGCGCTCCGCGGTGCGCTCGGCGTCGTCGAGGTAGCCGGAGGCCAGGCTCGGCGAGTCGACGCGGAGCTCGGAGACACGCTCCGGGTCCTTGGTGGTCACCGTGACGCCGGGCAGCGGCGGCCCGTTGGAGACGAGCCGGGTGGCGCCCGGCGCGTCCTCGGGGACCTCGATGATCCGGCCGTCGAGCAGCGCGGGCCCGTCGAAGCTGCGGGTGACGGGGACCGCGCCCAGCGGGGTGCAGGAGACCGCGAGGGTCGCCTCGGCCATTCCGTACGCGGGCATGAACGCCGTGGCCTTCAGGCCCGAGGGGCCGAACGCGGCGACGGTGGCCTCCAGGGTCTCCCAGTCGACCCGTTCGGCGCCCACCACGCAGACGTTCAGGGCCAGTTGTCTGGGCAGCTGGTTGCGGCCCTGTGCGCGGGCGGCCAGGTGCAGGGCCGTGTTGGTGCCCGCGGTCATGGTCGCGCCGTACTCGGACATGTCGCGGAACCAGGTGCGCGGTGCCATGCCGAACCGCTCGGGCGACGACAGGACGAAGTCGTAGTCGAACGCCCAGGCGTGGAGCATCGTGCCGAAGATGCCCATGTCGTGCGAGAGCGGCAGCCAGGAGGCGATCGTCTCGGCGCCGGGGCGCCCGCCGGTCATCTCGTGCAGCATGTGCAGATGTGTGCCGATGGCCCTGGTGCTGAGCTCGCAGCCCTTGGGCAGGCTGGTGCTGCCCGACGAGTACTGGATGAAGGCGGTCTCCTCGGCGCCGGGCGGCGACGGGTCGAAGCCCTTGTCGCTGTACAGGGACGTCCAGTTGAGCACCGGGAGCCGCGCCGCGAGCTCGGCGGGGACGAGCGGCGCCAGGCCCTCGTCGATGAGGAGCACCGTGGGGCCGAGGCGTTCGGTGAGCACGGTGAGCTGGGCCCCGTACTCCTGCGGGCTCTGGCCGCGGGCGGGCAGCGGGAAGGAGGCGACGGCCCCGCCGGCCAGCCAGATCGCCAGGAGTCCGCGCAGGGTGTGCGCCGAGTTGGTCAGGACGGTGGCGACCCGGCTGCCGGGCCGCACGCCGGCGGCCCGGAGGGTCGCGGCCATGCCGTGGGCGTCGGCGACGACCTCGCTCCACGGCATGTGCCCGAAGCCGTCGTCCTCCTGCCAGTGGTGCAGGACTCCGTGGGAATCGTCGCGCAGGAGGAGATCCCAGAGTCCGGTGCCGGTGGTTGCCATGGTCACTCCACGTCCACGAGGGAAAGGTCGGACCCGCCGCGTGAACGGTCCGCCATGGGGGCGATCTTCTGCTGGCTGACCAGGAGTTCCTCCTGGCTGAGCTTGCTGCCGCTGACCCGGCTCACCCCGGCCTCGCGCATCGTCATCCGCTCGGTGTCGATCCGGATGACCTTCCAGGCGAGGCGGGTGGTCTCCAGGCTCCAGATGAAGATCGCGGAGAGGTCGACCTCGTACCACTTCATGCCGTGCCGTGCGGAGCGCGGGAACGCGTGGTGGTTGTTGTGCCAGGCCTCGCCGAAGGAGGGCAGGGCAAGCCAGGCGACGTTCCGCGACTGGTCGGTGGTGGTGAAGCGGCGGCGGCCGAAGACGTGGCCGACGGAGTTGACCGCGTAGGTCATGTGGTTGATCAGGAAGATGCGGACCAGGCCGCCCCAGAGCATGCCCGTGAACAGCGCCTGGACGGAGCCGCCCGTGATGGCGAAGGCCAGCAGGCCGGGCAGGACGACACCGGCGGCGACGACGGCCACGAAGTTCTCGCTGAGCCAGCGCAGCGGCTTCTCCCTGACGAGGTCGGGGCAGTAGCGGATCGGGTCCGAGCTGAGGTCCTCGTCGAAGAGCCAGCCCAGGTGGGCGTGCCACATGCCGGCGATCGCGCCCTTGAAGCCGGGCTCGAAGCCCAGGTGCGGGCTGTGCGGGTCGCCTTCCTTGTCGGCGACGCGGTGGTGCTTGCGGTGGTGGGCCGCCCAGATGATCGGCGGGCCCTGGCCCGCCAGCACCCCGGCTGTGGCGAGGGCGACGCGGATCGGCTTGTACGTCTCGAACGAGCGGTGGGTCAGCATCCGGTGGTAGCCGGTGGATATGCCGATGCCGGAGGTGACGTACATGACGACCGTGACCAGCACGTCGGTCCAGCCGAATATGTGGTTCCAGGCCAGCACCATGGCGGCGCCGAGTGCGAACAGGGGCACCAGGGAGGCCGCGAGCATGTACCAGCGGTGTTCCTTGCCGTCCATTTCTTCTCTTCCCCTTGCTGTGGTTGGTCTTCAGACGCCCGAGGTGGTCTCCGGGTCGAATTCGGTACGGAGCGCGGGCAGGACGAGTGAGAGGAGCGCGGCGCAGCCGGTGAGCACGGTCCCGACGAGGAACACGGTGTGGAAGCTCGTCAGGAGGGCGTCGGGCATGGCCGCGCCGGACGCGATCTCGTCGTCCAGGCGGGTGCTCGCCAGGGTGGCGAGGACGGCGAGGCCGATGGCGCCGCCGATCTGCTGGCCGGTGTTGAGGACCCCGGAGGCCGCGCCCGAGTCCGCCTTCGGCACGCCGCTGACGGCGGCCACCACCAGGGGCACCATCGCCAGGCCGTACCCGGCCGCGCAGAGCAGCAGGGTGGGCAGGATGTCGGAGGCGTACGAGGCCTTGAGCGGGGCGTTGAGCAGCAGGCCGAGGCCGGTGGTGGCGGAGGCGAGGCCGATCAGGCACAGGACGCGGCTGCCCAGCTTGGGCAGCAGCTGGATCGCGATGCCGGAGAAGACCGCCATGGTGATGCCGAAGGGGGCCCAGGACACTCCGGCGCGCAGCGGGGACCAGCCCAGGAGGTTCTGCATGTACTGGGTCAGGAAGAAGAAGATCCCGTACAGGCCCGACGCGGCGAGCAGCATGATCATGTTGGCCGCGGAGATCTGCCGGCTCGCGAAGATCCCGAGGCGGATCAGCGGCTCGGGAGCGCGCTGTTCCCTGATGACGAAGGCCACCAGGAGCAGGCCGGAGCCGACCAGGCCCGCCACGGTGGCGGCGGAGCCCCAGGGGCGGTGATTGGTGCTGATCACGGTGTAGACGAACAGCAGCAGGCCGCCGGTGATGAGGACGGCTCCCATGCCGTCCGTCGCGGGCCGCTTCTGGGGAGCGCCGTCCTCGCGGTCGGCGAGCGCCGGCTTCAGGGCGAGGGCGAACAGGAGCACACCGACCGGGATGTTGATGAAGAACACCCAGCGCCAGTCGACGAGATCGGTGATGACCCCGCCGAGCAGTACGCCGGAGACTCCCGAGATCCCGGTGAGTCCGCCCCAGATGCCCAGGGCCTTGCGGCGCTCCTTCGCCTCGGTGAAGACGGTAATCAGGATGGACAGCGCGGCCGGACTGAGCAGCGCGGCCCCGAAGCCCTGGGCGCCGCGCGCCACGATCAGCATCTCGGGAGAGTTGGCCAGACCGCAGGCGAGCGAGGCGGTCGTGAAGACCGCGAGGCCGGTGAGGAACACCCGCCGCCTGCCGAACAGGTCGGCGCAGCGGCCGCCGAGCACCAGGAAGCCGCCGAACAGCAGCATGTAGGCGTCGACGACCCAGGCCAGCGAGGCCCGGTCGAAGTCGAGGGTGGTGCGGATGGTCGGCAGCGCCATGGAGACGACCGTGTCGTCGATGATGACCATGAACTGTGCGCCGCAGGTCACCGCGAGCGCGAGCCCTGCCGCCTTGGTTGCCGCGCCGCCGGGTACGGCTGCCGCGGTGGACGAGGCGGTTCCCCTGCCCATATGCCTTCTCCTGTTCGCCGAGCTGTGTGGGGGTGTTCCAGTGGACCGGAGGTCAGGAGGCCGCGGCCCGGGCGACGACCCGGTTGAGGCGGTCCATGCGCGTGGCCAGGCTCATCCGGCCCTCAAGACGGAAGGCGGGCAGCCGCCTGCCGTCGACGTCGCTGAAGCCGTACTCGTCGGCCAGATCGCCGGTGGAGAGCACCTGGCCCGAGCGGCTCAGGACGTCGGGGTCCGCGGCGAGCGCGTTGATCGCGCGGCCCACGTACTCGGGCGTGTGGACGACGGCGGCGGGGCCGTCGCCGAGTGCCTCCCAGGCCGCCTCGACCCGCTCGGTGCGGACGAACCCCGGGTGCAGCGAGAGCGCGGCGATCTTCTTCTTGCGCAGGTCGGCCGCGAACGCCTTGCTGAGCCGGTCGTTGGCGGACTTGAAGACGTCGTACGCCGCCTGGCCCAGGTAGGTGTCGCCGTCGGTGAAGCCGATGCCGACGATCAGCCCGGTGCTGCCCTCGCCCCGCTCGAACATCAGCGGAGTGAGCAGCCGGGTGATGTCGTACTGGGCGCGCAGCGAGCCCTCGCACAGTTCGTAGCGCCACATCGGCTGGTCCCAGAACGGGGCGTCGAACCGTACGTCGCTCGAACGCTCGTAACCCGCCCAGGCGTTGTTCACCAGGAGGTCGAGTTTGCCGTGCTCGGAACGGATGCGGTCCGTGAGTGCCTCGTTGTCCTCGGTCGACCGGTGGTCGCAGCGCACGGCGATGCCGGTGCCGCCGCGGGCGGTGACCTCGTCGGCGGTGTCGTCGACCGTGCCGGGCAGTCCTTCGGTGCGGCCCTCGGTACGGGTGCTCCGCCCGGTGACGTACACCGTCGCGCCGGCGCTGCCGAGGGCGAGGGCGATGCCGCGGCCCACGCCCCGGCTCGCGCCGGTGACCACGGCGACGGATCCGTCGAGCCGCGGGGGCTGCCACTCCTCTTTGACGGGGTTCATGGGGTTCGCGGGGTTCACGGTTGCGTCCTTCCTGACTCTCTAGCTGAGGTGGGCGGAGGCGTATTCGAGCGTCCGCTGGTAGGCGTCCGTGTCGTGGACGAAGGGGACGCCGTAGCGCTCGCGCAGTTCCGGCATCGACGTGGGCAGGACTCCGCCGCCGCAGCGCGTGACCTCGCTGACGTCCCGCAGGACGGACAGGTAGGAGCGGGCCAGCGGAGGCAGCCGGCGCAGGTCCTCGGGGTCCAGGGCGTCGGGGTCGGTGACCGGGGGCGGGGTGAGGGTGCGGCCCAGGCCCGCCGCGTGCTTGGCGCACACGTCGATGGCGGCCTCCATGTCCATGGCCTCGTCGCCGTACGTCACCCAGAACTCGCCGCTGGTGTCCCCGAGTTCGACGGCCGCGAGCACCGCCTTGGCGAGCAGGTCCTGCGGCACGATGTCGATGCGGTTGCCCTCGTGCACGGGGATGAAGGGAGCACGGCCGCGGCAGATCCAGTCGGACATCAGCTGCACGATCTGACCGCGCGAGGTCCAGCCCGTCTGCGAGTCGCCGATCAGGTTGGTCGGCCGGAACACGGTGTGCGGCAGGCCGCTGTCGCGCAGGAGCTGCTCCGAACGGAGCTTGGACCGCACGTAGTTGGCGGTGACGTTGGTGTCGCTGAGCCGGTGCGGGGCGGTCGACGAGAGCGCGGCCACGAACGCGGTGCTCATGAAGTGGACGGTGGCGCCGGAGAGTTCGGCGAACTCGATGACCCGGCGGGTGCCGTCCACGTTCACCGGCTTGTAGCGCTCGTCGGGCAGCCCCCACTCGGTGAGGCCCGCCGAGTGGATGACGGTGTCCACGTCCCGGACCAGCGCGCGGTAGCTGTCCTCGTCGAGACCGAAGCGCGGCTGCGCCAGGTCGGCGTCGAGCACGTGCTCGGTGCCCGCGGGCAGGGCGGCGCCGCCGGGCCTCGCCATGGAGATCAGCCGGACCGGGCGGCCCGGCGCCTCCTGGAGGATGGCGCGGCCCACGACGCCGGACGCGCCGGTGAGCAGGACGGTGCGTTGCTCGCTCATGCCCGGGACTCCTTCCACTCCATCAGCCGTGTGGTGGCGCGGGCCCCGACGTAGAGGAACGGCTCGGGCGGGAAGTCCCGCTGCTTGCGGTGCTTGTCGTCCACGTAGAGGAGCCGCGAGTACTCGGAGTCCTTGCCGAGGACGAGGTCGCGCAGGACCTTGCCGCCGGTGTGCGTGGCGGCGATGCCGTTGCCGTTGAATCCGTAGCCGTAGAAGACGTTGCCGCCGGGCAGCGACCCGAAGTGCGGGGCGTAGTCACGGGTGACGTCGACGGTGCCGCCGTACGTGTAGGTGAACTTGACGTCCCTCCACATGGGGAAGAACCGTGCGAACTCCTTGTGCAGCTCGCGGTAGGCCCGCTGGTCGTTCATGCGGCGCCGGCGCATGTCGCGGCCGAAGAAGTACAGGGCCGGGCCGCCCGCCCACATGAGGCGGTTGTCCGCGGTGAACCGGGCGCACGTCAGGAAGGTCTTCGCCTCGACGAGACCCTCGCGGCCCGCCCAGGCGATCCGGCCGAGCTGCTCGTCGGTGAGCGGTTCGCTCACCATCGCGTAGCTCCAGATGGGCACGGTCTTGTTGCGGAACTTCTCGAAGGTGAACTGGTGTGCGTTGGCCGCGATGATCACCTTGTCTGCGGTGATCCGGCCGCCGGGTGTGACGACCGTGGGCCGCACCCCGGGGTCGACGCGCAGGACCGGGGTGTTCTCGTAGACGGTCACCCCGCGCTCCTTGACGACCCGGGCGATGCCGCGGGCCAGGCGGAACGGGTTGATCAGGGCGCCGCCGGTGCGCATGGCGCCCAGGATGGCGGGCGAACCGATCAGCTCCCGTGCCTGCGGGCCCGAGAGGAGCTCGGGCTGCTCGCGGCCCGCGATGGTGGTGGCGAGCTCCCGGTCCGCGCGCAGGCGGCGCAGCTGGGCCTGGTCGGTGGCGACCATCAGGTAGTCGTTGGCCTCGTACTCCGCGTCGATCTTGTTGCGGCGCGTGAAGCGGCCGATCTCCAGGATGGAACGCCCGACGGCCTGCGAGGCCTCCAGGGCGCGGCGGGTGCCGAACTCCTCGACCAGGGCCTGGATGTCCTTGCCGATGGTGGGCGTGACGAAGCCGTCCGCGCGGCCCGACGCGCCGTAGCCCGAGTGCTTGGCCTCGACGATGCGGATGTCGAGCGCGGGCTCGGCCTCCTTGAGGAAGTGCGCGGCCCACAGGCCGGTGTAACCGCCGCCGACGATGGCGACGTCGCAGTCGACGTCGTCCCGCAGCGGGGGCTCGGGCGTGACGGACTCCGTCTCGTGCCAGTAGACGACGTTCTTTCGCGTGCTCACTCAACGCCCCTTTTCGAGAATGATCCTCGCGAGGCCCAGGTGGCGGTTCTTGAAGTGCCGCACGCTCGCGCCGAGATAGTTCTCGTAATTGACGACGTTGTCCTCACCCGAGATGCGTACGGCCGCTTCCCTGTTCTCCTGGAGGCGCCGCAGCCATTCCGCGCAGGTCCGGCTGTAGTGGTCCGGGTCATTGCGCAGGGACACCACGTCGAAGAGCTTTTCGCTGGATTCGATGACCTCGGAGAGAGCCGGGATCTCGGATTCCGGGAAAATGGTCTCGATGATGAACATGAGCTCACGCACGGTGGCCTTGTCCATCACGGTGTTGTTGCCCTTGACATTGGTCTGCAGGGCGATGCGGCCGTGCGAGGGCAGCCACTCGTAGCAGCGCTCGAAGAACTCGCGGTAGGCCGCGATGCGTTCGGCCCTGGAGAGCCCCGTCTTGGCGAAGTGCTCGAACGCGCCGATCGAGATGATCGCGTCGTAGCCCTCCGCCGGCTCGTGGTTCAGCCAGTTCTCCACCCGGATCTCGGTGCGCGCGATCCCGGACGCCCTGACCAGTTCGGCCTGGCTGTCGCTGAGGGTGAGCCCCGTCGCGTGCTGCACGCCGTAGATCCCGGTGAGGCGCTTGAGGAGGCTTCCCCAGCCGCAGCCCACGTCCAGGACCCGGCCGGCGCCCGCTGCCCTGGCACCCTCGATGAGGTAGTCCAGCTTGCGGGCCTGCGCCGCCTCCAAGTCATCCTGCAAACCGGCGAGTTCGGCGCCCGACTCGTCCCACAGCGCGCAGGTGTAGGTGAGCGAACCGTCCAGCCACAGGCCGTAGAAGTCGTTGGAGACGTCGTAGTGGTGCCTGATCGCCTCGGCCGTGGCGCCCTGGTAGGCGGCGGTGCTCATGCGGCGGCGGCCGTCTGGGTGGACTCGACCAGCTTGACCAGGTCGCCGACGGTCTTCACGTTCGCCGCCTGGCTCGGGTCGAGCTCGATCTCCGCGTCGTCCTCGACGGTGTAGACGATGTCGGCGATCTGCAGGCTGGAGAGACCCACCGAGTCGAAGGCCGTGTCGGCACCGAGCGTGACGCCCGATGCCTTGTTGCCGAGCTTCTTCGCTATGAGGGCGCAGACGGTTTCAACGGTGATCACGATCGTTGTTCCTTCCGGTCGTTGCGTGGTGCGGTGAGCGATTGACCAGAACCTAACTTCGGGCGCCTCCACCGGACATGACAGAGCGGTATGGCAGATCCCTGCCATACCAGGGACGCGGCGGGCTGGCAGGGATGTGCCACTTGCCCGTGGTGGGCCATGAGACCTGCAATAGATGGACCACCGCCTGGAAAGAGGGACGGTCCATGAGAAACCAATTCCGCGTGGTCGACTTCATCGTCGACTTTCTTCGCCGGCAGAACGTCGGGCATGTATTCGGAGTCGGTGGCGCCAATATCGAAGACCTCTACGACGCGATGGAGCACGCGGAATCCGGCCCGCTCGGCGTGGTCGCCAAACACGAGTTCTCGGCGGCCACCATGGCGGACGGATATCACCGCGCCTCCCAGCGCCTGCCGGTGATAGCCGCCACCTCGGGCGCCGGGGCCATGAACCTGGTCCCCGGGATCGCCGAACTCAGGGCCTCCTTCGTGCCCGCCCTCGTCCTGATCGGGCAGCCGCCCACCTCACTGGACGGGCGCGGTTCCTTCCAGGAGACCAGCGGGCTCGCCGGATCCATCGACGCGGAGCGGCTGTTCGGCGAGATCGCCGTGCACTGCGTACGCGTCGGGGACCCGGAGTCCATCACCGCCGCGCTGCCGCGTGCCCTCGCGGCGGCCCTTGACCCGGCCGCGCCGGGGCCCGCCGTGCTCCTGCTGCCCAAGGACGTGCAGCAGGCCGTGCTGCCCGCCTGGGACGCGCCCGGCCCGCCGGAGCTCACCCCCTCCGAGCTCTCCTCCACGGCCGAACGCGAGCGCGCCGTGGGCCTGTTGCTCTCGGCCGGGGAGCGGCAGGGCGTGGTGGTGATCGCCGGTGAGGCGGTGGCGAGGGCGGACGCCCGGCCGCAGCTGGCCCGGCTCGTCCGGGCGCTGGGGGCACGGGTCGCCGTGGCCCCGGACGCCAAGGACGTCTTCGACGACCGCGATCCGCGTCATCTGGGCATCGCCGGGGTGATCGGCACCGCGGACGTGCAGGAGGCCCTGGAGCAGGCGTCCGCCGTGGTGCTCGCCGGCACCCGGCTGCCGCAGATGGCGGGCGCCGGACTGCACGACCACCTCAAGGGCTCGCCCGTGGTCTGCATCGACCCGCGGCCGCCGTTCCTGGAGCCGCACGAGGACCTGGTGCGCCTCACCGGGCCGCTGGCCGACGAAATGACCGTACTGACAGAGGAGTTGATGGCCAGGAACGCACCGGACGAGACGCCCGGGGCCGGACCGGCAGCCGGACCGGCAGCTGGACCAGGAGCCGCCGGGCCAGAACTCCGCCCCCGGTCGACTGAGTCGGCACCACCGCCTCCGGACCCCTCACCCTCGGGCCCGCTGGACATGCGTACCGCCGCGACCGTCGTCGGCGCCGCACTGCCCGAAGGGGCCACCGTGGTGAGCGATGCCGGCAACACCGGCGCCACCGTCATCCATCACGTCGGCGTGCCCGTCGACGGCCGGTTCATTGTCGCCATGGGCATGGGCGGCATGGGCCACAGCTTCGGGGCCGGCATCGGCGCCGCCTTCGCGACCGGCAGGCGCACCTGCGTGTTCGCCGGTGACGGGGCCTTCTTCATGCACGGCATGGAGGTGCACACCGCGGTCGAGCACCGGCTTCCCGTCACATTCGTGATCTTCAACAACAACTCGCACGGCATGTGCCACACCCGCGAGCAGCTCTTCTTCTCCGGTGACTACACCTACAACCTCTTCCGTCCGGCCCGCATCGGCGAAGGCGCCGCCGCGATGTTCCCCGGCCTCGACGCGGTGACCGCGACGACCCCGGACGAACTGCGCACCGCGCTCGCCCGGGCCGAGGCCACCCGGTCGCCCTCGCTGATCTGCGTCGAGGTCGACCCCACCGAAATGCCTCCGTTCCGCCCCTTCCAGCAGCACGCCATGGCCGTCGGCAAGAGCCGGCCCATCAACCAAGGAGTCGTACCAGGATGACCACCGCCCTCACGAACACGGACACCACCGCCGGATACGTCGCGCCGGAGCCGATCCCCGCCGACCTCAAGGACGTCCCCGGGCTGCTCCGCTGGGAGACCACGCCGCGCGAGGAGGCCCTCGCGCAGGCCGCGCAGATGACCAAGGAGTCGTTCACGTACGACGAGGTGTACGGCAAGTTCGTCACCGTCCACCAGTACATCGACGCGCCGCCGCAGGACGTCTACGACTACCTCACCAACGAGCGCAACCTCAACGAGTACACGTACAGCACCCGTGACTTCGCGCCCACCGACACCCCCGGCCTCTACCAGGGCCGCGACACCCTCCTCGACGACGAGACCAAGATCTTCCTGCGGATCGACGGCGACCCGCGCGCCCTCACCGTCGACATGAAGTGCGCCTGGGACCAGGGCGAGGAGCTGTGGATGGTCTACATCCACCGGATCATCGACGCCCAGACCGTCCTCAACAAGCCCGGCTCCGTGGTCATCTGGACCAACTGCCGTCACCCGTACTACGACAAGAACCCGCACCCGGAGCTGGCGTCGAGCCCCGAGCGTCCGTGGGTCGGCGACATGTGGAACCTCTTCTACGCCGGTCACCAGATAGAGATCGACAACATGAAGAAGATCCTGGAGCTGCGCAACGGCAGCACCGGCGCATGAAAGCCGTCAGTCTGCTCGAGCTCGCCTCCTACCTGCCCGGGGAACCCGTCGGCACGGAGTACTTCCTCCAGCACCAGGAGGATTCCGGCGAGTTGGCCGGACACACGATGTTCAAGGCGCCGCGCACCCGGCACCAGGTGTCCAGGGACGAGACGCCCGCGGACATGATGGAGAAGGCCGGTCTCGTCCTGCGGGAGCGGATCGGGGACGACGCCCTGCGCGCCGTCGACGTGGTGATCACCAACTCGCTGCTCCCCGAGGTGCCGTTCACCGGGCCGGGGGCGGAAGTCGCCCACCGGCTCGGCGTGAAGGCCGACTGGGTGCTCGACGCCCACAACGGCGGCTGCGCGTCCTTCGTGCATCTGCTGCGGCTGGCCCGTGCGCTGATCGGCTCGGGCCAGGCCAGGTCGGCGCTGCTCTTCAACGTGCAGAACAGCGCGGGCCCGGTGATGACCCAGCCCGACGTGCGCGGGCTCCCCGAGGCCGTCATCCCCGGTGACGGCTGCGGCGCGGCCTATGTGGCGGCGTCCGACGAGTCGCCGATCCTCGGCATCGAGGTCGCCAACCACGGCGAGTACACCCGGGACTGCGGCCTCGCGCTGCACGACGGGCGCAAGTACTGGGAGGCGGGCAGCAGTCAGATGCACGTCGGGTTCACGCCCGACAAGGTCTCCGACATCGTCGAGCGCGGGAACCGTCTGGTGCCGGAGGTGGTGGGCCGGGTCTGCGAGTCGCTCGACCTGAAGACCGACGACCTGGATCTGCTGATCACCAACCAGCCCAACCGGATGTTCCTGAAGCAGTGGCAGGAGCGGCTCTCCATCGGCCCCGACCGTCATCTGGACACCTTCGACCGGTTCGGCAACCTCTTCGGCGCGGCCGTCCCCATCACCCTCGACCACGGCATCCGCGAGGGCCGGGTCAAGGACGGCAGCCTGCTGATGCTGGCGGGCTTCGCCCACGCCGGTGACTTCGCGGGAGCCGCCGCCGTGCACTGGCGGGCGGGAGGCACGCGGGGGTGACCCACGGGCCCGGGGGCGGCGGTTCGCGCCGCCCCCGGTCGTCCGCAGATCACGGCAACTCGCCTGACTCACGAGGAGAGTCCATGACCCGCCCCAAAGCCGTCGTCATCGGTGCCGGCATCGGCGGCCTGACCACCGCCCTCGCCCTGCACCGGCGCGGCTGGGACACCACCGTCCTGGAACGCGCCCCCACCCTGGCACCGATCGGGGCCGCCCTGACCCTGGCCCCCAACGCACAGCGCGCGCTCGCCGCCCTCGACCTCGGCGACGAGGTCACCGCCCTCGCGGCGTGGCAGGGCGACGGCCTGATGTGCGATCCGCGGGGCCGCCCGCTGACCCGCACGAACAGTTCGGCCGTCGCCGCCCGGTTCGGCGGGCCCCTGGTCGTGCTGCGCCGCAGCGACCTGGTCGACCTGATCGTCGGGCGGCTGCCCGAAGGCGTCCTGCACACCGGCGAAGCGGCCTACCTCGCCGATGCGGGCTCCGCGGGCCGCACGGCGCACGTCAGCACTCCGCAGGGGGTGTACGAGGCGGATCTCGTCGTCGCCGCCGACGGCGTCCACTCCAAGACGCGCGGCATCCTGTTCCCCGGCCACTCGGGGCCCGCCTACGGGGGCTGGACCGTCTGGCGCATCCTCGCGCCGATGCCAGGACCCGGCTTCGTGCCGCACGAGTCGTGGGGCGGCGGCCTCGTGTGGGGCAGCCTCGTCCGGGACCCGGACAGCGTGTTCATCTACGCCTGCGCCGCGACCGAGGCGGGCGGCCGCTCCCCCGACGGCGAGAAGGCCGAACTGCTCAGACGCTTCGGCGACTGGCACCACCCGGTGCCGACCCTGATCGACTCGGTCGGCGAGGACGAGATCCTGCGCCACGACGTCTACCACATGGACGTGCCACTCGACTCGTTCCGCCGGGGCCGCACCGCGCTCCTCGGGGACGCGGCCCACGCCATGGTGCCGACCCTGGGACAGGGCGCCAACATGGCGATCGAGGACGCCGTGGTCCTCGCCCATCACGCCGTGCCGGGCGGTGATCCCCTGCCCGCCCTCGCCGCGTACGACCGCGACCGCAGACCGCGTACGACCGCGATGGTGCGGCGCGCGGAACGCATCCTGAAGCTGACGTCGCTGCGCTCCCGGGCGGCCGTATCGACGCGCGACGCGGTGTTCAGGGCCGCCTCGAAGGCCATCCCCGGCCTGCTCCTGCGCGGCTTCGACGGAATCGCCGACTGGCATCCGCCGACCGTGCGGATCCCGGTGGCCGAGCGCCACCCCCTGTGACCCGGGCGGCCCGCCGGCCGCCCGTCTGCTCAACCCCTGTGCGGTGTCACCACACCGCTGTATCAACACACCGGCAAACGAAGGAAATTGACTGTGCGTCACATCATCAAGGCCAGCACCGTTGCCACCGCCGTCCTGTTCGCGGGCGGCGTCGCTCTCGCCACCCCCTCCGCCGCGGCCCCCACCGCCGCCCAGACCGTGACGGCGTCGTACGACTGCGGCAGCTACGGCGTGTCCGACCTGACGATCGAGGCGTCGGCCGCGAACGGCACCGGCTCCGTCAAGATCTCCACCAGCGGCGGCCTGGCCCCGGTCGACATCCCGGCGAACTCGATCACCGCCACGCTGCGCCTGGAGCGGGCGGGCGGCGGCACGGTGGACTTCACCGGCACCGCCAACGACGCGGCCGCCGCCGGGCAGCCGGTGACCATCGGCGCGCTGACCGGTGCGGTGTCCGCGGGCGACAGCCTTGACTCCTACATCCCGGCCGCGGGCTCCTCCGACGCCTCGCTGAGCCTCAACATCCTGGGCACGGACAACACCTGCAAGGCCGTCTCGAAGCAGACGCCGGGGCCGATCGTCTTCTGACGTGACCTGAGCTGAGCTGATTCAACCTGCGTTCCGGGGGCCTGACTGTGCGCACAGTCAGGCCCTCGCGGCTGCCCGCGCCGCGTCGGTCCGGTGCACCACGACGGGTGCCGTGTCGGCCGCCGGACGGGCCAGCGCGGCCAGGCAGTCCGCCCCGGCCGCCCCGACCGGCACGTCACGCACCGCCCAGCTCTCCGGGCCGCCGCCGACAGCACCACCACTGCCCGCCGCCCGCTCCACGACCGCCGAGTCCTGCCACGGCCGCACCGCGACGGCCGCGAGATCCGTCCCGAGCCCGACACCCCAGGCCTTGACCACGGCCTCCTTCCGCACCCAGCAGCGCATCAACGCCTCGTCCCGCTCCACGCCCTCCCGGGCGGCGGCGACATGGGCCCGCTCCTCGGGCGTGAGGGCACGGCGGGCCACCGCAGGCGCCTCGGGTGCGCTCCGGCGCTCCAGGTCGACGCCGACGGGCATCCCGTACGAGAGGGCGAGCATCCACCACTCCCCGGAGCGCGACACGCTCGTCCGCCACTCGGTGCGCGGCAGGCGGACGTAGGGAGGACCGTGGCGGTCGCTCCCGCATCCCGGGCATCGCGCGACGCCCCAGACCACCGCCGACGGCTCGACGCCGAGCCACTCCGCGACCGTGCGCCGGACCGCGGCGCGGGCCCCCGCGTACCGGGCCCGCGTCACCTCGTCCCGGAACCGTTCGAACCGGCGCGTCTCCCGCTCGTCCAGAAGCGCCACGTCCCGCCCGGCCGCGGTGTCGGGCACCCGCCCGGCCCAGATGTGGACGCCCGCACGCCCGGCCGCGCCCCTCACCCGGCCTGCTGGATGGCGCGTACGACATGCACCCGTGAGCCGCATTCCAGCTTCTGCATCACCACACGCAGGTGGTTGGTGACGGTCCACTCCGAGATGCCGAGTTGCCTGCCGATCTGCCGGTTGGTCATGCCCTCGGCGACGAGCAGCGCCACCTCGTGCTGCCGTGGCGTGAGTCTGTGCGGGGCGGCTGCCCCGGTCTGCGAGGACCGTTCCTCCTTCGGCGGCTGCCTGGGCGCGGGCGCGAACAGGCCCGCGATCAGGGCGCTGTGCGGCGAGACCTGGCGCGCTTCGAGCCGCAGCCTGCGCAGCACGGCGGGATCGAGGCCCTGGTGCAGCCGGTCGGCCACCGCCCGCAGCGCGACGCCCTCCTCGGAGACCAGCGAGTGCTGGCGGCGCAGGGCCTCCGCGTGTGCGAGGACCTGGGCCAGCGCCTCCTTGTGCTCCTCGTTGCCGGGTCCCACGGCGACGGTCACCATCGTTTCCAGGGCCTCGGCCGCCTCCACGGGGCCGCTGCTGCCCATCAGGAGCCTGATCGACTCACGCACGTTCACGTACGCCTCCGGGGCGCGGCCGAGCAGCCTGCGCACCCGGGCGAGCGCGTTGAGCAGGGCGGCGCGGACCACGACCGGGGGCCAGGGGTCACGCCAGAAGTCGGCGGTGCCGGGCTCCAACTCGACCGGCGTACAGGGCAGTTCGGCCAGCGCTTGCAGCGCGGGGCGTTCCGCGTCCGGGTCGCCGTGTCCGGCCCGCAGCAGCGACTGCGACCGCCGGGCCAGGGCCGCTCCGTACACGTCCCCCGCGGCGTCGAGCTCCTTGAGCGCGGATTCCAGCAGCGCGGCTGCGCCCGCCGTCTCGCCCCTGCGGCGCAGCAGCTCCCCGGTGTGCGCCGCCACCCGCGCCCGTACGGCGGGGAGTCCGGCGGCGGCGACGGCCGCCCGGTCGAGCGCCGCTTCTGCGCGCGGACGCTCGTCGCGGCCGAGGGCCCAGCGGGCCACGGCCATCAGTGCCTCGGCGGCCAGCTCCCCGTCAGGGCAGGCGGCGGCGGAGGCCTCCATGGCGTCCGCCGCGTCGAGGTCGAGCCCGTGGCCGAGCAGCGGGCCCTCCAGCGCGGTCAACATGCGCAGTACGCCCGCGTGGTCGCCGCGCGAGCAGAGATGGCCCGTGGCCTTGCGCAGGTCGGGCAGCCTGGCCTCGACGGCGGCGAGGAGCTGGCCCATGTCGCGGCCCGAGCGGAGCCCGTCCGCGAGCCCGGCGGCGAAGGCCGTGCAGTGCGCCGCGTGCCGGTCGAGCGCCCGGGCCAGCGCGTCCGGATCGCCCGCGAGGCCCTGGTGGTAGTGGGCGCGCGCCATGAGCGGCAGCCGGAACTCCGGCTCGCCGTCCGGGCCGCGCCCGCTGAGCAACAGGCTCTGGTGGACCAGGGACTCGATGCCGGCCACCGCGTCCGCCTGACCGGCGCCGGCCGCCCTGCGCACCTCCGCCAGGCCCAGCGGCGCCTCGAACACGGCCAGCGTGCACAGGAGTTCACGGTCGGCGGTACTCAGTGCGTGGGCCGCCCAGCCGAGGGCGCTGCTGATGCCGTCGTGCCGGGCCGACGTGTCCCGCAGCCTGCGCCGGCCGATGGGCTCACCCTTGCCCAGCCTCTCCAGGACGGCCTGGGGGCCCTCGGTGCCGACGGCCTCCGCGGCCAGCTCGATGGCCAGCGGAATGCCGTCGAGCTCCCGGCAGAGGTCCGTCACCGCCGACTGCGCCTGGGCGCCGTCGAGTCCGGTGCGGTACCGGGGACTCACGTGATCGGTGAAGAGCTCCTCCGCCGGTGAGCCGACGCCCGTGGGCAGCGGCTCCGTCACCAGGACGCGTTCGGCCCGTATGTCGAGGGACACCCGGCTCGTGACCAGGATCTTCAGCCGCGGGCAGGCCCTGAGCAGGGCGGAGATGTCCAGGGCCACGTGCGCGGCCACCGGGTCGCAGTTGTCGAGGACGAGCAGGGCCTGCCGGGTGCCGATCCGCTCCGCGGCGGCTCCGGCCGTATCGGCGCCGACACTGGACCAGACCGCTCCGGCCCCGTCCGATTCGGCGAGGTCCGTCCAGAGCAGGGGCGCGCCGCCGGCCCGGGTGCGCGCGATCAGCGCCGCGTGGGCCACGTGGCTCTTGCCCACTCCGGCGGGCCCGGTCAGCGTGATGAGGCGCTCGTGAGGCTGGGCCAGCAGCCGTGCCAGGAGGGCCAGTTCGCCCTCCCGGCCGCGCAGTCTGCCGAAACCGTGGCCCATCAGGCGGTCGGTCTGTGCTTCCGCCGCCTCACCGCCGCCCCCCGGCACTGCCGGGATCACGACCTCGTACTCCCGCTCTGGTGCGAACATGTCCGCTCTCCCTCGTGTGGTTCCCCGCAACCCCAACCGGTGAGTCCGTGTGTCAGGCCCTGCTCACCGCCTCCTCACGCCCGGTCCGCCCGCCGCTCCCCGAGTCCCCGGAGTCACCGGAGCCCGGTTCCGGGGTGGCGTCGTCCGAGGTCTCCATGCGGTCGAGCCGCAGCGCGCCGTGCAGCCGGCGCAACGGGCCGGGCGCCCACCAGTTGGCGCGGCCGAGCAGCGTCATCAGGGCGGGCACGAGAAGCGCGCGGACGACCGTGGCGTCGAGGATGACCGCGAACGCGGTGCCCAGCCCGAGCTCCTTGACGAAGACGAGACGCGAGAGCGCGAGAGCGCCCACCGCCACGCAGAACAGCAGCGCCGCCGACGTCACGATGCGTCCGGTGCGGGCCAGGCCCTCGGCCACCGCCGTGCGGTCGTCGAAGCCCGCGGCCCGCGCCTCCTTGATCCGGCCGAGCAGGAAGACGTTGTAGTCCGTGGAGAGTCCGAAGGCGAGCGCGAAGACAAGCACCGGAGTGGTGGACTCGATGCCGCTCTGCGCCGTGAAGCCGAGGTTCCCGTCCTGGAAGACCCAGACGAGGAAGCCGAGCGCGGCCCCGGTGGACAGGGTGTTCATCAGGAGCGCCTTGAACGGCAGGACCACCGAGCCGGTGAAGGCGAAGAGCAGCAGCAGGGTCACCAGGGCGAGTACGCCGATGGCCATCGGCAGCCGGTCACGGATGCCGTCCTTCTGCGAGAGGAAGTCGGCGGTCTGCCCGGTGAACCGTACGGGCGTGGGCGCGTCGAGCGACCTGACCTCGTCGGCGGCGTCCTTGGCGGCCGTGCCGAGCGGCTCCCCCTTCAGTACGGCGTCGATCTCCCAGTGCCTCGCGTCCAGGCGTACCGGCTTCGCGACCGCCTCGACGCCCGGCACCTCCGCGATCTCCTTCGCGTACGCGCCGAGCCGGCCACCGTCGGAGGTGTCGGCGACGACGCGCAGCGGTGAGGTGGCGGGCTTGGCGAAGTCGTCCTCGAGCGCCGCCGAGACCTTCCCCGCGCTGATGCCGGTGGGCAGCGCCGACGCGTCCGCACCCGTGAAGCGGATGCCGAGCACCGGTGACGCGAGCGCGAGGAGCAGCGCGGTGGCGGCGACCGCGACGACGACGGGCCTGCGCATCACGAGCTGAGCGATCCGCCGCCAGCGCCTGACGGCGGGATCGCCGGACCCCTCGGTCCCTTCGGTGCGCGTGACGCGCTGCCAGCGCTGCGGGGCGAGGGAGTTGACGCGATCGCCGAGCAGCGCGAGCACGGCGGGCAGCGCGAGGAGCGCGAAGAGCACCGCCGCGAGCGACGTGATCACGCCCGCCATGCCCATGGACTGGAGGTACGGCTGGGGGAAGACGAGCAGCGCCGCGAGCGCGGCGGCCACGGTGAGACCGCTGAACAGCACGGTGCGTCCCGCGGTCTCCATGGTGCGGCGCAGCGCGAGCGCCCCGGCGCCGTGCTGCGCGAGCTCGTCGCGGTAGCGGGAGACGATCAGCAGGCCGAAGTCGACGGCGAGCCCGAGGGCGAGCGCGAAGGCCAGGTTGAGCGCACCGGTGGAGACGTTGTCGAAGAGGGTGACCAGGCGCAGCCCCGCCATGGTGAGCAGCAGCGTGAGGATCGCGCCCATGACCGGAAGCAGCGCCGCGACCAGGCCGCGGAAGACGAGGAAGAGCAGGACGAGCACGACCGGCAGGGCGATCCCCTCGGCCATCGAGAGGTCCTTGGTGGTGACCTCGCCGACCTGCACCATGCCGATGGTCGGCCCGCCCAGGTGGGCGTGGCCGCGCAGCGCGGGGTCGGCGTCGATCGCCTCCCGCAACGCCTTCTCGGCGTCCTTGGTCTCCTTGTCCTTCATCGGCCCGACCGCGCCGACCAGGACGGTGGAGCGTGCGTCCCTGGAGATCAGGGCCGGGTCCCCGGCCGACTTGTAGTCGATGACCCGCTTCACCTCGGGCCGGTCCTTGAGGAGGGCGATGCCCGCCGTCACTGCCTTCGGCTGCGGCCCGCCGGGCTCGATGGCCTCGTCCGTACGGATCAGGAGCGCGTATCCCTGCTGGGGGTCGATGCCGGTGGCGTCCTGGATGACCTTGCGGGCCACGGTGTGCGACCCGGTCGGGTCGTCGTAGTCGGCGAGGCCGTTGGTCACCTTGCTCTGCAGGGTGCCGCCGAAGAGGGCGGCGAGCACGGCGAGGCCGATGACCAGGTACAGGGTCAGCCTCCGCTTCGCGTGGAGGGCGGAGCCCAGGGCAGAGAACATGCGTGATCACCTTCGGAGTTCGGGAGTACGGGGGCGGAGGCCGGCGCCGGGGGGTGGTTCCGGCCTCCGCCGGTAGGGTGCGCCGCCGCTCGGACGGCGCGGGTCAGGCGGCCACGGGCTCCACGAAGCTCAGCGCGTTGTAGATGGTCCGCCGCGGGTCGGTGATCGCCCTGCGGCCGTGCATCACCCGGGTGTTGTCGATGACCGCGACGTCCCCGTCGGCCCACTCCAGGTTCTCGGTGAGGGCGCCGGTGGTCTCGGTGACGGCGGCGAGCAGCTCCTCGGGGATTTCGCTGCCGTCCGCGAAGGTGATGTGCGGCTTCTCGTAGTTGAAGGACGGGCCGAGGATGCTGTTGGCGAAGGAGATCCGGTCGCCGAAGAGCGTCGGTCCGGCCGCCGGGGTGCGGAACGCGTAGCGCACCCCGCCGTCCGCCTCGGGCGTCACCTCGGTGCCGGGCAGCGTCGCGGCGAGGCCGACGAGTTCCTCCACGGCGATCTCCTCGGCGGGCCTGCCCGTGAGGTGGTGGGCCATGGCGCGCCACTGGGGCTCGGCGACGTGCCTGCTGTAGACGATGTCCTGGCCGAGGAACGCCGTGCGTACGGGCTCTGCGAGCTTCTCCCACACCCGGTAGCCGTCGCAGACCGTGGTCTGGGAGCCGGACGTGGCCGCCTTCTCGCAGAAGAACCAGGCCAGGTGGGAGCGGAAGGGGCTGTTGCCGTTCTCCGTGTGCAGGCCGACCTCGTCGAGGCCCGCGTCGACCTTCTGCGCGACCTCCGAGTAGAAGTCGCGTGCCGGGTCGAGGGTGGTGGAGGTGGAGGTGCGCTGCACCAGGCCGGTGAACGAGGCCATGTCGGCGCCGAAGCCGCGCAGCAGCAGGAAGCCCGCATCGGCCAGCAGGTCGAGCAGTTCCTTGGGCTCGACGCCGGACAGGGCGCCCGGCTCGGCGGGCGTCACGAGCAGGCCGCCGCCGGTGCCGTACGGGGTGGTGGTCAGGGCCGTGCTCATGCGGTGATCTCCTCGGGTGCGGTGCGGGTCAGCAGGTCTCGGACGGCGTCCCTGCGGGGGCGTCCGGTCACGGTGAAGTAGGTGGTGTACTCCGGGTCGTCCTCGGCCATGAGGCGTACGGAGGTGGCCCGTTCGATGGCGGAGAGGCGGCCGGTGCCGAACTCCTCGATCTGGCGGCGGGCCTCCGCGCGGTCCGTGCCGGCGGCGATCACGAAGAGGCCGCGCACCTCGTCCAGGCCGTCCGCGACGATGGCCGCCTCGCGCACGAAGCCGAGTTCGCGGTAACGGGCCTCGACCCACTCGGGGGACAGGTTGCGTCCCGCGGCCGTGATGACCAGGCTCTTCTTGCGGCCGGTGATCCGGATGTAGCTGTCGTCGTCGATGGTGGCGAGGTCGCCGGTGTGCAGCCACCCCTGCTCGTCGACGACCACGCTGGAGGGGTCCTCCTGGGTGTATCCGGCGAACAACGACGTGCTCTGGATGAGCAGTTCACCGTCCTGCGCCAGCCGCGCCCGTACGTGGTCGAGCGGCCGGCCCACCGTGCCGAACCGGAACTGCCCGGGGAAGTTCCAGGCCACGACCGAGCTGTTCTCGCTCAGCCCGTACCCCTCGTACAGGGGTATCCCGAACGCTTCGAGGCGCTTGAGCACGTCGATCGAGACGGGCGCGCCGCCGCAGGCGATGAAGACGGGGCCGGTGTGCCCGAAGAGCCGGAGCCTGCGCCGGGCCAGGTCCTCCGTGGGGTTCTGTTCGCACAGGGCGAGCAGCAGGCCCGCGACGGTGGGCGGTACGACCATGGCGGTGGGCTGCGCCTGGCGGAGCAGCGACAGCATCCGCGGGCCCGCGTCGGCGACGGTGCCGATCAGGGCGGTGCCCGGCGGCAGGAAGGTGACGCTGCCGCCGTTCAGGAAGGGCATGTAGAGGCCGGCGACCTGTTCGATGAGCAGGCTCAGCGGCACCACGGAGAGATAGCGGGCGAAGACCGCGTCCTCGACCCGGCCGCCGAGCGAGGCGAGCAGCGCCTCGACTCCGTGCAGCCTGACCTGCACGCCCTTGGGCGCGGAGGTCGTGCCCGAGGTGTGCACCACCTTGATGACGGTGTCCCCGGCCGCTTCCGCCTCCGCGATCTCCTCGGCGAGCGGCGGGAGTGGGGCGCTCGCGGCGGCCTCGATGAGCCCGGGCAGGTCGATCGTGACGACCGCGCAGTCCGCGGGCAGCACCCGGGCGCCCGCGGCGGCGGCCTGCTCCAGCCACTGCCCGCCCCGCGCGTCGACCAGGCAGACGTCGGCGCCGGCCAGCAGCGAGGCGGCCTGTTCGGCGGTGAAGGCCATCGGGACCGGGATCTCCACGGCCCGCGCGAACAGGGCGGCGAGGTCGGCGACGACCCACTGCGCGGAGTTGTCGGCGAGCAGCCCCACCCGTACGGGGCGGCCGAGCGCCTCCCCGCGGCGGCGCAGGTCGGCGGCGAACACCCGGGCGGCGCCGATGAGTTCGCGGTAGGTGTGGCGGATTCCGGGCCCGCCGGTGGAGGAGAGGACCTCGACCATGGCCGCGTCGCTCTCGGCGCGCTTCAGGAATCCGGCCGCAAGGGACGCGGTGTCCGGCATGACGTCAGGCAGCACGGGTCAGCTCCGTTCGGTTCCGGGAGAGCAGGCGGATGTCGACGGAGTCGAGTGCGTAGCGTTCGACGCCCGTGACCAGCTGCTGGGAGTGCTCGGCCAGGCGTCCCCAGCGCACCGCGGGCCGCTGGTCGTAGAAGGTTCCCCAGCGGGCCAGTTCCTCGGCGCCCAGGCGGGTGCCGTCGGCGTCGCACAGCCGGTGGGTGATGAGGCCGAGGCGCTTCGCGAGCGCCGCGGACCGGTTGGTCATCGTCATGGCGGCGTACGACCGGCCCAGGCAGGCCTGGATCAGCGGAAGCGCGCGGTAGATCTCCGCGCCCGCCAGGTTCGCGACCGAGGCGACGCTGCCGAGCTGAACGATCTGGTGCCGCCGCACGTCCTGTCCCGCCGCCTCGCGCAGCGCGTCCTCGAGTGGCCCGTCCAGGTACCGCTCCAGGAAGACCGGTCCGTTCTCCGGGAAGGAGATCCCGATGCAGGCCTCCACCTCGTCGGGGCCGCCGTCCTGCCGTCCTACGTACGCGATGAACTGATCGGGATCCGGGGTCACCTGGGCCCCGAAACTCGTCCCGAACACCTTGCTGACCAGCGATGCGGATTCCAGCCAGACCGGCGTCCCCCGCCGGGCGATCACTATCTTCACGTTCCGTGTTCCTTTCGAGAATGGATTACTCGGCCGGTACGGCACCGAACTCGCGGAGCACCACGGCGAGTTCTTCCAGCAAGGCGCTCTCCTGGGAGCGGACGAAGAAGTGTCCGCCCGGCATCGTGCGCAGCTCGGCCCCCCTGCTTCCGTGCTCCGACCAGGCGGCCATCTTGTGGACCGGTACCAGCCGGTCCTGCTCCCCCACGAACAGGCGCAGAGGCACCCGCAGCGGTTCGATCTCGTTCTCTTCCACCACCCCCGAGCAGAGCTTGAGATCGTCCCGGACCAGTGGCATGAACCGCTGACGGAATCTGCGCCGGGCGGCCAGCTCGGGCGGAATTCCGCCCAGTCCGGCCAGGCTCGTGGCCAGTTCCTCGTCGTCCGCCGCCGGGTCCAGGATCCGGGTGGGCGGTATGTGGGGTGCGCGGTGGGAGCTGAGGACGAGCGCCCGCGGCAGTGCGGCACCCCGCCGCTGTCTGCGCAGGGTCAGTGCGTGGGCGATGAACGCCCCCATGCTGTGTCCGTAGAGCAGGTGGGGGCGCGAGAACGCGTCGTCCAGCTGCTCGTCCATCTCCTCCACCAGCGCGTCCAGGTCGGTGAACCTCGTTTCGTGGGCGCGCTCCTCACGGCCCGGCGGCTGCACCGGCCGCACCTGGACTCCCGCGCCGCGCACATCGAGCTCCCGCTGCCACCGTGTGTAGGAGGACGCGCCGCCGCCCGCACAGGGCAGGCAGAACAGAGTCGGCCCCGCGGCGGCGGTGGTGCGTGCCGGCTGCGGCAGATACGGCGTCTCGGTGACCCTCATGGACACCGAAGATTCCATTCGGGCAGGGGCCGGAAACAGTGGGTGCGTACCGGCGTTCGGGGTGGGTTTCTCTGCCCCGGGATGTGACCACGTCACACCCGTGAAGAAATCACAACGCCGGAATCGAACCCTCCAGAAGATCCCCTGCCATTCGGTGACGCAAAGGTGAAGGGAAGTTTCCGATTACCGCGGTGGCCCTGGGGCTGGAGGGGGGTGAAATACGAACGTGACGCATGGGAAAGTCTCACCCCTCACTGATGAGCCCTTCACTTTCTGCCGGCGCTTCCCCGTATGAGGATCCTGGCAACGGAGAACGCCTCCCCAGACCGAAAAGGAACGTGCTGATGATCGAGATCATTGCCGGCGCACTCACGCTCCCCACCACCGCGGACAGCCACACCTCCGCGCGCCCCGCACTCGTCGTGGACCACCTCGACGCGGGCTCCGACGACTCGGTGGCACTGTTCACCTTCTGCACCCTCATGCCCGGCACGAGCACGGTCAACGAGCTCTCCCACGCATGACGGTCATGGGGGAAGAGACCGCGTTCGTAGAGTTCAAGAGCCACCTGCGCTGCGCGGTCGTCCCCGGAGAAGCGGCCTATCTGGTGTCGCACTCCGGGATCACGGCCCTGCGCGGGGCCCAGGCGGAGGCGCTGGCCCCGCTGCTCGACGGGACCCGCACCCCGGCCGCCATCGCCCGCGCCGCCGCTTCCTCCCTGACCTCGGAGGAGGTCGGCGACGCACTGCGGGTCCTCGCCGACGCCGGGCTGCTCCGCTTCCAGCGGCAGCCCGGCAGATCCCCGGCCGACCGGGCCGCGGAGGCCTACTGGGACCTCGCGGGCCTCGACGGTGCCCGCGCCACCGAGGAGGCGGCGCGGGCGGCCGTGCGGATCGTGGTGCTCGCCGGGTGCGCGGACCCCGCGGCCGAGGTCCCGGTCCACGAGGCCTGTGCGGCCTCGGGCCTGCGGATCACGGAATCGGCGGAGGACGCCTGCCTCAGCCTCGTCCTGTGCGACGACTATCTCTCCCCCGGCCTGCGTGAGGTGGACGCCGAGCACCGGGCGACGGGGCGCCCCTGGCTCCTCGTACGGCTGGGCGGTCCCGAGCCGTGGTTCGGGCCGGTGTTCCGCCCCGACGACGGGCCCTGCTGGTCGTGTCTGGCGACCCGGCTGCGCGGCCACCGCACCACCGAACTGCCCCTGCAGCGCGCGCTGCGCCTGGATCACCCGGTGGCCAGACCGGCCGCCGACCTGCCCACCGGGCGGGCCCTGGCCGTGCAGGCCGCGGTCCTGGAGGCGGTCAAGTGGGCGAGCGGGCTTCGCAGTCCGGAACAGAGCGCCGTACGCACCCTCAACACCCTCACGCTGCAGACCGCCACCCACCCGGTGTCCCGCCTCCCGCAGTGCGCGGAGTGCGGCGACCCGACGCTCATGAGCGAGCGCGGCTGGCGGCCCACGCAACCGCGCAGCCGCCCGAAGTCGGCGGACGGCACGGGCGGCGGCCACCGGGCACTCGGCACCGCGCGGATGCTCCAGCGCTACGGCCACCTGGTCGGCCCGGTCACGGGCGTGGTGAAGGAGATCCGCCGGGCTCCCGGCTCCCCCGACTTCACCCAGGCCTATGTGTCGGGCCAGAACCTCGCCATGGAGGCCAGCACCCTGTCCGGACTGCGCGCCGGACTCCGTTCGCTCAGCGGCGGCAAGGGCCTGACCGCCGAGGAGGCGAAGGTCAGCGCGCTCGGCGAGGCCATCGAGCGGTACAGCGGGACCCGGCGCGGCGACGAGGCGGTGGTGCGCGACACCTTCCGCGGCCTCGGCGAGGTGGCCCTGCACCCCAACTCCTGCCAGCTGTACGACGACCGGCAGTTCCGCGACCGGTCCCACTGGAACGCGGCCCGCTCGCCCTTCACCCACGTACCGGAACGCTTCGACGAGAACCGCCCCGTCGACTGGACCCCCCTGTGGTCCCTGGCCACGGGCACGCACCGGCTCCTGCCGACCGGCATGCTGTACTTCCCCAGCGACACGGTGGCCGCGCACGAGCCGATCGCCGACTCGAACGGCAACGCGGCGGGCAGCAGCTTCGAGGACGCCGTGCTCCAGGGCTTCCTGGAGCTGGTCGAACGCGACGCCGTGGCCCTGTGGTGGTACAACCGCACGCGCCAGCCGGGTGTCGACCTGCGGTCCTTCGCCGAGCCGTACATCGACCAACTGAGCGACGGATACCGCAAGTTGAACCGCGAGATCTGGGCGCTCGACCTCACGGCCGACCTCGGTATCCCCGTCGTCGCGGCCTTCTCCCGGCGCACCGACAAACCGTCCGAGGACATCATCTTCGGCTTCGGCGCCCACCTCGATCCCCGCATCGCACTGCGCCGGGCACTGACCGAGATGGGCCAGCTCCTCCCCGCCGTGTCCGGCGCGCGTCCCGACGGCTCGGGCTACCGCGTCGACCAGCCGGAAGCCATGCACTGGTGGCTGCGCGAGACGACGGCCACCCAGCCCTATCTGACCCCCGCACCCGACGTGTCCCCCCGCGCGCCCCACTCCTGGCCCTACACCGCGCGGGGCGACCTGCGGGACGACCTCTCGGCGGCCACCGCCCTGCTCGCCTCGCACGGTATGGATCTGCTCGTACTCGACCAGACCCGCCCCGACATCGGACTTCCCGTGGTCAAGGTCGTCGTTCCCGGACTGAGGCACTTCTGGGCGCGATACGCACCCGGACGCCTCTACGACGTTCCCGTCGCACTCGGCAGGCTCGCGGATCCGACGCCCTACGACGAACTCAACCCGATCCCGCTGTTCGTCTGACACGGGAACTCATGAGTTCCCGCTGGGGCAAACGACAGGACGTCTAATAGGAGAGGCATTTCCCCCGGGGCCGCACGACGCAAAGTCCTAGCCACTCTCCGGGAGTTCATGCGAAAGCACGGTTTTTCCCGGAAGGGACTGATGCGCAGCCATCCCACGTAAGGTCTGCTGGACGAGCGTTGTGGCCGAATACCGCGGGCCCGGGGTTCGGGGGCGCCCGCGAGGACGCGCTCTCGTACGCTCTCCTGGCAGAAGAGGAGCACTTCGAGGATGCACAGCGACACCAAGGACACGTCTGACGTGACCGGTTCCCGATGGAGCCCTCGGCCTGCCCCCCGGCTGGCCCACGTCATCCTGTTGGCGGCGCTCATCTGCTATCTCGGCATCACCGCGATCAACCTGCTGAGCCAAGGGCCCTCCACGCCCGAACTCATCACCGGCCTCGTCACGCTCTCCGCCGTATTCGGCCTGCAACTCCTGCATTCAAGGCCCGGAGCCGACCGCGCCGCACCCTGGTCGAAGGCCGCGACACTGGGCGCGCAGGCCCTGCTCACCTATCTGCCCCTGGCCTTCTTCGGCATCCTGTGGGGGGCGATGGCGGGCTTCCTCGGCGGATCACTGCTGCTCCTGCTGCCGCCCCGGGCTGCCTGGCCGCTCTACGGGGTGACCGGGCTGAGCCTGCTGATCCCGGGGATCATCGGCGGGATGTCCGTGGTCGACCTCGTCTACATGTGCCAGAGCACCCTGCTCACCGGCCTCGTGGTCTACGGCCTGTCCCGGCTCTCGTCCCTCGTCGAGGAGGTGTACGCCGCCCGCGCCGAGATAGCCAGGATGGCCGTCGCCGGTGAACGCCTGCGCCTGGCACGGGACTTGCACGACCTGCTCGGCTACAGCATCTCCGCGATCGTGCTCAAGAGCGAGCTCCTGCAGCGGCTCATCCGGGCCCAGCACCCCCGTGCCGACCAGGAGGTGGAGGAGGTCCTCGCCATCTCCCGGCAGGCGCTGAGCGACGTGCGCCGGGTGGCCCGCGGCTACCGCGACATGTCGCTCGTCTCCGAGGTCTCCTCGGCCAAGTCGGTGCTCGACGCCGCGGAGGTCGAGGTCGAGGTGGTCCTCGCCCCGGCCATCGAGAAGATCAATTCACAGGCCGGCACGGCGCTCGCCACCGTCCTGCGCGAGGGCGTCACCAATCTGCTGCGCCACAGCAAGGCGTCGCACTGCAACATCACCGCGGTGGTCGACGACGGAACGGCACGGCTCACCATCATCAACGACGGTGTGGTGGAGAACTATCACGACCCCTCGCCGGACAGCGGAAACGGCCTCGGCAACCTGAAACAGCGGCTCGACGAGCTCGGCGGGCGGCTGATCACCGAACGCGAGAAGGAGATACCCCCGGCCTGCGGGGGCTGGTTCCGGCTCGTCGCCGAGTTGCCCGCGCAGGCCGTCGGCCGAAACAGTGCGGAACAATCCCAGAAAATCGGGCGAATAAATCCGAATGGCGCGTTCTAGTCGGCTGATAACATGTGGCCGCGAGCAACAACGGGGGTTCGCGATACGGGTAATCATGGGGGGCTATCGATGATCCGTGTAATGCTCGCTGAGGATATGCAGATGCTGAGAGGCGCATTGGTCGCCTTGTTGAATCTCGAACATGATCTTGATGTCGTGGCCAGTGTGGAACGCGGCGACGAGATTCTCTCCACGGCCCGCGAGTTCCAGCCGGACGTCGCCATCATCGACATCGATCTTCCCGGCCTCGACGGCCTGAGCGCGGCGGAACAACTGCACGAACGGCTGCCCCAGTGCCGCACCTTGATCCTCACCAGCCTCGGCCGCCCCGGCACCCTGCGCCGCGCGATGTCCGCCAAGGTCTCCGGATATCTCCTCAAGGACGCCCCGCCGCAGGAACTCGCCCAGGCGGTACGGAAGGTGGCGGCGGGCCAGCGGGTCATCGACTCGGAACTGGCGCTGGCCGCGTGGGGCAGCGCGGACAGCCCGCTCACCTCCCGCGAGACCGAGGTGCTGCGCCTCGCGTCACAGGGTTCGGACGCCGGCGAGATAGCGAAGCGGCTGCGCCTGTCGGTGGGGACCGTACGGAACTATCTGACCACCGTGGTGAGCAAGCTCAACGCCCGCAACAGGGTGGACGCGATCCGCATCGCGAATGACTCCGGGTGGCTGTGAGACGGCGCTTCACCGGGAGCGATGTCCGGGGGACGATGTCGGGGAGCGGTGTCCGGGAGCCGTCAGGGCCCTGGCTGGGCGGCCACTCCCGCCGCCGCGAGGTAGCAGAGAACGCCCTCCGTCACATCGGCGGGCAGCGGCAGCACGGCGCTGATGGCCAGCAGCGACACGGGACGGGCGAGGGCGAGCGCGAAGACCATCATGGCCTCCTGCCGGTGGATGACCAGGCGGTGCGAGGCCGTACGGGACTCGAAGACGGCCGTGAGCGGGTCGAACGCGAAGGAGAGGCCGAGGAAGAGCCGGATGGGTTCCACCTGGTCCAGGGGTACGACGGTCAGGGAGGCCCCGCCCACCTCGGACAGGGGCGCGATCGAGAGCAGCGGACTGCTCAGGCCGTCGAGCGCCAGGGTGCGGACCAGCAGGTGGGGGAAGCGCCCGAACACCGGCCGCATCATGAAGTAGACCTTCGCGTCCCGGTCCCGGCCCCCTTCACCGTCGTCCACCAGCGCGTTGCCGAGCAGCACCGGACCCAGCTGCATGCGCCGGAGCACTTCGAGGACGGTCGGCTCCGGGCGCGCCAGGCGGGCGGTGCCCTGGTCCCAGGTGAGCACCAGGGACCCCGTGACCGCGTCGGACTCGACCTCCACGTCCTCGCGCAACGACCAGAGATGCCGGAGCCGTCCGCCGGGCAGCTCCAGCAGGTCGATGGTGGCCTCCATGCGCGCGCTCCTCGCAGTGTCTGAGTGTGTCCACTCTGAAGGCGCGCGGAGGAGTCCCGACAGTCATGGACTCATGCCGGGGACTGTGATCCCTTCACGGGTTCGGGCGGCGCCGTCCACCGGGCGGCGGCGGGCGAGGTAATTCCGGTGACGGCGGAGGCCCGGCTGCCTAGACTCGCAAGCCAAGCGATCGGTCAACCGATCAGTCGAGGGAGAGGACCGGGCCATGCGTCACCGCACAGCTGCCCGCGCTCCCCGGACCCGGTTCGACGTGATCCTGGTGTCTTCGCGCGTGCGGTGCCGGCTGCGCGGCCGTCACCGAGTGTCCGCGGCGACCACCTGACCCACCTGGCTCACTGCCGTCCGGCTCTTCCCTGCCGGCTCCTGCCTGCTCGCTCCTGCCTGCCGGCTCCTGGAACGGTCACGTGGAACAGTCCCGCCCGGAAATCGCGCTGCCCCGCCCCGCAGGACACCGAAAGGCCCAGGGCCATGCGCACCAACACCCACACCAGCAGCACGACCACCACCAACACCGCACGCCCGCAAGCCCGTTCATCGGCAGACGTACGGAACCTCGGCATCCTCGCCCACGTAGACGCGGGCAAGACGACCGTCACCGAACGGATCCTGTTCCTGACCGGCGCCACCCACAAGCGAGGTGAGGTCCATGACGGCACGACCGTCACCGACTTCGACGCGCAGGAACGCGACCGCGGGATCACCATCTTCGCCGCGGCGGTCAGCTGCTCCTGGGACGGTCACCGGATCAACCTGATCGACACCCCGGGTCACGTCGACTTCGCCGACGAGGTGGAGCGTTCACTGCGGGTGCTCGACGGCGCGGTCGCGGTGTTCGACGCCGTCGCGGGCGTGGAACCGCAGAGCGAGTCGGTGTGGCGGCAGGCCGACCGGTACGGGGTGCCGCGGATCGCCTTCGTCAACAAGCTGGACCGGGCGGGCGCCGACCTCGACACGGCGGTCGCGTCCATCAGGGAGCGCCTGCACACGGTCCCGCTGGTGGTGCAGCTGCCGGTCGGGCGGGAGGACGGGTTCACCGGGGTCGTGGATCTGCTGGGCATGCGTGCGCTGATCTGGCACGCGGGCAGCGACACGTACGAGGTGACGCCGGTCCCCGAGGCCCTGCGCGACGAGGCGCACCGGCGCAGGCACGCGCTGGAGGAGACGGTGGCGGAGCTGCACGCGACGGCGATGGAGGAGTACTGCACGGCATCGGCTCTCTCCACCCCCACGCTGGCGGCTGCGCTGCGCGACCTCACCCTCAGCGGTGAGGGCGTGGTGGTGCTGTGCGGGTCCGCCTACCGCAACCGCGGCATCGAGCCGCTGCTCGAAGCCGTCGTGTCCTACCTGCCGTCACCGATGGACGTTCCGCCGGTGCGCGGAACCCTGGGCGACACCGTGCAGGAGCGGGCCGCCGACCCCGCGGCGCCGTTCGCGGGCCTGGCGTTCAAGGTGAACGCGACGGCGACGGGACGGCTGACGTACGTGCGCGTGTATGCGGGAACGATCACGAAGGGAGAGACAGTGATGGACGCGGGCACGGGCCGCACCGAACGCGTCGGCCGGATCCTGCGCGTGCAGGCCGACCGCCACGCGGAACTGGACCGGGCGGTGGCCGGGGACATCGTGGCCGTGGTGGGCCTGAAGACGGCCCGTGCCGGCACCACGCTGTGCTCCCCCGCGGCGCCCCTGGTCCTCGAACCTCCCGCGGTGGCCGCGTCGGTGGTCTCCGTGGCGGTCGAGGCGCGCAGGAGCGTGGACACCGGCCGGCTGTCGTCGGCACTGGCACGCCTCGTCGAGGAAGATCCTTCGCTGGCGGTACGGGTCGACCGCGAGACGGGCCAGACGGTCCTTTCCGGCATGGGCGAACTGCACCTGGAGGTCGCGGCGGAGAAGATCCGCCGGGCCCACGGCATCGAGGTCGGCGTCGGCCGCCCGCAGGTGTCGTACCGCGAGACCGTCGTGCGCGGGGTGTCGGGTCTGGTGTACCGGCACGTCAAACAGGACGGCGGGGCAGGACAGTTCGCGCATGTGGTCCTGGACGTCGACCCACTGGAGGCACAGCCGGGCACGACAGACACCTTCGCGGCCGACACCTTCGCCTTCGCCGCCACGGTCACCGGGGGCCGGGTGCCGCAGGAGTACATCCGGGCGGTGGAGGCCGGCTGCCGGGACGCTCTCGCCGAGGGCCCCCTCGGCGGCCACCCGGTGACGGGGCTGCGCGTCACGCTCACCGACGGGGCGACCCACTCCAAGGACTCCTCGGAGATGGCGTTCCGGACGGCGGGCAGGTTCGCGCTGCGTACGGCACTTCGGGCGGCGCGGATGGAACTCCTGGAACCGGTGGTGGAGTTGACGGCGACGCTGCCGGAGGACGCGGTGGGCGGAGTGCTCGGTGACCTGGCGGCACGCCGCGGCCGGGTCACGGATTCGGCCGCGCGCTCCGGCACGGCCACGGTCACGGCGACGATGCCGCTGTCCGAGCTGTTCGGCTACGCGTCACGTCTGCGCAGCCGTACGCAGGGCCGGGGCACGTTCACCACCCGGCCGCTGGGCTACGCGGCGGTTCCGGCGGGCGTCTCGGCCGGGGTGCTCGGCCGGTAGGCAGAAGCGGGGTCACGCCCCCACGGCATGACCCCGCTTCGACGCCACCTCCGCCGTTACCGGAGGGAGAAACTCCGGGCGGCGGACTTCTTGGCGCCTCCTCCATTGATCACGAACTGCGAGCCGGGCTCGATCAGGATGTTCCCGTCCCGCGAGTCGGTGATCGTCACGTCCGTGAGCGTCGCACTGCCGCGTGCGCCGCCCATGGCGAGGATGCCGGAGCCGTTGTTGGACTTGGAGATCGTCACGTCGGAGATCTTCACGTCCGGCATGGCACCACCACCCGTCTTGAACTGGATGCCGTCGTACGTCGAGTCATGGATGTCGGTGTCGCGGATCGTGACACCGGGGATGGAAGGCCCCTGCGCGAACAGCGTGATGGCGCCGAACTCCTGGTCCTCGTTCCAGAACGCGCCGCCGGTGCGGTAGAGCCCGTTGTTCGCGATCAGCGTCTCCCCGGTGAAGGGGATCGGGTCGTGGTCGGTCGCGAGCATGATGCCGGGGTAGTTCATGGTGTCGTACACGAGGTTGTTCTCGATCTTGTTGCCGTAACCGCCGTACACCGCGATGCCGTTGGCCCGCCAGGGCAGCTGCACCGTGTTGTTGCGGAAGGCGTTGTCGTGACCGACGTCCACCGACGTGTCCTTGACGTACTTGCTGGCCCACACGGCGAGCGCGTCGTCACCGGTGTTGCGGAACGAGGAGTTGAAGACGGTCGAATTGCGGGTGCCGTTGGTGAGGTTGATGCCGTCCGCGTACGTGTTGCGAATCCGCATCCCGCTGAACTCCAGGCCGTCGCCGGGGCCCCACAGCTCGGGAATGTTGCTGTAGTCGCGGCCGACCCAGGTGCCCACGTTGGCGTGCTCGATCCACACGTCGTTGATCTTCGTGTTCTTGCCGAAGCGGCCGTTGAGACCGACGCCGCCCTCCGCGTTGCCGTCGCCGCCGCGGATGGTGCCCGAGCCGAAGATGGCGATGCCGGAGATCTTGGTGTTGTCGTCGATGTCGAAGCCGAAGTTGCCCTCGTGCGGATGGTTGATGCCGCCCGCGTCCTGCGGCGGGGTCAGCGTGTAGAGCTGCGAGTGCCACATGCCCGCCCCGCGGATCGTGACGTCACGGATGCCCACCTGGTTGAACTGGCCGCGGTTCAGCGGGTCGTCGGTGAGGATCTTCTGCTCCTGGCGCCACTGTCCCGCCGGGATCCACACGCAGGCGATGTCGCCGTTCTGGTCGGCCGTCACGGCGCGCTGGATCGCGGCCGTGTCGTCGATGCCGTCGTTCGGGATCGCTCCGTACGTGGTGATCGAGGTGCACTCGGCGGGCTTGCTCGCCGCGGGGGCCACCTGCTCCAGATCGACCAGGTCGACGATGTAGAACGCGGCATCGTCACCGGCGTCGCGCTGCAGCTTGAACTTGGTGCCCTGCGGATACGTCTGCGTGAGCAGTACGTGCGACTCGTCGAAGAGCCGCCGTGCGTCGCCGCCCGGGGTGTTGGTCAGACCCTCGGGCTGATCGGTGTTGCCGTACAGCCAGCTGTGCTTGGAGGACAGGTTCAGCTTCTGCACGAACTTGCCGTCCGCGTAGAGGCTGAGGGTCTTCTCCTGGCCGCCGCCGCCCGGCGCGTCGGGGATGGAGTTGCGTACGACGATGGAGTTGGACGCACTGGTCGAGGTGAACTCCACATACTGACCGGTGGAGTTGAGACGCACCGACTTGCGTCCCGAGGACTCCGATGCGTAGTTGGTGTGCCCGAAGGTGCGTTTCGAGTCGGCCTCCAGGAGGGTGCCCTCGTACCGGGCGTCCTCCGCCTCGTACTCGACATACGGGACGGCCGCCCCGCGTCCGACCACGATGGAGCGCGCGAAGACGTTGTTGTTCTCGTTGGTCTCGGCGACGGCGTTCGTGGCGTCCGCGGTCGCGGTGAGCGTGGCACCACCGCTGGCGGCGGTCCAGCTGCCGCTGATGTTCACCGTGGCCGTCTCACCCGCGGCGATGGCCGGAGCCGTACCGTTGAGCGTGGTGCTGCCCACCGTCAGCCGGGTCACCGATCCCGCGCTCACTCCGCTGGTGCCGCGGTTGTGGACCTTCGCCGCGAAGGTGACCTTCGCACCGACGGCGGGGTTGGCCGGGCTGGACGTGATCCCGGTGACCTCGAGGTCAGGCCCGGCACTCTGACCGACCGTCAGCTTACTTTCTGCCGTACGGCTGTTGTTGTCGTCGTTCTGCTCGTCGATCGTGTCCGTCGGGTCGACCACCGCGGACACGGTGTAACTCCCCTGCGCCCGCTTGCCGATGCCGACCTTGACGACGGCCGACTCCCCGGCGCCGAGCGCGGGCACCGGAGCGCTGCCCGCGACGGTGCCGCCGAGGCTGACGTTCACCGTGGTCGCGGCGGCTGCCGCGCTGCCGGTGTTCCGTACCGTCGCGTTCACGCTGATCGTGTCGCTCTCGGAGGGCTGCGCGGGATCCCAGGTGAGGTTCGATACGGTCAGGTCGGGGTTGGGAGCCGGAGTCCCCATGACCTGGAACTCGGCGGCCTGGGCGCCGTATCCGGAGCTGTTGCTGAAGATCTTCAGCTGTACGTCGGCGTACCGGCCGCTGACCGGGATCGTCACCGAGTTCTGGTTCCCGGAGGGGTTGAACGAGTAATCGGCCCGCGTCTTCACGGACTTGAAGCCCTGGGCGGCCTGCTCACGCCCGAGTACCTCGATGCTCTGCGTGCGCGTCGACCAGGCCGCGTCGGGGTTGAGCTTGACGACGACCGAGGCGAGGTCGGCGTTGGCGCCGAGCTTCACCGTCAGCGTCGAGGGGTGGCCGCTCGACTCCCAGTAGGTGCTGGTGCTGTTGTCGTTGGCGTTCGTGGCGAAGTAGTTCTGCGTCGACGAGGACGCCTCGATCGGCTTGTTCAGGGCGAGGTTCACGGGCTCGGCGGCGGGCCGCGCGGTGGCCGCGCCGGAGCCGAGGGGCACAAGGCCGAGGGCTATCAGTCCAGCACTGAGCAGGGCGGGGATCAGCCGCCGGCTGCGTTGCTTCCGTCTCATGGCGTCGTCCTCTGTTCCACGGGGGGCGGGGGAACTGGGAGTACTGGGGGAGCTGGGGGAGCTGGGGGAGCTGGGATTACTGGGGGCAGTGCCTGACGTGAACTCACGAACGCATGGATCTATGCGAAATTTTCTGAGTCCAGTCAATTTTTTGCACTTGCAGGACCACAGATTTGCCCCGTGCCCCAGGAATGTCAACGCTTCGCACACACCACGTAACTCCTTTACGCAGCAAGGGTGTTCAGCATGCTGTGCGGTTCCGCCGGGAGCTCGGGTGACACACCCCTGGCCAGCGAGTGGTTAGCACGGGGCGACGGGGGCTCGGGGCTGACGATCCTGTCAGCGAAGTTCTTGCTCAATCCCATCAAGATCTTGCGCCCCCGTGACGCCGGTTGTCCGGCATCACGGGAGTCACGGGGGGTCAGCCTCGCCCCTCCACCAGCCCCGACTCCCAGGCCCAGGCGGCGATCTCCACGCGGTTGCGGGCGGTCAACTTGGTCTGCACGTTGGCGAGATGGGTCTTCACCGTGCCCACCGAGATGGTCAGTTCGGTGGCGATCTCGGCGTTGGTGAGACCTCTGGCCACCAGCCGCACCAGATCCTCCTCCCGCGCGGAGAGGGCGGTGTGCGGCTGCCGGCGCGGAGTGGGCACGGCGCTGTTGAGGCGTTGCAGCAACCGGACGGTGATGGCCGGGCTCACCAGCGCCTCGCCCGAGGCGGCCGCCCTGATCGCCTCGACGAGGAGGGCAGGGCCGGAGTCCTTGATCAGGAACCCGGAAGCGCCCTCGCCCAGGGCTCGTTGGACGTACTCGTCATCGTCGAACGTCGTCACCACGACGACCTTCGGCGGGTTCACGGTGCCGGGACGGGTCAGCCTGCGCAGTGCCTCCAACCCGTCCATGCGAGGCATACGGATGTCCATGAGCACTACATCGGGCCGGTGGCGCTCGGCGAGCTCCACGGCATGCACGCCGTCCACGGCCTCCGCGACGACGTCGATGTCGTCCTCGGCGGCCAGGATCATCGCGAACCCGACGCGGACCATGGCCTGGTCGTCGGCGATCAGCACGCGGATCGTCACGAGGACACCGTCCCTGCCGGGGATGCCGATGACGTCTGGTTTGTCTGGGATCCCTGGGATTCCTGAGATTCCGGTGGCACCGGTGTCATGGGGAGCGTCGCCTCGACGCCCCAGCCGCCGGCCGTCACCGGGCCCGCCTGGACGCTTCCGCCGATCAGGCCCACCCGCTCGGCCAGCCCCTTCAGTCCGAAACCGCTGCCGGAGACGTGCCGCGGCCGTCCGTCGTCGGTGACCCGTACGGCGACCCGGTCTCCCGAGCGGTCCACGCGCACCCGCACCTCGGTGCATCCGTGGGCGTGCTTGCGTACGTTGGTGAGGGCCTCCATCACCACCCGGTGGGCGGTGGTGGTCACTTCCACCGGCAGGTCGTCGAAGCTCCCTTCCAGGTCGAGCCGGGCCCGGGCGCCGCCGACCGCCGAGAACTCCTCGACGAGCGAACGCACTTCGTCGATGCCCGCCAGCGGCGTCAGTGCCACTTCCCCGTCGGCGTCGCGCAGCATCCCCACCATGTGCCGCATGGAGGTCAGCGCCTCCGAGCCCGCCTGCTCGATCCGCTGCAATGCGGGCGGCACGAGCTCGGGCTTCCGGCCGGCCATCACCTGGGCTCCCTGTGCCTGTACGACGATGCCGGTCACGTGGTGGGCGACGAAGTCGTGCAGGTCCCTGGCGAACTCCGTCCGCTGCTCGAGCCGGAGAGCCGCCGCCTGCCGCCGCCGGTCCACCAGGAGCAGGCGTATCCCGAGGCCGATGCCCAAGGCCGTGACCGCGGCCAGGGCGTAGATCAGCGCCATGATGACCATGGTCTGCCGCACCGAGACCGACACCGGCCTCAGCACGATCGCCATGAACAGGAGGGGGATGGCCACCGTCGCCCACGACGGCTTCCCGCGTCGCGCGACGATCAGCACGAGCCACACCAGCGCGGCCGGCTCGGCGAGTCCGAACGCCTGCGAGGCGACGCTCATCTCCAGGTGCAGCCATACCGAGAGGCAGAGCGACACCACCGCGAGTACGCAGGCGACGCCCGGCAGTGCGCGGCTGCCGAGCCGGGGCGAGGCCATGACGACGCCGATGGCCACCAGGACGCCGATCGGCTTGGCGGGGCCGTGCCTCTCGATCCAGTAGGCACCGCCCAACGAGTCCAGCACGACCAGGCCGAACAGGCAGCAGACAAGCAGGGCCCAGATCTGGGCGGGCAGGGCCTGCAAGGCGCGCCCCTTGCCACGAGTAGCAGTAGCAGTGGCCATGGCGGCGGCCGTGCTCGCGGCCGACCTCGCCGCCGTGCTCGCGGCCGGGGGTGTGCCCTTGGGTGTCGCCGCGGGTGGGGCCGCTTCGTCCGCCGTCTCCGCCGCGTCCGTCATCTCTCTCACCGTCGTCCCTCCGCGGACCGGCCGAAAGTCGGAGCCGGCCGCACAAGATCTGCCTTTCGCCCGATCCGCCGCGGGACGCGGCGGAGAAGAGTGGTGTCCACCGGGGCGGAGCAGTCGGGGCAGCGGTCGCCTTCCGCCACACGGGTCTCACCACACGGGTTTCACCACACAGGGAGCATGCCATGATCACGGCCGACCTCACCCCGGCGGGGAACCCCGCAGGTGCTGGAGCCCGCCCCGGGGGCCTGCTCCCCACCCCGGGATGCCGGGGCGCCGGCCGGGGCGACGGCCGGGGCGACGGCCGGGGCGACCGAGCAGCAGGACACCGCGCTCTGCCGCACCCCGCAGGAACCCCGAGACCGTGACCGTGACCGCCCCGGTCACCCCCTTCCGTCTCCCCCCACTCCCCTCCCCACTCCCCTCCCCCCTCCTCTCCCCCCTCCTCTCCCCACGTACAGGAGCCACCCATGGACCACGGCCACTCAGCGACGCACCACGGAAACGGAACAGGCTTCGGGCCCCCGCCCTCCGTAGGCGAATCGGCGATCGAGGCCCACGGGCTCGGCAAGAGGTACCGGCGCGGCTGGGCGCTGCGGGACGTATCGTTCCGGCTGCCCGCCGGGCGGGTGTGCGGCCTCGTCGGCCCCAACGGCGCGGGCAAGAGCACCCTGATGAGCCTGGCCACCAACATGATCCAGCCGACGACCGGCGCCCTGCGGGTGTTCGGCGCGGTGCCGGGGTCGAGGGAGGCGGTCCTGCGCACCGCGTTCCTGTCCCAGGAGAAGCCGCTGTTCCGGCGCTTCACCGTGGGCGAGACCCTGCGCCTCGGCCACGAACTCAACCCCCGCTGGGACCAGGGCGTCGCCGAAGGCATCGTCAACGCGGGCGGGGTGCCGCTGCGGGCGAAGATCGGCACCCTGTCCGGCGGTCAGCGCACCCGCGTGGCCTTCGCCCTGGCCTTCGGGAAGCGCCCCGATCTGCTCATCCTCGACGAGCCGATGTCCGATCTGGACCCGCTGGTCCGACGTGAGCTCATGACGACACTCAAGACGGAGGCAGCCCAGCACGGCACGACGGTACTGGTGTCGTCGCACATGCTCGCCGAGCTCCAGCACATCTGCGACTTCCTCGTCGTCGTAGCGAACGGCGGTCTGCGGCTTGCGGGCGAGGTGAACGAACTGCGCGCCGCACACGCCCTGTTCGCCGTCCCGTCGGCGGCCACGTCACCCGCCCTCGCACCGCACCGGGTCATCGAGTCCCGCAACGACGAGGGCCGCCCGGGCGTCCTGGTGCGCCTCGGCGCATCCGTCCAGTACGGCGGGCAGGCCGAGCCGCCCACCCTGGAGGAGCTTCTCCTGGCCTATCTGCGGTCGCCCGACGCGCCTCCGCTGATCGCCCCCAGCGCCCAGGCGGGCGACATCCACGACATCATCGCCCGCGACCAGCAGAAGACGGTGACCGCATGAGCACGCTCACTCAGGCCCCGGCCCCCACGGCACCCGCCGGCCACCCGCAGCAGGGCCGGAGCCCCCGACGCCTGATCCCCAGGCTCGGCGGTACGACGTGGCTCGTCTGGCGCCAGCACCGCGCCGCGTTCTGGACCATCATCGCCGTCACCCTCCTGTCCGTGGCCGCCATGGTCTTCCTGCGCGGGCAGATGATGGACTACCTGCGCACCCTGGACCCGTCCGAGAGGAAGCCCGGCGGTCTGCCGCCCGGTTTCGAGCCGTTCGGTGAGCGTCTCTTCGACGCCGGAAGCTATCTGGGCTACCTCCCCGTCCTGGCGGGTGTCCTCCTCGGCGCCCCGCTCGTCGCGGGCGACCTGGAGACCGGCACGGCCAAGCTGGTGACGTCGCAGTCCGTCAGCAGGCTCCGGTGGATCACCACGAAGCTCGCCGTGCCCGCCGCCCTGATCGCGCTGTCCACGGGCGTGCTCTCCGCCGTCTACCACTGGTGGTGGAGCCCGGTCAGGATGAGTGCCCAGCAGATGGAATGGACCAGCGGCGTGATCTTCGACGTCACCGGAGCCATGCCGGTGGCCTACGCCCTGCTGACCTTCACCGTGGGCGTGGCGGTGGGCATGGTCCTGCGCCGCACGCTGGTGTCGATGGTGGTCACGCTCGGCATCGTCGTGGCGATCGGGCTCGTCTGGGACCGGTTCCGGGTGAACCTGGGACACGTCATGACGGTCAGCACCGACAAGGGCGTCGGCCCCGGCGCCAAGCAGCCGGAACTGCCCGCTCAGGCCGTGCAGCAGGGTCAGGGCACCGACTTCCTCACCAGCTCCGGTGACCGCCTGGACTGGATGACGTGCCTCGACAAGATGGACGACACAAAGGCACACACCGCCTGCCTGGAGTCCAAGCACGTCGTCGGCTGGTCGATGGACTACCTGCCCATCGACCAGATGCACACGATGCAGTGGCTCGGCACAGCCATCATGCTCACGCTCACCGCAGCCGTCACCACATTCACCATCCTCTGGTGCCGCAAGCGCCTCCTGTAAGACACCCCCAAAACAGCAAAAAGGGGCCGACTCCCAAGGAGCCGGCCCCTTGAGCTCCAGGAATCGACGCTCCCCCCGTGACGGCCACAATCACTAGGGGTGTCCCATGACCGCACTGCCCGACTGGATGCGCCCGCCTCGCGCGGAAGGCTGGTTCGCGGAGGACCTGGACCGCCTCCCCGAGGCACCCCGCCACACGGAGCTGATCGACGGGGCCCTCGTCTTCATGATGTCCCCGCAGCGGTCGTGGCACGGCCGCCTCGTCACAGCTCTGACCACCACGCTCATGGCGCAGGCGCCGACGGGCTTCGAGGTCGAGCGGGAGATGACGATCCGCCTCGACGCCCGCAATCGTCCCGAGCCGGACCTCTTGCTGACGGACCTGTCCTACGACCCCGACCGCACTTGGTACGCCCCGGAGGACGTGAAGCTCGTCATCGAGGCCGTCTCCCCCGAGACCGCCCATCGCGATCGCACAGTAAAGCTCCGCAAGTACGCGGACGCCGGCATCCCGCACTACTGGTGCATCGAGGACAAGGACGGGGCACCCGCCGTACACGTCTACGAGCTCGACGAACCCACCGGCGCCTACGCACCCGCCGGCATCTTCCGGGGCACCCTCCAGCGCCCGGTGCCTTTCGAGATCAGCCTGAACCTCGACAAGCTCACACCGCCCCGAAGCAGCTGAAAACGGGATCGCGGAAGGGGTCGGACTCCTCGGAGCCCGACCCCTTCCGCATGGCACATTCGACGACATCATCGAACGTGCGGCGACGCCTCAACTACACGTTGAAGCGGAACTCCACCACGTCCCCGTCCTGCATCACATACTCCTTGCCCTCCATGCGCGCCTTGCCCTTCGCGCGGGCCTCGGCGACCGAGCCCGTCTCGACCAGGTCCTCGAACGAGATGACCTCGGCCTTGATGAAGCCCTTCTGGAAGTCCGTGTGGATCACGCCCGCGGCCTCGGGGGCCGTGGCGCCCTGGGGGATCGTCCAGGCGCGGGATTCCTTGGGGCCGGCGGTGAGGTACGTCTGGAGGCCGAGGGTGCGGAAGCCCACGTGGGCGAGGGTGGCGAGGCCCGGCTCCTCCTGGCCCACCGACTGGAGGAGTTCGAGGGCCTCGTCCTCCTCCAGCTCCACGAGCTCCGACTCCAGCTTGGCGTTGAGGAAGATCGCCTCCGCGGGGGCGACCAGGGCGCTCTGGGCGGCCTTGAACTCGTCGTCCGTCAGCTCGTCCTCGTCCACGTTGAAGACGTAGAGGAACGGCTTCGTGGTGAGGAGGTGCAGGTCGTGGAGGAGTTCTTCCTTGCCCGAGCCCTGGACGATGCCCGCCGAGAAGAGGGTGTCGCCCTTCTCCAGGATCGCCTGGGCCTCCTCGACCGCCTTCACCTTCGGGGCGACGTCCTTCTTGATGCGCGATTCCTTCTGGAGGCGCGGGAGGACCTTCTCGATCGTCTGGAGGTCCGCGAGGATCAGCTCCGTGTTGATCGTCTCGATGTCGTCCTTGGGCGAGACCTTGCCGTCCACGTGCACGACGTTCTCGTCCTTGAAGGCACGGATGACCTGGCAGATCGCGTCCGACTCGCGGATGTTCGCGAGGAACTTGTTGCCCAGGCCCTCGCCCTCGCTCGCGCCGCGCACGATGCCCGCGATGTCGACGAAGTCGACCGTCGCCGGGAGTACCTTCTGCGAGGAGAAGATCTCGGCCAATTTGGTGAGGCGGGGGTCGGGGACGCCGACCACGCCGACATTCGGCTCGATCGTGGCGAACGGGTAGTTGGCCGCAAGGACGTCGTTCTTGGTCAGGGCGTTGAACAGGGTCGACTTGCCGACATTCGGCAGACCGACGATTCCGATCGTGAGCGACACGTTGCGACTTCCCGTACGTGAGTGCTGTGGGTGGACGGCCCGGAGGGCCGAAGCGACCGTAGGGCGATCCCCCAGTCTACGGCGTGCGGGCCCCGCCCTCGTCGGCGTACCGCTCTCCTGTCGAACGCATGGCCAAGGTCGGCCAAAGGGCGTGTCCCAGGCAGGATTATCGGTATGGCTCGACCTAGGTTGGTCCGGTGGAGCAACACAGGACGCGTCCCCCCCAGCCTCCGGCCCGGCCGCGACGCACCGCGCCCCTGCCCCCGCAGGGCAGGCCCGGCGACGGCGCGGCGGTCTACCGCGCCGCGTCCCGCCCCCGCCGCCCCCTCCCGCCCTTCGTACGCAAACTGCGCGCGCTGCCCCTCTACCGCACGCTGCGCGGCATGCCGAACCCGCGGCTCACGGGGCTCGGCAGCGGTCTCTTCTGTTCCGCGGCGATGTTCCTGCTCGCCTGTCTGCTGTGGCTGCTCTTCGGGAGTTCGGGCGTCGCGTACGGCGTGCTCTTCCTGCCCGTGAGCGTGCTGACCGCGTTCTGGGTGCGGCCCGCCGACCTGGTGACCGCTCCGGTGGCCGTGCCGATCGCCTTCGCCGTCGGCCTCGTGCCGATCTCCGGGGGTAACGGCGGCGGTTTCGGCGGCCACTTCATGGGGCTGATCACATCGCTCGCGCTGCACGCGGGATGGCTGTACGCCGGGACGCTCGCCGCCGGTCTGATCGTGACCGTGCGCCGCGTCAAGCTCATGGGACAGCGGCGCCGGGCCCGGGCCGCGTCCTTTGCCGCCACCGGGCCCCGGCCTCGTCCCCAGGGAGCCAAGAAGCGCATGCCCACCGCGTAGCCCACCGCGCAGGAGGCATGCGCCACGGACAACGGCGTGCCGCTACACCTTGTCCGCCGCCGCCATCGCCGCGCCCACGATCCCCGCGTTGTTCTGCAGCTCAGCGGGGACCAGCTCCGCCCGGATGCCCTTGATCAGCGGCAGGAACTTGTGGGACTTGCGGCTCACGCCGCCGCCGATGATGAAGAGCTCGGGCGAGAACAGCATCTCCACGTGCGCCAGATACTTCTGCACGCGGTGCGCCCAGTGCTCCCAGTCGAGGTCCTCGTCCTCCTTGGCCTTGGACGACGCCTTCTTCTCCGCGTCGTGTCCGTGCAGCTCCAGGTGGCCGAGCTCGGTGTTCGGGACGAGGCGGCCGCCGGTGAAGAGGGCGCTGCCGATGCCCGTGCCGAGGGTGAGCAGGATGACCGTCCCCGTACGGCCGCGGCCCGCGCCGAAGTGCATCTCGGCCACGCCCGCCGCGTCCGCGTCGTTCAGGACGGTGACGGGGACGCCGCCCAGGCGGTCCGAGACCAGGCCCTGGATGTCCGTGCCGATCCAGCTCTTGTCCACGTTGGCCGCCGTGCGCGCCGTGCCGCCGGTCATCACACCGGGGAACGTGGCGCCGACCGGGCCCGTCCAGCCGAAGTGCTCGACGACCTCCTGCACCTTGTCGGCCACGCCGTCGGGCGTGGCCGGTTGCGGCGTCAGCACCTTGTGCCGCTCTTTTGCCAGGTCTCCACGGTTCAGGTCAACGGGAGCGCCCTTGATCCCTGATCCGCCGATGTCCACACCGAAGATCTGCATGAGACCCACCGTACGGCCAGCGCCTGAGCTCCGCGTTACTTCTGTGACAGCTCCGCGGCCTCGGCGCGCAGGTCGCGGCGGAGCTCCTTCGGCAGCGAGAAGGTGATCGACTCGTCGGCCGTCTTCACCGTCTCCACGTCGCCGTAGCCCCGCTCGGCCAGCCACTCGATGACGCCGTCCACCAGGACGTCCGGCACGGAGGCGCCCGAGGTGAGGCCGACCGTGGTCACGCCCTCCAGCCAGGCCTCGTCGATCTCGTCGGCGCCGTCGACCAGGTGCGAGGCGGGGGCGCCCGCGTCCAGGGCGACCTCGACCATGCGGATCGAGTTCGAGGAGTTCTTGGAGCCGACGACGATGACCAGCTCGGCGTCCTCCGCCAGCTTCTTCACCGCGATCTGGCGGTTCTGCGTGGCGTAGCAGATGTCGTCGCTCGGCGGGGAGATCAGGCCCGGGAACTTGACCTTGAGTGCGTCGACCGTCTCCATGGTCTCGTCGACGGAGAGCGTGGTCTGGGAGAGCCAGACGACCTTGTCCGGGTCGCGGACCTCGACGTTCGCGACGTCGTCGGGGCCGTCGACCAGCGTGATGTGGTCGGGTGCCTCACCGGACGTGCCGATGACCTCCTCGTGGCCCTCGTGCCCGATCAGGAGGATGTCGAAGTCGTCCTTGGCGAAACGGACGGCTTCCTTGTGGACCTTCGTGACCAGGGGGCACGTCGCGTCGATCGTCGCCAGTTTCCGCTCGGCGGCCTCCGCGTGGACCGTCGGCGCCACTCCGTGCGCGGAGAACATGACGATGGAGCCCTCGGGAACCTCCACCGTCTGGTCGACGAAGATGGCCCCCTTCTTCTCCAGGGTCTGCACCACGTACTTGTTGTGGACGATCTCGTGGCGTACGTAGATCGGGGCCCCGTACTGCTCAAGGGCCTTCTCGACGGCGATCACGGCACGGTCCACACCCGCGCAGTAGCCGCGGGGGGCGGCGAGCAGGACTCGGCGGGCAGGAGTCGAAGCAGTCATGCCCCCATCGTAAGGCCGAGCCCAGCGCGTCAAAGATCGGCTTCTTGGGGAGACTGGAGGCCTGCGTTCACTTACGGAGGCACGATGTCCGGTTACTCCGGCAACTCAGACGCGACGACCGGTGCCCACCCCGGCACCGCCGCCGAGGGCGACGGGCTGCGGCGCAGCCTCGGCTTCCGTGATCTCGTCGTCTACGGTCTGCTGTTCATCGCCCCGATGGCACCGGTCGGAGTCTTCGGGACGCTCGACGCCAAGTCGCACGGCGCCGTGGCGCTGGTCTACATCATCGCCACCATCGCGATGGCGTTCACCGCCTTCAGCTACGCCCAGATGGTGAAGGTGGTCCCCCAGGCGGGTTCCGTCTTCGCCTACGCGCGCGTGGGGCTCGGCAACGGCCCCGGGTTCATCGCCGGGTGGATGGCGATGCTCGACTATCTCCTCATCCCGGCGGTCGCCTATCTCTTCTCCGGGATCGCGATGGAGGCGCTCGTGCCCTCCGTCTCCCGGTGGGTGTGGACGGCGATCGCGGTCCTGGTGACGACCGCGCTGAACCTGTGGGGCGTACGGGCGGCGGCGCGGGTCGGGTTCCTGGTGCTCGCCATGGAGATCGTGGTCCTCCTCGTCTTCGTGGTGTCGGCGATCGTCGTACTGGCGCAGGACGGGGCGCGGCGGGACTGGCTGTCGCCGCTGAGCGGGGACGGCTCGCAGGGAGCGTTCGCGCTGGGTGCCGTGGTGGGGGCGGTGTCGGTGGCGGTGCTCTCGTATCTGGGCTTCGACGCGATCGCCTCGTTCGCGGAGGAGGTGACGGGGGGCTCGGCGAAGGTGGCGCGGGCGGTGCTGTTCTGTCTGGCGCTCGCGGGTGTCCTCTTCATCGCCCAGACGTATCTGGTGGCGCTCCTGGAGCCGATGTCGTCGGCGCGGCTGGCCGCCGAGCCGGCCAAGCAGGGGTCCGCTTTCTACGATGCGGTCGACTCGGCGGTCGGGGACTGGCTGCACGACCTGGTGGCCGTCAGCAAGGCGATCGGGGCGGCGTTCGCGGCGCTGGCGGGGCAGGCCGCGGCGGGTCGGCTGCTGTTCGCCATGGCGCGTGACCGGCGGCTGCCGGGGGCCCTGTCGAAGACCGACTCCGGGACGCCTCGGGTCGCGCTGCTGTGTGCGGCCGTGATCACGATGGTCGCCGCGGTGTGGGCGGCTCGCCGTGACGACGGGATGGATCACCTGGTCTCGGTGGTGAATGTGGGGGCCTTGACCGCGTTCGTGCTTCTGCATGCGAGTGTCGTGGGGTGGTTCGCCGTGCAGAAGCGGGGCGGGGCGGTCAGTTGGTGGCGGCACATCCTGGTCCCCTTGCTGGGGGCGGCCATCACGATCGCCGTGATCGTCGAGGCTGCCGGGTCCGCGCAGGTGGTGGGGGCGATCTGGCTCGTCGTGGGGCTTGCCGTGCTCTTTGGGCAGCGGGCTCGTCGTGGGGAGTCCTAGGCCGCCGCTTCGCGGCGGATGTCTCCCGCCCGCTCACCCCCAACTCGGGGTCCGGTCCTCGGCGTAGGAACAGGGAACGCTCGCCCCCTCGCCGGGGCAGAAACGCAGCCGTGTCAGAGGGTGCCGATACGCTCGGCGCATGGCTTTGAACACGTCCGCGGACGCTCCGCTGCCCGTCGGCGAGGTGTCGCGGCTCATCGGCGGGTGGATCGACCGGCTCGGTGCCGTGTGGGTCGAGGGGCAGATCACCCAGCTGTCCCGCAGGCCCGGCGCCGGAGTCGTCTTCATGACGCTGCGCGACCCCTCGCACGACATCTCCGTCAGCGTCACCTGCTACCGCCAGGTGTTCGACGCCGTCGCGGACGTCGTCTCCGAGGGCGCCCGAGTCGTCGTGCACGCCAAGCCCGAGTGGTACGCGCCCCGGGGGCAGCTGTCCCTGCGGGCCGTGGAGATAAAGCCCGTCGGCGTGGGAGAACTGCTCGCGCGCATCGAGCAGTTGAAGAAGAGCCTCGCCGGGGAGGGGCTGTTCGCCGCCGACCGGAAGAAGCCGCTGCCCTTCCTGCCGCAGCTCATCGGGCTCGTCACCGGCCGCGCCTCCGCCGCCGAGCGGGACGTCCTGGAGAACGCGCGGCACCGCTGGCCCGCCGTCCGCTTCGAGGTGCGCAACGTCCCGGTGCAGGGCGTGCACGCCGTGCCGCAGGTCGTCCAGGCCGTGAAGGATCTTGACGCGATCGACACCGTCGACGTGATCATCGTGGCGCGCGGCGGCGGCAGCGTGGAGGACCTGCTGCCGTTCTCGGACGAGCAGCTCGTGCGGGCCGTCGCCTCCTGCCGGACGCCCGTCGTCTCCGCGATCGGGCACGAGCCGGACAACCCTTTGCTCGACTACGTGGCGGACCTGCGTGCCTCCACCCCGACCGACGCCGCCAAGAAGGTCGTGCCGGACGTCGGCGAGGAGTACGAGCGCGTGCGGTGGCTGCGGGACCGGGCCCGGCGCTGCATGGACGCCTTCCTGGACCGCGAGGACCGCGGCCTGGCGCACGCCCTCGCCCGCCCCTCCATGGAGAATCCGCACCGCATGATCGAGGAGCGCGAGGAGCAGGTGTCGGCGCTCGTCGACCGCAGCCGCCGCACGCTCGGGCATCTCCTCGACCGCGCCGAGTCGGAGCTGACGCACACCCACGCGCGCGTGGTGGGCCTCTCCCCCGCCGCGACGCTCCAGCGGGGGTACGCGGTGCTGCAGAAGACGGACGGCGCGGTGGTACGGGCCTCGGACGACGTGACCGCCGGCGAGGAGCTGCGGGCCCGGGTCGCCGAGGGCGAGTTCACCGTACGAGCCGTGGAGTCCGCAGAAACCGCAGAATCCGCAGAATCCGCCGTACGAACCGACATTTAGGGTGGGGCACATGACCAGCAAGACGGACGAGGCCACGGGCCCGGCGGACGCACTCGGCTACGAGCAGGCGCGGGACGAGCTCATCGAGGTCGTACGCCGCCTGGAGACGGGCGGCACCACCCTCGAGGAGTCGCTCGCCCTGTGGGAGCGCGGCGAGGAGCTGGCGAAGGTCTGCCGCCGCTGGCTGGACGGCGCCCGCGCCCGCCTGGACGCGGCCCTGGCCGGGGGCGACGGCGACAGCGACCAAGACGGCGACGACGCCTGAGCCACCCCGCCATGACCTGGTGCGTTGTGAAGCGGATCACCAACCGCCGGATTTGGTTGAAACTTAAACCGCAACGCCGTACGGTCGGTGACGCAAGCTGATCCACGCACGCACCGAGAAGGTTGATCCATGTCTCTCGTCCTTGACCCCGCCGCGCAGGACCTGCTCTTCCGCGAGGCCCGCACCGCGAACTCCTTCACCGATGAGCCGGTGACCGACGAGCAGGTGCAGGCGATCTACGACCTGGTCAAGTTCGGGCCGACCGCCTTCAACCTGTCGTCGCTGCGCATCACGCTGGTCCGCTCCCCCGAGGCCCGCGAGCGCCTGGTCCAGCACATGGCCGAGGGCAACCAGCCGAAGACCGCGAGCGCCCCGCTCGTGGCGATCCTCTCCGCGGACAACGAGTTCCACGAGGAGCTGCCGGCCCTGTTCCCGCACTTCCCGCAGGCCAAGGACGTCTTCTTCTCGGAGCGCCCGGCCCGTGAAGGTGCCGCGCACCTCAACGCCGCGCTGCAGGCCGCCTACTTCATCATCGGCGTGCGCGCCGCGGGCCTGGCCGCCGGCCCGATGACCGGCTTCGACGCCGCCGGTGTCCAGAAGGAGTTCCTGGACGGCGACCACACCCCGCTGATGGTCATCAACATCGGCAAGCCTGCCGAGAACGCCTGGTTCCCGCGCTCCCCGCGCCTGGAGCTCGACCAGGTCATCGAGACCGTCTGAGACACCCTGAAACACCCATGAGTGAGGGCCCCGGCGACCACGCCGGGGCCCTCACTCATGTCCGGACCTCACACCATCGACGCGTCACGTCAGGACGTCTTCAGCGCCCGCGCCATCTCCGTCAGGTCCTTGAACGACGCCGTGCCCGCGACCACCGTCGTCGCGCCCTTGTCCTCGCGCACCAGGGCGTCGTACGTCTGCCCCTTGTAGCGGTGCCACGTCTGGTCGCCGATCTCCTCGGTGACCTTCGTCCGCTCGGCCCGCTGCGTGGCCTCTTCGATGAACTTGGACGGCTTGGCCGTGGACTGCTTGACCACGACGTACTCACCGGACGGGGCGAGGAAGCCCAGGTGCCAGGCATCGCCCTTGGTGCCGTCGAACCGCACCGACGTCGGCTTCCACGTCTTGGCCAGGCCCTCGGGGGCCGCCACCGGATAGGCCGCCGCCCGTCGCGCGCTCAGCAGCTCGACCCTGTAGTCGACGCGCTTGACGGGGCTCTTGGAGTCGTCGTGCGGGATGAACACGTACATCGCGCCGGCGACGAGAGCGATCACCGCCATCGACCACAGCATGTTCCGTACGGTCTGCTTGCCTTGTCTGCCTGCCACTCCCCCATGGTCTCAGGCGGCGGACGCGACCTTCCCCCCGGTGGCCCCCAAGCGTCCGATCCGCTCATGCGTGGGGCCCTCTGCTCATTTTGTCGGCCTACGGATAGAGTCGTGCCACACCCTCATCCGGCCGTCGTCGTATCAGCAGAAAGGTGCGCTCCGATGACCGAGCATCATCTCCCTTCCGAGCTCGAAGTCTCTCCCGAGGCTCCCGACCGCAACCTCGCCCTGGAGCTCGTCCGGGTCACCGAGGCCGCCGCCATGGCCGCGGGCCGCTGGGTCGGCCGCGGCGACAAGATCGGCGCCGACGGCGCCGCCGTCAGGGCCATGCGGACCCTCGTCTCCACCGTCTCGATGAACGGCATCGTCGTCATCGGTGAGGGCGAGAAGGACGAGGCCCCGATGCTCTTCAACGGAGAGCGCATCGGTGACACCACCGGCGCCGAGGTCGACATCGCCGTCGACCCGATCGACGGCACGACCCTGTGCGCGAAGGGGATGCCGAACGCCATCGCCGTGCTCGCCGCCGCCGACCGCGGTGCCATGTTCGACCCGTCCGCGGTCTTCTACATGGACAAGCTGGTCACGGGCCCCGAGGCCGCCGATTACGTGGACATCAACGCGCCCGCCTCCGTGAACATCCGCCGCGTCGCCAAGGCCAAGGGCCGTTCGCCCGAGGACGTCACGGTCATGATCCTTGACCGCCCCCGTCACGAGGGCATCGTCAAGGAGATCCGCGAGACCGGCGCGCGCATCAAGTTCATCTCGGACGGCGACGTCGCCGGTTCGATCATGGCGGTGCGCGAGGGCACCGGCGTCGACATGCTCATGGGCATCGGCGGCACCCCCGAGGGCATCATCTCGGCCTGCGCGATCAAGTGCCTGGGCGGCGTGATCCAGGGCAAGCTGTGGCCGAAGGACGACGCGGAGCGCCAGCGCGCGCTCGACGCGGGCCACGACCTGGACCGCACGCTGTCGACGACCGACCTGGTCCGCGGGGACAACGTCTTCTTCGTCGCGACCGGCATCACCGACGGCGAGCTGCTCCAGGGCGTGCGCTACGCCGCGGAGACGGCCTCGACCTCGTCCCTGGTCATGCGCTCCAAGTCGGGCACGATCCGCAAGATCGACTCCGACCACCGGCTCGCGAAGCTGCGCGCCTACAGCGCCATCGACTTCGACCGCGCCAAGTAGGCAGCACCGTCGCGCCAAGTAGGCTGCACAGCGCGCGAGTTGCGCACGACGGAGGGGGCGCCCCGTGCGGGGGACGCCCCCTCCGTCGCTTACGAACGCTTACGAAGGGCTATCCCGCGGCGGCGATCGGTCCCGCCGTCGTGTGCGCGGTCTTCTTGAGCTCCACCTCGCGCCGGCGCCGCCTGGCGAGCACCACGCGGCGCTCCGCGGCCGTGAGGCCGCCCCAGACGCCGTACGGCTCGGGCTGGAGCAGGGCGTGCTCCCTGCACTCGACCATCACGGGACAGCCGCCGCAGACGCGCTTCGCGGCCTCCTCCCGGGACAGGCGTGAGGCGGTCGGCTCCTTGGACGGGGCGAAGAACAGCCCGGCCTCGTCTCGGCGGCACACCGCCTCGGTGTGCCATGGCGAGTCCTGGTTCCGATCTCGCACTGGTTCCCGCTGGGCCGGAACAGCGGCGACCTGCAGGGACTGATGCGACGGCTGCAGCACGGGTCTACTCCTGACGACGGCTTCGCGAGCGAGAGACGATGCAGCAAGCTCTACCCGCTGTGCACACGCCTATGCACTGAGTTCCGATGTACGGAAGTTCGCGCCGTCAGTGGCCGGATGTGCCCCTCAGTGGCCGAGATGCTTGCGCAGCTGCTTGTGCAGATCCCGGACCAGTTTGCCCCGCTTCGGCTTCGCCTCGATGTTGCCGAGGACCGCGAAGCCGTCGACGAAGACGACCGGCGCGTCCCGCTCGGCCGAATCGAGCGTGTCCACCTCGAAGTTGCCGAGCACGCCGGTGCCGTTGCCCCGCAGCGAGATGTTCTCCGGGACGCGGATCTCGACGTTCCCGAAGACGGAGACCGCCCTGATGACGACCTGGCGCTGCTCGAAGATCGCCTCGCTGAGGTCGATCTCCACGCTGCCGAAGATCGCGTACACGTGCGTACGGCGGCTCACGCGCCAGCGGCCCTTGCGGACGGAGCTGCTGAAGACCGCGACCAGGTTCTCGTCGGCGACCGGGGGCACCACCCCGTCCGAGGGCCGGGAGGGGACGGGCTCGGGCGTCACGGTCGGATACGCGGCGCCGCTCGGCGCGGGCAAGTCGCTGACCAGCGGCTCCAGTTCACCCATGGTCTTGGCGCGGTAGACCCCGTCGATGCGCTCACCGTGCTCCTCGGCGGTCAGCCGCCCCTCGGCGAGTGCCTCGCGGAGGATGTCCGCCGTGCGGTCCCGGTCGGCGTCCGACGCGCGCAGGCCTGCCGGCCGCGGCGGTTCCGGGTGGGTCTGCTGGGGGCGCTTCTCTAGGTCCACACCACTCACCGTACCCAAACGCGATAGATCGCGACTACCCCTGTGGACGACCGAACCCCGTGAACGACCGGCCCTGTGAACGACCGAACCCTACTGAGCCTTACCTCACAGACCCGGCCCGCTTCGGGCGTTCTACGCTGGTTGCGCGTCGCCAATGGAGGCCGCGCCGCTGTCTGCCGAGTGAGGAATGGCCGTAATGCCAGAGTTTGAGTACTCCGATCTGCTCCCGCTGGGAGAGGACACCACGCCGTACCGGCTGGTGACCTCCGAGGGTGTCTCCACTTTCGAGGCCGACGGGCGGACGTTCCTCAAGATCGAACCCCAGGCGCTGCGCACCCTCGCCGCCGAGGCGATCCACGACATCCAGCACTACCTGCGGCCCGCACACCTGGCCCAGCTGCGGCGCATCGTCGACGACCCGGAGGCGTCGGGCAACGACAAGTTCGTCGCCCTCGACCTGCTGAAGAACGCGAACATCGCGGCCGCCGGCGTGCTCCCCATGTGCCAGGACACCGGCACGGCCATCGTCATGGGCAAGCGCGGACAGAACGTCCTCACCGAAGGTGAGGACGAGAAGGCGCTCTCGCACGGCATCTACGACGCGTACACGAAGCTGAACCTGCGCTACTCGCAGATGGCTCCCCTGAACATGTGGGAGGAGAAGAACACCGGATCGAACCTCCCGGCCCAGATCGAGCTGTACGCGACCGACGGCGGCGCCTACAAGTTCCTCTTCATGGCCAAGGGCGGCGGCTCGGCCAACAAGTCGTTCCTCTACCAGGAGACGAAGGCCGTCCTGAACGAGGCCTCCATGATGAAGTTCCTGGAGGAGAAGATCCGCTCCCTGGGCACGGCCGCGTGCCCGCCGTACCACCTGGCGATCGTCGTCGGCGGCACCAGCGCCGAGTTCGCCCTGAAGACCGCGAAGTACGCCTCCGCGCACTACCTGGACGAGCTGCCCGCCGAAGGCTCGCCGACCGGGCACGGCTTCCGGGACAAGGATCTCGAGGAGAAGGTCTTCGAGCTGACGCAGAAGATCGGCATCGGCGCGCAGTTCGGCGGCAAGTACTTCTGCCACGACGTGCGCGTGGTGCGCCTGCCCCGGCACGGCGCCTCACTGCCCGTGGCCATCGCCGTCTCCTGCTCGGCCGACCGCCAGGCGACCGCGAAGATCACCGCCGAGGGCGTCTTCCTTGAGCAGCTGGAGACGGACCCGGCGCGCTTCCTGCCGGACACCACCGACGAGCATCTCGACGAGGCGTCGGACGTCGTCCAGATCGACCTCAACCAGCCGATGGACGCCATCCTCGCCGAGCTCACCAAGCACCCGGTGAAGACCCGCCTCTCGCTCACCGGCCCCCTCGTCGTGGCCCGCGACATCGCGCACGCCAAGATCAAGGAGCGGCTCGACGCGGGCGAGGAGATGCCGCAGTACCTGAAGGACCACCCGGTCTACTACGCCGGTCCCGCCAAGACCCCCGAGGGTTACGCCTCCGGCTCCTTCGGCCCGACGACGGCCGGCCGGATGGACTCCTACGTGGAGCAGTTCCAGGCGGCGGGCGGCTCCAAGGTGATGCTCGCCAAGGGCAACCGCTCCCAGCAGGTCACCGCCGCCTGCGGCTCGCACGGCGGCTTCTACCTGGGCTCGATCGGCGGCCCCGCCGCGCGTCTCGCCCAGGACTGCATCAAGAAGGTCGAGGTCGTCGAGTACGAGGAGCTCGGCATGGAAGCCGTGTGGAAGATCGAGGTCGAGGACTTCCCGGCGTTCGTCGTGGTCGACGACAAGGGCAACGACTTCTTCCAGAACCCGGCCCCGGAGCCGACGTTCACGACCATCCCGGTCCGCGGCCCGGGCCTGGCGTAGCACGGGAACGGGGCCCTCTCGCTGGAGAGGGCCCCGTCCGGGGTGCGGGGAACTGCGCGCCCAGCCACGACACACCCGCAGAAGCAGGCCCGCCAGGTAGGTCAGGGAGCTCAGGGAGCTCAGGCGAACCGCTGGTTCGCCGCCCCCGTGCACTTCTGGAGCCGCAGCGGCTCCTTGGCCCCCGCCAGGGTCAGGCAGAGCCCACTCGCGTCGGCGGGCCGCAGGGTCCCCGCCTCACGCACGAACTTCTGGTTGGCGCCGCCGTGGCAGTTCCACAGCGTCACGGCGGTGCCTTCCTTCGCGGTGCCCGGGACGTCGAGGCAGCGGTCCTGGGTCAGGCCGGTGTGCAGCGACTGCCGGCCACCGGCGCCGCCGTCGTACCACCAGGTCTGGTTGCGGTTGCCGGTGCAGTCCCAGCCCTGGACCTTGGTGCCGTTGCGGCTCTTCGAGGCGTCGACGTCCACGCACGTCCCCGTGCCCGCGTTCTTCAGCGGCTTGTACGCGTCGTCCCATCCGCCCTGGTAGAGCTTCGGGCTGCCGGTGCTCGCCGGGTCCGCGCAACCGCCCTCGCTCCAGCCCGAGTCGTAGAGCTGGGTGAGGCAGGAGGCGAAGGCCGCGTGGCCGCGGGCGTTGGGGTGGAAGGACTGGCGGACCGAATTGGAGTCCGGCGGGAACGGGTTGGAGAGCTCCACGTAGAGACCGCGCGCCCAGGTGTCCTCCATGCAGACCTCGTGGCCGTGGAAGAGGCGGGAGTTGTCGAGGTAGGTCGCGCCCGCGGCCTTGACCGCCTTGCGCATGCCGGTCTCGAAGGCGGGGACGGCGTAGTTGCGGCCCCACTCGGTGTCGGAGTCGTAGCCGAGGCCGCCGCAGACCAGCTTGCCCGGGAACGCGGGGTTGTCCTTGAAGTCCGGGCCGATCGGGCTCGGGTAGCCCATGACGACCAGCTTGTAGTCGTCGCCCGCGTAGCCCGCGTCCTTCATGACGGTCTTCAGGTCGCGGATGGACTGCTCGACCTTGGGCACGAGCGCGTCGACCCGCGCCTGCCAGCCGGGGGTGTACTTGCCCGCGCAGGAGCCCTGGCTGAGCAGGAAGCGCGTCACGCAGTCGGTCATCACCGGTGCGAACTCGAGGTCGTCATTGGCCCCGATGACCAGCATGACCGCCTTGATCTTCGTGTTGCGCGCCTTGATGGCGAGGTTGTCGCTCTGCACCAGCTCGTCGGGGTACTGCTTGCTCCCGCCGATCTTGATGTTCGCGGTCTGGGCACCCGAGCAGGCGACGTTGTACGTCACGTCCGCGGGGATGCCGGTGCGGTGGATGGCGGCGTCCGGGGAGCGGTGGCACCAGTTGTCGGGGCCGTCGGTGCCGGGTTCGTACGTGCCGACGCCCTCACCCGAGATCTCGCTGTCGCCGAGCGAGATCAGCCCGGTCTTGCGGTCGGCGAGCGGACGCTCGGCCGGGTCGCCGTAGAGCTTGGTGGCCTCGGCCGCCCGGATCTTCTCCAGCTCGGGCGACAGGGGCGTGGACGAGGGGGCCGCGGGTGCGGCGCTCCCCCGGGCCGTACCGTCCGCCGCCTGCGCGGGCGTGCCCGCGACGGTGCCGAGCACCGCCGCCATCGCCACAGCCGCCGCGAACGTGCCACGAAGCCTGCCCTGGTGGCCGCGTCTGATGCGCTTCATTGCGCCTCCCCGGTTTGGTGTTACCCACGGTTTTTACTGGTCAGTAAGAGCCTTGGGAATACCTAGAACAAGACAAGTGCTCAACTTTTCATCGAGGTTTGACGGAGAGGTAGGTTCGTGGCATGACCAGCGACGCCAGCGCAAGCGCAAGCGGTGAGTACCGGATCGAGCACGACTCCATGGGCGAGGTACGGGTCCCCGCACACGCCAAGTGGCGGGCCCAGACGCAGCGCGCGGTGGAGAACTTCCCCGTCTCCGGGCAGCGCCTGGAGCGTGCGCACATCGCCGCGCTGGCCCGGATCAAGGCCGCGGCGGCGACGGTGAACGCGGACCTCGGGGTGCTCGACAAGGACGTCGCCCAGGCGATCGCGGACGCGGCCGCCGAGGTGGTCGACGGCCGCTGGGACGAGCAGTTCCCCGTGGACGTCTTCCAGACCGGATCCGGCACGTCGTCCAACATGAACACGAACGAGGTCCTGGCGACGCTGGCCTCGGAGCGCCTCGGCCGTGACGTCCACCCGAACGACCACGTGAACGCCTCCCAGTCGTCGAACGACGTCTTCCCCTCCTCGATCCACATCGCGGCCACCGGGGCCGTCACGCAGGAGCTGATCCCGGCGCTCGACCACCTGGCGACCGCCCTCGAACGCAAGTCGGCGGAGTTCGCCGACGTGGTGAAGTCCGGGCGCACGCACCTGATGGACGCCACGCCCGTGACGCTCGGCCAGGAGTTCGGCGGCTACGCGGCCCAGATCCGGTACGGCATCGAGCGGCTCAACGCCTCACTGCCGCGCCTCGCCGAACTGCCGCTGGGCGGCACGGCGGTGGGCACCGGCATCAACACCCCGCCCGGCTTCTCGGCGGCCGTGATCAGCGAGGTGGCGCGGGCCACGGGCCTGCCGCTGACCGAGGCCAGGGACCACTTCGAGGCCCAGGGCGCGCGGGACGGGATCGTCGAGACCAGTGGGCAGCTGCGGACGATCGGCGTCGGCCTCACGAAGATCGCCAACGATCTGCGCTGGATGGCCTCGGGGCCGCGGACCGGCCTCGCCGAGATCAACCTGCCCGATCTGCAGCCCGGTTCCTCGATCATGCCGGGCAAGGTGAATCCGGTCATCCCGGAGGCGGCCCTGATGGTCGCCGCGCAGGTCACCGGCAATGACGCGACGGTCGCCGCGGCGGGCGCCGCCGGCAACTTCGAGCTGAACGTGATGCTGCCGGTCATCGCCAAGAACGTCCTGGAGTCCGTGCGGCTCCTCGCCAACGTCTCGCGGCTCCTCGCCGACCGGACGGTGGACGGCATCACCGCGAACGCCGAGCGGGCCAGGGAGTACGCCGAATCCTCGCCCTCGGTCGTCACTCCGCTGAACAAGTACATCGGTTACGAGGAGGCGGCGAAGGTCGCCAAGAAGTCCCTGGCCGAGCGGAAGACGATCCGGGAAGTCGTCCTCGAAAGCGGCTATGTGGAGCGGGGCGACCTCACCCTGACGCAGCTGGACGAGGCACTGGACGTACTGCGCATGACGCATCCGTAGCGACTGTCGCGGCAGCTGTTCCAGCAGCTGTCTCCTTTACGCCCGGACACGTTCTGAAGAGTTTGTCCGGGCGCCGACTAATATCTCTGCATGACAGACCTCACCACGCCGCCAACGACGAGCAGCGAAGCGGCACACTGGGCCCCCGGCGCCCAGGTGCTGTGGCGGTACAAGGAGAACGCCGGGAACGGGATCCACATCTGCCGGCCCGTCACGGTCGTGCAGGACACCGAAGAGCTGCTCGCCGTATGGATGGCCCCCGGCACCGAATGCGTGAAACCCGTCATCGCCGACGGGACTCCCGTGCACCACGAGCCGCTCGCCACCCGCTACACCAAGCCGCGCGCGCTGCGCAGGGACCGCTGGTTCGGCACCGGAGTACTGAAGTTGGCCCGCCCCGCGGAGCCGTGGTCGGTGTGGCTGTTCTGGGATCCGGGATGGCAGTTCAAGAACTGGTACGTGAATCTTGAGGAGCCGCGCGCCCGTTGGGCCGGAGGTATCGATTCCGAGGATCACTTTCTGGACATCTCCGTGCGGCCCGACCGGACATGGCAGTGGCACGACGAGGACGAGTTCGTCCAGGCCCAGCGCTCCGGACTGATGGGAGCGGAGAAGGCGCGGCAGGTGCGGGCCGCCGGGGACGCCGCCATCGAGGTGATCCACGCGTGGGGACTGCCGTTTTCGGACAACTGGCCGCACTGGCGCCCCGACCCGGACTGGGCGATTCCGGCCCTTCCGGATGACTGGGACCGCACGCCTGCGCATGTGACGTCATGAGACCCTTGATGCGCCCCCATGGTTCAAACGTAGGATCGTCCTCCGCAAGGGCGCACAGCAGCAACTCAGCAGCAACTCCCTGAGCTTGCGCGTTGCCTGACAGGATGTCATCGAAGGGCGGCAGAACGTGAGCGATGCGAGCCGGTTCGACCGGTACGGCGGGCCTTTTGGCGTGCTGCCCGACCGGACGGGGCAGGCCGAGGCCTTCGACGCCATCGGTCAGTACTACGACGACGCCTTCCCGCGCAAGGACGGCCAACTGGCCGCCGGGCGCTGGCTGTCCGACGCGCTACCGCCCGGGTCGCGGGTGCTCGACGTGGGCTGCGGCACCGGCGTGCCGACCGCCCGTCAGCTCGCCGATGCCGGGCACACCGTGCTCGGCATCGACCTCTCCTCCGGCATGCTCGCCCTCGCCAGGAAGAACGTACCGGGTCAGAATGCCGAATTCCGGCAGCTCGACGTGGCGGCGCTGCGGGCCGAAGGCCCGGAAGGTGTGGGGAAGTTCGACGGGATCGCGGCATTCTTCGCGCTCTTGATGCTGCCGCGCGCCGAGATCCCGTACGCTCTGCGGCTGCTGCACGGACTGCTGCGCCCCGGTGGCCTGCTCGCGCTCTCCATGGTCGAGGCCGACCTGGACGACGCGGGAATTCCGTTCCTGGGGCACACAATCCGGGTATCCGGATACCTGCGGGGCGAACTGCGCCAGGTCGTACGTGACGCGGGCTTCGACATCGTCGAGGAGGACACGTACTCGTACACCCCGGCGAGCACCGACGTTTCCCCAAGCTCTCCACTTCGTTCGACCAGGGGAGGCCCCAACCCCGAGCACCAGCTCTTCCTGCACTGCCGACGCGGCTGACCAACGTAGCCACCGGACACCAAGGCGCAGCCCCGGACGGACGGATTCGAAACGCGTGACGGAGCACTCCATCCCCGACGAGGGCCGGCAGCCCCGAGCTGCCCGGCCCGCCGCCCCCGCGGATCCCCGCGGGGCGCAGGCGCGTGCCCCGAAGGCGCGGGACACCCCGGGCGCGGTCGCTTTACCCGCTCAGGCCCAGGCCCGGGCGGGCGACTCCACGGCGAGCCCCAGCGACGAGCACTCCCAGTCGTCCGGGGCCTTCGGGCAGCAGCCCGACCCGCACCGGCCGCGCCCCGACCAAGGGGCCGGGCAGGGCGGGCAGGACATCCCTGACGGCGTCCCCCCGGGCGCCCCCGGCGGTGAGGAGAGGCGTACGGGACAGCCACGGCCGCCGGGCTCCGGCCCCGCGGCGATGCGACGCGACGGCGACCGGCTGCGTTTCGTGGGCGCCGCGACCCGGCGCATCGCCCGCGGCATCGACCTGGACGAGATCGTGATGGGCCTGTGCCGGGCCACGGTGCCGACGTTCTCCGACGCGATACTGGTCTATCTCCGCGACCCGCTGCCGGTCGGCGAGGAGCGGCCCAGCGGTGCGCTCATCCTGCGCCTGCGCCGCACCGACCGGCTGCGCTCGATCGAGGAAGGAGCGGAGGAGCCCGACACCGAGAGCGGCACCCTGCCCGCCCTCCAGGTGCAGACCGACCTCGTGACGACCGCCGAGCTGTGCGAGGTGCTGCCCGGCGGCGCCCTCGCCGAGGTCCTGCGCGGTGTGCGCCCGGTCTTCGCCGACGCCCCCGCGGCCCGCGCCGCACTGCCCGAACTGCTCGGCGAGGGACGCGCGGTGCCCTCCGGGCAGCGGACGATCCTCGCGCCGCTGCGGGGCAGGCGCCGGGTGATCGGCGCCGCGGTGTTCCTGCGCCGCCCCGACCGGCACGCTTTCGAGGCCGACGACCTCCTGGTCGCCGCCCAGCTGGCCACGCACAGCGCGCTCGGCATCGACAAGGCCGTGCTCTACGGCCGCGAGGCGTACATCGCCGACGAGCTGCAGCGCACGATGCTGCCCGAGACCCTGCCGCGCCCGACCGGTGTCCGCCTGGCGTCCCGCTATCTCCCGGCCGCCGAGACGGCACGGGTCGGCGGCGACTGGTACGACGCGATCCCGCTGCCCGGCAGCCGGGTGGCGCTCGTCGTGGGCGACGTCATGGGGCACTCCATGACCTCGGCGGCGATCATGGGCCAGCTGCGGACCACGGCCCAGACCCTGGCCGGGCTCGACCTGCCGCCCCAGGAGGTCCTGCACCACCTGGACGAGCAGGCCCAGCGGCTCGGCTCGGACCGGATGGCGACCTGCCTCTACGCGGTCTACGACCCGGTCGCGCACCGCATCACCATCGCCAACGCCGGGCACCCGCCGCCCGTCCTGCTGCACCTGGGCGGCCGTGCGGAGGTCCTGCGGGTGCCGCCGGGCGCCCCCATCGGCGTGGGCGGCGTCGACTTCGAGGCCGTGGAGCTCGACGCCCCCGCGGGCGCCACGCTGCTGCTCTACACGGACGGCCTCGTCGAGTCCCGACTGCGTGACGTGTGGACCGGCATAGAGCAGCTGCGCGAACGGCTCGCCGCCACCGCCCAGTTGACGGGACCGGACCACCCGCCGCCCCTTGAGGCCCTATGCGACGACGTCCTGGACATGCTCGGCCCCGGCGACCGGGACGACGACATCGCGCTGCTCGCCGCCCGCTTCGACGGCATCGCGCCCAGCGACGTCGCGTACTGGTTCCTGGAACCGGAGGACGCCACTCCGTCCCGCGCGCGTCGCCTGGCCCGCAGCGCCCTGGAGCGGTGGGGCCTGGAGGAGCTGAACGACTCCGTGGAGCTCCTGGTGAGCGAGGTCGTGACGAACGCCGTGCGGTACGCCACACGCCCGGTGACGCTGCGGCTTCTGCGCACGGACGTCCTGCGCTGCGAGGTCGGCGACGACGTGCCGCAACTGCCGCGGCTGCGGCAGGCGCGGGCCACGGACGAGGGCGGACGCGGCCTCTACCTGGTCAACAAACTGGCCCGGCGGTGGGGCGCGACGCGGCTGAGCACCGGCAAGGTCGTGTGGTTCGAGCTGAACCACGGCTGAACCACTGCTGAGCCCGGAGCAGTGCACGGCGAAGGGGCCCGGAAGCAGGTGCTTCCGGGCCCCTTCGTGTGGCGTGTGGCCGTCCGTCAGTCCCTGTTCGGCCGCCCGTTCGGGTTCTCCGGGATGTCGATGGTGGTCGTCGGGTCCGGGTCCTCCGGGTCGTCCGTCGGCTCCTGCGTCGTCGGGTCGTCCGTCGGCTCCTGCGTCGTCGGAGTCTCCGTCGGCTTGTCCGTCGTCGGGTCGTCCGTCGGCGGCTTCGTCGTCGGGTCCTTGGTCTCCGAGGGCTCCTCCGTCGGCTCCTTCGGGGCCTGCGTCGTCGGGTCCGGCGGCGGCGCGATGGCCGCGCCCATGGAGGTGTCCAGGTCGAACTTGCTGGGCGAGCCCATCGCGTCGAAGGTGTACGCCGCCCAGATCTGCGCCGGGAAGCTGCCGCCGTCGACACGCGGCAGGCCGCCCGCGCCCTTCATGGAGACCTGCTTGCTCTGCTCGGCGGTGCCGGCCGCGCCCTCGCCGAACAGTCCGACGGAGGTGACCAGCTTCGGCGTGTAGCCGGTGAACCAGGCCGACTTGTTGTCGTCGGACGTACCGGTCTTGCCCGCCACGTCCTGCACCGGGCTGCGCACCGCACGGCCCGTGCCGTCGTCGACCACGCCGGTCAGGACCGAGGTGAGCGAGTCCGCGGTGCCGCGGTCGACGACGTTCTCGCCGATCGGGTCCGGCATCTCGATCGAGCGGTCCTTGTGCTCGACGGAGGCCACGATCGTGGGAGTGACCTTCTTGCCGTGGTTGTCGAGCGTGGCGTAGACGCCCGCCATCTCCAGCGGGCTCGCGCCCATGGTGCCCAGGGTCTGCGCGGGCACGGCGGGCAGACCCTCGACGTCCATGCCGAGCTTGCCCGCGGTCTCCAGGACGTCGTCCATGCCGACGTCCACGCCCATCTGCGCGAAGACGGAGTTGATGGACTTGTTCATCGCCTTCTGGACGGTGACGGGGCCGTAGCTCTTGTCGTCCTCGTTCGGCGGCGCGAAGCCGACGTCGCTGCCCTTGACCGGGCGCTCGCTGGTGCCGTCGTAGATCGTGTTCGCCGTGATCGGCTGGCCGGACTGCGTCGTGGAACCGTTCTCCAGGGCCGCGGCCAGGATCAGCGGCTTGAAGGTGGAGGCCGGCTGGTAGTCGCGCCGGGTGGCGTTGTTCGTGAAGTGCTTGACGTAGTCCTGGCCGCCGTACATCGCCAGGACCTTGCCGGTCTTGGGGTCGACGGACGCGGCGCCCGCCTGCACCCGGGCGTCGGCCTTGCGCTTGTCCGGGTCGAGCTGGTCGTTCAGCTTCTTGTCGACGGCCTTCTCCAGAAGCTTCTGCTTCTTCTTGTCGATGTTGAGCGTGATCGTGTAGCCGCCCGCGTCGAACTGCTTCTCACTGAGGTGGCCGGCCTTCATGACCTCGTCCTTGGCCGCCTTCACGAGGTAGCCGGTCTGACCCTCCAGGCCGGGCGCGGCCTTGGGCGGATCCGGCTTGGCGAACTTCAGCCCCTCGCGCTCGGCCGCGGGCAGCCAGCCCTCTTCGACCATGTTGTCGAGCACGTAGTTCCAGCGCGCCTCGACCAGCTTCTTGCTGGCGTCCGTGGCCGACGTCCAGTCGTACTGACTGGGGGCCTGGAGGAGAGCGGCGAGGTAGGCGCCCTGCGAGACGCTCAGCTTCTCGGCGTCGATGCCGTAGTACGCCTGGGCCGCGGCCTGGATGCCGTAGGCACCCCGTCCGTAGTAGCTGGTGTTGATGTACCCGGCGAGGATGTAGTCCTTGCTCTTGTTCTGGTCCACCTTCAGTGAGATGACCAGTTCCCTGAACTTACGGGTCACCGTCTGGTCCTGCGTCAAGTAGTAGTTCTTGACGTACTGCTGGGTGATCGTCGAGCCGCCCTGCTTGCCCTTGCCGGTGACGGTGTTGATCAGGCCGCGGGCCGTGCCCTTGAAGTCGACGCCTTTGTCCTTGTAGAAGGACTTGTTCTCGGCGGCCACGAAGGTGCGCTGCACCTTCTTCGGCACCTTGTTCAGGTCGACGACCTCGCGGTTCAGCTCGCCGGTCCTGGCGATGACGTCGCCGTTCCTGTACTTGTAGACGTTGCTCTGGAGCTTGGCCGCGGCGTTGCCCTCGGGTACGTCGACCATCATGTAGAGGATCACGAAGCCGAGCATGCCGAGCAGGCAGAGTCCGAAGAACGTGCCCAGGATCTTCTTCAGGGTGAAGAAGCGGCGTATGCCCGTGCGCTTGGGTTTGCCACCGCCGGCGGGGCGCACGCGCGCTGCCCGGCGCGCGCCGCGCTGCCGCGCTTGTCGCTCTTCCGCTCGGCCCATGAGAGTAAGTGCTCCGCTTCGTCTCGTTCGTGTGTCCGATGGCTGGCAAGTCAGCTCAAGAAGCTAACACCGCACCTAGGGACAAAGGACTGCCGATCCGGTCTTTTCCGGACGTGACAATCAGCACCTGCCCCATAGGAACCGGTGACTCCCCGAGTTAACCGACGGTCCTGGGGCCCAGAAGGTTGCCCGCATTTCGAACCTGTGAGCTCCCCGTGACCGGTATACATGGCGGGTATACACACCGTGTAGAGTGCTCCGCATGTCCATCGGTCACACCCTCCTCGGCCTCCTTGAGTCGGGCCCGCGCCACGGCTACGACCTCAAGCGCACCTTCGACGAGAAGTTCGGTCACGACAAGCCACTGCACTACGGGCAGGTCTACTCGACCATGTCCCGCCTCCTGAAGAACGGCCTCGTCGAGGTCGACGGCATAGAGGCGGGCGGCGGCCCCGAACGCAAGCGGTACGCGATCACCGAAGCCGGCATCACCGATGTCGAGCAGTGGCTCGCCACCCCGGAGAAGCCCGAGCCCTACCTCCAGTCGACCCTCTACACGAAGGTCGTCCTCGCGCTCCTCACCGAGCGCGACGCCTCGGAGATGCTCGACGCCCAGCGCGCCGAGCACCTGCGCCTGATGCGCATCCTCACCGACCGCAAGCGCAAGGGTGACCTCGCCGACCAGCTGATCTGCGACCACGCGCTGTTCCATCTCGAAGCCGATCTGCGCTGGCTGGAGCTTGCCGCCGCGCGCCTCGGCAGGCTCGCCCAGGAGGTTCGCTCCGCATGACCCCCGCCGGTTCCCTCCTCACCGCCTCCGGGCTGCGCAAGACGTACGGTCCGACGACCGCGCTCGACGACGCCGAGTTCTCCATCCACCCCGGCGAGGTCGTCGCCGTGATGGGCCCCTCCGGCTCCGGCAAGTCCACGCTTCTGCACTGCCTCGCGGGGATCGTGAAGCCCGACTCGGGCTCCATCACGTACAACGGCCGCGAGCTCACGGGCCTGCCCGACACCACGCTGAGCGCCCTGCGCCGCAGCGAGTTCGGCTTCGTCTTCCAGTTCGGGCAACTCGTCCCCGAGCTGACGTGCGTGGAGAACGTCGCGCTTCCGCTGCGCCTGAACGGCGCCAAGCGCAAGGACGCCGAGGCGACCGCCCGCACCTGGATGGAGCGCCTGGAGGTCGAGGACGTCGCCGCCAAGCGGCCCGGCGAGGTCTCCGGCGGCCAGGGCCAGCGCGTCGCCGTGGCCCGCGCGCTCGCCACCAGCCCGCGCGTGCTCTTCGCCGACGAGCCCACCGGCGCCCTGGACTCCCTCAACGGCGAGCGCGTCATGGAGCTGCTCACCGACGCCGCGCGCTCGACGAACGCCGCCGTCGTTCTGGTCACCCACGAGACGCGGGTCGCCGCCTACTCCGACCGCGAGATCGTCGTACGCGACGGCAGGTCACGGGACATGGAGCGGGCGATATGAGCCTCGACACCCGCGCCAAGGCCGCCACGGGCGCCCGGCCGCCGCTCGCCGACGACACCGCGGCTGTGTCCAAGGGGGGACCCCGCGCCTTCGTCCGCGATCTCGCCATGGGTATCCGGTTCGCCGTCGGCGGCGGCCGCGAGGGCTGGACCCGCACCCTCCTGACCGCGGTCGGCGTCGGCCTCGGTGTGGCCCTGCTGCTCGGCGCGGCATCCGTGCCCAACCTGCTCCAGAACCGAGAGGACCGCTCGGTGGCCCGCTCGGCCGAGGGTCAGTTCTCGGGCAAGAAGGTCGAGCGGTCGGACTCCACGGTCCTGCAGCGCGACGTTCCCACCGACTTCCGCGACAAGCCGGTGAGCGGCCGCGTGCTGCGCGCCGAGGGCTCGCACCCGGCCCTGCCGCCCGGCCTGAAGAAGATCCCGGCGGACGGCGAGATGGTCGTGTCGCCCGCCCTGCGCGAGCTCCTCGGCAGCTCCGAGGGCGCCCTCCTCAAGGAGCGGTACAGCCAGTACCGCGTCACCGGCACCATCGGCGACGCCGGCCTGACCAACCCCCAGGAGCTCTACTACTACGCCGGTTCCGACGCCCTCACCCCGGCCAAGGGCGGCCACCGCGTCGAAAGCTTCGGCTACAAGGAGCCCGCGGAACCCCTGGACCCGATGCTGGTCGTCCTGGTGGTCCTGATCTGCGTGGTTCTGCTGACCCCGGTGATCATCTTCATCGGCACGGCGGTCCGCTTCGGCGGCGACCGGCGCGACCGGCGTCTCGCCGCGCTGCGTCTCGTCGGCGCCGACGCCCACAGCGTGCGGCGGATCGCGGCGGGCGAGGCCCTGTGCGGCGCGCTGCTCGGCATGGCAGCGGGCGGTCTGTTCTTCCTGGGCGTGCGCGAGGTGATCGGCACGCTCGATGGGTGGAAGATCAGCGCCTTCCCCTCCGACGTGGTGCCGGTGCCCGCCCTCGCCGTGCTGATCCTGCTCGCCGTGCCGGTCACGGCCGTCCTGGTCACGCTGATCTCGCTGCGGGCCGTCTCCATCGAGCCGCTCGGCGTCGTGCGCAGCAGCAAGCCCCGCAAGCGCCGTCTGTGGTGGCGCATCGTGATGCCGCTCCTCGGCCTCGGGATCCTGCTGGCCGCGGGCCAGGTCGGCGGCGACATGGCCCCGCCGGTCCTCGCCATCGGCGCGGGTGCGACGCTCACCCTGGTGGGCCTGGCCGCGCTGCTGCCCTGGCTCGTCGAGGCGAGCGTGGCGAAGCTGCGCGGCGGCGGCCCCATCCCCTGGCAACTGGCCACCCGCAGGCTTCAGTTGAGCAGCGGTACGGCGGCACGGGCCGTCAGCGGCATCACCGTCGCGGTGGCGGGCGCGGTCGCCCTGCAGATGCTGTTCGTCGCGATGCACGACGACTTCAACCAGGCGACCGACAACAATCCCGGCCGCGCCAAGCTGGTCGTCACGGCCGACGTCGGCGACGGCGAGCTCGCCGAGCGGATGATCGACACGTTCCGCACGACCAAGGGCGTCGAGAAGGTCATCGGCACGGTGTCCACGTACGTCGTCAAGCCGGGCAAGCTCAAGAATGCGGACGACATGCGGCCCACCACGGAGCTGACGGTCGCCACCTGCGCGAACCTGCGCGAGCTCGCCCACATCGGCAGCTGCGAAGACGGCGACACCTTCGTCGTGCACACCGGCACCGCGATGGACAAGTGGGTCGACAAAGCGGCGCGCCCCGGCAAGCCGGTCGACCTGAACGCCATCAGTTGGGACGAGCCCGGCCACCGGCACGCCCCGTGGACGCTGCCCGCCGACTCCCGCACGGTCAAGGCCCGCTCCGACCCGGGCGGCGAGCTGCACAACGGCATCTTCGCCACGCCCGGCGCGATCGACCTGTCCAAGATGGCCGAAGCCGCCACGACCGCGATGATCAAGGTCGACCCGGACGTCCCGGACGCCGAGGAGTACATCCGCAACGCCGGGGCGCACGTCGACCCGTTCCTCGACGTGCGGACGCTGCGGGCGATCGAGCGCGACAAGCAGTACGCCACCATCCAGAAGGGCCTGCAGATCGGCGCGATGGCGACGATGGCGCTGATCGCGGCGTCCATGCTGGTCTCGATGATCGAGCAACTGCGGGAGCGCAAGCGCCTCCTTGCCGCGCTCACCGCGTTCGGCACGCGCCGCGCGTCGATGGCCTGGTCGATCCTGTGGCAGACCGCGATCCCGGTCGCGATCGGCCTGGCGCTCGCCGTGGCGGGGGGCATCGGCCTCGGCTGGGTCATGGTCCGCATGATCCAGCACTCGGTCACCGACTGGTGGCTGTTCGCGCCCCTGACGGCCGCGGGCGCCGTCCTCGTCGCGGTCGTGACGCTGCTCAGCCTGCCGCCGCTGTGGCGCATGATGCGCCCGGACGGCCTGCGCACGGAGTAACTCCCCCGCCAGAAGCGGTACGTTGCCGGTGCGGGGTCACAACACCCGCACCGGCAACGGCTTCACTGCCCCCCGCATCGCGGCGGCGAGTGCCTCGTACTCCGCCGCCCGCGCGGCCCCCGTACGCATCGCGAGGGCGATGCGCCGGGTCGGCGCCGGGTCCGCGAAGAACCCGGTGAGCAGCTGATTGCTGCGGCTGGTCTCGACGCGGACCGCGGTGCGCGGAAGCAGTGTCACACCGAGCCCGCCGGCCACCAGCTGTACGAGGGTGGAGAGCCCGGCGGCGGTCGTGGTCACCGGGGCGTCCGCGCGGCCCGCCTCCCGGCAGATGTCCAGGGCCTGGTCGCGCAGGCAGTGCCCCTCGTCGAGCAGCAGCAGGTTCAGCTCGCGCAGGGCGTCGCGCGGAATGCCCTCGCGCCCGCCGAGCCAGTGGTCCAGCGGCGTGACGAGCACGAAGTCCTCGTCGAACAGCGGCAGTTCGGTGACGCCGGGCATACCGAGCGGCACGGCGAGCAGCAGCAGGTCGAGGCGTCCGGCGCCGAGCCCCTCGATGAGCGAGGACGTCTGCTCCTCGTGCACCTGGAGATCGAGGTCCGGGTACTTCTCGTGGACGAGCCCGATGAGCGTGGGCAGCAGATAGGGCGCCACGGTCGGGATCACGCCGAGCCGCAGCGCGCCCGTGAACGGGGCGCGCACCGCGTCGGCCTCCTCCATCAGCGCCCCGACCGCGTCGAGCACGGCCCTGGCCCGCACCGCGAGCCGCTCACCGGCCGACGAGAGCAGCACCTTGCGGGTCGTACGCTCGAGCAGGGTGACACCGAGTGTCTCCTCCAGGGCGGAGACGGCGCCGGAGAGCGCGGGCTGGCTCATGCCTATTGCTACCGCCGCGTCCCTGAAGTGCAGGTGCTCGGCCACGGCCGCGAAGGCGCGCAGCTGCGCCAGACTGGGCTGTTTGCCCCTATTTATGGCCGCCACTAATAGCCACCTCCGATCAACAGGACAGAGTGTAGCTATTTCCCTAATCAATGCACTCTGTGCCACGATTGACAGCAGTCCAACCCCCTGGAGCCCCTTACCGGGGTTCCTATGCTGCAAGGAGAGTCCGTGCTCACTGTCGGTGACAAGTTCCCCCAGTTCGATCTGACCGCCTGCGTCTCGCTGGAGAAGGGCGCTGAGTTCAAGCAGATCGACCACAAGACCTACGAGGGCAAGTGGAAGATCGTCTTCGCGTGGCCCAAGGACTTCACCTTCGTGTGCCCCACCGAGATCGCCGCCTTCGGCAAGCTGAACGACGAGTTCGCTGACCGCGACGCCCAGATCCTCGGCTTCTCCGGTGACTCCGAGTTCGTGCACCACGCCTGGCGCAAGGACCACCCGGACCTGACGGACCTGCCCTTCCCGATGCTGGCCGACTCGAAGCACGAGCTCATGCGTGACCTCGGCATCGAGGGCGAGGACGGCTTCGCCCAGCGCGCCGTCTTCATCGTCGACCAGAACAACGAGATCCAGTTCACGATGGTGACCGCCGGTTCCGTGGGCCGTAACCCCAAGGAGGTCCTCCGGGTCCTCGACGCGCTGCAGACGGACGAGCTGTGCCCCTGCAACTGGACCCAGGGCGACGAGACCCTCGACCCGGTCGCGCTCCTCTCGGGCGAGTGAACGGAGCTTTCTGACATGGCACTCGACGAACTGAAGTCCGCCGTACCGGACTACGCCAAGGACCTGAAGCTGAACCTCGGCTCGGTCATCGGCAACTCGGACCTGCCCGAGCAGCAGCTCTGGGGCACGGTGCTCGCCTGCGCGATCGCCTCCCGCTCCCCGAAGGTGCTGCGCGAGCTGGAGCCCGAGGCGAAGGCGAACCTCTCCGCCGAGGCGTACACCGCCGCCAAGTCGGCCGCGGCCGTCATGGCGATGAACAACGTCTTCTACCGCACGCGCCACCTCCTCTCGGACCCGGAGTACGGGACCCTGCGGGCGGGCCTGCGGATGAACGTCATCGGCAACCCCGGTGTGGAGAAGGTCGACTTCGAGCTGTGGTCGCTCGCCGTCTCCGCCATCAACGGCTGCGGCCAGTGCCTCGACTCGCACGAGCAGGTGCTCCGCAAGGCCGGTGTGGACCGCGAGACGATCCAGGAGGCCGTCAAGATCGCCGCGGTGATCCAGGCGGTCGGCGTCACGCTGGACTCCGAGGCAGTGCTCTCCGAGTAACCACCTGAGCAACACGAAGGGCCCCGCCGACTCCTGGTCGGCGGGGCCCTTTCGCGTACGAGAAGCGCTACTCGGCCGCGTGTTCCCGCTCCACCGGCGCCACGTCCATCGCCGTCGCGCCCCGCGGCTGCGGAGCCTGCTTCAGGGCGGCCTCGTGTGAGTACGCCCGGAGGTAGCCCACCACCGTGTTGGTGACGGCGACCAGCGGCACCGCGACGACGGCTCCGCCGATCCCGGCGACCAGACCGCCCGCGGCCACCGAGAGCACCACGGCCAGCGGATGCACCCGTACGGCACGGCCGAGGATGAACGGCTGCAGGATGTGCCCCTCGATCTGCTGCACGGCCAGGACCACGACGAGGGTCATCACGCCGGTGAAGACGCCCTGGGTCACCAGACCCACCACGACGGCGAGCGCACCCGAGATGACCGCGCCCACCAGCGGGATGAACGCGAACAGGAAGATGAAGACGGCCAGCGGCACCGCCATCGGCACCCCGAGGAAGTAGATCCCGAGCCCGATGAAGATCGCGTCGATCAGGGCCACTATCACCGTGCCGCGCACATAGGCCGTCAGCGTGCGCCAGGCACGCGGACCCGCGCCCGCGATGCCGGGCCGCGCGGGCGCCGGGACCAGCTTCAGGACCCACTGCCAGATGCGCTTGCCGTCGTACAGGAGGAAGAGCGTCGAGAACATCGCGAGCAGCATGCCCGTCATGGTCTCCACGATCACGGTGACCCCTTCGAGCCCCGCCGACGTCAGTTCCTCCGTGTTCGCCCCGACCGCCTCGCGCAGACTCTTGGCGATGTCGTTGATCTGGTCCTCGGTCACGTGGAACGGGCTGTTCAGCAGCCAGTTGCGCAAGTCGTCGATGCCGCTCTGAAGCTGGCTGGAGAGCGTGTCGGCGTTCTCCATGACCTGCCAGACGACGAACCAGCCGACGAGCCCGATGACGACGAAGCCGAGTACGGCCGTGAGGACGGTCGCAAGCCCCCTGGGCAGACCGAGCCGCCTGAGCCGGGCCACCGTCGGCTGGAGCATCGCGGTGATGAGCAGCGCCGCGACGAAGGCGAAGATGACCAGCTGCACGGCGCTGATGACCTTCATCAACACCCAGAGCGTGCCCGCGAGTACGAGAAGACGCCAGCCGGCCTCGGCCGCGACGCGCATGCCCCACGGCACCGCGTCGACGGGGTCGGGCCTCGCCGCGACGTCCGGCGCGTACGCGGGCGGCGCGGGCACCACGGTCTCCGACCCGTCGGCGTCGTCCGCCGACGACTGCCGTGCGGGCCGGGCGTCGTCCCCGAAGTCGTCGTCCGACTCCGCTCGCCTGCTCCTCCGCTCGCCCATCTCAGACAGTCCGGCTCCCAGTCGGCCGACCCACTCCGGTACTCGCGCCATGATCCGCCCTCTTCCCCCGTCTCTCCCCATCACTCCCTCCTGGAAGTCGCGGGTCCGACCGTACACGGCTGAGACCCCCCACCGAAGGACGGTGAGGGGCCTCAGAAGGTTGAGCGATACGCGGCTCAGTACCAGTTGTTCGCCTGCCAGAAGTCCCAGGCTCCGCACGGGCTTCCGTAGCGGTCGTTCATGTAGCCCAGGCCCCACTTGATCTGCGTGGCGGGGTTCGTCTGCCAGTCGGCTCCGGCCGAGGACATCTTGGAGCCGGGGAGCGCCTGGACGAGGCCGTAGGCGCCCGAAGAGGCGTTGCTGGCCTTGTAGTTCCAGGTGGACTCGTGGTTGACGATGTTGCTGAAGCACTGGAACTGGTCACCGGGGACCATCTGCCGTGCCATCGCCTGAACCTGCGAGACGGAGTACGACGACTGCGGGGAGAAGGACGAGGCGTCGCGCGCGGAGGAACGGCTGGCCTTGACCTCCGCCTTCTCCTCACGCTCCTTCTTGGCTGCCGCCTTCTCGGCGGCCTCCGCCTTCTCCGCGGCCTTCTGCTTCGCGATCGCCGACTCGGCGGCCTGCTTGCGCGCTGCTTCCGCCGCCGACTTCTTCGCGGCCGTGTCCGCAGCCATGGCCTGTGCGTCGGCCTGCTGCGTCAGGGACGCGGTCTGCACCTGGGCCTGCTGACCCGCGGGGATGTCTGCGAGGAGGGTCGCTTCGCTTGCCGTCGCCTCGAAGTCGTTGTCATTCGAGGCGCCCGGGGTGCTGCCCGAGGCGACACCAACAACAGCGCCGACGGTGGTGACCGCGGTGGCGGATGCCACGGCGAATCCCCGGACCGAAATCCGGCTCACACGGTTTCCTTCCAGCATCGCCCGCATAGGTGACCTCGCGGACGCAATCGTGCCCCTGGCGCTGGCCTCCGCTGGTATCTCGGTCACGGGAGGCACGGGCCCGGTGGACAACTCCCGTGACGGGAGAGTCGCGTGGTGCTTCGGGCGGCATGCGACGGCCACTATGAAGTTCTGGTGTTTCCGGGTTGCAGTACCGCTGGGGGTACAGGTGTGTCGCATGCGGGGCCTGACAGGACCCAGACTCTGCCCCAGCCGGATGCCGCAAGGCAATTATCCGTGCCGTGTGAAAGCTCACACCTCGTTTGCCCCCGTAGTTTTTCGGAAAAGGGCGGACGCCATGACGCCGCCCGGCTAAGCTCCTTCGCTCCGCCGGGCGGCGCCAACTACTGCGTAACCAGGGTGAATTGGTTCAGATCTGACCGTCCTCCAGCATTTCGGTCACGAGTGCCGCGATCTGCGAACGCTCGGAGCGGGTGAGCGTGACGTGGGCGAAGAGCGGATGGCCCTTCAGCTTCTCGACGACGGCAACTACCCCGTCGTACCGCCCCACTCGGAGGTTGTCGCGCTGGGCGACGTCATGCGTGAGGACGACTCGGGAGTTTGCCCCGATCCTGGACAGAACGGTCAAAAGGACGTTCCGTTCCAGGGATTGGGCCTCGTCGACGATCACGAACGCGTCGTGCAGCGAGCGCCCGCGGATATGGGTGAGAGGGAGCACTTCGAGCATGCCGCGCGCCGTCACCTCCTCGATGACCGCCTTGCCCGCCACCGAGCCGAGCGTGTCGAAGACCGCCTGGGCCCAAGGACCCATCTTCTCGGCCTCGGTGCCCGGCAGATAGCCGAGCTCCTGCCCGCCCACCGCGTACAGCGGCCGGAAGACCATCACCTTCTGGTGCTGCCGGCGCTCCAGGACCGCCTCGAGCCCCGCACAGAGCGCGAGAGCCGACTTGCCGGTGCCCGCCCTGCCGCCCATCGACAGGATGCCGATGTCCGGATCGAGCAGCAGATCCAGCGCGATGCGCTGCTCCGCACTCCTCCCCTTGATGCCGAAGGCCTCACGATCACCCCGTACGAGACGGACATTGCCCTCGGCCGTGACCCGGCCGAGCGCCTTGCCCCTCTCCGACTGGATGGTGAGGCCCGTGTGGACGGGCAGGTCGGCCGCTTCCGGTACGTACAGGGTCTCTTCCTCGAAGAGGAGGTCCACCTGTTCACCGGAGAGGGTCAGTTCGGACATTCCGGTCCAGCCGGAGTCCGTGATGGCGAGCTCGGCGCGATACTCCTCCGCGAGAAGACCGACCGAGGACGCCTTGATCCTCAGAGGCAGATCCTTCGATACGACGGTGACGTCGTACCCCTCTGCCTGGAGGTTGCGCGCTACGGCGAGAATCCGTGAGTCGTTGTCCCCCAACCGGTAGCCGGCCGGAAGCACGCCGGGATCGGAGTGGTTGAGCTCGACGCGCAGCGTGCCGCCCAGATCGCCGATCGGGATCGGCGCGTCCAGCCGACCGTGCCGGACCCGGCAGTCGTCCAGCAGGCGCAGGGCCTGCCGGGCGAAGTAGCCGAGCTCGGGATGGTGCCGCTTCGCCTCGAGCTCCGTGACCACGACGACGGGCAGCACTACTTCGTGCTCGTCGAAGCGGTACATGGAGTTCGGGTCTGCGAGCAGAACGCTGGTGTCGAGAACATAGGTGCGCCTGTCGGGCATGCGGCGCTTTGTGCTGGTCACCACGGAAGGACGTACCCCCTCGGATGAGGTCGGGGAGCGACGGGAAGGATGCCGGGAGAAGTCCGGACCGGTCTCGGGCCGCAGTGCGCGGGCCGAGCTCCGGCCCTCCACTTCGCCCGTACTCACCGCACGGTCGTCCTGGTGCAAAGGGCCTCCCGGGCGGACGGCCCCATGCCGCCCGCTGAGATACGACATCCGTGAATCGGATGTCGACCTGGAAGGCTTATTCCCTCGAACACGCGCAGCCATGCCAGGGCATATGACGGCGCGTCCGTGAACTCTGGGTTACTCGCGCCTCACCAACGCGGGCACCCGGTGGGGTGTCAGCCGCCGTAGCGCCGGTGCCTGGCCGCGTAATCACGCAGCGCACGCAGGAAATCGACCTTGCGGAAGGCGGGCCAGAAGACTTCACAGAAGTAGTACTCGGAGTGCGCCGACTGCCAGAGCATGAAGCCGGACAGGCGCTGCTCACCACTCGTTCGGATCACCAGGTCGGGGTCCGGCTGGCCGCGTGTGTAGAGGTGCTTGGAGATCAGGTCGACGTCGACGGTCTCGGCGACGTCCTCCAGGCTCGTGCCCTTGTCCGCGTGATCCAGGATCAGCGAGCGGACCGCGTCGGCGATCTCCTGCCGGCCGCCGTACCCGACGGCCACGTTGACCAGTATTCCCTTGTTGCCGTGGGTGGCCTGCTCGGCCTCCTTCAGGACGGCCTGGGTGCGGGAGGGCAGCAGGTCCATCGTGCCCACGTGGTGCACGCGCCAGCGGCCGTCGGCGGCGAGGGAGCGGACGGTGTCCTCGATGATGCCGAGGAGCGGGATGAGCTCCTGCTCGGGGCGGTCGAAGTTGTCCGTCGACAGCATCCAGAGGGTGACGACCTCGACGTCCGTCTCGGCACACCAGCCGAGGAACTCCTCGATCTTGTACGCACCCGCCTGATGGCCCTGTTCGGTGGTCCCGCCGGATGCCTTCGCCCAGCGCCTGTTGCCGTCGAGGATGACCCCGATGTGCTTGGGCACCTGATCGTGGTCGAGGCGGCCTTCCACCCGGCGTGCGTAAAGTCCGTACACCAGGTCGCGCAGGTTCACTTCTGTCAGCCCCTCCAGCAGATGGCAGTCCCCGAAGGCGAAAGCCTACCGCTGCGAGGGCGGGCTTCCGCCCTCGGGTGATGCGGGGCTGATGCCACAAGATCCGGGCCTGAAGTAGCTTCGTACCCATGAACGACACGTCTCTGTACCGAGCGGCAACGGACCGTTACAGCTCCATGGAGTACCGGCGCACGGGCCGCAGCGGCCTGAAGCTGCCCGCCGTCTCCCTCGGCCTGTGGCACAACTTCGGTGACGACAAGTCCCTCGAGAGCCAGCGCGCGATCCTGCGCCGCGCCTTCGACCTGGGCGTCACGCACTTCGACCTGGCGAACAACTACGGCCCGCCGGCCGGTTCGGCCGAGCTCAACTTCGGCAAGCTGTTCGCACAGGATTTCGCCCCGTACCGCGATGAACTGGTCATCTCGACCAAGGCGGGCTACCTCATGCACCCCGGCCCGTACGGCGAGTGGGGTTCGCGCAAGTACCTGCTGTCGTCGCTCGACGCGTCGCTGAAGCGGATGGGCGTCGACTACGTCGACATCTTCTACTCCCACCGCTTCGACCCCGAGACCCCCCTCGAAGAGACGATGGGAGCGCTCGCATCCGCCGTCCAGCAGGGCAAGGCGCTGTACGTGGGCGTCTCCTCCTACAACAGCGAGCAGACCGCCGAAGCGGCGCGCCTGCTGCGGGAGATGGGCGTTCCCGCCCTCATCCACCAGCCGTCGTACTCGATGATCAACCGCTGGACCGAGGACGACGGCCTGCTCGACACCCTTGAGGGCGCGGGCATGGGCTGCATCTCGTTCGTGCCGCTCGCGCAGGGCCTGCTCACGAACAAGTACCTGAAGGGCATCCCGGAGGGTTCGCGTGCCACGCAGGGCAAGTCGCTCGACCCCGACCTCCTGAGCGACGAGGTGCTGCGCCGCCTCAACGGCCTGAACGACATCGCGGCCCGCCGCGACCAGTCGCTCGCGCAGCTGGCGCTCAACTGGGTGCTGCGCGACGAGCGGATGACCTCCGCGCTCATCGGCGCCTCCAGCGTGAAGCAGCTGGAGGAGAACGTGGCGGCGCTGGCCGGTCCGAAGCTGACGGACGAGGAGCTGGCCGAGATCGACACGTACGCGGTGTCCACGCCCGGCACCAACATCTGGGCCGGGCGCGGCTGATGCCGTCCGCTTAGTCCAGGGTGAGGCCGACTGCTAGCCGAGGGTGCGCGGGCGCTTGAACCAGGCTCCCGCGGCACTCTGGCTGAGCAGGATGACCGTGGCGATGGAGCCGAGCAGGCCCAGGAATCCGCCCGGGTTGCCGGAGGCGAGACCGCCGAGCCCGAGGGCGATCTGCACGCTCATCAGGACGATGCAGGTCACGCGTATGCCGTTGCCCGCGTTCTTGAACGCGAAGGCGAAACCGCAGGACACCAGAAGGCAGATGCTCACGCCCATGGCCGCGCCCGCCGTCGCCGCGTCGCCCATGGCCGCGATGCCTATGACTCCGAGCAGGGTCAGTCCGCCGAGGACCCAGAGGACGATCTGCGTGGCGCGGACGACGCCCGGCATCGTCTGCGGGGCCATGGGGCCGTAGCCGTATCCGTAGGCGTGGGCGGGGTCCTGCACGGGACCGCCGTAGGTGGGGAGGCCGGCCTGGGGAGCGCCCTGCGGGTAAGCCTGCGGGGCGCCCTGGGGAGCGCCGGCCTGGGGGTTCGCGTACGGGTTGCCGTGCGGGTTCTCGGGCGGCGAGGGGAATTGATTCGACATGTCCCTGACGATATCCGCAGGCCCCGCTCCGACGATCATGCGGGCACTCCCCGTGATCACGCGGGAGCCCACGGATCCTGCGGACACAAAAAATCGGGCCGGTCCGTGGGGGGGAGACGGACCGGCCCGAGGGGGGGTTTCCACCATAACCCTTCGTAAGTGATGCTGCGTGCATCGGCGGCCCACAACTACTCTCCGAAGTCGCCCGGCGACTGCGCGACGACTGCGCGCCCCTGCTCTCCCACCGGAATTCGGCCCCGGAAGACAGATTTCGGCCCCACCTGGCGGTAGCCCGTTGGAGGGACGGGGTCCAGTGCGCCACCTTGACGCGGCGGGCGGGCGGCCCGCTAGCTTCGGCTCCCATGGCGACGCTGATCCTCCCGACCGGACGGACACTCCCCTTGGAGATCGCGGACTCGGCCCGCGCCCGGCGGCGCGGGCTGCTCGGGCGGGAAGGGGTGACGGGGGCCCTGCTATTGAGCCCGGCATCCAGTGTCCACACCCTGGGGATGCGGTTCACGATCGACGTGGCACACCTGGACCGGGAGCTGCGGGTCCTGTCCATACGGACGATGCGGCCGGGGCGGATCGGGCGGCCCCGGCTGCGGGCCAGGCACGTCCTGGAGGCGGAGGCCGGGGCGCTGGAGCGGTGGGGCGTGCGCCGGGGTACGCGGGTCGTGGTGCGGTCCGGTGACACAGGGGAGCCTCGCGACGGTCCCAAGCGCGGCGGTCGTACAGGACCCGGCGATGTCCAGGAGTCCGGCGGGGAGTGAGGGGCGCGCGGGCCGCGCAGCCCCCTCCGCCGCGCGGCACCGCACACGTGGCTTTGCTCACGCGAATTCGCCTTGGTCTGAACTTACGTGATTCCAGCGGCCGGATCGAGCCAGTCCGGATAACGATGCGGAATCAACGCAAGCTGTTTCGGGATCACTTGGGCGTCGTTCGGGATCACTTGGCTAACGATCGAAGCGGCAGGCAACCATGGGCCCCGCTTTCCCGTCAGGCGGCCTCGCCATGCTTGCCGTCCTTCTTGCCGTCCTTCTTGCCCTCCCGGTTGGCCACCAGCTGACGCATGTGCGCGTCGCCCCATACGCCCAGCGGGATCAGCGCCTCGTTCAGGGACAGGCCGAGGGGGGTCAGCGAGTACTCGACCTTCGGCGGCACCTCGCGATACACCTCGCGGTGCACGATGCCGTCGGACTCCAGCTCGCGCAGCTGCTGGATGAGCACCTTCTCGCTGATCCCGGTGATGTGCCGCCGCAGCTCGCCGAAGCGCAGGGTCGCGCCCGCGTACAGCGCCCAGAGGATCATCGGCTTCCACTTGCCGCCGACGACGTCCACGGCGGCGTCGAGGCCGCACGCGTACAGCGGCCTGGTCTCTTTGCCGCTCTCCGAATTGCCCTCCGCGCCGCTCTTCGGCATGGTCCACTCCTCGTGTCGGCAGAGCCACTTCCCCGCTCGACAGTACCGAAGGAGACCACCGATGAGCGCCCCTCCCACTGTCACGTGGAGTGCCGCCAACGCCCGGCGCATGGAGCGGCAGTTCCTGCTGACTACGGCGAAGCCGGGCCAGGCGGGACCCGGCGAGGTCGTCGACGCGATGCTCGCCGCGCAGGCGCAGGTGCTGTCCGCCGCCGAGCTGTCCGTAGGGCTGCGGATGGACGGGGCGACCCGGCAGGACGTGCGCGACGCGCTCTGGGGCGAGGAGCCGAGCCTGGTCAAGACGAACGGCCCGCGCGGCACGATCCACCTCCTCCCGTACGCGCAACTCCCCCTCAGGACGGCCGCGTTGCCCGCCGTGCCATCCGGTCCGAGCTCCTTCAAGCCCGAGGCACGGGTGACGCCCGCCCAGGCGGAGGAGATCGTCACGGCCATCGGCGAGGCGCTGGACGGCGTCCGGCTGACCATCGACGAGCTGAGCGAGGCGGTGGTGGCACGCACCGGGCCGTGGGCCGGCGACCTGGTGATGCCCGCGTTCCAGGGGATGTGGCCGCGCTGGCGGCAGGTCATGCATCTGGCGGGCCAGCGCGGCGCGTTGTGCTTCGCACCGGACCGGGGCCGCAAGGTGACGTACACGCGCCCGCAGGAATTCGGGGAGCCGATGGGGGCCGAGGAGGCGACGCGGCAACTGGTGCGGCGCTTCCTGTACGCGTACGGCCCCGCGACGTCGCACGAGTATGCCAAGTGGCTGGCGGGCCCGCCAGGTTGGGCATCCACGCTCTTCGCCTCCCTCTCCTCCGCCGGGGAGATCGAGGCGGTCGACATGGAGGGTGAAGCGGCGTCGTGGGTGGTGGCGGGCGACACGGAGTTCCCCGCCCAACCGGCGCAGGGGGTGCGCCTCCTCCCCTACTTCGACGCGTACGTCATCGCCTCGCACCCCCGCGCCCGCCTCTTCCCGGGCCGCGCCTACGAGCGCGCGCTCAACCGGGGCCAGGCGGGCAACTTCCCCGTACTGCTGGTCGACGGAGTCGCGGCGGGCGTCTGGCACCAGCGGCGCTCGGGCCGCCGGGTGACGGTGACGGTCGAGCCGCTGGACCGCTTGAGTGCCCGCCAGGAGCGGGGGCTCGCGGTGGAGGTCGAGCGGGTGGGCGAGGTGCTCGAGGCCAGGCCGGAGCTGGTGGTGGGGACGGTGGGGGTGGGGCCGCACGCGTAGGGGCCCGCCCCTTGGCTGAGGCCTCGGCCCGCGCCTCTCGGTTACGGCTTGCGCAGCTCGAAGAGGTGGCGGGTGCTGTGGGCGACGAAGGGTCCGTCGGCCTGGATCCGCTCGTGCAGCTCCCGCAGCCGCGGCCGGTACTTCTCCACGGAGAAGTCCGGCACCATCCAGATGACCTTCCGCAGGAAGTGGACGACGGCGCCGACGTCGAAGAACTCCATCCGCAGCCGCTCGACCCGCAGATCGACGACCTCAAGACCCGCCGCCTCGGCCTCCGCGCGCTCCTGGTCGGGGTGGCGCGCGTGCCTGGACTCCGCCGGCTGCGGACCGAGGAAGTACTCCACGACCTCGAAGACGCTGGAGGGCCCGACGTGCTGGGCGAAGTACGTGCCGCCGGGACGCAGCACGCGGGCGATCTCGTCGAAGTCGGCCTTCACCGGATGCCTGCTGGTGACCAGGTCGAAGCCTTCCGCCGCGAACGGCAGCGGCGCGTCCTCGGGCGAGGCCACGACGACCGCGCCCCGCGGATGCAGCAGGGCGGTGGCCTTGGCGACGTTGGGCGGCCATCCCTCCGTGGCGACGGCGAGCGGCGGCAGGGTGGGCGCGGAGGCGAGGACTTCGCCGCCGCCGGTCTGGATGTCGAGGGAGGCGGTGGCGTGACCGAGCCGCTCCCCCATGGCGTGGGCGTACCGCCAGGAGGGCCGCTGCTCGGTGGCCCGCCCCTCGAACCAGGAGAAGTCCCAGCCCTCGGTCGGGGCCGACTCCGCTTCCGCCACAAGTGCGTCGAAACTGCTCATGGATCGATCTTCGCATTGCGCAGGGCCCCCCTTCCCGCCGACGCCGCGGTGCCGCAAGGGGACTGCGGAATGGGCTGAGGGAGCGGAGTTGGCGCCTACGGTGGCCGCCATGAGCGATGTCGATGACGACCTTGTACGGCTGCGTCCCTCCGGCGAGGAAGACCCGGAGCTGCTCGAACGTTCCTCACCGACCCGGTGGCCTGCGGGGGGTTCCAGTGGCAGGGCTGGCGGGCTCCCCGCGCCTTCCGGCGGCGCTACGACGCGGACGAGATGCTCAGCGACGACAAGGGCCTGCTGATGGTCGCCGCCGGCAGCGAGACCCTCGGGTTCGTCTCGTGGCGCAAGGTCGTGCTCTTCCGCACCTCGTACTACTGGAACGTCGGCATCGGCACGCGTTTTCCCCGGGGCGGGCACCGGCCTCGTCAAGCGTCAGCCGACCGGATCACGCCGTGCGCCCCCCGTTGTCTGGGTGCGGGTGGGGGCTGCAGGGAATTCCCACTCCGTGGCGGTAGGCAGAGGCCAGTTCCGGGACTTTCTTGCAGTTGGCGAGGCGCACCTACTTTCGCGAAGGCGCGTTCTTGCAGTCGAGGGGCGCACGCGCTTCTCAACGCGCCTTCTCCGAAATAGGTGCCAGACCCCCCACCCCCACGACGCCCCCCGGCGTGCAGGAGCCGCCGCCCGTCGCAGTCACATGATGCTGCCGCCGCCGCTTCAGCTGGGCCAGCCACCAGCCCCTGACGGTTGGGGTCTTGTCTGCGCCCTCGCTTGGCCCAGTCGCTCGGGAGGGGTGGGGCGCCTTCCGTCTCCGCACACGTACGACGGGGCCACCACCACAAGCCCCCTTCGCCTAGGGCGGTATGCGCCAGCGCTGACGTCCCGGCGCCGACGCTGGTGGTGCAGAGCTCGAAGCCCCGTGTTGATGATCGCCCCATTACCGGTTACGTCATGCGTGGCGTTCGCTCGTATGGGCCGGTCTGCGGGCACTTGATGAGACCGGGGTCCACCCCTGGGGAGGCCGCGTGCCCCTGTCCCGTGGCAGCCACCCGGGAAGATCCGGTCGGTAGTCGCTTGACGAGACCGGTGCCGTCCCCAAGCAATCGCGCTCCCCTCACCGCGTGACGGCCACCCCGGGAGATCCAGTCCGCTGACGCTTGACGAGACCGGTGCCCGGCCCCGGGGCGATCGCGCACCGGCGCCTCACCGCGTGACGGCCACCCCGGGAGATCCGGTTCGCAGTCGGCAGCGAAAGCGAGTCGTCCCACGGGAGTGGTCGAGAGTCCCGCCCCTTGGGCCGTCCGGTCGTCTTCCCTCGCGTGGTGGAGGGGCGGGTGTCAAGGGTGGAGCGCAGCGGAATCGGCGCAGCCGACGCGACGGAGGAGCGCCCTTGACTCCCGGTCCGGAACCACCAACCTCGGGACAACCGGGCGGCCCCGGTCACCACCCCGACACAGGCCCCGCAAAGCCACCGCCTGAAGTGGCGGCCACCAGGAGCAGCAGGTCAGTCCTGGCTTCCGGATGGCGCCGTCCCCGTATCCGCCCCGGCGCCACGCGGGAACGTGACCTCGACTCGACGGTTCTTCTTGCGGCCCTGCTCGGAGGTGTTGTCCGCGATCGGATAGTCCTCGCTGTAGCCGCGTACGGAGTACGTGACCTCGGGTCCCAGGTAGCTCGCCAGCTTGTCGTGCACCGCTTCCGCGCGCTTGCGGGACAGCGCCTTGCCGTGGCTGTAGGAGCCGAGGTTGTCCGTGAAGCCGAACACCCTGACGGTCGTCGCCTTCTGGGCCTTCGCCTCTTCCGCGATCGCCTTGATACGGGCGTTCGCCTCGGGATTCAGCGTGTTGCTGTCCTTGGGGAAGAGGACCTCGGCCTGCAGCGCGAACTTCACGTCCGTGTTGGTGTCCTCGCGGCGCTCCTCACCGCCGAGGTCCTCGACCACGGACTTGATGTCCAGGACCTTCGCCGGGGCCAGGGTCGCTCCATCGGCCAGCTTCAGCCCGGGGCTGTTGGAGTCGACCTCCGGGGGTGGGGATGTGGTGCTGCTGCCTGGAGGTGCGCTCGGGTCGTCGTCGTCCGCGAAGGCGGGGGTGCCGCTCAGGAAGACCAGTGCCGTGAGGGTGACGGTGGCTGTGGCGAGGGTGCGTGATCGTGGGTGGCCCATGGGTCACTCACTCTCGGAGATCTCGATGGAGGCGGGGGGCATGTTGCCGACCTGGAACTCGACCTTGGAGGTCCCCTCCGGCGGCGACGGGAACTGTGCGTACCAGTCGGCGGTGTCCCCCGACCTGACGCCGCCCACGAACCGCGTGCACAGGCAACGGCCGCCCGTATCGCGGAGGATGAGGTACTTCTTCTTCCCCGCCTTGTCCACCAGGCTTGCACCAGCGACGGACGACGCGTTCTTCCCCAACTCCCGCTCGTCACCGCGCCAGTCGGCAGCCACCCACAGCCGTGAACCGTTGTTGGTCACCCGGCCGGAGACAGTGACGAAGCCTCCTTCATCACGGACCGCAGACGTGACGACGAGGGAGATGTCGTCTTGCTTGGACTCAGCCAGGACCTTGTCCTGCGCCGGGGGTTGATTGCCCTTGTCCTTCTCATCTTCACCGCCCTTGTCCTGGGCTGACGAAGAGGGTGAACTCTTCTCCGAATCGGACTTGTCGCCCCCGTCCCCGCCTCCCCCACAGCCGGCCACCGTGAGGACCAGCCCAGTCGTGATCGCCACAGCGGTCATTGCCCTGCGGGCCTTCATGGTGCGCCGGATCTTCATTGCTGAGAATTCCTTCTCTCGTCGATCACTTGTCAGTCGGCCAGGTGTACGGAGAAGAGGACGGAGGCATCCGGTAGATCATCTACATCGAAGTCTTCCGGATCGATCTCGAATGAGCCGCCTTCTTCGCAGTCGAACTCCACGACCTTCTCCGGATCGGATGACGGAGCGACCTCGCAACGAGGCTTGATAATGGCAGTGGCCTCAGCATTCGCATGCTTTGACTCCGTGCCCGGAATGATCGAGTCTCCAACGGTGTAGTTGGTCTCGATCTTTACTCGGTAGCCCGGATAGCCGTTCACCTCGTCCGGGCCGAACCCGGTCACGTGCGCGTCATTTTCGGCGGCCAGCGCATCAGCCGCCCCTTGAGCCCCAGCACCGGTGAACTTGTCGCCGTCGAGCCAGTCGAGCCATTCGTCGCCGTCACCGATGGCAAGGCCCAGGCCCTCCACCAGCTCATCCCTGGAGTCCTGCGCAGCCGCCAAGGCCGCTGCGTCAGCAGCTGATTGGGCTCCGTTACGGGCTGACGCAGCTTGGGCGAACGCAAAGAAGGCGAACGCGACGAAGAGCAGAATCCCCGTCATCCAGATGTAGATGGGAAGAGTCTGCCCTCGGTCGTCGCGCCATTCCTTGGCGATCAACCGCCGACGACGGATGCCACCGCTTCGCCGATCGCCCCGGAGATCTGACCGTCCAGCCCAAGACCGTCGATCAACGTAAAGATCCCCGCAATAAGAATCATCAACCCCGCATACTCCACAAACCCAGCCCCCGCATCCCGCTCCCTCCCCCGAACCCGGGAAGAAACGTTCACGGTCCAGTCGACCCAGACTCCGAGTACGCGATCTTTCAGCACGACGGCCCCTTCTCTCCCACCCGATACACGCACTGCTGGCGCAGCCAATTCCGACGTCGCTGTCGTCATAGGCAACGTACGCGAGATCATGTGACCCATCAGCCACTCTCCGCAACCAATACCGTTTGAGACGCGGAAGTTGGCGAGTTCCCTTCCCCGGCTGCGAGGTCATCACGCACCCCGGAGGCAGGTCGTGGAGATCCGCGACCGGCCGGTCGGTGGTTCCATGCGTTTCACCATGCGTTTCACGACGTCCCCTTCCGCGAATCCCGTGAACTCACCTTTTGCAAAGGCCGCTTGGGGGAGTGGACCCCGGCAGGGGCCACCCCCGGAGTTACCGCAACCTTCCCGCCCTCCGGGCGACTGTCCCACATCTGGTTGCAGCCGCGAAGAGGTTTCGCGGAGTGGCTTGATACCGGCTCCCGCCGCCAGGCGCACCGCGCACCGCACCGCACCGCCCATCGCACCGCACCGCCCACCCCACCCCTCACCACCCCTCACCACCCCCTCACTCACTTCCCCAGGATCGAGCCGAAGTCGGAACCCGAACCCAGGAACATCCCCGCCGCGATCAGAATCATCGTGGCCGGAAGCATGAAGACCAGCGTCACCATGGTCGCCTTGGGGATCGTCTTCGCCGCCCTGCGGCGGGAGTTCTGGGCGTCCGTGCGGCGCATGTCCGTGGCCAGTTGGATGAGCGTGTCCGCGATGGGGGAGCCCAGCTCCTCGCCTTGTTGCAGTGCCGAGACGAACTGCGAGACCTGCTCCGAGGCGTTCCTGCGGCGCAGCTCGTCGAAGGCCTGGCGGCGGCTCACGCCCATGTCCATCTGGCGCAGGGTGATGCGCAGTTCGTCCGCCCAGGGGCCCTCGTAGCGCTCCGCGACGCGGTCCAGCGCCTGGCGGAAGCCGAGGCCCGCCGACACCACCACCGCCAGTACGTCGAGGAAGTCCGGCAGCGTGCGGTCGATGACCTCGCGCCGTTCCCGTATCGCCTGCCAGATCAGCGCGTCCGCCGCCGTCACGCCGAAGGCGAAGGTGAGCAGACCGAAGAGCGAGGAGCCGTTCGTGAAGAAGATCAGGCCCATGAGCAGGCCGAAGATGCCGTAGACCGCCCGTCGCGCCGCATAGCGGTCGATCGTCAGGCCGCCCGGGTTGCCCGCCATGTCTATCTTGCGGCGCTTGGCGTCCACCCGTTTCGGGCCCATCAGGCGCAGGACGTAGGGGGCGAAGCGGATGCCCAGGCGGTCCACCGCCGAGCCCGCCGTGGAGACGCGCGTGGCGCCGACCTCCAGGGCTATCGCCAGGTCCGAGGGGAGTTTCGCCTCCGCCCGGTACATGCGGATGCCCTGGCAGACCCCCGCCACCGCGAGGCCCATCACGGCCGCCATCGCCAGACCGAACACGTCCCGCTCCCTACACTTCGATCTTGCCGAGGCGCCTGATCACGAAGAAGCCCACGGCGTACAGGCCCAGCGCGATCAGGATCAGCGTCTGGCCCATCGGTGAACCTGTCACGCGGGCCAGCGCCCCCTCGTTGGAGGAGTTGATGAGCAGCAGCGAGCCGAGTCCCAGGAGCGGCACCGTGAACGCCGTCGCGTGGACTTCCGAGAGCATGGTGCGCACCTCCCGGCGGGTCTCCTTGCGGTCCTCCAGGGTCTGCGTGAGGTTTCTAAGGGAGTTCACCACCGAACCGCCCGCCTTGTTGGAGAGGACCAGGGTCGTGACGAGCACTATGAGTTCGCGCGACGGCAGGCGTGCCGCCAGTTCGCCCAGCGTGTCGTCGATCGATCTGCCCAGCGTCAACTGGTCGGCCACCATGGACAGTTCCTCGCCCGCCGGGGCCTCCAGCTCCTCCGCCGCCATCGCCAGTGACGTACGCAGCGCCAGGCCGGCCGCCGTCGCGTTCGCCAGGATGCGTGCCACGTCGGGGAGTTGGTTGATGAAGGCCTCGATGCGCTTCTGGCGTTGCCAGTTGAGGAACACCACCGCGCTCCAGACCGCCACGATGCCCGCGATCGGGCCGAAGAAGGGGGCCAGGGTGGCCGCCGCCATCAGCCAGAGCGCGGCGACGACCGCCACGACGTAGACGAAGAACTCGCCTGCCGTCAGGTCGAGTCCCGTCGCCGACAGGCGCAGGTGGATGGCGCGGCCGAGGCGGGTGCGGCGCAGGCGGCGGTCCACGGACGAGAAGCGCCGGCCGCGACCGCCGGTGTCGCCCGTGCCGGGGCCGATCGACAGACGGTCGACCAGCGCCTGGCGCTGGGCACGGCCCGACGCGTACGCCTGGATTCCCGCGACGGCGAGCGTGCCGGTCAGGATCGTGGCGCCGAGGGCCAGGAGGGCGGCCTGGTTCTCCATCAGCCCATCGCCTCTCTCGTGTTCAGTACGTCGATGGCCTGGGCCACGCCGAAGCCGGGCGGCACCGGTTCGCCCGCCACGTACAGCCGGTCGGCGACGGAGCGCGGCAGCGGCAGGTGCTCGAAGTAACCGTGCACGCGGCGGTCCAGGCCGCCGCTGCCCGGCTGGTGCGGCACGAAGCGGGTCGCCGGGGCGATGCGGAACTGTTCGCGGCCGTGCGAGACGAGCAGGACGATCTCGGCGATCTTGCGGGAGCCGTCCGCGTGCCGGGCGAGCTGGACGACCACGTCGACCGCCGAGTTGATCTGGTCCTTCAGTGCCTCGAAGGGGATCTGGACCTCCGACATCGAGCCGAGGGTCTGCAGGCGCATCAGGGCGTCCTCCGCCGTGTTCGCGTGGACCGTGGCGAGGGAGCCGTCGTGGCCCGTCGACATGGCTTGCAGCATGTCGAGCGTTTCGCCGCCTCGGACCTCACCGACGATGATGCGGTCGGGGCGCATACGGAGGCTGTTGCGGACCAGGTCGCGGATGGTGATCTGGCCCTTGCCCTCGACGTTCGGGGGGCGGGATTCGAGGCGGATCACGTGGTCCTGCTGGAGTTGCAGTTCCGCCGAGTCCTCGATGGTGATGATGCGTTCGTGGGACGGGAGGAGGCCGGAGAGCGCGTTGAGGAGCGTCGTCTTTCCGGAGCCCGTGCCGCCGCTGACGATGATGTTGAAGCGGGCGCGCACGAAGGCGGAGAGCAGGAGCAGCATGTGCTCGTCGAGCGAGCCGAGGCCGATGAGCTCGTGCAGCGTGTACGCGCGGGGGAAGCGGCGAATGGTGAGGGTCGGGCCGGTGAGGGCCAGGGGCGGGATGATCACGTTGACTCGCTCGCCGGTGGGGAGGCGGGCGTCGACCATCGGGTTCGACTCGTCGACGCGGCGGTTGACCGTGGAGACGATGCGTTCGATGGTCTGCATGAGCTGGTCGTTCGAGGCGAAGCGGAGGGGGAGCTGTTCGACGCGTCCCGCCCGCTCCACGAAGATCGAGTCCGGGCCGTTCACCATGATTTCCGTGATGGAGGCATCGGCGAGGAGCGGTTCGAGTACGCCGAGTCCGAGGGCCTCGTCCACCACGCGGCGGATGAGCTGGGAGCGCTCGGAGGTCGAGAGGACGGGGCCTTCGCGGCTGATGATGTGGCCCATGACGCGTTCGAGGCGGACGCGGCGGTCGGCCGCCGTCAGGGACGACATCTCGGCGAGGTCGATCTCTTCCAGGAGCTTGGAGCGGTAGACGGCCACGAGGCTGTCGTCGCGGCTGGGGCCGCTGTCCTTGCCGTGGTCGTGCGCGGTCGCCACGCGGTCGCGGAGGCTCATCTGCTTCTCTCAGCTCCCCTCTTCGTCTTCGTCGTTGGGCATCGTGGCCGACTTCGTGACGGACCAGCCGGCGTCCACGAAGGGCAGGAGCGTGGGGACCTGGACGGTGACGTCCGCCGTCGTCGTGGCGCCGCCGCCGCTGATGGCGACCTGGGCGTCGAGGCTGCCGTCCATCGCCGCCATGCCCGCGGCCTCGCCACCCTCGCCCTGTGAGGCGACGCGGGCCGCCGCACGGGCGCCTGATCCCGCCTGGTTGACGGCGTAGCCGACGAGGCCCAGCTGGATGGTGGCCAGGCCGATGAGGAGCAGGATGGGGAGGAAGCCGGCGAACTCCAGCATGGATACGCCTCGGTCGTCGAAGGCGTGCTTCCTGTGTGGACCCTGCCGCCTGTTCGGACCTCGAGGGCGACGGGGACGATCCAGCCCGTCCGGCGTTTGAGGACGAACTCGGCGGAGCCGGTGATCGACGGTGGGCAAGGCTGCGGGGTCACCCCTCACCGTCCTCACCCTCCTTCGCCGCTCCCGCCTCCCCGCTCACGTTCCACCCCGCGTCGATCCCGGGGAAGAACAGCGGGACGTCCGCGTCCACGTGGGCCTTCCAGACCGTCCCCTCGTCCGTGCAGGCCACGTCCGCGCCCTGCCACGCCGACGGCAGATGCTCCTTCGCGGCGGCCTCGCACGCCGCCGCCCCGCCCTCGCCCACGGCGTACGCGGCCGTCGCCGCCCGCGCCGCCTCGTCGGCCGCGTTGCCCGCGAGGGAGAACGTGTAGCCGTACAGCGCGCACTGCCACAGGAGGCCCATCACGGCGAGCAGCAACGGGAACATCCCGGCGAATTCCAGGGTGACCGCGCCCCGGTCGCCGCCGACGCGCTTGCGGAGGTTCAGCGCGCCCCGCTTGGTGGTGCCGGACGCCGCCTCGGGATCCACCAGGCCCAGCTCGCCCGCCAGCGCCCACAGGGCCTGCTTCACCGTGGACTTGCTGTCCAGGTCCTGCATGCGGCCCGCGTCGACCGCGCCCTGCAGCTCCTTGAAGTTCGCGGGGATAGTCGTACGGGCCACCTTCGTTCCCGTCACCCGTTCCACCAGGGAGGGCTGGATGTCCGAGCCCTTGCCGTGGCGGTTGACGACGGTGAGGGTCTCCTCCGCCTTGCGGATCTGGAGCCGGTCCCACAGGCGCACCATGCGCTTGGCGGCGCGTACGGAGACGACGTCCGGGGTGACGAGGAGGATCGCCTGGTCGGCGAGTTCGATGGCGGCGGCGCTCGCCCCGGTGACGTACGTCCCGCAGTCGACCAGCACGACGTCGTAGCGGCTGCGCAGGGCGCTGAGCGTCTGGCGGGCCACCCGGTCGGTGATCTCCTCGCCCCGTTCGCCCTCGCTGGGGGCCAGGAGGAGGCCGATGCCGGTCTCGTGGGTGTAGACGGCGTCCTGGAGGACGCGGGGCGTGATGTCGGTGATCGACGCGAGGTCGGCGATGGAGCGGCGGAACTGGACGTCCAGGTACGAGGAGACGTCGCCGGCCTGCAGGTCCAGGTCGAGGAGGGCGACAGTACGGCCGGACGCCTGTGCCGCCAGGGCGAGTTGGACGGTGGCGAGGGTCGCGCCCACGCCACCCTTGGCCCCGCTCACCGCCACGACGTGGCCGCCGCCCGGGGTCTCCCCCGGGCCGGCGTAGAGCTCCATGCCCGCGCTGCCCAGGTGCCTGCGCATCCCGGCGGACCAGGAGGCCGCCGCGTGCACCCGCTCGGCGAGTGGGTCGTAGGCGAGGGGGAAACCGACGATGCCGCGCGCGCCGGAGTCCATCGCGGCGGTCAGCAGGGCCGGGCTCGTGTCGGCGGTGATCAGGACGACGCCGACCGCCGGGAAGCGGAGGACGAGGTCGCGGATCAGGTCCAGGGCGGGTACGGGGCCGATGCGCTCGTGGATGAGGACGACTTCGGGCAGCTCGTCCAGCGACTCGGCGGCGAGCCTCGCCAGGGTGTCGAGCAGTGCGGTGGAGTCCGCGACGGGGAGAGCGGGTTCGGCGTCCGGAAGCTGCCCGACGAGTGTCGAGAGCGCGCGGGCGGCCTCCAGGTCCCCTACGGCGGGGAGGATGCGGGTCGTCATGCGTCACCCCGTCGGGAGATCGGGTGGGCGAGGGGGAGAGATCCGCCGGGCAGCAGCGGCCCAGGGCTGCCGCCCACCGCGGGAGCAAGGAATCCGCCGCGCGTCGGCGGCCCCGGACGGCCGCCCGCGGCGGGAGCGAGAAGCGGCGGTTCAGACGTGCAGCACATCCGCAGGCCCCCTACTTGTCCTCGTCGAGTGTGTAAGTGCGGTCGCCCCGCGGAATCGTGCTGTCCCCGCCCTGTCCGACCAGGGCGAGCCGCACATGCGTGGCGAACGACTCCGCGTACGCGACGCGCTGCGCGTTCGCCGTGTCGAGCGCGAACGTGATCGGCACCGCCTCGGTCGCCGTACGACGGCGATTGCCGCCGCGGTCGTCCTGGTCCGGGTCGAGCGCCGTCAGCTTGCCCACGTCGATCACCTTCGCGGACTCGACGATGACCTTCGACTGGTCCTTGGCCTTGTCGGTCTCGGCCTTGAAGGTGGCGTAGATGTTGACCGTCGAGCCCGGCGTGATCTTGCCCGCGACGCCCGTCGCCGCGTCGATCATGATGGCGATCTCCTGCTGCCCCGGCTCCAGTTCAGGACGATTGACGATCATGTCCGTCTGGAGAAGCGACCCCTTGCGCAGCTCGGTCACCGCGATCTTGCCGCGGACCTGGCGGAGGTCGGTGACCGCGTTGTCCGAGAGCCACCGCTCCGGCATCTCGACCTTCTCGAACTGGTCCGCGCTGAGCTCCTTGTAGGGGGCGATGTCCCCCTTGAGCTTGTACGCGGTCACCTCCGGCCCCACCTTCGAGTTCACGTCCCGGATCAGCGAGAGGACGCCCGCGAACGCGCCGAACGCGGCCAGGACCGACAGGACCAGCAGGATGACGCCGCGGCGCTGGCGTGAGTTCATGGACCGGACTACCTCGATCGGGTGCGGGCGGCTACGGACAGTGAGCGGAGTGGCGCGCGTTCGATTCAGTTCACTTCAGGGGCGAGCAGGTAGGTGCAGGTCGGAGCGAGTGCGAGCAGGTGCGTACGACGAGGGCGCTGGCCCGGTCCTACGTCGCGCCTCTCGGCAGCGCCCGCAGCACCCGGGCCGGACCCGGGGCCGCGGCGGGCGCGGAGCGTTCGGGAGGCGGCAGGAGTGGCGCGGCGCAGAAGCCGCAGCGGTCGCCGATGAGTTCGAGACCGCACCAGTGGCAGTCGTCCCGCCGGACGGACGACACCAGTTGGTAGAGCACGGAGATGTCGGGGATCGCCGCGGCGAACTCGACGATCTTGCCCGTCGCCCACCAGCGCGCGGACTCCCCCGGCAGGCGCGCCTCCGACACCTCCTGGGACCGCCAGGCCGGCGCGAGCGTCCCGGTGACCCAGTCGGACCCCAGCTGCCCGGTGGCGTACAGCAGCTTCGTCCCGAAGCCGGGGCCCGGCAGCGTCGCGTCCCCCGTGACCTTGATCAGCTCGGGGCGCGGCGTGGCGAGGACGGCGAACTGGGCGCCCGGCACCCATGACTTGGCGTGCGACTGCAGCGTGACCGGGACCCGGTCCAGCTTCGCCACCGAGCCGAGCAGCGCGCCCGCGTAGATGTAGTGGGACAGGAGCCGGGCCGCCGAGGCGAGGACGCCGGGGCTGAAGTCGCAGATCGACAGCTGGCGGAGCTGCAGCGCGAGGACCGCGAGGCCGAGCGGCGGCAGGTCCGGGCGGAGGATCGCGATGCGGTCGCTCTCCAGAACGGAGCGGATCGCGTGCATGCGCTGGACGAGGGCGGGCGGCGCGGAGGCGGGGCAGAGGACGATCACATAGCCGTGGTGCTCGATGAGCGTGTGCATCTCGGTGAGCGCCTGGTCCAGGGAGTACGTACGTGGTGACTGGACCGCACTCTGCAGGACGGCCGCCGACGGGGTGTGCCGGTCGGGCGACGGCAGCACCAGGTCAGGGCCGGTGACGGCTATGGCGGTCGGCATGCGCGCACCCCCGGTCTTCAAGCACTTCTGCCTCAGCACCTTATCCAGGTCAGCGCCACCTCAACACCCAACTTCCCACTGTTCACATTGAGGTGGGCCGGACTGGCGGGGTCCGGGTGGCGCCAGAGGTCTTGACAAGTCAATTGGTCTGGACCAGCTTGTACGACCACTGGACCAGGCAGCACGACCCATCGAGAGCTCTCCGCATGCCCCAACTCCCCCCACCGGAGGCAGAAGTGGACGACGCACGCGCCAAAACACGCAGGGCACGCAGGACACGCAGGAAGGCAGGGTCTGTCATCGGTCTGACCACGGCACTCGCCCTCGCGCTCACCGGCCTGCTCACCGGCGGCGCCGACGACGCCACCGCCGGCACCCGCGCCGTGCCGAAGCACGCGGTGACCGGCTACTGGCAGAACTTCGACAACGGCGCCACGGTCCAGAAGCTGGGCGACGTGCAGGATGAATACGACATCATCGCGGTCTCGTTCGCGGACGCGACCGCCACGCCGGGCGAGCTGGCGTTCACCCTGGACTCGGCCGGGCTCGGCGGGTACACCGTCGACCAGTTCAAGGCCGACATCAAGGCCAAGCAGGCAGCCGGCAAGTCCGTGATCCTCTCGGTCGGGGGCGAGAAGGGCGCGGTGGCGGTCAGCGACTCCGCGTCCGCGACGGCCTTCGCGGACTCGGCGTACGGACTCATGCAGGAGTACGGCTTCGACGGCGTCGACATCGACCTGGAGAACGGGCTCAACTCGACGTACATGTCGCAGGCCCTGAAGTCCCTTGCCGGGAAAGCCGGTTCGGGATTCGTGCTGACCATGGCGCCGCAGACGATCGACATGCAGTCGACGTCGAACGAGTACTTCAAGACGGCGCTCGCGGTGAAGGACATCCTCACGGTCGTCAACATGCAGTACTACAACAGTGGTTCGATGCTGGGCTGTGACGGCAAGGTCTACCGCCAGGGCTCGGTCGACTTCCTCACCGCACTCGCCTGCATCCAGCTGGAGGGCGGTCTCGCCCCGTCGCAGGTCGGCATAGGCGTACCGGCATCGGCGAAGGCCGCGGGCGGCGGCTATGTCTCGCCGTCCGTCGTGAACCAGGCCCTCGACTGCTTGGCGACGGGAACCAGTTGCGGCTCCTTCAAGCCGTCCAAGACGTACCCGGACATCCGGGGCGCGATGACCTGGTCGACCAACTGGGATACCGGTAACGGAAGTTCCTGGTCCAAGGCGGTCGGGCCGCACGTCCACGGACTGCCGTAACCGGCGGCCGGCCCCTCACACCTGCAGCAGGTGCGGGAGCTAGAGCTACCAGGGAAGGTCGCGCACCTGCTGCACGCACAGGACGAGGAAGAGCAGACCGGCCGCCGCGAGCATTCCGTTGCTCAGCATGCCGTTGCGCCACTCCTTCGGTGTGCGCGAGGAGTTGAGCAACCAGAGCAGCGTGAGCGCGAGGAACGGCATGAAGAACGCGCCGAGCACTCCATAGGCGACGACCAGGCCGAACGGCTGGTCCAGGAAGAGCAGGCCCATCGGCGGGAAGGTGAGCCACAGCAGATACGCCCGGAACGGCACCGACTTCTCCCGGTGGCCCGCCGCGACCTCCTTGACCATGTCGTCACCGCCTTCGGCGACCGCCTCGGCATCGGAGGCACCAGCTCCGGCGCGCTCGCGCCGCAGCCGCTCCACGAAGTCCGCGAACATCAGGCTCACGCCGTGCCACACGCCCATCAGGGCCCCGAAGGACGTGGCGAAGAAGCCGATCAGGAAGAGGTTCGCGGTGACCGCGCCGAACTTGTCCTCCAGAACGTTGCCGAGGTCGATGAGGCCCCGGTCACCGGAGGTGAGGGCGATGTTCGTGGAGTGCAGGAGCTCGGCACCGATGATCATCATCGCGACGACGAAGATGCCGGTGGTGATGTAGGCGACGCGGTTGTCGAGCCGCATGACCTTGAGCCAGCTGATGTCGGTCCAGCCCTTGGAGTTCACCCAGTACCCGTACGCGGCCATGGTGATGGTGCCGCCGACACCGCCGATCAGACCGAGCGTGTAGAGCAGCGAACCGTCGGGGAGCACCGGCGCGAGGCCCGCGAAGGCGTTGCCGAGGTCGGGGGCGACGCGGATGGCGACGTACACGACGATCAGGAACTTCATCCCGATGACGACCGTCATGACCTTCTCGAAGACGGCGTACCGATTGAACCAGACGAAGGCGAGCCCGAGCAGGCCGCAGAGGATCGCCCAGGCCTTCAGGCTCGGACCGTCCGGGAAGAGCGCGACGAGCGGCAGGGCGCTCGACGACATCGCCGTGGCGCCGTAGACAAAGCCCCAGATGACGACGTAGATCGCGAAGTACCAGGTGGTCCACTGGCCGAGGCTGCGCCAGCCCTCGAACAGGGTGCGTCCGGTGGCGAGGTGCCAGCGGCCCGTCGCCTCGGCGAGCGAGATCTTCACCAGACAGCCGATGACTGCGGCCCACATGAGCGTGTAGCCGAATTTACTGCCCGCGATGAGCGTCGCGACCAGGTCGCCCGCGCCGACGCCGGTCGCGGCGACGACGATGCCGGGACCGACGTACTTCCAGCTCGCCTTGCGGAGGCGGGGAGCCGCATCTCCCGTGGCAGTGCCACTGCCTGTCGTTTCAGCCATGCCGATCAAGAAACCGCATGGGCGCGCGTGACACAAGGGGTTGGCCGAAGACAGCGTTGGCCGAAGACAGTGTTGACCGGAGCATGCCAGAACTCGACGATGGGGCCGCGCAACCCGCACCGCGTAACCCGCATCGCGCAACCCGCACTTCGCACCTCGCACCGCACGCGTCGCACTGGACCACCCCCCACCCCCCAGGAGACTTCATGCGACTTCGCATACGCGGCAGGAGATCCACCGCCATAGCGGTCCTTCTCGCCCTCGCCGTGGCGGCGCCCATCACCGCCAACGCCTCACCCGACTCCGCCGACCGGACCGCCGCGCGCGACACGGCGGCGGACGACAACGAAACGCGCCAGTACGAGATCCAGCTCGGCGACAACCGCGCCGCGCGCACCGCGCTCGCCCGCACCGGCGTCGCCATCGACGAGGTCGACGCCCGCTCGGTGGTCGTCTCGGCCGACGGCCGCGAGGCGGCCGGGCTCCGGGACTCCGGCTACGAGCTCAAGGCCCTGGCCGGACCGCCGAAGCGTACGAACGGCGAACCGGTGGAGGCCAAGGACTTCCCGCCCGCCGACGCGAAGTACCACAACTACGCCGAGATGAACGCGGAGATCGATCAGCGCATCGCGGCCCATCCGACCCTGATGAGCAAGAAGGTCATCGGCAAGTCCTACTCGGGCCGGGACATCATCGCCATCAAGGTCAGCGACAACGTCGGCACCGACGAGGCCGAGCCCGAGGTCCTCTTCACCCACCACCAGCACGCCCGCGAGCACCTGACCGTCGAGATGGCGCTGTACCTGCTGCGCGAGCTCGGCGACGACTACGGCACGGACGCGCGCATCAAGAAGATGGTCGACGAGCGCGAGATCTGGATCGTGCCGGACATGAACCCGGACGGCGGCGAGTACGACATCGCGACCGGCTCCTACCGCAGCTGGCGCAAGAACCGCCAGCCCAACAGCGGTTCGTCGAACGTCGGCACCGACCTGAACCGCAACTGGAACTACAAGTGGGGCTGCTGCGGCGGCTCTTCGGGCTCCACCGGCTCGGAGACGTACCGTGGCAAGGCGGGCGAGTCCGCCCCCGAGGTGAAGGTCGTCGCGGACTTCGTGCGCAGCCGGATCGTCGGCGGCAAGCAGCAGATCAAGGCCGGCATCGACTTCCACACGTACAGCGAACTGGTCCTGTGGCCCTACGGCTTCACGTACAACGACACGGCCCCCGGCCTGACCAAGGACGACCGCGACGCACACGCGGCCGTCGGCACCAAGATGGCCGCGAGCAACGGCTACACCCCCGAGCAGTCCAGTGACCTCTACATCACGGACGGCACGATCGACGACTGGCTGTGGGGCAACCAGAAGATCTTCAGCTACACCTTCGAGATGTACCCGAGATCGGGCGGCGGCGGCTTCTACCCGCCCGACGAGGTGATCGAGCGCGAGACGTCACGCAACCGGGACGCGGTGCTGCAGCTCCTGGAGAACGCGGACTGCATGTACCGGTCGATCGGGAAGGAGGGCCAGTACTGCACGAGTTGAGGCGCCCGCACCAGCCTCCACGCACAAGGGCGCCCTCGGCCGCAGCGGCCGGGGCGCCCTCATGTACGGCAGATCCGGATGTATCGCAGAGCCGCTAGACGAACAGGCTGACCACGGCCGCCACCGCGAATCCGGCCACCGAAAGCACCGACTCCAGGACCGTCCACGTCTTGAGCGTGTCCCGTTCCGAGATGCCGAAGTACTTCGCCACCATCCAGAAGCCGCCGTCATTGACGTGCGAGGCGAAGATCGAGCCCGCCGAGATCGCCATGATGACCAGGGCGACGAACGCCTGCGAGTGGTCGCCCTCGGCGAGGAGGGGGGCCACGATGCCCGCCGTCGTCACGATCGCCACCGTCGCCGAGCCCTGGGCGACGCGAAGCACCAGGGAGAGCAGGTAGGCGAGGACGATGATCGGCAGGCCCACGTCCTGGAAGGTGTCCGAGAGGGCCTTGGCCACACCGCTCGCCTTGAGGACCGCGCCGAAGATGCCGCCGGCGCCGACCACCAGGAGGATGTTGCCGACCGGCTTGAGGGACGAGGTCGACACCGTCTCCAGGGACTTGCGGGACCAGCCGCGCCGGATGCCCAGCAGGTAGTACGCCATGAGCAGGGCGATCGTCAGGGCCACGAAGGGGCTGCCGAAGAACTCGATCACCGAGCGGAGGGTCGAGGGGTCGAAGGCGATCGACGAGAAGGTCGCGAGGAGGATCAGGAACAGCGGCGTTCCGATGATCGCGAAGACCATGCCCAGCGGCACCGGCTTCTCGCGCGGCTCGACTCCGGCCGCACGCTGCTCGGCGACGACGGCCTGGCGCGCCTCGTCGGCGGCCTCGACCATGTCCTGCGGGACGGGCACGAAGATGCGCTTGCCGATCCAGGCGGAGTAGACCCAGGCGGCGATGACGGCGGGGATGCCGCAGATGATGCCCATCAGGATGACCCAGCCGAGGTCCACGTGGAGCAGACCGGCCGCGGCCACCGGGCCGGGGTGCGGGGGCAGGAACGCGTGGGTCATCGACAGGCCGGCCAGCAGGGGCAGGCAGTACAGCAGGATCGACTTGCCGGAGCGCTTGGCGGCGGCGTACACGATCGGCGCGAGGACGAAGATGCCGACGTCGAAGAAGACCGGGATGCCGAAGATGAGGCCCGTCAGGCCCATGGCGAGGGGGGCGCGCTTCTCACCGAAGAGGCCGAGCAGGCGGGAGGCCAACACCTCTGCGCCGCCCGAGACTTCGAGGATCGCGCCGAGCATCGTACCGAGGCCGATGATGATCGCCACATGGCCGAGGATGCCGCCCATGCCGGACTCGATGACCGAGACCGCGTCGGACTTCTGGACCGTGCCGAAGAGTTCGGTGACGGAGAGGCCGGCCGAGAGGCCGACGACTATGGAGACCGCGAGCAGCGCCACGAAGGGCTGCAGCCTGATCTTGATGATCAGGAAGAGGAGCAGCACGATGCCGAGCGCGGCGACGGTCAGCAGACCGGCGGTGCCGTCGATCAGGGTGAGGATTCCGCCCGTGTGGGGTGGTTCCTCGGCGGGGGCGGCGGCCGCGAGCGCGGCGAAGGGGGACGACGGGGACATCTTTGACCTCGTAAGTGCATGGGGCTTTCGGGGCAGGGGGGATCACGGCGCGGCGCCCGAAGGGGGGAGTTGGGCGCCGCGCCGTGAAGACTTGCGGCTTGCGGAGGGTGGATCAGGGGACGGGCTGCGTCAGCTCAGGACGGCGAGCGCGTCGATCTCGATGAGCAGCCCCTTGGGCAGGCCCACGTAGACCGTGGTGCGGGCCGAGGCGGGGGCCTTGAGGCCCTGCTCCTCGAAGTAGGCGTTGTAGATCTCGTTCATCTCGGCGAAGTGGTCCACGTCCGTGAGGTAGACGCGCATCATCATCACGTCGTCCCAGGTCGCGCCGCCCTCTTCGAGGATCGCCTTGACATTGGCGAACGTCTGGAGGGTCTGCTCGCGCAGGGTGGGGCCCGCGGGGGTGGGGGCCTTGCCCTCCTCGGCGGGCAGGAAGCCGACCTGACCGGCGACCTGAAGGATGTTGCCCTTCTTGACGCCGTGGGAGAACTTCGCGGGCGGGGTGGTGTGGGTGGCCGGGGTGAGCGCGGTCTTCTCGGTCATGGTCGTTCAGGCTTCCTTGAGGGGTGACTTGCCGGAGTACTCCCGGCTGATGGCGTCCGCCGTACGGCGCACCAGTGGGAGCAGCGTGAGGAGTTCCTCGGCGGTGACGACGACATTCGGCGCTGAGACCGACATGGCGGCGACGACCCGGCCGTCCGCACCGCGGATGGGGGCCCCGATGCAGTTGATGGACTCCTCGTGGCCACCGAGATCGGTGGCCCATCCCTGCTCGCGCACCGTCGCCAGCTCCTTGAGGAACGCGGCGGCGTTGGGCGTCGAACGGGACGTGTACGTGGGGTAGTCGAGCTTCTCCGCGATCGCGCGGCGCTCGGCCTCGGGAAAGTCGGAGATCAGCAGCTTGGCCACGGCGGCGACCGTGATCGCCACCGGCTTCCCGATGCGCGAGTACATCCGCACCGGGTAGCGGCTCTCGACCTTGTCGATGTAGAGGACTTCCTGCTCCTCGTAGACCGCGAGGTGCACGGTGTGGCCGCACTTCTCGTTCAGTGCGAGGAGGTGGGGGTGCGCGATCTCGCGTACGTCGAGGTTCTCGACGGCCTCCTGGGCGAGCGCGAAGAGGCGGGCGCCCAGGCGGTAGCGCTGGTCGGACTGGCGGTAGACCAGGCCGTGTTCGTGCAGCGTGCGCAGGAGCCGCAGCGCGGTGGACTTGTGCACTTCGAGGCGCTCGGCGACCTGGCCGAGGTCGGCCGGTCCTTCGGCGAGCAGCGGCAGGATGGACAGGGCGCGGTCGACGGTCTGGCTCATGTACGTGCCTCCTCCTTGGCCTCAGTGTTCGCGGGGACGCCGTCCGTCCAGCCCGGGCCGAGACGAAGTGTCCCCCAGGCCTCGGCGTCCAGTGCGGCAAGACGATCGGTGTGCGTCCTCGCGGGAGGGGTGGCGAGGTCGCCGGGGACGGTGAGCGCGGCGGCCGCCATCAGGTGGCCGTGGCGCAGCCGCCGCTCGGCGGGGAGTCCGCGCAGGGTGGCGGAGAGGAACCCGGCGGCGAACGCGTCCCCGGCGCCGACGGGGGCGACGACGTCGACCTTGAGCGCGGGCTGGAAGACGGAGGGCGCGCCCTCGGCGAGTCCTTCCGTGAAGACGGTGGCGCCGCTGCTGCCCTGCTTGACGACCAGGGTCGCCGGCTCGGGGAGCGCGGCGCGGATGGCGTCGGGGCCGCCGGTGATGCCCCAGGCGTCGGCGGCCTCGTCCTCGCCGACGAAGACGAGGTCGGCGCCGCGGGCGAGGTCGAGGAGGACGCGGGGGCCTTCGCCGTCGCCCGTGCCGCTCCACAGACCGGGGCGGTGGTTCACGTCGAAGGACACCAGCGGGCGGCCGGGGCGGGGGGCGGTCAGTTCGCGCAGGAGGGCGAGGCAGTCCGCGGAGAGGGCGGCGGTGATGCCGGAGAGGTGCAGGATCCGGCCGGAGTCGAGCGCCTCGTGGTCCACGCTGTCCGGGTCGGGGGACATCGCGGATGCCGCGGAGCCCGCGCGGTAGTAGAGGACCTCGTGGGCATCGGTGTCGCGGTCGTCGGCGGTGCGGAAGTAGATGCCGGTGGGGCGGTGCGGGTCGCGGCGCACGGCTCGCGTGTCGACTCCGTAGCGGGCGATCGCCTCGACGAGGTGGTCCCCGAATCCGTCGGCGCCGACGCGGCTGACCCAGCGGGTGCGGTGCCCGGCCGCGGCGAGCGCGCAGGCGACGTTCGACTCGGCGCCGCCGATCCCGCGATCGAAGGAGGGGACGTCGGCGAGGCGGCCCGCGCGGGAGGGCAGGAACGTGACCATGGACTCGCCGAGCGCGACGACGTCCACGCCGTTCGCGTCGCCCGGCACTCCGTCTGCGGTCACCTTCGACACGTCCGCTCCAACCCCTTGCTGTCCTGATCGCTGTCCTGGTCCGCCGCCCGGATCCGTTGACCCGGCGTTGGCTCGGATGTTAGACAGCAGTAAGCGACATACGCAATGACCGTTGCACATCATGCAACGCACCTTTTCGAGGAGGCGCCATGGCCGCCGACAACGCAGCCGACCGCTCCGCCGGACGTCTCGCCCGGGAGCTCGACCGGCTCGCAGAAGAGCGGGTCGACCACCGCTTCAAGGGCCTCCCGCCGGACGCGGAGGGGCTGACGGTCGGCGAGCTCGCGGCCCAGCGCCGGAACCTCTTCACGGGCGGCTTCACCACCCCCGTCCTCGCCCTCTCCGCCGAGCGCCTCGAACACAACCTCGCGCTGATGGAGACGTACTCCGAGCGGCACGGCCTCGCCTTCGCCCCGCACGGCAAGACGTCCATGGCGCCACAGCTCTTCGCGCGGCAGCTCGAGCACGGCGCGTGGGGCATCACCCTCGCCGTGCCGCACCAGGTGCGGGTGGCGCGCGCCTACGGCATCGAGCGGATCTTCCTCGCCAACGAGCTGGTGGACGCGGCGGCGCTGCGCTGGATCGCGGGCGAGCTGGACGCCGACCCCTCCTTCCGCTTCGTCTGCTACGTCGACTCCGTGCCCGGCGTCGCCCTGATGGACGCCGCTCTGCGCGCGGCGGACGCGACGCGTCCCGTCGACGTCGTGGTGGAGCTCGGCGCGGGTGACGGGGCGCGCACCGGTGTGCGTACGGAGAGCGAGTGCGTCGAGATCGCCAACGCGGTCGCGGCGGCGGACACGCTGCGTCTGGTGGGTGTCGCCGGGTACGAGGGCGAGGTGCCGGACGCGACTCCCGAGCGGGTACGGGCCTGGCTGGGCCGGCTCACCTCGCTCGCCGTGGAGTTCGACAAGGCGAACCGGTTCGCGGATCTGGACGAGATCGTCGTCAGCGCGGGTGGCAGCGCCTGGTTCGACGCGGTGGCGGATGTCTTCGCTCAGATCCCCGAACTGTCCGTGCCAGTACTGAAGTTGCTCCGCTCCGGAGCGTACGTCTCGCATGACGACGGCCACTACCGTCACTTGACGCCGTTCAACCGGGTCCCGGAGGAGGGCGCGCTGCACCCCGCGTTCCGCCTCTGGGCGCAGGTGGTGTCCCGGCCCACGCCGGAGCAGGCGTTCACGAACGCGGGCAAGCGGGATGCGGCGTACGACATCGACCTGCCCGAGGCGCAGGTCGTCCACCGGGGCGGGGTGGACCGGCCCGCGACGGGCGTCACGGTGACGGGCCTCTCCGATCAGCACGGGTGGGTCCGGACGACCTCCGACGCGGATCTTGCCGTGGGCGACTGGGTGGGCCTGGGGCTCTCGCACCCCTGCACGTCCTTCGACAAGTGGCAGCTGATTCCTCTGGTCGAGGCGGACGGAACGGTCACGGATTACATCCGCACCTATTTCTGATCTTTTCTGGCTCCTGGGCCTCTGGGGCCCGATCACCCCGCGGTACCGGGTGGGCGAACAAGCAGGACCGCCGCTCCGCGACGGATGTCTCCCACCCACCCACCCGATTACCCCGCAGTCCAGGGAGCGGGCCACCAAGCCAAGACCATCGCCCCCCCCAAGGGTCAGTCGCCAACGGCGGCCGGCCCCCGCCAGGGCCACCCGCACCCGACGACGCGAGCCGCACGGGTGGTGCGGGTGGGAACGACATCCCGGCCGAAGGCCGGGGCACCACGCACGACCCGCACCCGAAGAGGGAGAGGCACCCCCATGGACCTGGTCATCCGGGACGCACGCGTCGTCGACGGCACCGGAGGTGCCTCGTACCGAGCCGACATCGGCGTACACGAGGGCAGGATCGCCCAGATCCACCGGGAGGGGGAGGCGGGCCCCCGCCCCACGGGGGCCCGCACAGTCGACGCCCAAGGCCTGGCGCTGGCGCCCGGCTTCATCGACATGCACGCCCACAGCGACCTCGCCCTCCTCCGCGACCCGGACCACAGCGCGAAGGCCGCCCAGGGCGTCACCCTGGAGGTCATCGGCCAGGACGGGCTGAGCTACGCCCCCGTGGACGACCGCACCCTCGCCCAGGTCCGCCAGGCCATCACCGGCTGGAACGGCGACGGAAGCGACATCGACTTCGACTGGCGCACGGTCGGCGAGTACCTGGACCGCCTGGACCGGCAGGGCACGGCCGTGAACGCGGCCTACCTCATCCCGCAGGGCACCGTCCGGATGTACGCGGTCGGCTGGGACGACCGCCCGGCAACCCCCGCCGAGGTCGAGCGCATGAAGCAGCTCGTCGCGGAGGGCATGGAGCAGGGCGCCGTCGGGATGTCCTCGGGCCTCACCTACACCCCCGGCATGTACGCCGACGACTCCGAACTCACCGAGCTCTGCAAGGTGGTGGCCCAGTACAACGGCTACTACTGCCCCCACCACCGCAGTTACGGCGCCGGCGCCCTCCAGGCGTACGAGGAGATGGTCAACCTCACGCGTACCGCGAACTGTCCCCTCCACCTCGCCCACGCCACCATGAACTTCGGCGTGAACAAGGGCAAGGCGCCCGACCTGCTCGCGCTCCTCGACGACGCGCTCGCGACCGGCGCGGACATCACCCTCGACACGTACCCCTACACCCCCGGCTGCACGACCCTGGTCGCCATGCTGCCGAGCTGGGCCAGCGAGGGCGGGCCCGACGCGATCGTCGCCCGGCTCCAGGACGACGAGGTGGCGGAGAAGATCCGGCATCACATGGAGGTCATCGGCGCCGACGGCTGTCACGGCGTACCGATCGAGTGGGACAAGATCGAGATCTCGGGTGTGAGCGACCCCGGCCTCGCGTCCTGCGTCGGCAAGACCGTGGCCCAGTCCGCCGAGCAGCGCGGCGAGGATCCCTGGATCACCGCACGCCGCCTGCTCATCAACGACAGGCTGGGGTCGACGATCCTCCAGCACGTGGGGCACGAGGAGAACGTCCAGGCGATCATGCAGCACCCCGTGCACACCGGCGGCAGCGACGGCATCCTCCAGGGCTTCAAGCCGCACCCGCGCGCGTACGGCACGTTCCCGCAGTACCTCGGCCGCTACGTCCGTGACCTCGGCGTCCTCACCCTCGAAGAATGCGTCGCCCACCTCACCGGGCGCCCGGCGGCCCGCCTGCGCCTGCCCGACCGGGGCATCGTCCGCGAGGGCTACCGCGCCGACCTGGTCCTCTTCGACCCGGAGACGGTCGCGGCGGGCTCCACCTTCGACGCTCCCCGCACCCTCCCCACGGGCATCCCGCACGTCCTGATCGACGGCAAGTTCGTGATGGAGGACGGGCGACGCACAGACGTCCTCGCGGGACGCTCCGTACGCCGGACGCCGTAGCCGGCCCCCGCAGGCCCCGCCGCTACTTCCTCACTTCTTCTTGCCCTTGATGTCGATGTGGGCGTTGAACTTCGCGCCCAGGACGGTCACAAATACATTGCCCTGCCGTCCGCGCGTGGCCAGGGTGTCCCCGACCTGTCCCTTGCCGAGGGCTTCCTTGTCCTGGATCTTGGTCGAGTAGAGGTGCGTGAACTGGTCGTAGCGCTGGGTGGCCAACTCGGAGGCTTCCTCCCACTCCCCCTGGAAGGTGGCGTACTCGGCCTCGGTCATGCCGGATCCGAAGGTGAAATTGGGGTAGTTGGCCTGCTCGTAATGGTGCCTGCACAAATCGAGGAGCAGACCCGCGTTGCTCTTCACTCCGACCGCCTTCACCAGGGAGTCGGCCTGCTTCTGGATCACCGCCGTGCGCTCCGCCACCCGCTCCGCGCGCCGCTGTTCGGCCACGTCGTCGTCGAGGGTCTTCTTGGCCGCCGCCAGCCCGTTGTTCTTGTCCTCGTAGGTCGCGATACGGACAGAGGCTTCCCGCTTGCGCTGCGGGATCAGTCCCCAGGGAAGGCCGATCGACTCGCTGTAGGCCGTGAGCAGTTCCGTCGCTTCCGTCTCGTCGTTCGCGTACTCCACGTGACCGAGCATCTTGGTCATGGTGCCCCCTTCGTCCCCGCCGGTCCGTCCGGCGGCGAGTGCCGCGGGCAACGTCTCACCGCAGGGGGCAGTCGTCACCGGGTGGCGGCCCGTCCGGTTCGGCCGCGGGCAGCGCCAGCTCGAACCACACCGCCTTACCGATCCCGTACGGCCGGGCGCGGGCCCCCCACGCGTCGGCCAGCAACTCCACCAGCGCAAGACCCCGCCCCGACTCGTCTTCCGGGCCCGCCTCCCTCGGGCACGGCAGCGCATCACTCGCGTCCGCCACCTCCATTCGCAGGACACCCCCGTCCAGCACACACCTCGCCTCGACCTCCCGCCCCGCCGAAACCCGCCCGTGCCGTACGGCGTTGGTCATCAACTCGCTGAGCAGCAGTACGGCGGTGTCCGCCACGTCGTCCGGGACCTTCCAGGCCCGCGCCTGCTCGGAGAGGAGCGAGCGCGCCCGGCCGACACTGCGCGGAGTACGCGGCAGCCGCCAGTCGATCTCCCTCGGGAGGGGGGAAGTTGTGCGTTCCATGGCTCATACGCTGCCTGGCCGGGCATAGCCTTCTGGAGTATCGACGCGGGTACAGAACGTAACCGTACCCACCGTGCACCAGAGGGGCGGGCGCGATGACCGAGGTGAACTCCCAGCCGCCGATGGCCTGGCGTTACTGCGGCAATCAGGTCAAGCGGTGGCGGGAACAGGCGGGAACCACCCGCGAGGAGCTGTGCAAAGAGACCGGCTATCACTACGAGTACGTCAAGTCGATGGAGAACGGCCGCCGCAAACCGACGCTCCGGCTGCTCCAGATCGCGGACGAGATGTGCGATGCGCATGGGTTGTTGCTGTCGGCGCAGGACTATCTGAAGCCGGAGCCGTTTCCGGCGCGGTCGCAGGAGTACATGCAGGCGGAGGCAGAAGCGATCGCTCTGCACTTCTACGCACCGCTACTGGTTCCGGGACTCCTCCAGACCGAGGAGTACGCACGGGCGCTGATCGCCGCGAGTTGTCCGCCACTCGACGACGAGACCATCGAGGCCAGAGTGGGCGCCCGACTGATGCGACAGGAGGCGTTCACGCGCAGACCGACCACCACGTTCGGATTCGTGGTCTACGAAGCGGCGCTGCGCACTTTGGTTGGAGGCTGCGACGTTATGCGGCGCCAGCTTCTCCGCCTACTGGAGGTGGGCACGCTGCGCAACGCATCCATCCAGGTGCTCCAAGCCAGCCGGTGCAGCGGGCCCGCCCTCAACGGGTCTTTCGTACTGCTGGAGACCAGCGATCACGAGCAACTCGCCTACATTGAGGCGCCCGAGACCAGCGCCCTTTACTCCGACCCTGGCAAGGTCAGTGAGCTGAGCCAGTCGCATGGCATGATCCGAATGCAAGCCCTCGGAGTCGAAGACTCGGCCCGGTTCATCAAAGAGTTGGCGGAGGAGCTATGAGCGCTCGACTTACGTGGTTCAAGTCCAGCTACAGCGACAGCCAGGGCGCGGAGTGCATCGAAGTAGCCCTGGAATGGCACAAGTCCAGCTACAGCGACAGCGAGGGCAGCAACTGCGTAGAGATAGCCACCCGCCCCCACACCATCCACATCCGCGACTCAAAGCTCGGCGAAGCCGGCCCCACCTTCACCGTTCCCGCCACCGCATGGGCCCGATTCACGGCCGAGCTCCGGGACGCGGGATCCGAGCGCCTTTCCTGAGAAACGGGCGGTGGGTCTCAACCCGCTACCTCCGGGCGGCCGGGCGCGGCAGCTTGCAGCCCTTGCGGCCGAGGTCGATCTTGCTGTCGTGGCCGACGCAGGGCACGATCCCGTACGTCTCCTGGGCGTAGTTGATGTCCTTGCGGACCGTTACGTTGCCGTGCCGGTCGACCTCGCACGGGTTGTCGAGGGTGCAGCGCTCGCCGTCCTCGTTCCCCGTGTTGTTGACGGCGGTGACCTTGCCCGTCTTGTGGTCGATCACCGGTGAGCCGGACGTGCCGCCGATGGTCTGGCACTCGGGGGTGTAGCGGACGGAGTCCTTCCAGGTCCACTCGCCCTCCTTGAGGCGGTAGACGAACCCGTCGATCTTGCAGGTGTACGTCTGCTTCCAGTACCCGGAGACGACCGTGATGTCCCGCTTCTTGACCGGGTGGTCGTCCTCGATCTCCAGTGCCTTGATGCCGTACTTCTTCTGGATGTCGGCGTAGCTGGTGGTGAGCTGGTAGATCGAGATGTCGGTGTCGGTCATCGTCGCGTACGAGACCTTGCTCGCCTTGAGGGTCGCCTTCTCCGCGCCCTTCGCGTCGAGGAGCTTGAAGGTGCGGGTGGACGGCTGGTCGACGATGACTTCGCCCGCCGTCGGGAACCCGCTCTCCAGGCAGTGGCCGTTGGAGAGTACGAGCGCGGGGTCGCCCGCCTTCGACTGGGGCATGCGGACGACGGAGCCGGAACAGTTGCTGAGCGCGACGGTCCCCGCGAAGTCGACGCTCTTCTTCGCGGCCTCCCCCGTCGCCCGAGCCGAGGGTGTGCTGTCCGGAGCCGCGGCCGACGGCGCGGAGCCGAACCCTACGAGGGTGAGGGCGAGCAAGCCGCCCGCGAGAGCCTTCTTCATGTGTGGAGCCCCCCTTGTAGCTGTGCCCTGTGTGGTTGTCATGGGCATTCTTCGGGGGCCCACGGATGGGGGACAAGGGGTGAGAACTCTTGCATTTCGCCGGGCCCGGCAGGTCGCCTGACCCGTCGAAAGGGGCACGGTGTGCGAAAGGATGCCGCTCATGGTTGATCCCCAGCACACCGGCAACACCGGCAACCCCAACAGCACCGGCAACACCGGCAACACCGACCCCTCCGGCAAGGCGGCTCCGTCCCGGCGGCTGATCCCCATGACCGGCCGTGACCCGAACGAACACAGCCGGGTCTCCACACCGCTGGAGCTCCTGTTCGATCTCACGTTCGTGGTCGCCGTCGGCACCGCCTCGTCCCAGTTCGCCGAGATGGTCGCCGAAGGACACGCCGGGCAGGCGGTCACCGCGTTCGTGCTTGCGATGTTCGCGATCAGCGTCGCCTGGATCAGCTTCAGCTGGTTCGCCTCCGCCTTCGGCACCGACGACTGGCTCTACCGCGCCCTGACGATGCTGCAGATGATCGGCGTCGTCGTGTTCTCGCTCGGGCTGCCCGCGATGTTCCACTCCGTCGAGGAGGGCGGACACCTCGAACTGCGGGTCATGGTTCTCGGATACGTCGTGATGCGCATCGCCATGCTGTTCCAGTGGTGGCGCGCCGCCCACGACTCCCCCGCCTTCCACGATGTCGGCCTGGCCAACATCCGCTGGACCGCGATCGTTCAGGTCGGCTGGGTCGTGGTCGCCTTCGTCCATCTGCCGCTGGCCGCCGCGTTCGCCGCCTTCGTCGTCCTCGGGGCGCTGGAACTGGCACTGCCGCTGCTCGCGCAGGGCTCCGCGGGCGGCACGCCCTGGCACCCCCACCACGTCGCCGAGCGCTACGGCCTCTTCGCCATCATCGTGCTCGGCGAAGGCGTCGTCGGCACCGTCGCCTCGTCCGGCGGCCTCCTCGGGGGCGCGGACGGCACGCACTGGAGCGGCAACGCGGTCGCCGTGGTCATCGCCGGCGTCGGGCTGACCTTCGGTATGTGGTGGGTCTACTTCGCCACCCCCTTCGGTGATGTCCTGGTCCACCGCCGCAGCCGCGGATACCTCTTCGGCTACGGCCACATCCCTCTGTTCATCGCCATCGCCGGGGCCGGAGCCGGACTGCACGTGGCCGGACTGCGGCTGGAGCACCACTCCGAGCTCAGCGATGTCGCCGTGGTCCTGTCACTGGCCCTCCCGGTCGGCCTCTACCTGCTGATGGTCTATCTGCTGCACACCCTGCTGCTGTCCACGGCAGACCGATTCCACCTGCTCCTGATCTCCCTCACGCTCGTCGTCCTCCTCGCGGCCGTCCTGCTGGCCGCCGCCGACGTCTCGATCGCGGTCTGCCTGCTCGTCGTCATGCTCGCCCCCTTCGTCACCGTGCTCGGCTACGAGACGGTCGGCCACCGCCACCAGAAGCAGATGCTGGAGAGGCTCGGCACGGAGTCTCTCTAGGGGTATCGGGCTAGGGGTATCGGGCGGCAGACGTACCGCGCTCACCGGGCGTACCGGGTGCACCGGCCGGAGTCGCGCCCGCACGGCCAGGCGGGACCGGGCCGAAGCCCGGCCCCGCCTGCCGCGCCGCTCACCACTCTTACGGCTTGGGCAGCGCGCAGCCCTCACGGCTCAGGTCGATCTTGTTGCCGGGTGCCACGCACGGCACGATGCCGTACGTCTGCTGGGCGTAGTTGATGCCCTTGCGGACCGTCACCTTGCCGTTCTCGTCGACCTCGCACGGGTTGTTGTCCGTGCACTCCTCGCCGCTCTCGTTGCCGGTGTTGTTGACGGCGACGACCTTGCCGGTCGCGTCATCGATCACCGGAGAGCCCGAAGTGCCGCCGATCGTCTGGCAGTCGGACGTGTACCGGACCGAGTCCTTCCAGGTCCAGTTCCCCTCCTTGAGGCGGTAAGCGAAGCCGTCGACGCTGCACTTGTACATCTTCTTCCAGTAGCCGGACGCGACGGTGATCGCCTTGCCCTGCTCCGGGTGCGCCGCGTTCAGCTCCAGCGCCTTGATGCCGAACTTGCTCTCGATCTCGCTGTAGGTGCTGGTGAGTTCGTAGAGCGAGAGGTCGGTGTCCGTCATCGTCCCGTACGCGACCTTGCTCGCCTTGACCGTTCCGGCGTCGCCGCCGCTCGCGTCCAGGAGCGTGAAGCTGCGCGACGACGGCTTGTCGACGACGACCTCACCGGGCGCCGGGAATCCGGCCTCCAGGCAGTGGCCGTTGGACATCACGAGCGCCGGGTCGTCCGGCTTCGAGTCCGCCACGCGGACGACGGAGCCGGAACAGTTGCTCAGTGCCACCGTGCCCGCGAAGTCAACTGCCTTCGCCTTTGCGGGCCGTTCGTCACTGACGGCCGTCGCGGGCACCGCCGTGGCTCCGAGGAGCAGGGCGGAGAAGCATGCGACGACGAGAGGCTTGTTCATGTGGGGGGTCCCCTCTGTTGACTATGTGACCGAAGTTGCCTCGGTTTTGTCATGCGCATTGTTGAGGTAGTCGGCCGCGAGGACAAGACCGCATACGGACACGACTGACCGCTGACAGGACAGTCCGGAGTTCCACGCCGGGCCCCGCCACGCCGCATCGGAGGCCGCCACCCCCCTACGTGGCGGAAAACACGAGGCGGGTCTCGTTACGCGGCCGTAAGCTCGCGGACATGCAGGTCATCCAGTCGACGAAGCTCGCCAACGTCTGTTACGAGATCCGGGGTCCGGTGCTCGAGGAGGCGATGCGGCTGGAAGCGGCGGGCCACCGCATCCTCAAGCTCAATACGGGCAACCCCGCGGCCTTCGGTTTCGAGTGCCCCCCGGAGATCCTGGAGGACATCCTCCGCAACGTCGGCGACGCGCACGGCTACGGAGACGCGAAGGGCCTGCTCGCCGCCCGCCGCGCGGTGGTCATGCACAACCAGACCCTGGGCATCGAGACCGACGTCGAGCACGTCTTCATCGGCAACGGCGTCTCCGAGCTCATCGTCATGGCGATGCAGGGGCTGCTCGACGACGGCGACGAGGTCCTCGTACCGGCGCCGGACTATCCGCTGTGGACGGCCGCGGTCTCGCTCTCCGGCGGCACGGCCGTGCACTACCGCTGCGACGAGCAGGCGGACTGGATGCCGGACCTCGCCGACATCGAGCGCAAGGTGACCGACCGCACCAAGGCGCTCGTGATCATCAACCCGAACAACCCGACGGGCGCCGTGTACAGCGAGGACATGCTGCGCGGCCTGACCGACATCGCACGCCGCCACAACCTCCTGGTCTGCTCGGACGAGATCTACGACAAGATCCTCTACGACGACGCGGTCCACACCCCCACCGCCTCCATCGCCCCCGACCTGCTCACCCTCACCTTCAACGGCATGTCGAAGGCGTACCGGGTGGCCGGATACCGCGTCGGCTGGGTGGCCATCTCGGGGCCGAAGGCGCACGCCTCCTCGTACATCGAGGGCCTGACGATCCTCGCCAACATGCGCCTGTGCGCGAACATGCCGGGCCAGCACGGCGTGGTCGCCGCACTCAGCGGGCGGCAGACGATCAACGACCTCGTACTGCCGGGCGGCCGGCTCGTGGAGCAGCGCGACACGGCGTACGACCTGCTGACGCAGATCCCCGGGGTGAGCTGCGTAAAGCCCAAGGGGTCGCTCTATCTCTTCCCGCGCCTCGACCCGAAGGTCTTCAAGATCAAGGATGACCGCCAGATGGTCCTCGACCTGCTCCGGGCCGAGAAGATCATGGTCGTCCACGGCACCGGCTTCAACTGGCCAGAACCGGATCACTTCCGGGTCGTCACGCTCCCCACGGCGACGGACCTGACCGAGGCGGTGACCCGCATCGGCAACTTCCTCGACGGTTACAGCCAGCCGTGACGGCCCGTGACGGTGCTTTTCGACCGCGCTCAACTTTAGACGAGATCTAAGCTAGGATGGATCCAACACCGCTTGGAGGCCACCGCATGTATGAGCCGATCCGCACCAAGTCGGTCCACTCGCTGGCCGACGACGCGACGTACCCGCACCGCTCCCGCGAGGAGGAGCTGGACATCCAGCTCGCCGCGCACCTGGCGGCGCTGCTCGCCGTCACGGACGAGCTGCGCGCCCTGGCGCCCGCCGCCGACCTGGACGACGCCGCAGAGCAGCTGTCGTCCGAGGTGGCCCGGCTGCGTGGAGGGCTCCCGCCCGTCCGCTCGGCCGTGGTGACCGCCATCCACGAACCGCACCTCACCGCCCTGCACCAGCGCGCCCACGCCCTCGCGGGCCGCGCCCTGGTGGTGGCCGCGTCCCGTGCCGACACCGCGGCGGCGATCCTCGCCGCCCGTCGCATGGACGCGCACGCCGGCGCCGCCCACCTCGTCGGCGCCCACTGACGGCCTCGGTCCGCGGCCGGGAAGGCCGCGGACCGGGCGCCACCGACCGAGGCGACAGCTGGGGGTACCCGCCGCCTAGCCGGTGATCTTCACAGTGGCTTGCGCGGACGATCCGCTGTGCAGGTCGTCACCCTCGTAGCTCACCGCGTACACGGTCCTGCCCTTCTTGCTCGGCAGGTCCCTGATCCGGAACGTGCCGTCAGCGGCCACCGACGCCGAGGTCAGCTCACCCGTCGTGCCGAACCTGTCGGTCCGCGTCACCTTGAGGGCGATCCCGGACGGCAGCGCGCGCCCCTGCCCCGTCAGCTTCCCGGTGATCTCGACGCCGCCCGCGCGGGTCGCCTCCGCGGGCGCCGTCACCTCGAGCGCCGTCGCCGCCTTCGCCACGTCGACCGTGAGCGTGACGTCCTCGGCGGGACGGTGCGTGACATCGCCGAGGAACCGCAGCGTGTACGTGGCCTCGCCGAGCCGGTCCGGCACGTCCAGGACGGTGAAGCTGCCGTCGGCCGCGACCTTGGCCGCCGCCACCTCCGTCGTGCCGTCGGCGTCCTTGCGGACCGCCTCGACCTTCACGGGCTCCGCGGGCGCGGGACCGTCGAGCTCCAACTTGCCGCGGATGCCGAGGGGTTCACCGACCACGGGCTTCGAGGGCGTGGTGGTCAGGGTGCCCGCGAAGCGCGAGTCGTACTGGGCGGCCGGCGGCTTGATGACGTGCAGCCAGTGGCTGTAGCTGTCCGTGGTCACCGCGAAGAGCCGCGAGCCGTCCTTCGCCCAGCCAAGGCCCTGCGGCACGACCCGCGAGCCGTCGAGCTCCCCCTCGAAGGCGAACTCCATCGGCGTGGTGCCGTCCGCCGGGTCCGCGGGCTGGATCAGCAGGTCGGACACGCTGCCGGAGGCGTCCGCACCGCGCGCCACGTACTTCCCGTCGCCGCTGAACGCCACCGCCGAGGCCTTCGCGCCCGTCGGCAGCGACTGGTAGCCGGCCGGCGCGTCCGCCAGGTCGGAGGCGTCGAGCAGCCGGGTGCCGTACGCCGCGTCGGCGACGGCGATCCGCTTGCCGTCGGCGCTCTGGGCGATGTCCTTCAGGTCGAGCGCGCCCTTGCCCTCGGCGTCCGCGAAGCGCCGCTGCGGGCCGCGCACCAGGTTGGCGCCGCTCGCGTCGAACGTGGCGAGGAAGGCGTTGGCCGAGTTGTTCGTGCCCGCCTGCCCCACCACGAGGCGGTCCGGGGCGCCGGGCCCGGACTCCAGCTTCAGCCGCCCCCGGCTGTCCCAGCCCGCGTTGAACGAGGAGGTGCCGCTGACCCCGTACAGCAGGGCTTGGTTGTCGGGCCTGTCGCAGTACGAACTGCCGCTGTACGGCGTCTCCGTGAACCACGTCTTGCCGCCCGCGACAGCCACTTCCCGGCCGCAGGTGACGTCGTACGGCGTGCTCGCGGCACCGGTCCTGGTCTGCGTCGCCGTATCGAACGCGAGGATGCGGTTGGACTGCGACACCTGCAAGGTCGCGCCGTCCGCGCTGAGCGCCATGCCGGACGCCGGCTCGTCGGTGGCGAGCGAACCGATGCGCTGGCCCTGGAAGTTGTAGACCAGGACGGCGCTCGGACCATTGCCGCTCTTGTTGCCGTCGGTGACGTAGACCCGCTCGTGCGCGTCGTCGACCACCATCGCCCCGAACGAGTGGATCGGCAGCTTCGCCGCCTCGTCCGAGGGGGTGGCGGCGTACGCGGCGGGCGTACCGACGGCGACCAGACCGGCCGACCCCAGGGCCACCGCGAGCGCGGCGCCCGTCACTCGTCTGAACCGCTGAGACTTCTTCAACTGTGCCCCCCACAGGCTCATTTGACGGCCCGTGATGATCAGCGGGCCCCCGTGGGGGCCATTGAAACATGTGAGAGGAGTGTGAAGGCAAGGTGTTTGAGATGCGAGCGTGTCGCACGGCCGGGCCCCCGCACGCCGTTGTGCGGGGGCCCGGCCGAAAAACGGAACGGCTGAGGTCAGCCGAGACGCTGCACCAGGGCGCGGTACTCGTCCCACAGCTCCTTGGGCGTGTGGTCGCCGAAGGTGTTCAGGTGCTCGGGGACCAGCGAGGCCTCGTCGCGCCAGACCTCCTTGTCGACCGTGAGCAGGAACTCCAGGTCGTCCTTGGCCAGGTCAAGGCCCTCGGTGTCCAGGGAGTCGACCGTCGGCAGGATGCCGATGGGGGTCTCGACGCCCTCGGCCTTTCCGTCGAGGCGGTCCACGATCCACTTCAGGACGCGGCTGTTCTCGCCGAAGCCGGGCCACACGAACTTGCCCTCCGCGTTCTTGCGGAACCAGTTCACGTAGTAGATCTTCGGGAGCTTGGACTGGTCGGGCTTGTCCGCGCCGACCTTGACCCAGTGGGCCATGTAGTCGCCCATGTTGTAGCCGCAGAACGGGAGCATCGCGAACGGGTCGCGGCGCAGCTCGCCGACCTTGCCCTCGGCCGCGGCGGTCTTCTCGCTCGCCACGTTCGCGCCGAGGAAGACACCGTGCTGCCAGTTGAAGGACTCCGTCACCAGCGGCACCGCGCTGGCGCGACGGCCGCCGAAGAGGATCGCCGAGATCGGCACGCCCTTGGGGTCCTCCCACTCGGGCGCGATGATCGGGCACTGCGAGGCGGGCGTGGTGAAGCGGGCGTTCGGGTGCGCGGCCGGGACGCCCGACTCCGGGGTCCAGTCGTTGCCCTTCCAGTCGGTGAGGTGGGCGGGAGTCTCCTCCGTCATGCCCTCCCACCAGACGTCGTTGTCGTCGGTGAGCGCGACGTTCGTGAAGACCGAGTTGCCCCACAGGGTCTTCATGGCGTTGGCGTTGGTGTGCTCGCCGGTGCCGGGGGCGACGCCGAAGAAACCGGCCTCGGGGTTGATCGCGTAGAGCCGGCCGTCCTCGCCGAAGCGCATCCAGGCGATGTCGTCGCCGATGGTCTCGACCGTCCAGCCGCGGACCGTCGGCTCCAGCATGGCGAGGTTGGTCTTGCCACAGGCGCTCGGGAACGCGGCCGCGACGTACTTGCTCTCGCCCTGCGGGGGCGTGAGCTTGAGGATGAGCATGTGCTCGGCCAGCCAGCCCTCGTCGCGCGCCATGACGGAGGCGATGCGCAGGGCGTAGCACTTCTTGCCCAGCAGGGCGTTGCCGCCGTAGCCCGAGCCGAACGACCAGATCTCGCGGTCCTCGGGGAAGTGCGAGATGTACTTCGTGGAGTTGCAGGGCCACGGCACGTCGGCCTCGCCCGCCTCCAGCGGGGCGCCGAGCGTGTGGACGGCCTTCACGAAGAAGCCGTCCTCGCCGAGCTCGTCCAGGACCGCCTGGCCCATGCGGGTCATGGTGCGCATGGAGACGGCGACGTACGCGGAGTCGGTGATCTCCACACCGATGGCGGACAGCGGTGAGCCGACCGGGCCCATGCAGAAGGGCACGACGTACATCGTGCGACCGCGCATCGAGCCGCGGAAGACGCCCTTCTCGCCCTGGAAGATCTCCCGCATCTCGGCGGGGGCCTTCCAGTGGTTGGTCGGGCCCGCGTCCTCTTCCTTCTCGGAGCAGATGAAGGTGCGGTCCTCGACGCGCGCGACGTCGGTCGGGTCGGAGGCCGCGTAGTACGAGTTCGGGCGCTTGATCGGGTCGAGCTTCTTGAACGTGCCCTTGGCGACGAGCTCCTCGCACAGGCGCTCGTACTCGGCTTCGGATCCGTCACACCAGACCACGCTGTCCGGCTGGGTCAGTTCGACGATCTCGCTCACCCAGGAGACGAGGTCCTGGTGGTTGGTGGGGACGGTGCCCAGAGACTCAGAGAGAAGGGGAGCCGCGATGTCGCGCGCCACGATTGCTCCTATACGAGGGGTTTATAGGTTTGTTGCCCCGTGGGGGCTGCGACCCGGACGCTTCACGTGTTGTTCCCTCTGGCGCTCATCCGGTGCCGACCGCACTCATTTGATCATCCGACGGTTCCGCGCATATGTCCAGAGGGCCTCACAGGTGAGCGGCGTGAGTATCGCCACTCGCTCCGGCCGCCCTCCACACGCGAATCCGTCACTTGTACGCTCGGGTATCACCGTGAGCATCGCCACTTGTACGCCACGGTTCCCCCATGACTGATACCTAACTTACGGTTGCGTAGGTACGATGCCGTTATGACCGCTCCCGTCCCTGACGCGATCACGAACAACCAGGCCACCAGCCCCGATTCGTCCACGCGCGACGCCCTGACGCTTCCCGACGTCGCGGAAGTGAAGCCTCTGCTGCGCGGCTGGCTGCACGCGGGCATGTTCCCGGCGGTGCTCATCTCGGGCATCGTGCTCATCGCCCTGACGGACTCCACCCGCGCGCGGATCGCCTGCGGGATCTACGTCCTGACGGCCTGCCTGCTCTTCGGAGTGAGCGCGATCTACCACCGGGGCACATGGAGTGCGCGCGCGGACGGCGTGCTGCGCAGACTCGACCACGCCAACATCTTCCTGATCATCGCGGGCACGTACACCCCGCTGACGATGCTGCTCCTGCCCGACTCCAAGGGGCAGTGGCTGCTCTGGGGCGTCTGGGGCGCGGCCGTGGCCGGCATCCTCTTCCGGGTCTTCTGGGTCGGCGCGCCGCGCTGGCTCTACACCCCGTGCTACATCGCGATGGGCTGGGCCGCGGTCTTCTTCCTGCCCGACTTCATGCGCACCGGCGGCATCGCCGTCCTGGTCCTGGTGATCGTGGGCGGCCTGCTCTACAGCGCGGGCGGCGTGATCTACGGCATCAAGCGCCCCAACCCCTCCCCGCGTTTCTTCGGCTTCCACGAGGTCTTCCACTCCCTGACGCTGGCCGCCTTCGCGGTGCACTACGTGGGCATCTCGCTGGTGGCGTACCAGCACGGATAGACACCGACCCCACCCCCTTCCATGGCCGCGGCTTTCGAGCCGCGGCCATGTGCGTGCGCCGAGGACGGCCTCTGCGGGTTCGCATCTTGACGGTTACTACCTTTTGAGAGTTACCCTCATTTCATGGCCACTGTCACAAGCTCACCTGCCGTGATGCCCGACAATGAGGGCCATGACGGCCGCACGCATCACTCCTTCCGCCCCCCTGGGGCTCCGTGAGCGGAAGAAGCTCAAGACACGCATCGCGATCCGTGAGGCCACGTACCGGCTGATCGAGGAACAGGGGTACGACGCGACGACGGTCGAGCAGATCGCCGAGGCCGCGGAAGTGTCGGCGTCGACCGTCTTCCGTTACTTCCCGACCAAGGAGGACATCCTCCTCACCGACGAGTACGACCCGCTCCTGGAGGAAGAGCTGCGGGCGCGCCCCGCGGGCGAGCCGATCGTGGAGTCCCTGCGGCACGTGCTGCGCCATGCCGTGGGCCTCGGTTTCAGGGAGTCGCCCGAGGAGGTGCGCCTCCGGACGCGCCTGATGGTCGAGGTCCCCGCCGTGCGCTCCCGGATGCTGGAGAGCATGTCGGTCACCGGGCGGATGCTGTGCCGTGTCATCGCGGACCGCGCCGGCCGCGAACCGGGGGACCTGGAGGTCAGGGTCTTCTCGATGAGCCTGATCGGCGCGCTGACCGAGGCGATGGCGTACTGGGCGGAACAAGGCCACGAGGACGACTTGGGCGAACTGGTGAACCGCACCATGGACATGCTGGCCACGGGCTTCGGCTCCGGGCACGGGGCGCCGTAAATCCCCCGGCCTCCGCGCGCCCATCGTGCCATCCTGACCGCATGAACGGTCCGGAGATCCTCATCGACTTCGCCCCCGAGCTGGGGCTTTTCGTCCCGCACGAGCGAAGGGGCGGCCCCACCAAGGCCGTTACGGACGGTGTGTCCACGCTCGGGCACGTCGTCGAATCGCTCGGGGTTCCGCTGACGGAGGTCGGCTCGCTCGTCGTGGACGGCGCCGAGGTCCCGGTCTCGCACGTCCCGGCGGCGGACGAATCCGTGGAGGTCCGCACCGTCCCGCGCCCCCAGCCCGTCCCCGGCGCTCCCCTGCGCTTCCTCCTCGACGTCCATCTCGGCACGCTGGCCCGCCGGTTGCGGCTCCTGGGCGTCGACGCGGCGTACGAGAGCACGGACATCGGCGATCCCGCACTCGCCCGGCGCTCGGCCGCCGAGCGCCGGGTGCTGCTCAGCCGGGACCGGGGTCTGCTGCGGCGACGGGAGCTGTGGGCTGGCGCGTACGTCTACAGCGACGCGCCGGACGAACAACTCCGGGATGTCCTGGGCCGGTTCGCCCCCGAGCTGCGTCCGTGGACCCGCTGCACCGCGTGCAACAGCTCACTGCGGGCGGCGAGCAAGGAGGATGTGGCGGAGCGGCTGGAGGGCGGCACCCGGGGGACGTACGACGTGTTCGCGGAGTGCGGGGACTGCGGGCGGGTGTACTGGCGGGGAGCGCACCATGACCGTCTTGAGGGGATCGTGGCGCGGGCGTTGGAGGAGTTTTCCCCCACCCCGCCCCTTCCCGAAAACCGGTCGGCGCCGGGGCCTTGAGCGCGGTCGTCACCGGCTTCGCCGAGTTCGTCCTCAAACGCCGGGGGCCCAGGGGGCGGAGCCCCATGGTTTCGGGAAGGGGCGGGATCGGGGAGAGCCCCGCAGGGCCCGCCCGAGCCCTCAGCCGGACAGCTTCGCCGCCAGCTCCCCCGGGTCGGTGGTGGGCGCGTCGCAGACGAACCGGCGGCAGACGTAGGCCGCGGGCTGCTCCCTGCCCGCGAGCAGCGGGAACTCGTCGCCGCCCGCGGGACCGACCGCGACCACGGCCCCGGGTGCCGCCCCCAACAGCGCCGTACGGTGCAGGTCGCCCCCCACCTCACCGATCACGGCGACCTCACGCGGACCGTCGAGCGCGGCCTCGGCCACCGCGAGGCCGTTCCCGATGAACCGGGGCGCCCGGGGCGCGAGCCCCTTCACCACCCCCAGCGCCCGCTCCGCCGCGAGGCGATGCGGCTCGGCACCGGTCTGCGCGGCGTACGAGAGCAGCGCGCCCGCGGCCGCCGTCCAGCCGGACGGTACCGCGTTGTCCGTGGGGTCCTGCGGCCGCCGGATCAACTGCTCCGCGTCGGCCGCGGTGTCGTACAGGGACCCGGACTCCGGGTCCACGAACTGGCCGAGCACGTGGTCCAGGAGGAACCCGGCGAACTCCAGCCAGACGCCCTCGCCCGTCACGGACGCCAGCGCGAGGAAGCCCTCGGCGACATCGGCGTAGTCCTCCAACACGCCTGCGTTGGCGCCCACTTGACCGTCCTTGGACGTACGGGAGAGCCGCGCCTTGTCGTCCATGTGCAGCCGCACGAGCAGATCACCGGCGCCGACCGCCGCCGCCACCAGATCCGGCCGGTCGAAGTACGCGCCGACCTCCGCGAGCGCCGCGACGGCGAGCCCGTTCCAGGCGGCGACGACCTTGTCGTCACGGCCGGGCGCGGGCCTCCGCGAGCGCGCGGCGAGCAGCCGCTCCCGGATCGAGGAGAGCCGCTCGGCATCCGCCACCACACCCGGCGCCTCGGGGAGCTGAAGAACCGACGCGCCCTCCTCGAAGGTCCCTTCCTCCGTCACCCCGAAGTACGTGGCGGCCAGCTCGGCGTCCGCGTCACCGAGCGCCTCACGCAGCTGCTCCGGCGTCCAGACGTAGTACGCGCCCTCGACGTGCTTGCCGGTCGCCCCGTCCTCGCTGTCCGCGTCGAGTGCCGAGGCGAAGCCGCCCTCGTTCGTGCGCAGTTCGCGCACCATGAAGTCGGCGGTCTCCAGGGCGACACGCCGCGCGAGGTCCGATCCGGTGGCCCGCCACAGGTGGGCGTAGACCCGGCAGAGCAGCGCGTTGTCGTACAGCATCTTCTCGAAGTGGGGCACGACCCACTCCCGGTCCACGGAGTAGCGGGCGAAGCCGCCGCCCAGCTGGTCGTAGATCCCGCCGCGCGCCATCCGCTCGCACGTGTCGGCGGCCATCTGGAGGGCGCCCTCGGAGCCGGTGCGGGCGTAGTGCCGCAGCAGGAACTCGACGACCATGGACGGCGGGAACTTGGGCGCGCCGCCGAAGCCGCCGCGCGAGGCGTCGTAGTCGCGCGTCAGGCCGAGGAGCGCCTGCGCGAGCTCGTCCTCGCCGGGCATCTCGTCGGCGCCGAAGGAGAGCTGCCGGTCGGCGAGGTCCCGCACGATCTTCCCGGCGACCTCGGCGACCTCGCCGCGCCGGTCCGTCCAGGCGCGCCGGACCCCGTCGGCCACCTGCTGGAAGGAGGGCATGCCGTGCCGCGGCTCGGGCGGGAAGTAGGTGCCGAAGTAGAAGGGCTCGGCGTCGGGCGTCAGGAAGACCGTCATGGGCCAGCCGCCCTGCCCGGTCGCGGCCTGCACGGCCTCCATGTAGACGGCGTCGATGTCGGGCCGCTCCTCGCGGTCGACCTTGATGTTGACGAAGTGCGCGTTCAGGAAGGCGGCCGTGTCCGCGTCCTCGAAGGACTCGTGCGCCATGACGTGACACCAGTGGCAACTGCTGTACCCGACACTGAGCAGCACCGGCACACCCCGCTCCCGCGCCTCGTCAAAGGCCTCCGCCGACCAGGGCCACCAGTCGACGGGGTTGTCGGCGTGCTGAAGAAGATAGGGGGACGTCTCGTGGGCCAGTCGGTTCGGCATGCCTCCCATCCTCGCTCACATGGGCCGCCGATCCGGGGACTGGCCCACGTGATCCGCGGACTCCCTCGCGCCGGAGGCCCGTACGCAGGACACTTGTGACCGCAGGTGACTATTGCTCTCGGAGGGGGACCCATATGCGGGACAGCCATCGGGCCGAAGCCGAGCGGCTGTTGGTGCGGGCGGTGGAGGAAGAGGTGCGGCGCTCCGGTGGCCGTATCGACGGGGGCGTGCTGCTCTCGCGGGCCCGGGCCTCGCTGGATGCCATGGGGCAGACCGCCGCCGAGGAGTACGCCGCCTATACGCAGGCCGTCGAGGAGTCGGAGGCGGGACAGCTCTCCTTCGGGCAGCGCTATGCCAAGGAGGGCGCGGGAACTCCGCTGCTCGTGGCCGCCGTTGCGGCCGTGGGCGCGTGTCTCGCCGACCTCGTGCTCGGGACCGGGGTCTCGACCGCCATGGGTGCGGGCGCGGCCGTCGCCGTCGTCGGCGCCGCCACCACCGTCGTGAAGGTCACCGCGGACCACGTGCCCGCGGCCAGCCGCCGCGCCGGTGCGATCAGCCAGCCGGGCGGGCCCGAGCAGCTGCGGCTGCAGTGGCTGACCGCCCTGGAGGTGCGGGGCATCCGGCCCTTCCTCGACCAGCAGCGGGTGCTGCAGGCCCCCTCCGGCAAGAAGAAGGCCTCACCGCAGCTGCGCGGCACGGACAAGAGCGCGGCGGCGCGCAGGCGCACCGTACTGGAGCAGTCCTTCGCCCAACTCCCCGAGCTGGAAGGGCCGTTCTCGGGGCGCCGCACCGAGCTCGCCCGGGTCGCCCAGTGGGTGCACGCGGCGCGGGCCAGCACCGAGACCCGGCCCACGGTCGTCGTGCTGCACGGCGCGCCCGGCTCCGGGCGCTCCTCGCTCGCCGTCCGTGCCGCGCACGATCTGCGGGACCAGTTCCGGGGCGCCTGCGTCGTCGACCTGCGGGGCGAAAGCTCGCAACCGCTGACCACGCGGGACGCGCTCCTGCATCTGCTGAATCGATTGGGCGCCCCGCGCGAGCAACTGCTCTTCCGTGAGCGTTCCTCGCAGGAACAGCAGGTCAAGCGGCTCAGCGAGCTCTACCACCAGTATCTGACCGGCCTCGCCGTCACCGTCGTACTCGATGACGCCAGCGACCCGGAGCAGGTGCGCACCCTCGTGCCCGAGCGCTCCGACAGCCTCGTCATCGTCACCACCCGCAAGCCCCTGGAACTCCCGGCGGATCTTCCCGCCTGGGTGCATCAGCTGCCGGTGGAGCCGCTGGACGCGGCGGGCGCGGAGCAGCTCCTGCGGGAGGCCGCGGAGGACACCTCCGGGCCCTACGACGCCGAATCCGCCGACGCCGTGCGGGACTTGTGCGGCGGCCTGCCGCTCGCCCTGCGCGTCGCCGGTTCCTCGATCGGCGCGCGCACGACACGTCAGCTCGCCGCCGACCTGGCCGCGTACGGCCCCGTGGAGCCGGTCGAGCGCGTGCTGTGGCTGCGCTACACCGACCAGTCCGAGCCCGCGCGCCGCCTGTTGCGCAGGCTCGCGCTCGCCGGGCGCGCCTCGCTGGGAGCGGCCGCCGCCACTGCCCTGCTCGGCGCCGACGAGAACGAGGCGGCCCGCCAGCTCACCGCGCTCTCCCGTGCCGGCCTCGTCGACCACGTGCGCGGCAGCCGCTACCGCCTGCACGATCTCGTACGGGCCTTCGCGCTGGCCCGTCTCATCGACGAGGAGGAGCCCGCGGAGCGCACCGCCGCGCAGGAGCGCCTGATCGTCAGCTACAGCGAGCTCGCCGGATCGGTGATCCGCCTGGTCGACGGCAAGATGTCAACGCGGGCCGGCCAGTTCGACCGGCACGGCTTCTCCTCGCTCGACGCGGCCCTGCGCTGGCTCGACGACGAGTCGAGCTTCATCACGGCAGCCCTGCGGCACGCGGAGGGCGTCGACCAGGAGGCGGTGCTCAATCTCCTGGGCGCGCTGTGCGACTACTGCCTGCTGCGCGGCGACCTCTACCGCCTGGGCGAGATCAGCGAGCTGACGCAAGCCGTCGACCAGGGGCTTCTCGTACGGAGCGTGCGGTGGCGCACCGGCATCGCGTCCCGGCAGCTCGGCGAGCTCGACCAGGCGCGGACGACCCTGACGTCGGTCGTGGACCTGTACATGGAGGCCCACCAGGACGCGGGCGCCGCCCTCGCCCTCTGCTCCCTGGGGATCACCCTGCACCACCAGGGCAACCTGACGGAGGCGTCGGCGCGCCTGCACGAGGCCCTCGAACTGCAGTCCCCCGACGAGCTCGCCGGTGACCGCGCCTGGACGATGCACGCCCTGGCGGCGGTGGAGCGCGACCGCGCCAACCTCAACGAGGCGCTGCGGCTCCTGGAGGCCTCACTGGCCCTGCACCGCGAGAACGACTCCCTGCACGGCGAGGCCTGGGCGCACTTCCAGCTCGGCCAGCTCTGCCTGCGCATGGGCGACGTACCGCGTGCGGAGGAGCAGCTGCGCGGCGCCCTCGACCTGTACGGGCGCACGCGTGACGGCCGCGGCGAGGCGTGGGCCCTGACGCAGCTGGCGCGGGCCCGCATGGTGGATGGCGACGCGACGGCCGCGGTCGACGGGCTGCGCCAGGCGGTCTCCCGGCACCGCGACAACGAGGACGCGCGCGGCGAGGCGTGGAGCGCCTACTACCTGGGCCAGGCCCTGGAGGAGGCGGGCAGCCTCGACCAGGCGGTGCGCGAGCTGGAGCGCTCCCGCACGATGTTCTCGCGGATGCGGGACGTGTACGGCCTGGCCTGCGCCCGGCACCACTCGGCCCGGGTGACCCGCGACCAGCGCGCCGCCCAGACGGGCTCGCTGCGCAACTCCGGCTTCGCCCGTCAGCTCCTGGTGGACGCCCGCGCCGACTTCCAGCGCATCGGCGTCGCGCACGGCGAGGCCTGGACGTGCCTGGAGCTGGCGGTCGTGGACGCGGGGAACACCCGTGCCCAGCAGGCGCTCGCCCTGTGCGACGAGGCCGCCGCCCTGTTCGCCTCGTACGGAGACCGCCGGGGCGAGGACTGGGCCCGCTTCCTGCGCTGCACCGTGCTGCCGTACGGGGCGCCGGGCGGCTGGGAGATCGGCACCGCCGTCGCCCAGGAGGAGCTCAGCCAGCTCGCCCGCGCCGGTCACCCGACGCGCGACGGCAAGCTGGACGACTACATGGAGGCGTACGGCCTGCTCCTGGAGCGCGGCGCCGAGCTGGAGGCCGGCTGGCAGGCCTGGCGCCTGGGCATGGTGCCGAACCGCCACTCCCGAGAGGTGATGGGAGTGACGGTGGCGACAGCGGGCTAACCCTCGCGGGGCTCGGCCCCGGAGGTCTTCCCGTCACCGGTGGAGACCTCCGCGGGCTCCTTGAAGTCGACCTTCCGCATGTGCTTGCTCATCGACTTCATCAGCCCCCACACGGCGAGAGCCATCACCGCGAAGACGATGAAGCCGAGAACACCCGGGGTCACCTTGTCATCGTCGACCTCTTTGGCGAGAGGGACGAGATGCGTCATTGCCAGATGTGCGTTCACGCTAGGCATTGTCGCGGATGCCCGCAAAGAGGTCGTCCTCGGGGAGGGATGTATCGACGAGCGACTTCGCGAGCTCGTACTCCTCCGTGGGCCAGACCTCCTTCTGGAGCTCCATCGGGACGCGGAACCAGCCGCCCTCGGGGTCGATCTGCGTGGCGTGCGCGATCAGCGCCCGGTCGCGGACCTCGTAGAAGTCGGCGCAGGGAACGTGCGTGGTCAGCGTGCGCTCGACCCGCTCGAATTCGTCCCAGCGCTTCAGCCAGTCCCCGTACGGCGACTCCAGGCCCTTGTCGAGCATCGCCTGGTGCAGCGCCTCGGTGCGCGGCCGGTTGAAGCCCTGGTTGTAGTAGAGCTTCTGCGGCTGGAAGACCGGGCCGTACTCACTCTCGGGGTACTTCTCGGCGTCCGCCGCCCCGTCGAAGGCCACCATCGTGATCTTGTGGGTCATGATGTGGTCGGGGTGCGGATAGCCGCCGTTCTCGTCGTACGTCGTGATGACCTGCGGACGGAAGGAGCGGATCTGCCGGACCAGCTCACCGGCTGCCTTGTCGACGTCCTCCAGGGCGAAGCAGCCCTCGGGCAGCGGCGGCAGCGGGTCGCCCTCGGGCAGACCCGAGTCGACGAAACCGAGCCAGTCCTGCTTGACGCCGAGGATCTCGCGCGCCTCGTCCATCTCCTTGCGGCGCACCTCGTGGATGTTCTCCTGGATGTACTTGTCACCCTGGAGCTTGGGGTTGAGGATGTCGCCGCGCTCCCCGCCCGTGCAGGTCACGACATGCACGTCCACCCCCTCGGACACGTACTTGGCCATGGTGGCCGCGCCCTTCGACGACTCGTCGTCGGGGTGGGCGTGGACGGCCATCAGTCGCAGCTGCTCAGTCAAGACTCGTTCCTCAGTCATCCGGCGCCCTGGTCAATTCGGCGCGATGGGCGGCTTCTATAGTGACGGAACCGGGGGGCGGAAAATTCCGGCATCCCCTTTTCCTGGAGGACGATCATGGCGGCCGTGAGCGACAAGCTCCCCGATGGCCGGTACGGCCGTGAGCGCTCGGCCGACGAGCGCGCGGACCGCAAGCTGAAGATCGCCGGCTCGGTCCTCGGTGTGCTCTTCCTCCTGATGATCGGCTGGTTCGGGTACGACTACGTCTCCGGCACCAAGGTCAGCGGCGAAGTGATCAAGTTCGAGGTCGTCTCGGACAGTGCGGTCGAGGTGCACCTGGAGGTGCGCAAGGACGCGGACGCGAAGGGCTACTGCACCCTGCGCTCGCAGGCCGAGGACGGCGAAGAGGTGGGTCGCGCGGACTTCCGCTTCGACCAGAACGACGGCCGGATCGACAAGGTCGTCACGCTGCGCACGAAGGCGCGCGGGACGAGCGCCGAGCTGCTCGGCTGCCACTCCGGCTGAGCCGGACCGCCGCCGGCCCGCCCCACGCGTCACACTGACCGGCCGACGCCCCCGGTGTACCTGCTCTCACCTGCGTTGACGTATTTCTGATGGCTTATGTCCTCCCCCTCACGCGCCTGAATTGTTAGGCTCGTGGTTTCGCCCACCCGTTAGGGAACATCCTTCTGGGTAGGGCGATGCTTTGTATTCCCAGTACCTACGAGGAGCACCTGTGACCCAGACCAGCGAGAACGTCACCTGGCTTACCCAGGAGGCGTACAACCAGCTCAAGGCCGAGCTGGAGTACCTGTCTGGTCCTGCGCGCACCGAGATCGCTACGAAGATCGCGGCGGCACGTGAGGAGGGCGACCTGCGCGAGAACGGCGGGTACCACGCGGCCAAGGAGGAGCAGGGCAAGCAGGAGCTCCGCGTCCGCCAGCTGACCCAGCTCCTGGAGCATGCGAAGGTCGGTGAGGCGCCGGCGGCGGATGGCGTGGTGGCGCCCGGCATGGTCGTGACGATCGCTTTCGACGGTGACGAGGACGACACCGTGACCTTCCTGCTCGCCTCGCGCGAGTACGCGAGCGCCGATATCGAGACGTATTCGCCGCAGTCCCCGCTCGGCCGCGGCGTGGACGGCAAGAAGATCGGCGAGGACGCGCAGTACGAGCTGCCGAACGGCAAGCTCGCCTCGGTGAAGATCCTCCAGGCGAAGCCCTACCAGTCCTGAGGCCGCTTCGGTCGATGCGGAAGGCCCCCGGCGCCGAGTGCGCGGGGGGCCTTTCGCGTGTCTGGTCGCGTGCCCGGGTCAGGCCGTGGCCGAGCGGTACTTGCGGACCGCGAGGGTCCTGAAGAGCAGGACGATCAGGACCGAGTAGATCACCGAGGCCCAGACCGGGTGCTGCATGGGCCAGGCCGACGAGTCCGAGACGCCGGGATTGCCGAAGAGCTCGCGGCAGGCCTGGACGGTCGCGCTGAAGGGGTTCCAGTCGGCGACGTGCCGCAGCCAGGGCGTCATCTGGCTGGAGTCCACGAACGCGTTCGAGATGAACGTGACCGGGAAGAGCCAGATCAGGCCGCCCGATGTGGCCGCCTCCGGGGTGCGGACCGACAGGCCGATGAGCGCGCCGATCCAGGTGAAGGCGTACCCGAGCAGGAGGAGCAGGCCGAAGGCGGCCAGCGCCTTGCCTATGCCTTCGTGGACCCGCCAGCCGACCAGGAGCGCGACGATCGCGAGCACCACGAGGGTGAGCGCGGTCTGCACGAGGTCGGCGATGGTCCGGCCGGTGAGGACGGCTCCGCGCGCCATGGGCAGCGACCGGAAGCGGTCGATGAGGCCCTTGTGCATGTCGTCGGCGATGCCGGCTCCCGCGCCCGCGGTGGCGAAGGTGACGGTCTGCGCGAAGATGCCCGCCATCAGGAAGTTGCGGTAGACCGCCGGGTCGGTGCTGGCGCCGATCTTCATGGATCCGCCGAAGACGTAGCTGAACAGCACCACGAACATGATCGGCTGGATCAGGCCGAAGATGACCATCTCCGGGATCCGGGACATCCGGATGAGGTTGCGCTTGGCGACGACCAGGGAGTCCCTGACGGACTGGCCGATGCCGCCCGCGGGCCTGGGTCCTGCGGCGGGTTTGGTCACGATGCCGGTCGCGGAGCTCACTTGTCGGCCTCCTTCTTGGGCTCGGCCTTCGCGTCCTCGATGCCGTTCCCGTTGCCGTTGCCGTTGGCTTCGTCCGCCTCGGCGACGTGGCCCGTCAGCGAGATGAACACGTCGTCCAGGGTCGGGCGGCGCAGCCCGATGTCGTCGATCTCGACCCCGCGGGCGTCCAGCTCGCGGATGACCTCGGCGAGCAGCTTGGCGCCGCCGGAGACCGGGACCGTGAGCTTGCGGGTGTGGTTCTCGACGGCGACGTCGCCCTTGCCGAAGCCGCGCAGGACCTCGGTGGCCGAGGTGATCTGCTCGCGCTCGTGCACGACGACCTCGACGCGCTCGCCGCCGGTCTGCGCCTTGAGCTGGTCGGAGGTGCCGCGGGCGATGACGCGGCCGTGGTCGACGACGCAGATGTCGTGCGCCAGGTGGTCGGCCTCTTCGAGGTACTGGGTGGTGAGCAGCAGGGTCGTGCCGCCCGACACCAGCTCCTGGATGACCTCCCAGAGCTGCTGCCGGTTGCGCGGGTCGAGGCCCGTGGTCGGCTCGTCCATGAACATCACCGGGGGCGACACGACGAGCGCGGCCGCGAGGTCGAGGCGGCGGCGCATGCCTCCCGAATACGTCTTGGAGGGGCGGTCCGCGGCGTCGGCGAGATGGAACCGGTCGAGCAGCTCGCCCGCCCTGACCTTCGCCTCCTTCGCCTTCATCTGGTAGAGCTGGCCGACCATCTGGAGGTTCTCGCGGCCCGTCAGGTACTCGTCGACGGCGGCGAACTGGCCCGAGAGGCCGATCGACCGCCGCACTTCGTTCGGATGCTTCAGCACGTCGATGCCCGCGACGACCGCGCGGCCGCTGTCCGGCGTCAGAAGCGTCGTCAGACAGCGCACCGCCGTGGTCTTGCCCGCGCCGTTCGGCCCGAGAAGGCCGAGCACGGTGCCTTCCGGGACATCGAGATCGACGCCGTCCAGAGCCCTTACGTCGCCGAAGGTCTTCACAAGGCCTTCGGCGTAGATGGCGCCTGGCATGTGGGTTCTCCCAGTGGTGTGGGTGACTTCCTACGGAAAAGCTTAGATTTGCCGGGTACGACGTGCCCGGTGACCAGTGACGTGAGACACACCATAACGCGATACATCGCGTCTCCACAACGGGTTTCGCGGAGCCTGTGGACAACGCGAGACGAAGCCTGTGGACAACGCAAAATAGCGGCAACCGGCCGTGCGCGTACGGGAATTTCGGCGCGGCAGCGGCGCGACGCGGCCCGTCAGCCGATGACGGTGTAGCCCGCCTCGCCCAGGGCCCTGCCGACCTCGGCGCAGTGCGCGGGCCCCTTGGTCTCCAGGTGCAACTCCACCTCCACCTCCGTGAGTCCGAGGCGCGGATCGGTCCGCACGTGGCCCACGTCCAGGACGTTGGCGTCGACGACCGACAACACCCCGAGGAGCGTGGCCAGCGCCCCCGGCCGGTCCGTGAGGCGCAGCCGCAGCGACAGGTAGCGGCCCGCCGCCGCCATGCCGTGGCGCAGGATCCGCTGCATCAGGAGCGGGTCGACGTTGCCGCCCGACAGGAGCGCGACCACCGGGCCCTCGAACTCCTGCGGCCTGCTCAGGAGCGCCGCGACCGGGCTCGCGCCCGCCGGCTCGACGACCATCTTGGCCCGCTCCAGGCAGAGAAGCAGCGCGCTGGACAGCTCGTCCTCGGAGACGGTGACGATGTCGTCGAGCAGCTCGTCGATGATCCGGAACGGCACGTCGCCGGGGCGGCCGACCTTGATGCCGTCGGCCATCGTCGCCGGGTTCTCGATCGACACCGGGTGCCCGGCGGCGAGCGAGGGCGGGTACGCCGCCGAGCCCGCGGCCTGCACGCCGATCACCTTGACGTCCGGGCGCAGCGTCTTGACCGCCACCGCGATGCCCGCGGCGAGCCCGCCGCCGCCGACGCCAAGGACCAGCGTGCGCAGCTCGGGGCACTGCTCCAGGATCTCCAGGCCCACCGTGCCCTGCCCCGCGATGATGTCGGGGTGGTCGAAGGGGTGGATGAAGACGGCGCCCGTCTCGTGCGCGTACTCCTGGGCCGCGGCCAGCGTCTCGTCGACCACCTGACCGTGCAGCCGCACCTCCGCGCCGTACTCACGGGTCGCCGCGACCTTGGGCAGCGGGGCGCCCACCGGCATGAAGACCGTGGAGCGCACGCCGAGCAGCGAGGACGCGAGGGCCACGCCCTGCGCGTGGTTGCCCGCACTCGCGGCGACCACACCGGCCGCGCGCTCCTCGGGATAGAGGCCCGCGATCCGCACGTACGCGCCGCGCAGCTTGAACGAGCCCGTCCGCTGGAGGTTCTCGCACTTGAAGTGCACCGGCGCGCCCACCAGCTGCGACAGATGCCTGCTGCCTTCCATCGCCGTCACCCTGGACACACCCGAGAGCATCTTCTGGGCACCGCGCACGTCGTCGAGGGTGACCGTCGGCAAGGAGTGAGTCGTGCGGTAGTTCATGACGGCAAGTCTCCCAGTTCACACCGGGGTCCTCCTGTGGTGACCACGTGCCGAGACTGGTTTGCGCAGCGCCGGTACGCCTCGCGTCCCGGCCGCGTACCCTGTCCCCCAACCCATCGCCCTCGCATGAAGTGAGCCCCCGGCCATGCCCACAACTCCGGACATGACGACCGCCAGCGATCCCGGCCTCCTCGACACGCTGCAACACCAGGTGGCCGTGTTCGCCCGGCGTGCGGAGCAGACGCGCCTCGGCGGCGTCGGACAGGTCCGCAACTCCATGGACCGCGCCGCGTATCTGCTGCTCAACCGCCTCGACAAGGAGGGGCCGATGGGCGTCAAGGCGCTCGCGGCGAGCATGGGAATCGACTCGTCGACCGTCACCCGGCAGGTCGCCCCGCTGGTCGACACGGGCCTCGTCAAGCGCACCTCGCACCCCGAGGACGGCCGCGCCGTGGTGCTCCAGCTGTCGCCGCGCGGCGAGGCACGCCTCAACGAAGTGCGGTCCTCGCGGCGTGACCTGATGGCCGAGCTGACCGGTGACTGGTCCCCGGAGGAGCGCGAAAGCTTCTGCACGCTCCTCACGCGCTTCAATTCCGCGCTCTCCGCCCGCCAGACCTCACAGGCGACGCCGGACGCGCCCGCTTCCTGAGACGGACGGCTCCGAGTACGCCAACCTCTTGACCCCGGCCACCCGCCTGGCCTCATATGAGACCTGGGGGCCCGGTCCCCTCCAGGCGGGAGGCGCGGTGCGCGGACGGCAGGCGTTGGTGAACGCCCGCCGGGCCCGGGAGTTCGAGGCGTTCGTCGCGGGCGCGGCAGGGCGGCTGCTGCATGCGGCGACGCTGCTCACCACCGAGCCCCCGAACGCCAACCCACACGCGCGTGCCCTGCTGACCGCGTCCCTGGCGCACTCGTACGCGACCTGGGACCGGATGCGCGGCGAGGACCCGTACGACCGCACCCGCCAGCAGCTGGCCATCCGCTTCGCGCGCGGGGCCTGGCGGCGGCACCGGAGCCACGGCGGCGTCCTGGCCCGCCTCACGCCCCAGGAGCGGCTGATTCTCGTCCTGCGGCTGTACGAGGGCGTCGCCGAGGAGCAGACGGCTGCGCTGCTCGGCCTGCCCGCCGACCGGGTGGAGACGATCTGCGCCCGCGCCATGGAGACGGTGCTCCACCCGCCGCGCGGCCCGGCACCGACGGTTCCCCTGGGGGAGGCGGCCCCGTCATGAACCAGCACGACCGCAAGGCGAGCGCTGTCCGCCGCCTCCTGGACGACGGCACGCCCCCCTCGGCCCCGCCCGAGCTCTACGAGGAGGCGCTGCGCCGCGGCGGCCGCATGCTGCGCCGCAGAAGGGCGGCGCGCCGGCTGCTGTGGCTCCTGCTGCTCGTGGCGGCGATCGCCTTCGTGGTCTGGGCGTCGGTCGAGCAGCCGTGGGTGGAGCCGCCCTCGCAGACGACCCCACCCCTCACCAGCTGGTGACCCGGCGCCGGAACGAACGGGCCCAAGGGCGCGACTAGCCCAGCGCCTGCTGCAGGTCGGCCAGCAGGTCGTCCGCGTTCTCGATGCCCACGGAGAGCCGCACCAGGTCGGCGGGGACCTCGAGGGCCGAGCCCACCACCGAGGCGTGCGTCATCCGCCCCGGGTGCTCGATCAGGGACTCCACACCGCCGAGGGACTCCCCCAGGGTGAACAGCTTCGCGCGGTCGCAGACGGCGACCGCCGCCTCCTCGCCGCCGGTGACCTGGAAGGACACCATCCCGCCGAACGCCTTCATCTGCTTGGCCGCGGTCTCGTGACCGGGGTGCTCCGGAAGCCCGGGGTAGAGAACACGCGTCACGCGCGCGTGGCGCGACAGCATCTCGGCGACCTTCGTCGCGTTCTCACTGTGCCGGTCCATCCGGACGGCCAGCGTCTTGATGCCGCGAAGGACCAGCCACGCGTCGAAGGGACCGGCCACCGCGCCCATCGCGTTCTGGTGGTACGCCAGCTCCTCGCCGAGGTCGGGGTCGCTGACGACCAGCGCGCCGCCCACGACGTCCGAGTGCCCGCCCATGTACTTCGTCAGGGAGTGCACGACCACATCGGCGCCGAGCGCGAGCGGCTGCTGGAGGTAGGGGCTCGCGAAGGTGTTGTCGACGACGAGCCGGGCGCCCGCCTCCTTGGCGACCTGCGCGACGGCCGCGATGTCCGTGATGCCGAGCAGCGGGTTGGAGGGGGTCTCCACCCAGATCGCCTTCGTACGGTCGGTCACCGCGGCCCGTACCGCCGCCGGGTCGGAGGTGTCGGCGACCGACCACTCGACGCCCCACCGGGACACGACCTTCGCGAAGAGCCGGAACGTGCCGCCGTACGCGTCGTTCGGGATGACCACGTGGTCACCGGGAGCGAGCAGCGTACGCAGGAGGCAGTCCTCCGCGGCGAGACCCGACGCGAAGGCGAGCCCACGCCTGCCGCCCTCCAGGGCGGCCAGGTTCTCCTCCAGGGCGGTGCGGGTGGGGTTGGCGCTGCGGCTGTACTCATAGCCGCCGCGCAGCCCGCCGACGCCGTCCTGCTTGTACGTCGACACCTGGTAGATCGGCGGGACGACCGCGCCGGTCAGCGGGTCGGCGGTGTTGCCCGCGTGGATCGCGACGGTCTCGAAACTCTGGCTGCTGAACGTGTCACTCATGTGGCCAGAGCCTAGTCCGGGACGAGGTCGGGGCCGACAAGTTCGAGACTGGTTCGCCAAGTGTCAGAGCAGTCTGGTTCGCTTGTACTCATGGAGATTCTCTGGGCGCTGATGGCAGTGATCATGATCGGGGCGGTCCTCGGCCCTGTCCTGCTGCGCAGGCGCGGCGGAATCCGCCAGGTCGCCCCCGGTTCACCGGACGCCGCGGACCCGGCGGACTACGGCTTCGCACGGCAGGAGGAGCTGGACATCCGCATGCCGGGCCCGGACCACGACCTCCTCGACGTCCTGGACGTGGTCCAGCAGTCGCAGAGCTGGAAGGCGGCCTCGCAGCTGCTCGCGGGCACGGAGGTGCACGGCGAGGTGCGCTGGCAGCGCGTGCAGGCGTTCGCGGGCGCGGCGTCCCTGGAGCTGCAGGAGCGTCCCGGCGGGGTCAGCGACCAGCCCGGCGGGCAGTGGCTGCGCGTGTGGCGGGCCGAGGCACCCAAGGACGCGGGCGGCGCCGCGGTGCACGCGGAGTTCCTGGTCCAGCAGGCCTGGCGGTCGTCGACGTCCGGGACGGACGAGTTCCGGATCATCCTGGAGGAGGCGAGGGAGGCCTGCGCGCAGGCGGCGCTCCTCTCCCCCGGCGACCCCGTCCCGTACATCATCGAGCTCTCGATCGCGCGCGGCCTCGCGTACCCGCGCGAGGAGTTCGAGCAGCTGTGGCTGAAGATCCTGGACCGTGCGCCCGCGCACATGGGGGCGCATCTGGCGGCCCTGCACTACTGGTGCGAGAAGTGGCACGGCTCGCGCGACCTCGCGCACCACTTCACGGAGGCCGCGGCGGCCCGCGCCCCCAAGGGCTCGCTCCTGTCCGCGCTTCCGCTCTTCGCGGTGTACGAGCACCTGCCCGAAGTGAACCTCGTCCGTGGGTTCTACGAGAGCGAGGTCGTCACCAAGGCCGTGGAGGGCGCCCTCTACGCCGTGCACTCGGCCCGCCCCGACGACCCGATGCTGGCGCACGTGCGGCACCTCCTGATCTTCTTCCTGGTCCGCAGCGAGCGCTGGGCGGAGGCGATGAACCAGCTGGTCCACGTGGACGGCCACGTCGGCGCCCTGCCCTGGACGGTCTCCGGCGACCCGGCCGCGGACTACGCGGTGTACCGCGCGCTCGCCGTCGCGGGGTACGAGGCGAACGGCGGCAGCCCGGCGACGCTGTCGCACTGAGCCGCCGGGTCAGCCGGACCGGTCCGAGGAATGGGTCCGAGGAATGGGTCCGAGGAATGGGTCCGAGGAATGCGGCTCACCCCGCACACGTTGACGCAAGAGCCGCCAGCCCCAGCGCTGCACGCCCCGCTCGCCCCGCTCGCCCCGCTCGCCCCGCTTCAGGAGGACAGCCTTCATGCTCTTCGGCCGCACGCCCGAACTCCCCACCCCCGAGCAGGCCCTCAAGGGCCGCTCGACCCCGGAATTCGAGGTCCCGTCCCGCCACACGGTCCTCGGCAACCCGCTCCTGGGCCCGTACCCCGAAGGCCTGGAGATCGCGGACTTCGGGCTCGGCTGCTTCTGGGGCGCGGAGCGCAAGTTCTGGCAGACCGAGGGCGTCTGGACGACGTACGTCGGCTACCAGGGCGGCTCCACGGAGAACCCCTCGTACGAGGAGGTCTGCTCGGGCCTGACCGGCCACGCCGAGGTGGTCCGCGTGGTCTTCGACCCGGCCCGCGTCTCGTACGCCGCACTCCTGAAGCTCTTCTGGGAGTCCCACAACCCCACGCAGGGCTTCCGCCAGGGCAACGACGTGGGCACCCAGTACCGCTCGGCGATCTACACCCACTCCGCCGAGCAGGAGGCGGGCGCGGTGGCATCGCGCGACGCCTACCAGCAGGTCCTCACGTCGGCGGGCCACGGCGAGATCACGACGACCATCCTCCCGGCGGCCCCCCGCCCGTTCTGGCCGGCCGAGGGCTACCACCAGCAGTACCTGGACAAGAACCCCGACGGCTACTGCGGAATCGGCGGCACGGGCCTCCACCTGGACAGCCCCTCGGAAACGAACTGGGGCCGAGCCTGCCCCACGGGGATCGCTCCGGCGCCTCAGGCCTCGGAGCAGTAGGCCTTCGGGACCCGATCGACCTGACCGTCTGTGCCGCCGACTGTGAATCAGTACGGCGGCACAGCCGTTCCATGCGCGTTCAGCGCCATGACTGCGCAAGGCAAAGGGCCGTCTGCTTGGCGGGGTGGGGCAGTGGTGGGGCGTCTTGGCCGGCGCCCTACTCATCGCCGCGTGGATCAATGAGGCAGCAGGCCCGGCGGCGATCGTCGCCCTGTCCGCCGTAGTCCTCCTGTGGTCCTTCTTCCAGGCCCCAGTGACCTGCGGAGCTCCGGTCAGAGGCCGGAACGACGGCTGCCGCGACAACGCAACCGGCATCCTTATGGGCTGCCACATCCACCAACACCGATGGCAGAAGCTCAAGATGCTGATCTCCCGACGGCGCGTACGTGAGTTCTGCTCTGGGCTGCACCCCCGAGGTTCGTTCGACGACCTGCAATGCGTCCCGCAAGAGCAGTCGGTTCCTCCCCGAGGCGATGGTGCTGAGGAGAGGTGAGATCTCGTGGATTTCCTCTTCAGCTTCCCTCCACGCTTTGGCTCTTGCGTAGCTGTGCAATAGCTCGATGCGGTACAACATGACGCCCCGTGGCGTTGCATGTTCGAGTGCGCTTTGGAACTTGAGGGTCGCCGCGTTCAAGTCCGCGAGACTCAAGAGGGTATGCCCTGAGTGCCCTCCAATTTCCTGCTGGTTCACCCACCATGCCCACTTGGGATCACGTGCGCTCAGGGACTCTTCCACTCCCCCTCGGGCTGCGTCCAAATCTGTCAGAGCTCGCTGACGATCTCCTATCTGAGCGAGCGCCCTGCCTCGCCTGACACGCGCTAGGAGTGCTACACGCGGAGGAATCCGGGACTGCGACAACAGCTCATCGGTGATGCGATCCCTGATGCTGCGGTGGGCGAGTCGGGCTAACCGACTGAGAGCGAGGGATGGTTGGGCGCCTCTCCACCTGTCGTGTCGTGGGTAGGGGCGCACTCGGGAGGGAGGCGCGTTTCTGCCCCTACCGCTTATCCGTGTGACGGACGGCTTCGGTCTGCCGGGGCGTCAACATGCCCGTCCGTTCCAGCGGTGGGCGGGGTGAGGGTGAGGGTGCCTTCGACGATGGCGCGTGCGACACGGTCGATGCGGAGGCCGTGGCGGCGGGCATGGGCACGCAGGCGTTGGAACGCCCAGTCCGGGTCGGTGCCGTGGCTGGCGGCAATATAGCCCTTTGCCTGCTCGATGGCGTTGCGGGTGTTGAGGGCTTGTTGCAGCTGGACGCCCAGAGTGCGGTGCTGGTCGAGAGTGGTCTGCTGAAGCAGAGAGATGGAGGTGGCGTCCGCAAGGGCGTGCGCAAGCTTCCGGTCGGCATCGCTGAGCGACTCAGGGGTGCGACGGAAGAGATTGAGTACGCCGACGGTCTCCTTACGCAGTCGTACCGGCACCGCGTAGACGGACAGGTAGCCGTTGAGGTGGGCATGCGCGCTGAACTCCGGCCACTGCCCGGGGCCGGTCAGATCGTGTTCGAGGGCATGCCCCGCCTGGTATGCGGTGTGACCGGGTCCTTGGCTGGCATCGAGTGCGAAAAGCTCAACCAGGCGCATCCGTTCGGAGGTCGCTGCCACCAGCCGCAGCGGCCCGCCCGGAGCTGCCAGCATCACCCCCGCGTCGCCGATATCCAGCAGCGAGGTGCAGTGTTCCGCGACCCGATAGAGGAAGTCAGCCGGGTCAAAGTCAGCGGCCAGGGTGTCGGCCAGATCGACGAAGGCAGCAGTCAGTCGCTCCTCGCGTGTCGACCGTGAAGACATGGAACCGTCAACGCCGGGCGGTTCGGGTGCGGAGGCAGGATGCGAAGACACAAGGTGCTCCAGTCGTCGGTCTCAGCGAGGGGGGCCAAAAGCAAGGACAGAGACTAGGTTGAATACCACCTGACACCAGCACGCTGAGTGCTCGCAAGGCTACGTCCTCTCGAACCTTCATGAAGGAACGTCTCCTAACGTGTGCTGACAGATCCCACCCAGTCGAGGTTCGGGCCTGACCTGGGGTAATGGTGCGCGTTGAGCGCGCCGCCGGCCGCAGAGGCACTGGGCGGGAGCTGCCATGGGGCGAGTGGACAGGGGGCTTACGCTCGGGCAGGTCTTCGTCACCGACACCGGGCTTCGGCGCATCCCTCAGCCCTACGACGGTGGCGCGGACGTCATCCTGGCGACGAGCGACGAGCGACGACCGACGAGCGCGACCGGCTGAAGGCCGCCCGTGCCGAGTGGCTCTCCGAACACCCCAAGGCCTCTGATCTCGTAGGTGGGCTGCCCGGGGCCGGCCGGCCCTCTGCCGTCAGCGAATCTGCCGCAGGCCGAGAATCCTGACGTGGGGCGGGGTGGCGTCCGATGGTGGGGGGACAGGACAGCGGCCGGCAGGTGTGCCGCTCCCATCGTCAGGAGGACGATCGATGCCACCCATCGTCAATGCCCCGCGAGCCTCCGAGGGCGAGACACCCTCGACGCGGTTCGACGACCATCTGGCCGCGCAGTTGCTGACCCAGCGGATCGTCTTCCTCGGGACCCAGGTCGACGAGGTCTCCGCGAACCGGGTCTGCGCGCAGCTCCTGCTGCTCTCCGCCGAGGACCCGCGGACCGACATCAGCCTCTACATCAACAGCCCCGGCGGGTCCGTCACCGCCGGGCTCGCCATCTACGACACCCTGCGGCTCATCCCGAATGACGTGTCGACCCTCGCCATGGGGTTCGCGGCCAGCATGGGGCAGTTCCTGCTGACCGTCGGCACCGCGGGCAAGCGGTACGCGCTGCCCAACGCGCGGATCATGATGCACCAGCCGTCCGCCGGCATCGGCGGGACCACCGCCGACATCGCGATCCAGGCCGAGAACCTGGAGTTCACGAAGAGGTCCGTCGAGCGGATCACCGCCGAGCACACCGGCCAGAGCGAGGACGTCATCTCGCGTGACGGCGACCGCGACCGGTGGTTCACCGCCGAGCAGGCCAAGGAGTACGGGATGGTCGACCGGGTGCTCGACTCGCTCGCCGACGTACGGCCCGCGGCCTCCAAGCCGCGTATGGGACTGGGGGTCTGACCGACATGAGCCAGTACACGATTCCGACCGTCGTCGAGCGCACCCCGCAGGGCGAACGCGCCTACGACATCTACAGCAGGCTGCTCTCGGAGCGGATCATCTTCCTCGGGACCGAGATCGACGACGGCGTGGCCAACGTCGTCATCGCGCAGCTGCTCCATCTGGAGTCCTCGAACCCCGAGCGCGAAGTCGCCATCTACATCAACTCGCCCGGGGGATCGTTTACTTCGCTCATGGCGATCTACGACACCATGAGCTTCATCAGCGCCCCCATCTCGACGTTCTGCGTCGGACAGGCGGCCTCCACCGCCGCCGTGCTGCTCGCGGGCGGCAATCCCGGGCGGCGTTTCGTCCTCGAACACTCGCGCGTGCTGCTCGGGCAGCCCGCGAGCGGCGGGCAGCAGGGGACGGTCTCCGACCTCAGCCTCCAGGCCAAGGAGATGCTGCGGATCCGCTCGCAGGTGGAGGACGTGCTGTCCCGGCACTCGGGGCACGATGTCGCCACACTGCGCGCGGACATGGACCGCGACAAGGTGTTCACCGCCGAGGACGCGGTGGCTTATGGACTGGCTGATGAGGTGCTGAGTCGGCGGATGCTCGCCGCGGCGTAGAACGCTCCTGGAACGGTCCTACGCGGCCAGGCGGATGTCTCCCTGGCGCGGGCGCGTGGACTGCGCGTGGCGGGTCAACTCGGTCTGGGCCAGGGAGAGAAGGTCCGCCAGGCTCAGGCCGAGCGCCCGGGCGCCGGCCGCGAGGACTTCGGACGAAGCCTCCTTGCGGCCGCGCTCCACCTCGGAGAGGTACGGCATCGAGATGCGGGCCTCGTCGGCGACTTCCTTCAGCGTACGTTCCTGGGCGAGGCGCTCGCGGCGCAGCACGTCACCGACCACGTCCCGCCACAGGGGCTCTTTCGCCGCCGGTGACACGGGAGTTGGCATGGGAGTCATGCGCGTGGGGGCCGTGCGCATGGGGGCGGTGCGCGTGGGAGTCGTGCGCATGGGGTCGGTGCGCGTCGGCGCCTGCCGCGCGGCACGTGGGCGCAACGGGATGACGCGGGCCGACTCCTGGGGCCCGGCCTGCTCCACGGGCTGCGCCTGCTCCGGCTCGTTGTACCGCTCTTGGCTGCTCACCCCTTCAGGGTAGGAGCCGCCGGGCCGCCCGGGCAGTGATCAGCGTTCCGCCCCCGGCGAAATCCCTCCACCAAAGCCGACGTCCACCTCACGTCAGCGCCTCCGCCAGCGCCTCCGTGGCCTTGACCAGCCACGCGGGGTCCCCGTGCCGCATCCCCCAGTGCGCCGCCGTCACCGCCCTCGCCTGCGCCCACCTCCTGGCGCGTTCGCGGTCGACCTCGGCGGCGTCGGCGAATACGTCAAGGCGGCGCAGGGCGGCGGCCCGCGGGTCGGGCGCGGTGAGCAGGGCCTCGAAGCGGGTGCGGAGCAACGTGATCGAGTCGTACGCCGGGTCGCCGACGTACCCCTTGGGGTCGATGGCGAGCCAGGGCTCGCGCTCCGACCTCAGTACGTTGGTGAAGTGCAGGTCTCCGTGGACGAGGGTCTCCGGCTGGTCCCGGCCGAGTTCGCGCACGGTGGCGATCGCCGCGGCCACCACGCGCGCGGGCAACGGCGAACCCAACTCCCGGTCCTCGTCCCGCAGTTCGCACTCCCACTCGGCCACCAGCGAGCTCATCCGGGGCAGCCCGGCGGGCGCGGGCACGGCGAGGCGGCGCGCCAGGCGCCCGGCCACGGCCACCGCCTCGTCGGTGTCCTCCACGCTCGCGAGGGAATGGGCTGAATGCTCTGGATCCGCTGAAGGCGCTGAAGGCGCTCCCGCCCGCTCCAGCAGCATCGCGAACCGCGCGTCGTCCCGCTCGTACAGGCGGACCGCGCCCCGGCCCGCCCACACCGCGAAGGCGTCCGGCTCGTGGACGTTGCCGGGGTGCGGGAAGGAGATCTTCAGGACGGCGGGCGTGCCGTCGTACCGCCGCCTCACGGGTACGACGATGCCGACCTGCCCGTGGGTGACGGCTTCCGAGGGCTCGCAGTCCCAGCGCCGGAGCAGCTCGTCGGCGAGCCCCGGCAGCGTCGCGAGCCAGGCCCGGCCCCGCTCGCCCTCCCGCTGGACCGTGCTGAGCGCGAAGCCCTCTGGTACCTCGATGGGTGTCCCGGTCATCCCGGCACCCTAGGGCCTGTCGGGGACCCCGGGATGGTTACCGTTCACCCATGCCCTTCGCTGAAGCCGCCGACGGCACCGCCCTGCACTACGAGGTCCACGGCTCCGGCCACCCCCTGGTCCTGCTCAGCGGGCAGTCCAACAGCCGCCGCTGGTGGGACCCGGTGCGGGACGACTTCGCCGCCGCGTACCGGACCGTCGTACTCGACTGGCGCGGCACCGGCGAGAGCGGTCGCCCCGACACCGACAGCTACAGCACGCCCGGTTTCGCCCGCGACGTCATCGCCGTGCTCGACCACGCGGGCATCGGCCGCGCCCATGTGTACGGCACGTCGATGGGTGGCCGGGTCGCCCAGTGGATCGCCGCCGACCACCCCGGGCGGGTCGACCGCCTCGTCCTGGGCTGTACGTCACCGGGGGCGCCGCACGGCATCGAGCGCGGCCCCGAGGTGCGGGCCGCCCTCACCCAGGGCGACCCGGCGGACGCGCACCGCGCCCTGCGGGAGCTGATGTACACCCCCGGCTGGATCGCCGAACGGGAGCGTGGCCCCGGGAAACCCGTGTTCCACACCCTCGGCGATCCGGACATGCCCCCGCACGCGCGGCGGCGCCACCTGCGGGCCAGCGCCCGGCACGACGCCTGGGACGCGCTGGTGCGGATCACGGCACCGACGCTCGTGGTGCACGGCACCGATGACGTGTTCAATCCGGCCGCCAACGCTCCCCTGCTCACGGAACGCATCTCCGGGGCGCGGATGCGGCTCATCCCCGGGGCGCGGCACGCGTACTTCGAGGAGTTCGCGGACGTGGCGACGCCGCTCGTGCTCGACTTCCTGGCGGAGGGCGTCCCGGCGGTCGAAGGTTCCTGAGTTCCTAACTGCCGCTGCCGCCGCTGCCGTACGGCCTCGTGAGGATCTCCAGGTTGTGGCCGTCCGGGTCATCCCAGTAGACGCCCCGGCCGCCGTCGTTGGTGTTGATCTCGTCGACGACCGTGTGGTGCGGGTCGGCCCAGTAGGTGAGCCCCGCGTCCTTGATGCGCCCGAAGATGGCGTCGAACTCGTCCTCGGAGACCAGGAAGGCGTAGTGCTGCGAGGTGATCGGGCCGCCGTCGCCCTCGTAGTAGTCCAGCGTGACGCCGTTGGGGATCTCGACGGGGATGAACGGTCCGTACTGGGGGCTCACCTCGAGGCCCAGGACGTCGGCGAGGAACTGGGCGGACGCCTTCTTGTCCCGCGCGGTGACGATCGTGTGGTTGAGCTCGATGGACATCGTGCGACCTCTTCCTGTGCGTCTGAAGTACCCGTGCAGACGCCCACCACACTAGGCACGGCCCGACCGCCCGGCATCGGTCACACGGCCCCCCACCTGGTGCGCAATGCGTCCTAGGCCCGCGGTCCGAGTCGAGTTCCGGCCACACGTCGATGACGCCCGAGACAGCGAGACCCCGAGACAGCGATGACGCCCGGGGCGGCATGGCCTCGGGCGTCATCAAGGGGCGAGGGGCAAGGGGTCAGAGGCAGGGCGCCTCTGACATCAGTGCATCAGTGCATCAGTGCATCAGTGCATCAGATGGTGGCCGCGTCGATCACGAAGCGGTAGCGCACGTCGCTGGCGAGGACGCGCTCGTACGCCTCGTTGATCTGGTCGGCGTCGATCAGCTCGATCTCCGAGCCCAGGCCGTGCTCGGCGCAGAAGTCGAGCATCTCCTGGGTCTCCTGGATGCCGCCGATCATGGAGCCGGCGAGGGTCTTGCCGCCGCCGATCACGGAGAACAGGTTGAGCGAGACCGGCTCCTCGGGGGCGCCGACGTTCACGAAGGCACCCTCCGAGCGCAGCAGGCCCAGGTACTCGTCCAGCGGCAGCGGCGCGGAGACCGTGGAGAGGATCACGTCGAAGGAGCCCGCGAGCTGCTCGAACGTGGCCTCGTCGCTGGTCGCGTAGTAGTGGTCGGCGCCCATCTTCAGGCCGTCGTCCTTCTTGCGCAGGGACTGCGAGAGAACGGTCACTTCGGCGCCCATGGCGTGCGCGATCTTGACGCCCATGTGGCCGAGACCACCCAGGCCCACGACGGCGACCTTCTTGCCGGGGCCCACGTTCCAGCGGTGGAGCGGGGAGTACGTGGTGATGCCCGCGCACAGGAGCGGCGCGGCGACGTCCAGGAAGAGGCCGTCGGGGATGCGGACGGTGAACGCCTCGTCCACGACGACGTGCGAGGAGTAGCCGCCGTAGGTCGGCTCGCCGTCCTTGCCGAGGCCGTTGTACGTCGGCACATTGCCCTTGACGCAGTACTGCTCGAGGCCCGCCTTGCAGTTGTCGCACTCGCGGCAGGAGTCGACCATGCAGCCGACGCCGACGCGGTCGCCGACCGCGAACTTGGTGACGGCGGAGCCGACCTCGGTGACGACACCGGCGATCTCGTGGCCCGGGACCATCGGGAAGATGCCCTCACCCCAGCCGTCGCGAGCCTGGTGGATGTCCGAGTGGCAGATGCCCGCGTACTTGATGTCGATCAGTACGTCGGACGCGCCCACCGGGCGGCGCGGGATGGTGGTCCGCTCCAGGGGGGCCTTGGCGGACGGGGCGGCGTAAGCGGAAACGGTGGTGGTGCTGGTCTGTGCGGTCATGCCCTCAACCGTGCCAGCCATACGGACATCTACCCAGGTCACGGCTCTGCCTACGTCCAGTGGTCCTACTACTGGCGGGGACAGGCTCGTACGCGTACGAGCCTGGATACTGGAAAGCATGGACCAGCCGACCCCCGCCCCCGCCCCCGAGCCCCTCGATGGCCGTGCCGAGCTCAGTGAGTTCCTGCGCACCCGCAGGGCCCGGCTGCAGCCGGAGGACGTCGGGCTGCCGAACTTCGGGCGTCACCGGCGGGTGCCGGGGCTGCGCCGCGAGGAGCTCGCGCAGCTGGCCGGGGTGTCCGTCGCGTACTACACCCGTCTTGAGCAGGGAAACGGCCGCAACGTCTCGGGCGAGGTGCTTGACGCGATCGCCCGTGCCCTGCGCCTCACGGACGCCGAGCACGCCCATCTGACGCATCTGGCGAAGCCGAAACAGCACAAGAAGAAGCGTCCGGCGCGCCCTCAGCGCGTGCGGCCCGCGCTGCTCCAGCTCATGGACGCGATGGACGGCGTGCCCGCCTACGTGGTCGGCCGCCGCTCGGACATCCTCGGCTGGAACCGTATGGCCGCCGCGCTCTTCGGCGACTGGGGCGAGGTGCCGCCGGAGGAGCGGAACTGGGCGCGGATCTGTTTCCTGCGGCCCGATTCACGCGTGCTGTTCCGGGACTGGGAGCAGAAGGCCTCGGACATCGTGAGCTTCCTGCGGATGGACGCGGGCTGCTTCCCCAACGACCCGCTGCTCTCGGCCCTGGTCGGCGAGCTCTCCGTGAAGAGCGAGGAGTTCCGGAGCCTGTGGGCGACGCATGACGTGCGGGAGAAGGGGCACGGCGTCAAGCGCCTGCACCACTCCCTGGTCGGCGATCTGACCCTGTCGTTCGAGACGCTGCGACTGCCGGACGATCACGATCAGTCACTGGTGACGTACCACGCGGAGCCGGATTCGGCCTCGGCCGACGCCCTGCGGCTCCTGGCCAGCTGGGGAGCGGACGCGACACGGACCGGCGCGGCGGGGTCGGGGACGCAGTAGACCCCGCCCTGGACGCCCGCCACACCTTCAGACCCTCAGGGCTGGTACGGGGGCGCGGCGCCCCAGTTCCACAGCGGGACCGGCTGGTCGGTGGGGCGGCTCGCGTCGGGGCCCGAGAAGTAGACCGCGAGGCGGGTGCCCCACTCGACGTAGGCAAGGAAGGCGGAACGGAACTCGGCGTCCGTCGGCAGCCCCGCGTCGTCCGCCGCGTCCTGCATCAGGTTGACCCAGCGGCGGCGCTGCGGCTCGGTGATGCCCTTGCCGAGGTGCTTGCCGACCATGGCGGCGTGCCCGCCGTGCTCCTGGGAGTAGGCGGCCGGGCCGCCGAAGACCTCGCCGAGCCACTGGGCGACGTGCAGGGCGTGCTCGGCGGGCAGGCCCGCGAAGAGCGGGGCGAGGAGGTCGTCCTTGAGGACCTTCTCGTAGAAGATCTCCGTCAGGCGGTCGAAGTTCTCCTCGCCACCCGCCCAGGTGTACAGGGTCGGCGTCGACGCGCCCGTGCCGCGTACGGCGGTGGGTGTGTAGTGGCGCATCTCCTCGATGTTCTCGACGTACGGACGGATCTCCGCGAAGAAGTCACGGAAGAGCTCCGAGCCGCGGAAGCCCTCCAGGTGATCCTTGGTCGACGTCCAGGTGATGCGGAGGATGAAGTGCTCGAAGTCCCCCTCGCAGCGGGTGAGTTCGTAGTCGACGCACTGCGGGGCGGCCGCCAGCGGGACGGCGGCGCGGGTGTACGCGGAGAGGAACTCCGCGGAGCGTTCGGAGGGTATGCGGTAGCGGATGTACTCGACGGTGTGCGCGGTCATGTGACGTCGGCTTCCTCTGCGGTGGGTGCTGCCGGGAGAACCAGCCGCTCTGTGAGCACCTTGTCCGACAACTGGCGGAGCATGGAGGCCAGTTCGCTGTGCGCGTAGGCCTCGGGCCACGGATGTGGCGAGGCGCGGCGCCGACAGACACCGGCGATACGTGATCGCCAGTCCTTTCGGCGCCGCGCCCGGCGGCAACGGCTTACTCGGCGGCTAGCTCATCCGCCTGCCTACTTGCCGTAGTAGGCGTTGTAGATCGACAGCGTCGACTTGTTCCCCTTCTTGTCCGTGATCTTGGCGTGGAAGGAGATGCCCTTGCCCGCGGCCGGGTTCTTGACCTTGATCTTGCCGCCGGAGACGGTGACCTTCTTCCAGGTCTGGCCGTAGTCGTACGAGACATAGGCGGCAAGGGACTTGAGGTTGGCGCCCGCCGCCGCGCCCTGCACCGTCACCGGCACGGACTGGGTCTCGCCGGCCTTGGCCTTGCTGCTCAGGTCGACCGCCGCGGCGAACCGCGCCGTGGAGACCGGCAGCTTCGCGTTGTCGGCCTTCTTGGAGCGGAACGTCCAGCTCGCGTCGATGCGCGTGGAGGCGGCAGCCACCGTGACGCTGCGCTTCACGGACGTCGACAGCTTGTACTCGGCGTCGGCCGCGGGGACCTTGAACGGGACACCGCCGGCCAGCGGGTCCGTGTTCTCGCCGATCTTGGTGGAGCCCTTGTAGAGGGTCGTCTTCACCGACGAGTAGCGCGAGGAGCCCGAGTGCGTCTTGCCGTCGGCGAACAGCGGCAGATAGCCGCTGATCTCGTTGTCCTGACGCCGGACGCCGTACTCGCCGCCGATGCGCGGCCCGAAGACGGCCGTGTTGAACGTCTTCTCGTAGCTCTTGCCCGCCGCGAACGTCTGCGCCGCGCCCAGCGAGTAGGCCGCGTCGACGATCGGCCAGCCATCCGGTTCGACCCCGCCCTGCTGCTCGAAGTCCATGCCCCACTTCACGGCGTCGGCCGTGGACAGGTACAGCGTCCGGGTGCCGGGCAGCTTCTGCGGGATGTTGATCGAGGAGCCGCCCGAACTGCCGGGGAGGTAGCCGAGGGCGCCGATCGTGCCCTTGTTGTCCTTGGCCGCCGCGCCCAGGTCCACCTTCACCGTGGCGAGTTCGGACGCCTTGTAGTGCTTGGTGTAGCCGGTCGCGACCTGCTTGACCTTGCCGCCGGCCACGGTGTCGTACTCGGCGTCGTCACCCTTGAGCCAGTGGCCGTCCCACTGCTGGTGCAGCGAGCCGTCGGTGACCTGCGGGCCCAGGTGCGCGCTCCGGAAGTTGACGTATCCGGCGTCGAGCCACCAGCCGAAGGAGTAGCTGGCGCCGGGCGTGTCCACCGTGTAGTCCGGGGATCCGAAGTGCGGCTTGGCGTCCGCCGACGGCACGGTGATGTCCACCGGCTTCGTGGTGCGGGCGTCCAGCGTCACCGTGGTGTCCTTGGTGATGCTCAGCTTCGGCTGGGCGATCCAGTCGGCGCCCTTGCTGAAGTCCCTCGGGTCGGCGTACATGCTGCTGTTCAGCACGTAACCGCCCTTGGGAACCCGGAGCTTGACCGTGCCGGAGTCGTCGAACGGGTCGAAGGACTTCTCGGTGGCGAGCCCCGAGATGCCCTCCAGGTCCGTGTCGTAGTACTTCGGGGCCTGACCGTCGCGCCCGATGTGCTTGAGCGTCAGCTCGTACGACTCGACCTCGCGCTCGACCGAAGCGGCCGTGCGCACGGACTGCCCGCCGCCGGTCGCCACGACGTACGCGGAATAGGCGCCGTCGACCGTGCCGCCGAGCTTGGTGTCGGTGGTCAGGTCGACCGACGCGGTGCCGCCCGCGGGGACCTTCACCGTCTTCGCGCCGAGCTTGAAGAAGCCCGCGGGAGCCGGGGCGCCCTTGGGGTTCGTGCCCGCGACCGCGAGGTCGAGGGTGACGTCGTCCTTGCCGAGGTTCTTGTAGGTCACCTTCTCCGTGGCCGGCTTGTCGTCGGTGTGCGGCCACTGCTGCATGGCGAAGGAGAGCGACACCGGCTCGGCGATCACCGTCTGCTTGATGGCCTTGTCGACGGCGATGCGTCCCGAACCCTGCTCGAACGGCGTGTACTTGCCGCCCTTCGTGGACGCGGTCAGCGCGCCCTTGAGCTCGGCGTACTTCCAGTCCGGGTGCTGCTGCTTGAGCAGTGCGGCGGCGCCCGCCACGTGCGGGGTGGCCATCGACGTACCGGAGATCGTCAGATAGCCGTCGGGCTCCTGGCCGACCTCCTTGTCGATGACGCTGCCGGGAGCGGCCGCGGCCGTGATGTCCACGCCGGGGGCGGTGACGTCGGGCTTGATGGCGCCGTCGCCGACACGCGGGCCCTGGCTGGAGAAGTCGGCGAGCTTGTCGTCGCCGTCGACCGCTCCGACGGTGAGGGCCGCGTCCGCGCTGCCCGGGGAGCCCACGGAGCCGGGCTCCCCGTCGTTGCCCGCCGCGATCGCGAAGAGGATGCCCTTGTCCGCGGAGAGCTTGTTGACCTCGGCTTCGAGCGGGTCGACACCGGGGGTGTCACCGCCGCCGAGGCTGAGGTTCACGATGTCGGCGCCCTGTTCGGCCGCCCACTCCATGCCCGCGATGATCCCGGAGTCCTCGCCGGAGCCGCCGTCGTCCAGGACCTTGCCGTTCAGGAGCTTGGCGCCGGGCGCCACGCCCTTGAGCTTGCCGCCCGACTTCGCGCCGGTGCCCGCCGCGATGGAGGCGACGTGCGTGCCGTGGCCGTAGTGGTCCTTGGCATCCTCCGCGGGCGTGAAGTTCTTCTCGCCGACGACCTGGTCCTTCAGGTCGACGTGCGTGGCGTCGACGCCGGTGTCCAGGACGGCGACCTTGACGCCCTTGCCGTCGAAGCCGGCCGCCCACGCCTTCGGGGCACCGATCTGCGGCACGCTCTTGTCGAGGCGCGCCTTGCGGACTCCGTCCAGCCATACGCGGCTGACGCCGGACGCCGTGGAGCCGCCCTGGTCCGCGGTCAGCGCGGACCACAGGTCGGTGGCGTCCTGCTTCGGGGTCGTGATGGCGTCGGCGTTGAGGGACTTCAGGGTCCTACGGACCGTGGTGTCACCCGCGGCGCGCACGTCGGACCTGGCCGAGGCAGCCGCTCCCTGGTAGCCGACGATCAGCTTGAGGCCCTTCTTCTGGGCCCTGCGGTTGTCCTTCTTGCTCAGCTCGGTGATGTCGAACAGCCGCTGGTCGAGCTTGCCGGTGGCTATCAGGCGCTGCGCGTCGGCCGGTATCGCGAGCTGGTGACCGCCGACGCGCTTCGTCAGCACGGGTATCCGCTCGCGCCCCTTGGCCCGGTCGAAGCCGGTGACGCGGCCCTTGGAGTCGGCGGTGACGCGGTCGCCGGTGATGAGGGTGATGTGGTGCGTGGTCTGTCCGGCGCTCTCGAGGCCCGCCGGCTGCGCGGCTGCCGCCTGTGCGTCCGGCGACTGCTTCGCCGCCGACGCCGGGCTGGTCATGCCCGCGGCGAGGGCCACGGCCGCCGCTGTGGCGATCGTGGCCCCGTAGGCTCTCTTCACTTTTCTGCGCAAGTCTCCCCCTGGAGGTCAAGGGGCTCTCGCCCCTGAGCCAGGAAGTATTGCTCAGGGTCGAACATCTGCTCAATAGCGCGTCAGAAGTGGCGAGTTGGGCGTGTGGTCACTGAGTGGCGGAGAGTTCGGCGGGATGATGGCTGCGGCCCGCACCCCCGTAGAGGGGTGCGGGCCGCTGCCGTGAAGGTGAAGGGGGTTACCCGGGTCTCAGACCGCGGAACCGGCCTTCCACTGCGCCCAGTCCATGACCCAGCCGTTGAAGCCGTTGTCGGGCTGGACCGTCTTGTCGCCGGTGTTCCGGACGTCCACGACGTCACCGACCATCGAGTTGTCGTAGAACCAGGCGCCCGGGGTGCTCTTGTCGCCCGCGCCCTTGGCGTCCTGGAGGCCGACACAGCCGTGGCTGGTGTTGGCGCCGCCGAAGATGGACTTCGCGCCCCAGTAGTTGCCGTGGATGAACGTGCCCGACTGGGAGAGACGCATGGCGTGCGGCACGTCCTTGATGTCGTACTCGCCCTTGCCGTCGCCGTCCTTGAAGCCGACGGTCGCGCCGTCCATCCGGGTCTCCTTGAACTTCTCGGAGATCACCATCTGGCCCTGATACGTCTTGTTCTCCGGGGAGCCCGCGGAGATCGGGATGGTCTTGACGACCTTGCCGTCCCGCATGACCTTCATCGTCTTCGTCTTGGCGTCGACGACGGAGACCTGGTTACGGCCGATCTTGAACTGGACCGTCTTCTGCTGGACACCGGTGACGCCGTCCGCGCCCTCGACGCCGTCCAGGGCCAGCTTCAAGGTGACCGTGGAGTTGCCCTGCCAGTACTTCTCGGGGCGGAAGTCGATGCGGTTGTTGCCGAACCAGTGGCCGACGACTTCCTGGCCGCTGCTGGACGACACCTTGATGTGGGACTGGACGTCCTTCTTGTTCGTGATCGCCTTGTCGAAGTTGATCGACACCGGCATGCCCACGCCGACCGTGGACCCGTCCTCGGGCGTGAAGTTCCCGATGAAGCTGTTGGCCGGCGAGACCGTCGTGAACTTCGAGTTCTCGTGCGCCTTGCGGCCCTCGGAGTCCGTGGCGGTGGCGGAGATCTTGTAAGTGGTCGCCCGCTCCAGCTGGCCGGTGGGCTTCCAGCTCTTCTTGTCGGCAGCTATCTGCCCCTCGACCGCGGTCCCCTTGTCGGTCGTCATCGTGACGTCCGACAGGGAACCCTTGCTCACCTTGACCGCGGCGGCGCTGTTGATGCTCGCGTTGTCGGAGCCGTCCTTCGGCGCGATCTTGATATCGGCGTCGGACGTCTTCTTGGCGGCTGCTTCGTCGACCTGGTTCTGCGACTCCTTGCCTGCGCCGGCACTGTTCTTGTCGCCGTCGTCGCTGCTGCAGGCCGAGAGCACCAGGACGCCGCCGACCAGAGCGGATACGGCCGCAAGACCCTTGCGCCGTCCGCGCTGTCGCCTACTGTCCGTCATCACACGCTTCTCCATCGTTGCCGAAATCCCCAACACGCCATGAACGCCGGGAGTCCCCGTAATCCCGCATAACGTCCTGCCCGGTTCGTCCCGTTCCACTTCTTCGGAAGATGTGGGGAACACCACGTCCCGCGGTGCGCCAGTGACAGCCGTGCACCCCTGAGACGACGGAACCCCGAGCGGCGGTTGCCGTCCGGGGCTACGGGTTCCGTTTTTTCCGTCCGGTAGACGTACTACTTTCTGTCTACCGCCTACAACCCCCGGCCACCGGCGCCGCCCCCGGCCACAGCCTCGTCGGCCGCACCATCCTCGTCGTCGTCATCATCCTCGTCGGGGTCCCAATCCGGCGAATCGGGGTCGTAGTCGATCTGCTCGCTGCTCCAGGAGGCCTGCGAGAGCTCCACCCCCGGCAGCTGGCTGACCAGGTCGAAGGGATCCACCAGATAGGCGAGCGCCTCCGCGTCGTCCTCCTTGACGGCCGTCTCGGCGTGCAGCCGCTCCTCGGCGGGCATGTGCTCGTCCTCCGCGATGCGGCGCAGGGCGGAGGCCGACAGCTCGCCGGAGTCGTCGACCTCGACCACCAATTCCACGCGGAGCCGTACAAAACGTGATGTCTCAGGTGTGCTCATGAGTCGGAGGGTACGACCCATGACCCCCGCGACTTTCCCGCGACCCGCGCCTTTCATTACCATCGCCCCACACGGCCAATTCGCCAGCGCCACAAGGGGGATCCGATTCCGTGTCCGCACGTCGATCGTTGCTCACCGCCACTGCCGCAGGGGCCCTCCTCGGCGCCCTGTGGTTCGTTCCCTCCGCGAACGCGTCAGCGACGTTCAGATCCCCGGAGGCCCCTGACGCCCCCCGGGTGGTCCACACCGAACAGCGCCGCGCGACGCTGAACTCGGAGCACACCGCCACCACCGCCGCCACCACGGAGGACCGCCTCGCCGACACCGGCGCAGGCGTGGACACGACCCCGTATCTGATCGGCGGAACGGCGTTCCTGGGCCTCGGAGCGGGCTTCGTGGCGTACTCGGTACGCCGGGAACGCCAGGGCCCGGCGTACCGAGGGGCTTACTGAGGTCGCAGTGAGAGGGCTCGCGTGCCGGGCACTCGGGTGACCCTGGCCGCGCGCCGACATGGCCGGATACCGGTCGAGGGCTAGGCATGCGGGTATGAGATTCGAGACCCGGAACAAGAAGACCGGAACACTCCGCGCCCGCCGCCTCCGTCTCGTCGGCGCCCTGTGCGCCGTCGCGGCATCGGCGGCCCTGGTCACCGGCTGCGGGTCGGACAGCGACAAGGCGTCGTCCGCCGAAGCGACCTCAAAAGCGGCGAAGACCATTCCGAAGGAAGCGCCGTCGGAGAGCCCCACGGGCAGCGCGTCCCGCACCCGGGACCAGCAGGAGCGCAAGGATCTGCTCGGCGCCACCAAGGTCACCTACGACAAGGCCGCCGCCACGGCGGTGGACAAGGTCCCGGGCGGCAAGCTGACCGACCTCGACCTGAAGGACGCGGCCGACGTCAAGGACGACAGCGACGATGACGACGACGCGAGCGCAAGTCCGAGTCCCAGTGCCAGGGCCAGTGCCAGCCCGAGCGGCGGCGCGGCCGGCCCGCAGTGGGTCGCCGAGGTCGCCGAGAAGGACGGCACCGTGCACGACGTCCGCATCGACGCCGTCTCCGGCAAGGTGATCAGCTCCGCCCCCGAGAGCGACCAGGACGCCGACGACAAGAAGGAGACGGCCGGCTGGCTCTCCCGCGTCAAGCAGTCGCCCGAGCAGGCGGCCAAGGCCGCCACCGGCAAGAAGAAGGGCACGGTCACCTCCGTCGGCCTGGACGACAAGGACGGCGGCGCCCTCGTCTGGTCCGTCGACGTCGTCACCGGCGACTGGAACAAGACCGACTTCGAGGTCGACGCCGTCAAGGGCACGATCACCCACGAGGAGACCGACCGCGACTGACACCGACCGCGACTGACACGTCGCTCACCACGCAAGAGGGGCGCCGTCACCTGGTGACGGCGCCCCTCTTCGCGCAGAGGTGCGGTGGCTAGGCCAGCGGGCCCGTCACCGGCTCGACCGCGGCGAGCAGCGCGCCCGAGCGCACGAACTCGTCCGCCGCCGCCAGGTCCGGCGCGAGGAAGCGGTCGGGGCCCGGGCCCTGGACGCCCGCCTTGCGGACCGCCTCGATGACCGCCCGCGTGGCGGGGGCCGGCGTGAGGCCCTCGCGGAGTTCGACGGCGCGCGTCGCCGCGTACAGCTCGATCGCGACGATGCGGGTCAGGTTGTCGACCGCGGTGCGCAGCTTGCGGGCCGCGGACCAGCCCATCGAGACGTGGTCCTCCTGCATCGCGGAGGACGGGATCGAGTCGGCCGATGCCGGGACCGCGAGCCGCTTCATCTCACTCACGAGCGCCGCCTGCGTGTACTGGGCGATCATCAGGCCCGAGTCCACGCCCGCGTCGTCCGCGAGGAACGGCGGCAGACCGTGCGAACGGTTCTTGTCGAGCAGCCGGTCCGTGCGGCGCTCGGCGATCGAGCCGAGGTCGGCCGCGGCGATCGCGAGGAAGTCCAGGACGTACGCGACCGGGGCGCCGTGGAAGTTGCCGTTCGACTCGACGCGGCCGTCGGGCAGGACCACGGGATTGTCGACGGCGGCGGCGAGCTCGCGCTCGGCGACCGTACGGGCGTGGGCGAGGGTGTCCCGGCCCGCGCCCGCGACCTGCGGCGCGCACCGCACCGAGTACGCGTCCTGCACGCGCGGCGCGTCGTCCTGGTGGTGGCCGGTCAGGCCCGAACCGGCGAGCACCGCGGCCATGTTGGCGGCGGACGCGCCCTGGCCCGGGTGCGGGCGGATGGCGTGCAGCTCGGGGGCGAGGACCTTGGCGGTGCCGAGGAGCGCCTCGAGGGTGAGGGCCGCGGTGATGTCGGCGGACTTGTAGAGGTCGTCGAGGTCGGCGAGGGCCATCACCAGCATGCCGAGCATGCCGTCGGTGCCGTTCAGGAGGGCGAGGCCCTCCTTCTCGCGCAGCTCGACCGGGGTGATGCCGTGCGCGGCGAGCAGCTCGCCCGCCGGCTTCAGCTCACCGTCGGGGCCCTCCGCGTCACCCTCGCCCATGAGCGTGAGCGCGCAGTGGCTGAGCGGTGCGAGGTCGCCGGAGCAGCCGAGGGAGCCGTACTCGTGGACGACGGGGGTGATCCCCGCGTTGAGTACGTCGGCCATGGTCTGCGCGACCTCGGGGCGTACGCCGGTACGACCGGAGCAGACCGTTTTGAGCCGCAGGAACATCAGCGCACGCACGACCTCGCGCTCCACGCGCGGGCCCATTCCGGCCGCGTGCGAGCGGACGATGTTGCGCTGCAGCTGGGCGCGGAGGTCCGGGCCGATGTGCCGGGTGGCGAGGGCGCCGAAGCCGGTCGAGACGCCGTAGACGGGCTCGGGCTTCGCCGCGAGGGCGTCGACGATCTCGCGGGCGGCGGCAAGGGCGGCCACGGCTTCGGCCGACAGCTCGATGCGGGCGTTGCCGCGTGCGACGGCGATGACGTCCGCCGCGGTTGTCCCGGACGTCCCCAGGACCACGGTGTGCATATCCATATTCAGCAGAGTACGGATTGAATCGCCAGGTGTCACGGGCGGATGCGGTCTTAGCCTCTTACCGAGGGCGGGGTGGGGTGCGGGAGTGCGCCGCTTGGGGGGGGGCGGGGAGCTGCGCGGGGCAAGGGGGCGCGGGAAGTACGCCCCGTAGAGGGCGCGGGGAGTTACGCAGGGCGAGCGGGCGCGGGGAACTTCGCCCCGTAAGGGGCGCGGGGAACTGCGCAAAGCCAGAGGGCGCGGTGGGCTGAGCCCCGTAAGGGGCGCGGGGAACTGCGCGGTCAGCCCCCACCGGCCCGCAGTTTCGTCACCGAGCCGCCTACCCACCCCCCTTGCCCTCCCGGGAGCTCCGCGGCCCCGGCTCGGGGCCCCTCCCCCGGAAGCGGCGCCTCTCGCCCGCCGGGCGCGAGCCCTCCGAGTTCGCCAGGCGCACCACCGGATCGTCCGCGCCCTCGCGCCCCGCGACCACCGGCTTCGGCGCGCGGGCCGCCTTCGCGCGGTACTGGGCCGCGTCCGCGAGGCGGAACAGGCGGCGGGCCGAGCGGACCTCGCCGATCCGGTCCTCCGTGGAGGCGACACCGCACGCGACCCCGTCCCCCAGCTCCAACTCGGCTGCCCGTACGCAGAGTTCGTCCGCCACCCGCACCACCTCATCGGCGGTGGGCCCCACCGAGAGCAGGCAGAACTCGTCACCGCCGAGCCTCGCGGCCAGCGTCCCCGGCAGCATCGCCCCGCACAGGGAGAGCACCGAACCGAAGCGTTCGAGGAGGCGGTCACCGACCGCGTGCCCCTGGGTGTCGTTGACCCACTTGAGACCGTTCACGTCGCAGACGACCAGACTCACCACCGTCCCGTCAGCACGGTGGCGCTCCACCGCCTCCTCAAGACGCAGATCGACCGCACGCCGGTTGGCGAGGCCCGTCAGCGCGTCGGTGAAGGCGAGGCGGCGGGCCTCCTCCAGCCGTTCGGTCTGCGCGATGCCCGCCGCGACGACCGAGGCGAGCACCGTCGCGAAGTCCGCGTCCGCGCGGCCGAAGGGCGGCGCCCCCACCGGACGCGCCACATAGAGCTCGCCCCACGCCCGCCCGTGCAGCACGATCGGCGCCACCACACAGCAGCCGCGGCCGCGCCTGCGCAGGGCGGCGACGCGCTGATGGCAGTAGCCGGGGGCCGTGTTCTCGGCGGGACCGCACGCCGTCTCGACCCAGGCGTGCGGCTCACCGCCGCCCGCCCAGCGCTCATGCAGGAACTCGGTGATCTCCGGGAACTCGTTCACGGGGTACGCCTCGTGCTCCGGGAACTCTTCCTCCCCCTCGACCCGTTCGCCCACGTTCACGAGCACCCTCAGCCGCCCGAGGTCACGCTCCCAGACGGACAGTGCCGCGAAGTTCCCGGACAACGCACGGCACGCGCCCCGGGCAGCCGCCCGCCAGGACTCACGCGGAGTGCGCGCGGCGGCCATCCCCTGCGCCAGCACCACCACGGCCCGTAGCCGGACATCCTCTCCCATCTCCCTAGGCTAGGAGATTAGGGACAATTTGGGCGTTTGGAACATTACGCAGCGTGTGGGGTCACGCACATCCGCCTGGCACAGCTACGCCACCCACGCCCCGGACCCGTACCGCCACTCACTCCCCGCACCCGTCCACCCCTCACTCCCCGGGCCACTGCGGCTTGCGCTTCTCGTTGAACGCCGCGACGCCCTCCGCCCGGTCACCGGAGAAGGCCACCGAGCGCCATGCGGCGTCCTCGACCTCAAGGCCGGCGCGCAGGTCGAGCCCGTGCCCGAGCCGCAGGGCACGCTTGGCGGCGCGCAGCCCGACGGGCGAATTGGCGGCGATCCGCTCGGCGAGCGCGAGCGCTTCCGTACGGTCCTCGCCCTCGCCCACGAGCTGGTCGACGAGCCCCAACTCCCGCGCCTCGCCCGCCTCCACACGACGCGCGCTGAAGATCAGCTCGGCCGCTCGCGCCGCGCCCACCCGGCGCGGCAGCAGCTGCGTACCGCCGCCGCCCGGGATGACGCCGACCGACACCTCGGGGAGCCCGACCACGGCGGTCGGGTCGGCGACGATGAGATCGCAGGCGAGCGCGAGCTCGAAGCCACCGCCGAGCGCGAAGCCGTGCAGGGCCGCGACGGTCGGCATGGGCAGGTCGAGTACGCCGGTGTAGGCGGCCCGCGCCGTGGGCCGTTGGCGCACCAACTCGGCGTCGGAGAAGGAGTTGCGCTCCTTCAGGTCGGCGCCGACGCAGAAGGCACGCTCATGGGTCGAGGTGAGGACCACGACACGGGCGTCGCGGTCCTCCGCGAGGGCGGCGCAGGCGGAGCCGATGGAGCGGGCCATGTCCGTGGACACGGCGTTCATGGCCCCCGGCCGGTCGAGGACGAGCTCGGCGACGTAGGCGTGCCGCCTGACGCTGACGAATTCCCCGAACCGCTGCTCGCCACCCATTGCTTTCCTCCACGTCCGGTTAACGCCCGTTACCGGGCCACCCGCGGATCATGCCACCGCCGTAGGGCAATCGGGCGGGCGGACGAAAAAAATCTGCAGCGAACCGCCGGTACGCGCCTCCCCGCCGGTTCAGCTCCGGCGGTTCAGCTCCGGCGGTTCAGCAGCCAGGGCTCGACGACGCCGAGGCCTCGTACGGGCCGCTGCCACATCGGCTGCAGGGCGAAGCGATAGGAGGGCGGCTCCGCGCCTTCCTTCTCGGCCCGCTCGGCCGCCTCCGCCGCCTCGGTCTCGGAGGCGGGCGCGTCCCCCGTACGCGTCAGTTCCTCCGCGAGCGCGCCGTCCACCAGGACCGCGTCCCGGGGCGCTATCGAGGTGAGGCGGCTCGCGAGGTTCACGGTCGTGCCGAAGACGTCGCCCATCCGCGTGGTGACCGTGCCGAAGGCGATGCCGACGCGCAGTTCGGGCATCGTCTCGTCGTTGGCCATGGTCTCGATCAGCCGCAGGGCGATCTCCGCGGCCACGCCCGCGTTGTCGGCGGCGTACAGCACTTCGTCGCCCAGCGTCTTGATGAGCCTGCCGCCGTGGGCGGCGACGAGGTCGGCCGCCGTGGTCTCGAAGGCCTCGACGAGCTCGCCGAGCTCCTCCTCCTCCATGCGCCGGGTGAGCCGCGTGAAGCCGACGAGGTCGGCGAAGCCGACGGCGAGGCGCCGGTCGACCATTTCCTCGTCGTCAGCGGCCTGCACGACGCGGCCGGTGGCGGCGGCGAGCTGCCGTCGCCACACGTAGACGAGGAACTCCTCCAGCTCGGGCAGGAGCAGCTCTATCAGCGGATACGTGACTTCGGTCCGCGTCATGCCCGGCTCGGGCGGCTCCGTCAGACCCTCCAGGAAGGAGTCGATCTGCCATTCGGCCAGGCGGGCGGTGGTCTGTCCGGTCGACCGGGCCACCTGCACGGCCATGGCCTCGCTGAGCAGGCCCGCTTCCACGAGACCGGCGAGGCGGCGCAGTGCGAGGACGTCCGCCTCGGTCAGGGCCTTGGCCTGGCCCACGTCGGGAAAGCCCATGGCCCGCCAGAAGCGGGAGGCCAGCTCCATGGATACGCCGGCGCTGCGGGCCGCCTGGAACGGGGTGTAGCGGCGGTCCGCGCCGAGGATCAGCCCTTCGAGACGCAGGGCCAGGGGGTCCCTCTCCGGGTCCCCCGGCTTCTCGTCCCCGGAGTCCATCGAGTCGAACGTGTGGCTGACGGACCCAGCGGTGCGTCCGGGCTCACCGTCGGGCGATGCACCCGTGCCGGAGCCCGTGTCGTCGACGGTCACGCCTGCTGCCCTTCCGATCTGCCGCGGTCAGGTATCGACCGGCGCCAACTTTACGGCAGGTGTGCCGCAGCTCACGCCTGGCGGTACGCCTTTGCCTGGCGGGGCGCCTCGATCTGTGGCTCCCCCGTAGCCGCGCCGCCGAACACACCTTCCCCGCCCACCCGCCCCGTTTGCCCCACACCCTCACCTGAACGAACAGCTCCCCCACCCACCGCCCGAGTGCTCCGCACCCACCTCTGCCCGAACAGGCCTTCCCGCCCGATTGCCCGGCAGCACCATCGATCGGCCGCATTCGGCGACGCTCACGAGGCGACGTGCCGGTATGTCCGCCCGGAGCACGGCTCGCGGCGCTCCGGAACCGAAGCACCCCAACCACCGGACGTTAGCGAGGACGGACATGCCGGCGCGGCACCGCACCCCGGGCTCAGGCTCAGGCCCACCCCCCTACGCCCCCCGCAAATGCACAACATCCCCCGCCCCCACAGGCTCCTGCACCCCGTCCCCCGTAGCCAGCACCAGTCGTCCATCGGCGTCCACCGCCACCGCCTCCCCCGTGATCGACCGATCACCCGGCAGCTCCGCGCGGACCTTGCGGCCCAGCGTCGCGCAGCCCGCCGCGTACGTCTCCTGGAGGCGGGAGGCCGACGGGTCGCCCTCTGCCGCGCGCCAGTCCCCGTACCACTGCTCCAGTGACCGCAGCACCGCCCGCAACACCGTGTCCCGGTCCGTCGACGCCGCCCCGGCCAGCGCCAGCGACCCCGCCGTCGGCACCGGCAGCTCCTCCGCCCGCAGGGTCACGTTGATGCCGATGCCGATCACCACGCCCCCGCCGGCCGCGGAGCCGGCCCGCTCGGCCAGGATGCCGCCCGCCTTCCGCTCCTCCCCCGCCACCGTCACCAGCAGGTCGTTCGGCCACTTCAGGGCCGTGTCCACCCCGGCAGCCCGCGAGAGCCCCGTGGCGACAGCGACCCCGGTAAGGAGCGGCAGCCACCCCCACCGTTCGACCGGCACCGCGGCCCCCGGCTTCAGGAGCACGGAGAAGAAGAGACCGGAACGCGCGGGCGCCGACCAGCGGCGGTCGAGGCGCCCACGCCCCGAGCTCTGCTCCTCGGCGACGAGCACCGCCCCCTCGGGCAGCTCGTCCGCGCGGGCGGCCAGATCCGTGTTGGTCGACCCCGTCGCGGGCACCACGTCCAGAGAGGTCCACAGCCCCCCGTCCCGAATGAGCGCACGCCGCAGCGACGCGGCGTTCAGGGGCGGCCGGTCCAGGTCGGACCACCGGCCACCCCCAGGGGTGCCGGAAGCGGGACCAGGAACCGGACCCGACCCTGGACCCGAATCCGGACCCGAAGGAGTCTCTGAAGAGTCGTCTGAAGCATCTCGCGGCGTCATGCAAGCCACCTTAGGTGTGGTAAACGCCGCACTGCCGATCCGTAGGCGCGCCGATACCCTACGAGTCAGTAGCAAGCGATCACCCCCCAGAGCCGCACCTCCGAGCCGCACCCCCAAGCCGCATCCGCAAGCCGCCAGTCGCCCCTTTGAGCAGGCAGGGAGCCGCATCCCTATGTCCGAGCCGGAAGAGCCCAACGTGCCCGTGCCCAGCGCCGCAAGCGATACCGCCGCCACCCCCGACACGGGCGACGCAGGTATCGACATCCATACGACTGCGGGAAAACTCGCTGATCTCCAGCGCCGCATCGAGGAGGCCAAGCACGCCGGTTCGGCTCGCGCGGTCGAGAAGCAGCACGCCAAGGGCAAGTTGACGGCGCGTGAGCGCATCGAACTGCTCCTGGACGAAAGCTCCTTCGTCGAGTTCGACGAGTTCGCCCAGCACCGCTCGACCGACTTCGGCCTGGAGGCCAACCGCCCGTACGGCGACGGAGTCGTGACCGGTTACGGCACCGTCGACGGCCGCCCCGTGGCCGTCTTCTCCCAGGATTTCACCGTCTTCGGCGGTGCACTCGGCGAGGTCTTCGGCCAGAAGATCGTCAAGGTCATGGACTTCGCCCTGAAGACCGGCTGTCCGGTCGTCGGCATCAACGACTCCGGCGGCGCCCGCATCCAGGAGGGCGTCATGGCCCTCGGGATGTACGGGGAGATCTTCCGCAGGAACACCCACGCGTCCGGCGTGATCCCGCAGATCAGCCTGGTCGTCGGCCCGTGCGCGGGCGGTGCGGTCTACTCCCCCGCCATCACCGACTTCACCGTCATGGTCGACCAGACGTCGCACATGTTCATCACCGGACCCGACGTCATCAAGACCGTCACCGGCGAGGACGTCGGCTTCGAGGAGCTCGGCGGTGCCCGCACCCACAACAGCACCTCCGGTGTCGCGCATCACATGGCGGGCGACGAGAAGGACGCGATCGAGTACGTCAAGTCCCTTCTCTCCTACCTGCCTTCGAACAACCTCAGCGAGCCCCCCGCGTTCCCCGAGGACGCGGACCTGGCGCTGACGGACGAGGACCGCGAGCTGGACACGCTGGTCCCGGACAGCGCCAACCAGCCGTACGACATGCACGGCGTGATCGAACACGTCCTGGACGACGCCGAGTTCTTCGAGACGCAGCCGCTGTTCGCGCCGAACATCCTCACCGGCTTCGGCCGGATCGAGGGCCGCCCGGTGGGCATCGTCGCCAACCAGCCGACGCAGTTCGCCGGTTGCCTGAACATCGACGCCTCCGAGAAGGGCGCCCGCTTCGTCCGCACCTGCGACGCGTTCAACGTCCCGGTCATCACCTTCGTCGACGTGCCGGGCTTCCTGCCGGGCGTCGAGCAGGAGCACACGGGCATCATCCGCCGCGGCGCCAAGCTGATCTACGCGTACGCGGAGGCCACGGTCCCGCTCATCACGGTCATCACGCGCAAGGCGTTCGGCGGCGCGTACGACGTCATGGGCTCCAAGCACCTGGGCGCCGACCTCAACCTGGCCTGGCCGACCGCGCAGATCGCGGTGATGGGCGCGCAGGGCGCGGTGAACATCCTGCACCGCAAGACGATCGCGGCGGCCGAGGCCACCGGCGACGTCGAGGCGACCCGGGCCCGGCTGATCCAGGAGTACGAGGACCGTCTCCTCAACCCGTACACGGCCGCCGAGCGCGGCTACATCGACGCCGTGATCATGCCGTCGGAGACCCGCTCCCATCTGGTGCGGGGTCTGCGTCAGCTGCGGACGAAGCGGGAATCCCTGCCCCCGAAGAAGCACGGCAACATCCCCCTCTAGACCGTGCCCCAGCGAGGAGAGCGAGGAGAGCATTCATGATCAAGGTCGTACGGGGCAATCCCACCCCGGAGGAGCTCGCCGCCGCGCTCGCGGTGGTCC